>NZ_JBIVPA010000015.1:0-224428 GCF_044754405.1 Streptomyces sp. NPDC093089
GGGAACGACGCGACGACATCCACGAAGCCTTCCTCGGCCTCGCGACCTGCCTGATCACCTACCGACACGTCCAACGCCTTTGTTAGGACCTCTAAGACGTCGTCTCATTTGGTGGGTTGAGTAGCCTGCCCTGTGTGGCGATGGTCGAGCGTTTGGTGCCGGATAAGCTGTGGGAGCTGTTCCAGCGGGTGGTCCCGCCCGCTCCGGTACGACGGCAGGGCGGCGGCCGACGCCGGTACGGGGACCGCGAAGTGCTGGCCGCGATCGTCTTCGTGGCCACGACAGGCTGCACCTGGCGGCAGCTGCCGCCGGCCTTCGGTCCGTCGGGGCCGACCGCACACCGGCGCTCCACCGAGTGGAGTACCGCCCGGGTCTGGGCCAAGTTGCACCGCGTCGTCCTCGACGAGCTGGGCTCGCGCGGCGGCCCCGACTGATCGCGCTGCGCGATCGACTCGGTGAACATGCGGGCCCTGAAGGGGGGAACTGACAGGTCCGAATCCTGTCGACCGGGGCAAGAAAGGATCGAAGATCCACTTGATCACCGAGCGGACCGGTCTGCCCATCTCCGTCGGGATCTCCGGCGCGAACCTCCACGACAGCCAGGCGCTTGAGCCGCTGGCACGCGGCATCCCTCCGATCCGCTCCCGACGCGGCCCACGCCGGCGGCGGCCCGCCAAGCTCCACGCGGACAAGGGGTACGACTACGACCACCTGCGCCGCTGGCTCCGCTCGCGCGGCATCCGGCACCGCATCGCCCGCAGGAGCGTCGAATCCTCCACACGGCTGGGCCGACATCGCTGGACGATCGAGCGCACGATGTCCTGGCTGGGCGGCTGCCGCCGCCTGCACCGCCGCTACGAACGCAAGGCCGACCACTTCCTGGCCTTCACCGCCATCGCCTGCACCCTCATCTGCTACCGCAGACCGGCAGCCTGACGGGCGACACCCGTAGGTGGGACGATCCACAGCGTGATCGGATGGATGCACCACACCCCGCGTCGGGCGGTCATATCGGCCTGCGGCACCGCAGCCGTCCTGCTCATCGGCGGCGCTTCCGCGCACGTCACCGACCTGCTCCGCCATGGTCTGCGCCCGCACGACTGGGCACCAGGGTGGCTCAACCTCTACTGGTCGTCGCTGGCACTGTTCGACACGCTCGCCGCCGTGCTCCTAATCCGTGGCAAACGCCGAGGGACCGACCTCGCCTGCGCCATCATGGCGACCGACCTCGCCGCCAACTGGTACGCGGTGTATGGCATCCAGCACAGCAACCTCGCCGCTCAGCCCGGCCTTCAACGACTCACCGCCTTCGCCGCACTCGTCCTGGGAACGGCACCGTTCACCCGACGGCACCTCACCAATTGATATGACGTCTTATCACTTCGCCGTGGCTTCGTGAGCACAAGGCCTTGTAGATGCTCTCCCGGTCCTGTCTGCACCCGAGGTCGGCTTCAGTGGCGTCGATCCGCCCCCACTCTCCGTGCACCCCGACGAACACCATCGGGCTCTCTCCCTCGCCGAGTCCGTGTTGGGCTGGGCTCAACCCGTTGGCGGACAGTAGGGACCTCGTCCGACAAGGCATCCCCCAGACGGAGCAGCGCGATACGCCGTTAGCGGGACGGCGGTCCTTCCTCCCGCGTACCGATCCTGAACCTTGTTGACGGGCTGCCGGGTCGGATCCGCTGTCCCGTAGGACGTACCTCTGTTGCCGGAGGGGCGCTGTCGCCCGGCGTGTGCCGGGGCCGGCCACGACGATGCCGATTCGCACCGGGTGACAGTGACCGAAGCAAGGGCCTGAGGGCTGGCGAAGACCAATGCAGTTGCCTTACGGCAGCACAGTGTGAGCCCCCGGGAAGGCTGCTGTCCCGTTGCGAGCTATCCGGAGGTTTCCGACCGGGGGACGCTGATGCGCGCGTCCTCGCCGCGCATGGCCTGAGGCCAGCGACCGGCGATGACGCTCGCCGCGGATCGACAGTCATCGCAGGCGCCCTCCCTCTCTGGCAGCCACCAGTAGTCGGAGGGCGCCATGCCGACTCGCTGGATCCCGCACAACGTTGCGTCGTAGGCACCGAAGGCATGAGAGACGTCAGGGGAAAGGCGGTCAGTGACGGCTGGCTGCCAGCGCATGCCCATGGGCCGGTACGGGGGCCGCGAGATCTCGAACCACTCGCCGCCCACATGGGTCGAGGCATAACACCAGGAGCAGGAACAGATTTGCTCTTCCCGAGCAGTCGGCGGCACAGGCCACTGCCACATCGCTCGTCCGCACACGTCGCACTTCACGGGCGGATCCTCACATACCCGTGAACCTTCCCCCATCTGCCGGACGAAGAGTGTGCTCAGGGTGATGACACGGCTTGCGATTCCTTCAGTGCCGGCCGGAACCGTGGCGGCCGGGGAGCCGCCGGAGAGTGTCCCGCCCTCGGCTCGGACCTGGATGTCCATGCTGGCGCCCTCGCAGATGCGCCGCCGGGCCCGTAGGCGTGCGCAGCCGGGGCGAGGACGGCGGCCAGGAGCACGCCCGCAGCTGTTGCCGTGCGCTTCGCTGCGCTCTGGTCCGCCGGCGGCGCCCCCCTGCTCCGCCAGGTACGTCGCGCCTCGGCCCCGGGAATCGCGCACCAACTGCAACGGTCGCGGTGAATCGCTGGGTCGAGGGTGCGGGCCACCGGCTGGTTGGCGGTGGCCCTGATGCGACGCTCTGGAGGTTGGAGCGCGAGAATCAGCGCAGACCGGACCTTTCTCCGCCACGTCGACGCACCGTCAGCACCAGCGTGTGTGGCGGCAGATGCGCGAGCCGTCGCCGGAGCTGCCTGAACCTCCGGAGCCGCCCGAATCGCCCGGGATTCCGTTCGGGTACAGCCTCGTGCGGTTCCGGTCGCGGGGATAGGGGTCGAGGTAGTCAGGGTCGCCGTCGTCGTCACGGTCCGGCAGGTAGGCGTCCCTGCCCCGGTCCGGGGCGGGGCAGCCGTGGTCGGGCGAGGAGAGCGCGAGGCTCACGATGTAGACCTCGTCGGTGAGGGGACTGTCGCTCGCCGGGTCCTGCCGGCACACGCGCCAGTCGTCGTACTCGCCCTCACGAGGGAGCGTGTCGTTGAGGTACGCGGCCTTGGCGCGCACGTCTTCCTCGGATACGCCCGCGGCCGTCACCTTCGGGACAGCGGCGCGCCAGGTCAGCCCCAGGACGTCGGGCATCTTCTGCCACGGCACCGTCTTGCCCTCGGCCGCAGGGCACGGTTCCTCTCGGCGTACGACACCGAAGTCCACGACCGGTTCCTCGGACGATCCACCAGTCACCTGGAAACAGACCTTCCACAGTGAACGCGCCGTCACCTTCCGGTTCTGGTCCGAGGCGTCGTGATAGATGACCGTGAAGCCCCTCCTCCGCGACTTCGGGAAAGCCACGTCAAGCGAGTCGCCCGTGAAGTCGGGCACCGTGGGCATCGTGGCCTCAGGCGTCGCCCGCGAGGGGGTGGGGAAGCGACTCGGGCGCGCGGGCGGCTTCGCGGTCTCGGCGTTCGCCGCCCGGGCCGGAGTGCCGGCCGGCTGCTCGGGGAGCACCGCCCCGAAGAGGGCCATCGCCGCGACCGAGGCGACGAGCCTGCCCGGCATGGGCCAGGGGTTGCGCCACCACAAGAGGAACAGAGTGACAAGGAGCATCACCCCGCCGAGCCGGTCGTTCACCAGTCCCAGCAGGGGGACGGCGGCGATGGCTCCCCCGCGTGCCGCGCCCGTCTGCCACCAGGGGCCGGTTGCGGAAGAAGGGGGAGGCGAGGAGTCGTGGCTCTGGGGGCCTGACATGGTGGCGCGGAGCCCTTCCATCCATACATACATATGAAAGCTGACAACCGGCATCGTACGCAGAAGGCGGAAGCCACCCTTCCGGGTGGTGCCCCTGCTGCACGTGGGGAACAGCCTCCGCAGCCGGTGGCCGGGGATCGTCAAACAGACCTGACGAGCTCGCCCATGGTAGGCGGTGAGGCGTCGAGGACTACGGCGGGGCCCGGTGCTCACCTCTGCTGTACGGGGATCAGGTCCGCGGTCTGCTGATGGGACAGCAGGCCGGCGGTGGCCCGGACGATGTCACTCATGTGCTCGCGGCGGCCGAGGTGGCGGGTCAGGGACCGCCAGTTCTTCAGATGGGCAATGCCGTGCTCGACCCGGATGCGTCGCGAGGAGTGCGCCTTGCGCCGTCGCTCGTACATCTCCTCGTACCAGCCGGGGGCGTTCTTCTTGAACTTGCGGTGCGGCGGTGTCACCACGCATCCGCCGGTCTGGGCGCCGAGGCCCTAGTAGCCGGCGTCGGCGAGAATTTCGACCGCGGGCCCATCAGTCGGCAGCTTGACCAGCCCTAACTGCCGGGCGTGGGTGATGTCCGCGCAGCTTCCGGGCATGGCCGGCTGCACCACAGCACGCGCCCCTCGCCATCCGTGACCATCATGGACTTCACGGCATTCTGCTTGTTCTTGCCGGAGATGAAACTGTCCCGGTCCTTACCTCCGGCGGCCGGCCGCCGGACCCGGACCTCGGCGCCGTCGATGATGCCGGTCTTCCCGCTGACACCGAGATGGTCGACGACCTCGGCCAGGGTCCGCAGCCGCACGTCGGGGCTGACGGTGCACCCCCGCTCGGCGAGCAGGGGTCGCACCTCGCCGATGGCCCGGGTTTGGACCGTGTGGTTGGGATGGTTCGAGTTGGCCAGGGTGAACTGCCGCAGCGGTCCAAAGTGGGCTTCGATGGGGTTGGCCCAAGAGGCGCAGGTCGAGGTAGATCACAGCTCGACCTTGCTCTTGGCCGCCCATCTCTTCATCCGCCCGTTCGTGTGGGCGGAGAGGTTGTCGAGGATCACGTAGATCGGGGCGCCGTCCGGCGGCCCGCCCGGACGGTTCGCAGGGTCGCCCAGGTGTGGTCGATGCCCTTGCGGCGCCGGTTGATCCCCCACATCTGGTCGTCGCCGACTGAGGAGCAGCTGTGGAAGTAGGTGACCCCGCGGGTTCGGCGGAACGTTGCAGGCAGTCGGTCGGGCCGTCCCTGTTCTGCCCAGGACGAGCCAGCGGTCGGGCGGGGGGTGGCCACCTGGACGACGAAGCCCTCGTCGTCACGATCGAGAAGGCGGGAACAGCTTCCCGCCCATCGAGGGTTGAGGCATTCGCGCCCGATCGCGTTGAACTTGTGGATCAGGTCGCGGACGGTGTCCTCGTCCACCTGGACCAGACGGGCTATGACCGGGACCGTGCTGCCGCCGGCCAAGGCGAGCAGCATCATCACCCGCCGGAACCGCACTGAGCTGCCACTGCCTCGCCGGACGACGTGCTGAAGTCCCTGACCCTCCTGCTCGGTCAGCCTGCGAACCGGGACCGGTTGCGCCATGCCGCCTCCCCACGCTGGCTGGAGAAGCCTTTTCCAACCAGCACGGCGAGCAACCCGGCGAACCTTCCCGGTCACGGCACTAGTAGTGCTTCAGCCGGAGGCTGCGCTCGACCGGACCAGCGGCGGCAGCAGGGAACCAAACGAGGTCACCCACGCGGACCTGCCCTTGATGCGGCAGGAGGGGCGAAAGGTCAGGATGGAGAAAGCCAAGGCCCCAGCCGTCGCTCGGCGGCCCGGTGCAGGCGGGCTCGACCGGATCATGCGCGCTGAAACCCCGCGTGCCCGATGTCCCACCCGACGGAACAGAGGGAGTGCGTATGGCCGGAACACCGCCTGGCAGCGGCACCACGCCGCCCGTCCCCAGCAGCGACGGCGTCCAGCGCTTCCGACACACGATGCCGGAGTCCGCGGGCCTTCCCGACCTACGGCGCGTGGGCGCGAACCCGGACTACTGGTACCCGATCGCGCTGTCGAGGAAAGTACGCCAAGGGCGGGTATACGCGACCGCGTTCGCCGGTGAGCGCATCGCGCTCTACCGCGGTGAGAGCGGGGCCGTACACGCCTTGGAGGACCGGTGCGCGCACCGGCAGGTCCCCCTGAGCATGGGCGTGGTGGAAGGCGAGACGCTCCGCTGCTGCTACCACGCCTGGGCCTACCGCGGTGACGGCCGTATCTCCCAGATCCCCTACCTCTCCAAAGGGGACGGCCGGCCGCCGCGCGGAGTGCGCGGCTACCCCGTCCGCGAGGCGTACGGCCTGGTCTTCGTCTTCCCCGGCGACCCGAAGAAGGCAGCGGAGACCGCGCTGCCGGAGCTGCCGGCCCACGGTTCGCCCAAGTACCGGACCATGACCTTCTCCCGGACCGTCCGCTGCCACTACTCCTTCATGCACGAGAACCTCCTCGACATGAACCACCAGTTCCTCCACCGTGGCGTCGTGGGCAGGCTGCACCCGGAGCTCCTGAGCCACCGGGTCGACGGGCAGACGGTGGAAGCCAGGTACCTGTTCACGCACACCGGGGGGAAGCGGAACCGCAGCGCCGGGCTGCTGGCCGGTGAGGGCATCGGCGGTTCCGCCTCCGCCGATGTCATGACTATCAGCACGCAGTACCCGTACCAGATGCTCGACCTGGTTCCGCAGGACGCCGACCACCCGTCCCTCAGGCTCTGGGCGGCGTACGTACCCGAAGACGCCGAGCAGCGCACGTGCCGTACCTACGGCCTGCTCATGATCGAGAAGCCCGGGGTTCCTGCCGCCCTTCATGTGGCATGGCCGTTCATCCGTCGGTTCGCCGAGCGGGTCTTCGCAGAGGACCGGATGGCCGTCGAAGCGGAACAGAGAGCGTGGGACGAGCAGGGTGAGGACCGCAACCACGAGGTCTTCCCGGTGATCCTGGACGTCCGCGAGGTGCTGCGCACCAATGGCGTTCCCCTGCGGCCGCAGGCCGGCCTCTGGGACCCACTACCTGCGTCGAGGTGTTCTTCAACCTGACGTCTGCGCGCCCGCGAGGCGGACGGCATACCTGAGCCGGGGAACCACCGCATAGGGGGACGGGTTCAGAGGTACCGCGCCGATGGACTGCTCCGACGCGCGGTTCCGGGAGCGCCAGGAGCCCTTCCAGGCCGGCAGGATCCTCGGCTGCTCACAGGCTCGAGAGCGCTTGCGGGGAGAGAGTCTTGATCATGGTGTTGGTCCAGCGGGTCTGCCGCAGGGTCCGGGGGTGACAGGCCGATGCGAAGTTGAGGGGCGGTCGTCGCGAGCCGCCTGGGCGACTTGGGCGACTTGGGGAAGCGTCTCCCAGTACAGGGAGTTCTCCGTAGCCCTCAGATGGATATCGCGCAGGTCGTGCAGGAGCAGCAGGCCGGGCTGCGGCCACGGCTTCGGCTTCGGCTTCGGCTTCGGCGGCCTCCTCTTTCAGCGCTGTCGAGAATCCCAGTGAGGAGCCGCCCGGGTGCGGTTCGGTGAGGTCGAGGTCGTGGTGCCGGGCGGTTTGTGCCGCGCGCTCGACGTGCTCGCGCAACCAGGCCGCGAGGGCGGTGGTCACGTGGTGGACCTAGACGGGGTGCGGGGCCGCGATGGGGGACGGGGCCGTAGGGGGTGGTGGGGTGGCGGTGGCGAGGGCCCAGTAGCGGTCGCCGTAGGGCCAGTGCCACCACTCGGCGGGGTAGTCGACGAGACCGACGGCGGTGAGGACGCTGCCGAGCAACTCGTGGTGGGCGCGGGCGCACGGGGAGATGCCGGGCGCGTGGGTGTAGCGGGCGCCGCCGCTCTCCTCCGGGTCGGCGTTCACCCGGGTGCCGAGGTCCAGTTCGCGGCCGTCGGTGTCGGCGAGTGAGGTCGACGGCGGCGCCGGCGCGGTGGGGGGCGATGTCGGACGGGGAGACGTAGCGGCTGGTGGCGACGTGCAGTCAGTCGGGGGTCCAGTCGGGGTGGGCGGCGCGGAGCTGGTGGGCGTACTCCTGAGGTACTCGCGCTGGAGCGAGGGCGGTCGGCAGCCCTCGACGGACAGGAGGCGCAGGTCGCCCGGGAGGAGTTCCTGTGCCTTGAGCAGCCGTTCGAGGGCGCCTTCCCGG
Organism: Streptomyces sp. NPDC093089; assembly: GCF_044754405.1. Taxonomy (NCBI): domain Bacteria; kingdom Bacillati; phylum Actinomycetota; class Actinomycetes; order Kitasatosporales; family Streptomycetaceae; genus Streptomyces; species Streptomyces sp. NPDC093089. Next base: position 7,940 of record NZ_JBIVPA010000015.1, read on the forward strand.
AGGTGGGCGTAGGCGTTCTCCAAGCCCTGTTTGCGCGGGTCGACCAGCAGCGTGCTGCCGCGGACGTCCATGAGGCGTTCTCCACGTCCCACGACGGGTACGGCGGCGATCCTCGGATCGGACGTCAAAACGATCTCACTCACAGGTCGATCATCCCTCCGTGATGGTGCATGATGACCACAGGAGGGGATTTGAATGCGTTCAGAAATGCAGAGTAGGGTGGCGGGGCAGAGACAGGCGCACCCGAACGAACGGTTCGGCGCCGTCGTGACGGCCTGTGCCACAGTGCTGTTCGCCGAGGCCGTGATCGGGCTGATCGCCGCCTTCGTGTGGGGGCAGACCCAGGAAGGCCCGCTCACGCCGATCAACCCGATGTCGCTGTTCCTGCTGGTGATCGCCGCGCCTTTCCTGGTAGCCGCCGCATACGTCTTTGGTGCCATCCTGACCGTGACCGCGGTGACGCCGCTGCTGAGGACGGCGGCCTGGCTCGGCCGCCGCTTCTCGGGACGCGAGGCGTGGTGGTGGGTCCCGGCGGCGACCGCCGCCGCGACCGCCCCTCCGGTCCTAGCCGGGGCGATCCTCACGGACACCGGCCCCCTCGCGGGCCTCGCCGGATGGCTCGCGGCGACAGCCGCGCTCACCGCCCCCGCACTCGTCGCCCGGCGTCTGCTGCTCCCGAACCGGCCGCGACTCTCCGGCCGGGCGATGTTCTGGCGGGCGGCGATGTTCGGCACGCTCGCCTCCGTCAGCGCCTTCACCCTCGCCGGCATCGCGCTGTCCGCCGGAATCGGCTACGAGCCGCCGCTGCTGAACGCGGAACAGGCCGCCGGCACCTACTCGGACGGCCGGGGCGGCACCCTCACCCTCACCGCCGACGGCAGGGTCACGGCCTCCCGCCTCCACACCTTCGACTTCTCCAGCCCGGGCGAGCCCCTGGTCCGCGAGTGCTCCGGCATCGGCGTCTGGAACCCGGGGCCCGCCGACAGCCCCTACGTCCGGCAGGTCGACGTCTCCGTCGACGCCTGCCCCGTCGACATCGACGGCTTCGACGTCCACGGCACCCGCGAGGCCCCGAAGCTCTACGCAACCGTCGGCGACCCCGACGCGGGCGAGTTCTACATCCTGCGCCGCGCCTACTGATCTTTTCGTTAGTTCTGTGGGTGCAGTGATGTCGTGGGGGATCCTGATGGGGTGTCCTTCAAGCCTTCGCCCGTTGCCTCCGGGGCTGTTGTTCCTCCTTTGACGCGGCCGCAGTTGGCCGAGGCCCGGCGTGTGCGGGCGGCCGAGTTGTTCGATCAGGGGCGTTCGGGTGCCGAGATCGCGCGGATGCTCGGGGTCAGTGACGAGAGCGTGCGGCGGTGGAAACGGGTCTGGGAGAAGGACGGCGCCGACGCTCTGCGCCGGCGCCCGGCCACCGGGCGGCCGCCCAAGCTGGACGATGCCCAGGTCGAGCGGGTCCGGGCCGCGCTGGAGCAGGGCGCCCAGGCTCATGGCTTCGAGGTCGACCTGTGGACCCTGGAACGGGTCGGCGTCGTCTCCACCGACCCCGACCGAGGTCCACGGTTGTGTTTCCACCTCAAGCCCGGCAGCTACGACACCGCCGGACTCATCGAGGTCCTGGAGCAGATGAAGACGTTCTACAGCGGGGAGCGGGTGGTCCTCGTGTGGGATGGTCCGTCCGCTCACCGGAGCCGCGCGATGCGGGCCGGGCGATGCGGGCCGGGGTCACCGAGCAGGACTGGCTCACCCTGGAGCGATTACCCGCCTACACACCCGAGCTCAACCCGGTGGAACTGCTGTGGTCCTCGCTCAAGAAACGCGAGCTCACCAACCTCACCGGCGACCACCTCGCCGATGTCGCCGACGCCACCGAACAGGGCATCCACCGCATCAACGACAACCCTCGACTGCCCTGGCCCTTCCTCGCCCACACCGGCCTCACCCTCCACCCACCACGCCCACCGAACTAACGAAAAGATCAGTAAGGGCTGTCCCGTAAGTGATCTTGCCCTGCGATGATCTCGACCGTGTCACACGTGATCACAGCGTCTGAGCCGTCCTGGACAGCACCGTTCACCGGTGTGGCTCCGCGCCAGTTCAACAGGGTGGTGAGTGCCCTGCGGAGGGAAGGCGCCGACGTCGCTCGGCGGGGCCGGCCGTGGGGGATTTCGCTGGAGGGCCGGGTGCTCCTGGTGGCTGCCTACTGGCGCACCAACCTGACGCTGCGGCAGCTCGCCCCGCTCTCCGGTGTCTCGAAGTCCGCGGCTGGCCGCATCGTCAGGCACGTCGGGCCTCTTCTCGCGTTCCGGCCCCAGAAGCGGTTTCACAAGGACGCCGTGCTCATCGTGGACGGCACTCTGGTTCCCACCCGCGACCACGCGGTGGCGGAGCGGTCCAAGAACTACCGGTACTCGACGAATCACCAGGTCGTCATCGACGCAGACACCCAACTGGTGGTCGTGGTCGGCCGGCCGTTGCCGGGCAACCGCAACGACTGCAAGGCATGGGAGCTGTCCGGGGCGAAGGCCGCCGTCGGGAACGCCGCAGTGATAGCCGGCGGAGGCTATCGAGGTACCGGGCTCGTCATCCCACACCGCCGTGACCCCGGACAGAGCGAACTGCCTGCCTGGAAGGAAGAGCACAACGCCTCTCACCGCACGATCCGCGCTCGGGTCGAGCATGCCTTCGCCCGGATGAAGACCTGGAAGATCCTGCGCGACTGCCGCCTCAAGGGCGATGGCGTGCACCATGCGATGCTCGGCATCGCCCATCTGCACAACGTCGGGCGCCGCGGCTGACTGCACCCGGCCCGAAGGACTGTCCGTTCAGGATGCGGCGGGCAGGAGCTGGACCAGACCGACCCAGTTCTCCTCGTCCACCTTGGTCTGGGTGGCGCGAACCCTCCAGCGGCCGGCGGGAAGTGGGACCGACGCCTCGGCGGGCATCCCGCCGCCGGGGTACTCGACGCCCAGGTCGGAACCCGCTTCGGCGGAGTCCATGAGCACCGCCGGTCCGTCCGAGGCCCAGGTGCCGCACTCCTCCCACACCGTGGCCGGGTCTGCGAGGACAGTGTCCGCCGCGGCTCTCAGGCCTGCCTCGGAGTCGGCGGCAAGCCACCGCAGGAACGCTCGGCGCTGGGGCAGGTAGCAGCTGGTCGCCGGCTCGTCCGCCAGCACCAGTGCCTGCGCACCGTTCTCGTCGATGGGGATCACTCCGACCAGATCGTCCACCGCGCAGGCCCGGTCGTAGTCGTCTGGGGCGGTGGCGTCTCCCGCCATAAGCCCACTCTCCGTGCACCCGCCCCAGGAGGCCAGGGCGGAGACGGGGACGACGATCAGAGGACCGCCCATCGACTCCACCCAGACAGTGGAGGGGTCGGAGGCATCGTCTGCAGTGGATGAAGAGATGACCATGCAAGTCAGTGTGCCCCCGCCCACTGACAACGTCCCCGCGCTCATCGGAACCCAGGACGGGGAAAGGGAACGTCCCCGCGGGTGCGGGGAGCAGGCGTCGGGTCGAGTACTCGGTATGTCCGCGTGTCCCGGGCGGTGTGGTGCTCTCTACCCGAGGGAGGCGGCACCGGCCTTGTAGTCGGCGGCCTGGGTCGGAGTCAGGTAGTGGCTGACGCGGATGAGCACGGGGCCGCTGACGTAGTCGTACTCGACGAGCATGGGCATGCCCTTGGTGACTTTCCCGATGTAGTCGGCGCGGGCCTGAGCGTCGGCGGTCGTCGCGAAGACCTCGATCGCGCCGCCGCGTTCGACGCTGCCGAGGTCCGCACCCGTGACGTCGCCGGCCTTGATACGGGAGTCCGTGAAGGTGATCTTGCTGGTGTACTGGTTCGGACGACCGAGGAGATGGTTCGGGTCGTTGTCCTCCGTGACGACACCGGAGAGTTTGGCAGTCGAGACCCTGGCCGACAGCTGGGTGAAGGCATCACCGGCAGTGAGCGGCTTCCCGGCGGGCTTCGTCCCGCCGTCGACCGCCGCACTCGCGGACGCGGCCGCGGTGCTCTTCGGCTCGCTGCTTTCCGGACCGGCGTTCTTCTGGTCACTGCCCGACCCGCACGCTGTCAGAGCGCCAAGGGCAATGACGAGGGTGGCCGCAGACAGGGCAGGCATACGCATGGTCGCTCCGGGGTGTGACAGGCCGGCCGCGCCGGCCGGATCAAAGAACTATCACCGCAACCATCTCGACCACGACCACAACTTCCAATTCGTGATGGGGCCTTGACCCCTGATGTTGGACACACGAGACACTGGATCCTGAGGATCTGAGAACGGACATCTCGTGGTCATGAAGCACTACCCGCCGCAGTTCAAGGCGGACGCGGTCGCGTTGTACGAGTCGCGGCCCGGCGCGACGATCAGGTCGGTCGCCGCTGATCTGGGGGTCAACCCGGAGACGTTGCGGAACTGGGTCCGGGCAGCCGACGCGAGCCGGCCCCGGGGCCGCCGGGCGGAGGCGCCGACCGAGCCGCCCACTCCGCTGGAGGCCGAGAACGCCGCTCTGCGCAAGAAGGTCCGCGAGCTGGAGGAGGAACGCGAGATCCTGCGGAAGGCGGCGAAGTATTCCGCCGGGGAGACGCGCTGGTGAACCGCTTCCAGTTCGTCGCCGACCACCAGCGCCGCCACGGCGTGAAGCGGCTGTGCACCGTCCTCGGCATCGCCCGCTCGAGCTTCTACTACTGGCGCCGGACGGCCACGGACCGGGCCGCCAGGCAGGCGGCCGGGCCTTCGCCGAAGCCTGCAGGTCAGCAGGGGTGCGGCAAAGCATGAGCGCGATCGGGTCCAGCGCGGACAACGCACTCGCCAAGTCCTTCAACGCAACCTTCAAACGCGAGACCCTGCAAGGACGAAAGAGCTGGCCAACCGAACGCGAGGCCCGACTCGACGCCTTCCGATGGCTCCACCGCTACAACACCCGACGCCGACACTCCCGCCTCGGACAACGATCACCGATCGCCTTCGAGAACGCCTTCCACCCCACACCAACTACGCTGGTACCAGCCGCATAACCCGTGTCCAGGATTCGGGGTCAAGGCCGCCGCGTCGAAGAGCGCGTCCTTGGACTCGAAGTGGTTGTAGAAAGCGCCGAAGCCGACATCGGCCCGGTCTGCAATCTGCTGGATGCTCGCCGTGTCGCTGCCCCGCTCCGCCAGGATCCACCGTGCCGCACCGATCAACGCCTGCCGCGTCTGCGCACGGCGCCGCTCGAAGCGGTCCGGCCTGGGGAGCGGCGTCGTTCGGGATGCGTCCATGGGCCGATTGCATGGGAGACCGGAACTGACGAAGCCATCAGTTATGAACGCGAGCAGACCGGTCGGCCCCTTCCAACTCTGCGAGCAGCACACCGCGACGGGTGAATTTCCTGCGCAGGGTTCTTCTACGCCGGCAGGTCCTTCCACCCGCCGGTGTACCGGCTGCGATCAGGGCGGCAAGTTGAGCAGGCCGAGATCAGCAGTGAGGGGCTGTTCGGTCCAGATGGTCTTTCCGCTCCAGGTGTAGCGGCTGCCCCAGCGGGTGGTGAGTTGGGCGATGAGGAACAGACCTCGGCCCCCTTCGTCGGACCAACGGGCCCGGCGCAGCCGTGGCTGGGTGTTGCTGGGGTCGTTGACCTCGCAGACCAGCACGTTCTCCCGGATGAGGCGCAGGCCGATGGGACCGCCCGCGTACCGGACGGCGTTGGTGACGAGTTCGCTGACGACCAGCTCGGTGGTGAAGGACACCTCGTCCAGTCCCCACGCGGCCAGCTGCCCGGCCGCCGCCTTGCGGGCGGCGGCGACGACGGAAGCGTCTGCGGGGAATTCCCAGGTGGCGGTGTTCGCCGGAGCGATGGCACGCGTGCGCGCCAGAAGCAGGGCCATGTCGTCGCGGGCCGGAGCGCCGCCCAGGCTCCGGAGAAGCTCGTGTCCCACATCGTCCAGATCACGGCCGGGGCCGGCGAACCGCGCGAGACGGTCGGCCAGCCGCCGCAGACCGGCGTCGGGATCGTGGTCGTCGCGGTAGATGACGCCCTTGGTGTACACCGCGACGATGCTGCCGGGCTCGAGCTCGAACGTAGTCGCCTCGAACGGCATCCCGCCCACACCGAGCAACGGCCCGGGCGAGATTTCGACGGATCCGGTGGTGCCGTCAGGCCGGATCACGACGGGTGGTGGGTGTCCGGCGCTGGCCAGGGTGCACTGGCAGGTGACGGGGTCGTAGACGGCGTACAGGCAACTGGCGCCGACGGTGTCCCCTTGGTGCGGCGCCTCGGTCTGGAGTTGGTGGACGAGGTCGTCGAGGTGGGTGAGAAGTTCGTCCGGGTCCAGTTCCATGTCGGCCAGAGTGTCGACGGCCGTGCGCAGTCGGCCCATGGTGGCGGTGGCGGGCAGACCGTGTCCCGTGACGTCACCCGCGACGAGGGCGACGCGGAAGGACGGGAGGGCTATGACGTCGTACCAGTCGCCGCCGATCTCCGCCCCGTCCCCCGCAGGCACGTAGAACCCCACGGTCTCCGCCGCGGGAGTGTCGGTGGTGGCCGCGGGGAGCAGGCCCTGCTGCAGGGCGACGGCCGCCTGGTGCTCGCGCGTGTAGCGGCGGGCGTTGTCCACGCCGAGTGCGGCCCGGGACGCTATCTCCGTCAGCAGGTCGGCGTCCTCCTGGCCGAAGGGGCCGGGTCGACGGGTGCGCCAGACGACCACGGTGCCGAGGACGAGGCCGCGGGCGAACAACGGAGCCGCGATCGCCGAGTGGCCGTGCTCGGGGACGAACAGATGAGCCAGCTCCGAGTGCCCCTCAGCTGCGGCGATCACGCTGTCCCGGTCAGGCAGAAGGACGGTTTCCCCCTGTCCGATTCTCCGTAGAAGCGGGTGGTTCGGCAGCGCGGACGAAACCGCGCCCACGGCCGGGAGACCGGTGGGCCAGTCGTCACCCGGCGGGGCCACGCCGATCCGGCGCAGATTCCACTGCCCCGGGCCGGACGTCTTCGGGGGCTCCTCCCCCTCCAGCACGGCCTCGGACAGGGCTACCCAGGCCACGTCACCGAGGGCCGGCACGACGACGTCCGCCAGCTCCTGGGCGGTGCGTGCCACGTCCAGCGTGGCACCGATGCCCGCTCCGGCCTTGGTCAGCAGCTCCAGACGCCGCTCGGCCCGGTGCCCGTCCGTGATGTCGACGTACGTCTGGCACATGCCGAGAGGACGGTCGGTCGGGTCGGTCAGTCGGAAGGTGGACAGCGACCACATCCGGTCGTCGTCCGGACCGGACAGAGGGCTCCCGCGCACCGGAAGGCCGAGGACGGACTCACCGGTCTCCCGCACCTGCCGCAGAACCCTGTCGATCGTTGCGGAGTCGACGTGGGAGGTTTCCGCGCCGACATGCCGGCCGACGAGCTGGTTTCCGGGGTGGGTGAGGACTCGCTCCGCCGCTTCGTTCAGCAACCGGTACCGCAACTCGTCGTCCAGGAGGGCGATGGGGGCGGGATACTGCTCGAACAGGGCCCGCATCATCGCCCGGTCGATGTCTTCCCGCTCAATCCGCCGAGCGTCTCCTGCGGAGACCGACCATCCCGCCCGGCCCTCCCGGTCCCTGAGTGGGCGCACGCGCAGCGCGACCCTCACCTCGTGCCCGTCACGGTGTCGCAAGGCGAGTACGCCGTCCCAGCTCTGACCGACCTCAGGCCGGTCGCGCCCGGCCAACGCCGCTTCGCGGTCCCCACGCGTGGTCAGCAGCTCCACCGCCGGTGTGCCGCAGACTTCCTTCGCCGGGTATCCCAGGAGGGCTTGCGCCTCTCCACTCCACAGCTGGACGGTGCCCACCCGGTCCACCCAGGCAGTGGCGGGACAGGGCTCCGACGGCGGGCCTTCCTCTCCCGCACTGGCCCCTTCGGCATTCACGGGTCCGCTCATCGGCATCAGTCCGTTTCTGGCCTCACCCTCTGGCCATCATAAGAGAAGCGGACATTCAGTACGTCTTGCACGCCTGTGGGCGAGGTCTCCGACAGGGCTGTGGTGCTCACCTCCGGCGCGCTGCCAGTCGCTGCCGCCCCGCGCCTTGGTCGAGAAGGCGATGCTGCCACCGGTGCAGGTGGGCGGAAGCCGGCGGTCAGGAGCGTCGCGTGAGGGCCCGACCCTGTGGTCGCATGACGGTGTGCCGTCGAGGGCCGCGCCACACGGTCAGTGCCAGCCGGTGCAGGCCTTGAGCCGGTCGCCGGCGTTCGCCGCGCACCCGCGTACGAGGTAGCCCGGGCCGTCGTCCTGCCAGCCCGTCGCCTTCTGCCGCGAGTCCGGTCGGGACGGCCGCCGCAGTCGCCGCGACCAGGAGCAGCACGCTCAGGATCTTCATTCGCATGACCGGCCAACCCGGCAGAGGAGCTGCCGTAACGGGGGCGCGAGGGCGATCACCCCACTGCGCGACGGGACGGCGGGTCCTCCGACATGAGCCCGGTTCGGCATATGCCTTTGGCTTGTTCGTGCACACCTCTGGTGTCGCTGCAGGGCCCGATGGCAGGGTGAATGCAGCGGACAGCACATCCTCCGATGCGGCACCGCACTGGCCCCGCCCTACGTCCCCCCGTGAGGGCGGGGCCACGACCCGCCCTCACGGCTCCCCGGGGGTGTAGAGGCCAGTAGCCGCAGGCCCTGAACATGACCGAGAACTGCACACCGCTCAGTGCAGGTCCCCACGGCGGCTGCCCCTACGATGATCCGGATTAGTGATCTTCAATTTCGAGGGTGGGGACCCGTTGAAGGGCATACGCAGAGCACTCGGCAGCACCGCGAGCCGGTTGGCCATCGGATTGGCCCTGCTCGCCGGCGCCGTGACCGGAGGTTCACAGCCGGTGGCGGCCGACCCGCTCGCACCACAGGCGGTGCGCACGGTCACGTACAACGCGTGCGGTGCGTCCAAATGCCAGAACACCGTCGACACCGCCCAGGAGTGGGCGGCGAAGTTCCAGTCGCGGATGGTCTCCGAGGGCGGGACCGCCGACGTGATCGCGCTGCAGGAGCTGTGCGCGGGCCAGTACGAGGCGCTGGCGGAGCTGCTGGTCGGCTACACGTCGGTACGGGTCGGCGAGCAGGAGCCCCCTGGGTGTGCGCGCTGGGGAGGGACTTCCACGAAGTTCGGAAACGCGGTGTTCGTCAAGGGCGCGGCGGCGGACTTCTCCACGCACCAGACACTGGTGAACCCCGCTGAGCCCCTGGTGTCGGAGCAGCGGTGGGTGGCGTGCGTCAAGGGCCCGATCGGCGGCCGGACCACGCTGGCGTGCGGGACGCACCTGGCGACGACCATCCCGTCGAACGGTACGCCGGTGGTGCTCGACAACATGGAGCGATGGGCGGCGGGCGCGCCCGCGCTGGTGCTCGGCGACTTCAACGCGATACCGACCCACTCGGCGCTGAAGCCGATGCGGACCGGGCTGTGTGGCACGGGCCCCTTCGTCGAGGCGGACGCGACCACGAACCGTCCGACCACCTGGGCGAGTGCGGACCCCGTCAAGTACCGGATCAAGTACGACCACGCCTTCTTCGGCAGCAGGGACTTCACGGGCTTCAAGGCGAAGACGGCCGACATCGACCTGACGCCCGTTGAGGACCACAAGCTGCTGTGGGCCGAGGCCCAGCCGCTGGAGCGGGCCACCGCGCATGTGCCGGGCGACCTCAACGGCGACCTCTGCCCCGACATGCTCGCGGTGCGCAAGGACGACACCCTGCGGCTGTACCCCGGGGTGGGCCGGGGCGCGTTCGGCTCCCCGCGCGTGATCGGCAGCGGACCCGAGTGGAACGGTGCGGTGGTCAGCCACCGCGGGGACTGGGACGGTGACGGCGACGAGGACGTCGTCGCCCGCAAGGGCAACGAGCTGATCCTGCACAAGAACGCGGGCAACGGCGACCTCGAAGCCGGTGTGGTGATGAAGGTGTCCGAGACCGGCTGGGCCCACACCACGCCGGTCGCGGTCGGCGACGTCGACGGCGACGAAAGCCCCGACCTCGTGGCCAAGAGCAGCACGGGCCTGTGGCTCCACCGCGGCCGGGTGGCGGCAGACGGCGGATGGCTCTCGTACGGCGCTGTCCGGATCAGCTTCGAGGACTGGCAGAACCGGGAGATCCTCGTTCCCGGTGAAACGACCGGGGACACGAAAGCGGAGATCTGGGCCCGTGACGACGCCGGGGACATCAAGCAGTACGGCTACGACAGCGTCACGAAGACCCTCACCGACTCCAAGGTCATCGGCAACCTGCCGACGAGTACCCGCGTACTCGGGCTCTCCGCGGGCGACGGCAACGCCGACGGCCTCTCCGACCTCTGGTACACGACGTCGACGTTCGACCTCGCCTTCCACCCAGGAGGCGCCACCTTCACGGAAACCGGCTCCGTGACGGTGGGCACCGGCGGCTGGGGCTACTTCTCCCACCTCGGCTGACGAAGCACACCGGCGCCCCGGGCAAGCCCATGCCCGGGGCGCCGGCCCAACCCGCGGCCGGCCACCTGCACCAGCCCGTACGGGCGTGGGCGACGTGTTCTACCCGGTCCGCCTGCGGGTGCGGACCGATTCCTTTCGGCGGGAGACGTTCCTGTACCTGCGCGGGGGCCGGGTCCGGGCGGCGACACGCGACGGCGAGTACCGGTGGGTGCCGGGCAGCTGGGGCGCGTACCCCTCCGGGGCGCCCATCGACTTCGGGATCGACTCGATCGAAGACCAGGTGGTCTCGCTCCCCGTCGACGTCCTGGCGCGCTCCGCAGCCGCCCGGGACGGCGAGGGTCCCGTCCGATTCATCGGCTGGGCGCCGGTGTCCGCCGCCCGGTACCGGCTGTGGGACACCACCGTGGCCTACGTGCGCGCCCAGTTCGCCGCCGAGGACAGCCCCCTGGAGGAGCCGCTGGTGCGCGAGCAGGCGCTGGACATGAAGGATCCACCCCATGGCCGGCACCGTGCCGACGCACTTCCAGACATCGGATCCGGAGCTCGCCCGGGAGTTCCTGCTCCAGGCCTTCAGCAACGCACCGCACATGCGGTTGGCCGGAGCGGCGGCCGGCAAGCCGATCGTCTCGTTCGCCCAGGCCGGTGCGGGGCCGATCGGCACGTCCGAGATCGCCCAGGCCGCCACCCTGCCCGCCCGTCTCCTCGCCGAGGTGGCCCCCCTGCCCGCGCAGAGCCGGCACAAGCCCTTGCGCCTCCTCACCCGCGCACCCGTCGACGAGGCCGCAGCCGAGCTGTGGAAGAGCACCAGCGCCTACGTCGCCACCGTCCTGGCCGACCCGCACACCGCCCGCAGCCCCCTGCTGATCGGCAGCGCCTCCCGGCTCATGGCGGCCACCGTCCTCACCGTCTTCCGCACCACCCTGACCTCCGGGCCCACCCTCGCCGACGGATCGGACGCCACACCCGACACGGTGCGGCGGGCGGTGGCGTTCATCGAGGACGACGCCGACCAGGACATCGGCCTGGCGCACATCGCGGCGGCATGCGTCACCCCGCGGGCCGTGCAGTACGCCTTCCGCGGGCACCTGGACACCACCCCACTCCCCTACCTGCGCCAGGTCAGGCTCGAATACGCGCACCAGGACCTGCTGGCCGCCGACCCGAACGCCACGACGGTGACGGCGATCGCCGTCCGCTGGGGCTTCGGCCACCACTTCGCCCAGCACCACCGGGCCTCGTACCAGGTCGCGCCCAGCACCACCCTGCGCCGTCGGCCGTGACCCCACCGGCGCACGAGGCCCGGCGCACGAGGCGGGCGTCACGGGCCGCTGACGGCAAACCGCGGAGGCGCGCTGGTGACACCGGCCTGCCACGCCTCCCGCTTCACCGAGGCCGACTGGAGACGGGGCCCCCGGGCGAGGCCTCGGTGACCTGGCTCAAGGCGAGGGCGCCCTGCAGGCAGCGAACGGCGTTCTCTGCGTCAGTGAGCTCGTCCGTCTCGGGAACTCGCGTGCCGAAGGAATGTCCTTTCTCGGCTACCAGAGCCCGTCAATCCAGCACAGGGGTGAGCGCGGTGGCGGCCCGGGCGAGGAACCAGGCCGGCCGGCCTGGGTACGGGACAAGGAGATCGCGACTTCCGCTATGGCCGCGCGCAACCGCTCCAGACGCTCGATCCCCGTCAGCTCCTGCTGTCCGGCGGCGGGGCCGACCGCCTCCGCGAGGCGGTCGGCAGTCGCACCGGCAAGAGCCGACTCCTCTGCGGACAGTTCCCACAGACCGTCTTGGGCCTGGTCGTTGACGTGCGCGGTGAGGGCTTCGACCCGTAGGCGCATACCGACGTCGGACGGCCTCTGCAGCTCGTCCCCCCGCAACAGGTGTCCTGCCCGGGCCTTCTCCGCTTTCCTCGTACGCGAGGGGAGTTTCCTCGTACACGAGGGGAGTTTCCTCGTACGCGAGGGGAGCGGAGGGCAGGACTTCGAAAACGCTGTCGGCGCCGGTGATCTCCAGCAGACGGGTCAGCTGACGGCTCGGGGCGGCGAGGCCGAAGGCGGTGCCGGCCTCGGTGGCCGTGCGACGGGTGCGAAGGAGCTCGTTCAATCCCGCCGAGGCGCAGAAGGTCAGGCGGGAGCAGTCGACCACGACGGTCTCGGGCAGCGGAGCGTCAAGGGCCTCGCGTAGCACGTGCGCCAGCACGGAGGCCGTGTCCATGTCCGCTTCCCCGTCCAGCGCGATGACGAGTGTTCCCGGCGGCACCGGACGGCACGCCGCGCTCAGGGCCGCATGGGTCGTCATGGGTGCTTCCCGTCAGCAAGGGGCCGTGTGCTACGGCCCTCCTTCAACGCTGGACCCGGACGCCGGTCGACCGCAGCCCGGGAGACGAACCTCCCACCACCGACCGCCCCCGAAGCGAAGTGCCGGTCCGGTCGGACGGCCCCCGCGTGCTGCTGCCGCCGGCCCCGGAGCCGTGGCGGCCGGCAGGTATGGACCCGGGTCGCGTGGGCAGAAGCCGTACGGCGAGGGCCGACGGGGTGCCGGAGCAGTTTCTGGACCGGCGGCAGCCGTGCAGGGGGCGAGGAGGCGTCGCATGACCAGCGAATTCGATGCAAGGACGAGTCGTGTGGCGGACAGTGACGCGCAAGCTCCGGTCGTCCGCGTAAGCGGTGAGATCGACATTCAGCACGCGGGGGAACTGGAAGACCTGCTCGCGGCGGCCCTCGCCGACGCGAAGTCCTCATCGGCGATCATCGTCGACCTGAGCAACTCGTCGTTCTGCGACTCCAGCGGACTCAACGTCCTGATCCGGGCGCGTGAGGCCGCCCTGCGCTCCAGCTGCACCCTCAGGCTCGCTGCTCCCAGCCACCAGATGCTGCGCCTGCTCGACCTGACGGGCACGACCGGTCTCTTCCCGGTCCAGCCGGCCGTGGCGGGGTGACCGCACTGAGCCGACCGGCGACTCCAGCAGCCCTGGGGGTCCTGTGCCGACCGTCATCGCGCCGGGCAGGGCGGATCATCGGGGTCTGCGGCAGGGCCGGGGACCGCGTCAACCGGGGGCGAGATGAACGGGCGGCCCACCGCGGAGAACACCCGCGAGTGCGGAGCCGACGGGGATCTGCCGGGCTTCCGGAACCGGCAGGACGAAGAGCATGTGGCCGACCCCCGACGGCACGGACCGCCTCCACGACGACGGCGTGGCCTGGGCCCATCCGGACCTGTGCGAGACGTACGGCAAGGACCTGGTCGCCGGCGAACCGCTGGGCGAGGAGTGGTACCGGTCGCCGAACCCGGACGGGAGGGCGCTCGTCAGGGCCGCCCCCTACCTTCCCGAACGACGTCCTCGAAGGTGATCTCGCCGCCGGGGCGGAGTTCGGCCGCCATGTTCCGTTCCATCATCCGCAGGGCCGCCTCCGCGAGGTCGGCATCGATGTGGGCGACCGCGTCGAGGGCCACGATGACGTCGAAGTGCCGGATGTGGGCGTCGAGGGCCGAGTAGAGCACGCACTGCTCGGTCACCTGCCCGCACAGCACCACCCGCCGGACGTCGAGCCGGCCGAGCAGGTAGGCCAGGGGCGTTTCGTGGAAGACGGGGTGTCGTGCCTTGACGACGAAGAGGGCCTCCTCGTCAGGTGTGATCGGCTCGACCAGGTCGGCGTAGCGGCCTGCGAGGGCGGCTTCGAGGATCTCACCGTGGTGGGAGCGCCGCGGAAACGGCGGGCCTGACGCGGACACCGGCCCGGTCGTCAAGGTTGGAAGAGGACCTTCACCATGCTGTCGCGCTTCTTCTGGAAGTCCGCGTACGCCCGGGGCGCCTCGTCCAGGGGGAGGTGGTGGGTGGCGAAGCCCTCGACGCCGAGCGGGTCTCCGTCGGTCAGCAGCGGGAGCAGGTCGTCGACCCAGCGGCGGACGTTGGCCTGCCCCATGCGCAGCTGGATCTGCTTGTCGAACATGGTCAGCAGCGGCAGTGGGTCGGCGGCCCCGCCGTAGACGCCGGAGAGGGAGATGGTGCCGCCTCGGCGTACGAGGTCGATGGCCAGGTGCAGGGCGCCCAGGCTGTCCACGCCCGCCTTCTTGATCAGTGCGGCGGCCATGGCGTCGGGGAGGAGGCCGGTCGCGGTCTGCGCGGCCTTGACGACGCTGCCGCCGTGGGCTTCCATGCCGACGGCGTCGATCACGGCGTCCGGGCCCCGGCCGCCGGTCGCGTCGCGGATCGCGTCCACGAGTTCGTCGCCGTACTGGGCGAGGTCGTAGACCTGTACGCCGTGGGCGGCGGCGCGGGCGAGCCGTTCGGGCACCAGGTCGACGCCGATCACCTGGCCGGCCCCGCGATGGGCGGCGATGCGGGTGCACATGTCGCCGATGGGCCCGAGCCCCAGGACGGCGACGCTGCCGCCGGACGGGACGTCGGCGTAGGCGACGGCCTGCCAGGCGGTCGGCAGGACGTCCGACAGGTACACGAAGCGGTCGTCCGGCGGCCCCTCGGGGACCCGGACGGGGAGGGTGTCGGCGAAGGGGACGCGCAGGTACTCGGCCTGTCCGCCGGGCACCTGCCCGTACAACTTGGTGTACCCGAAGAGGCTCGCGCCGGTGCCGTGCTCGTGGACCTGCGTGGTCTCGCACTGCGAGTGCAGTCCCTGCTCGCACATGAAGCAGGTGCCGCAGGACAGGTTGAACGGCACGACCACCCGGTCGCCGGGCTTCAGTTCCCGCGCCTCGGGCCCCACCTCGACGACGACCCCCATCGGCTCGTGGCCCAGGACGTCGCCCGCGTCGAGGAACGGTCCGAGCACCTCGTAGAGGTGCAGATCGGACCCGCACAGCCCGGTCGTCGTCACCTTGATCACGGCGTCCGTGGGTTCGACGATCTGCGGATCCGGAACGGTTGCCACCTCGATCTTGCGGCGGCCCTGCCAGGTCACGGCTTTCATCGTGCCTCCTCCGTCCACACGGCGTCGCGATGCGACGCCGGGCAGGATGCGTACGGCCGCACGGCCCGTCCCTGCGGCCCCGTACCCGCGCGCCTGCCCTCTGGTCGCCCCTTCAACCCGCCGTGTTCGGCACGGCACGGGCCCGGGCCGTCACTGTTGTCCGTCGGTGCATGGCGAAACCATGCCGGGGTCCCGTTCGCCGTTCGGGACCCCGACATGGTCGGTCAAGGCCGGAGGGTCAGTTGATGGTCCACTGCTGGAGGGTGCCGGCGGTGTCGGGCTGCTGGGTGACCAGGGCTCCGTTGGTGGATGAGGCGGTGGTCAGGAGCAGGGCGCTCGCGGCGGACGCGACGGTGTAGGTGCCGTTGGCCTGCCGGGTGAGGATCCAGCGCTGGTTGGGGCCGCCGGTGCAGGTCCACTGGATGATCTTTGCTCCGGCGGTGGTGGAGCCGCTTTCGACGTCGGCGCAGAGGCCGGACTCGGTGTTCTTGAGTTCGTAGGTGCCGTCGGTCCGGCGGGTGAAGGTCCAGTTCTGGTTGGCGCCGCCGCTCGGGGTCCAGGTGATGAGCTGGGTGCCGGCGGTGGTGCTGTGGTTGGGGTTGTCGAGGGCCTTGCCCGCGGCGGTGAGGGTGTGGACTCCGTTGAGAGAGGGAGTGGCTGCCCAGGTGAAGCTCGTCGTGCCGCTCGCGCTGCCGGAGGAGGCGGTGACGGTGACGGTGGAGCTTCCCGCGGTGGTGGGGGTGCCGGTGATGAGGCCGGTGGGGCTGATGCTCAGTCCGGCGGGGAGCCCGGTGGCGGTGAAGGTGAGGGGCTTGGCGGCCGAGTCGATGGCGGTGATCTGGAGTGAGACGGCGGTGTTCAGGAGGGTGTTCTGGTTGCCCGGGTTGCTGACCGTCACCGTTTCGGGGGCTTGGGCGGTCGGGGTGAGGGTCAGGGTCTGCTCGCCGGCGGTACGGGTGCCGCCGACCGCGTTGCCGGTGGTGTTGGTCCAGCTGCGGGTGGGGGTGGTCTCGGCGAGTCGGTTGGTGTCGGAGGAGAGGCCGATGACGAGGCCGCTGTAGCGGTTGACGATCTTGTACGTGCCGGTGGCCGCTCCGTCGGTGTGCGAGGTGCCGCGGAGGACGAACCACTGCTGTCCCACGGCGGCGCTGCCGGTCTGGGCCGCGGTGACCGTGGGCTTGGTGCCCCATGCCCGGGTCGCCGTGGAGCCGGTGCCGACGCCGAGCAGCTGTCCGGTGCTCATGTTGGCGATGCGGTACGAACCGTCGGCGTTGGAGGTGAAGGTCCACGACTCCAGGGCGGAGCCGGAGGAGGAGGCGAGCGAGGTGGTGGCCGAGCTCCCGGGGACCTGAGCCAGGATCCGTCCGCCGCCGGCGATGCGATAGGCCTTCGTGGTGTCCACGGGGGCGGCGGGCTCGGTGGTGTTGATCGTCAGGTTGACGTACTCACTGCTCGACCCGTTGGAGCAGCCGAACGAGCAGTACGTGCGGAAGTCCTTGCCGACGATCGTGGAGCTGGTCTTGTTGGCGCTGTCGAGGAACCACCGGTACCAGGAGGCGTTCTTGTACGAGCCCGTGTCGCCGAGTCGGAACCACTTCTGGGTGGCCAGGTTGTCGGTGGCGTAGATCTCCTGGGAGGCGTTGCCGCTCTGGTCGACGGCCTGGGGCTGGCCGATGTACAGGCCGAGGTGGGCGTTGTAGGTGATGTCCATGACGAAGAGCGGGGAGGTGGCCGGCGTCAGTCCGTTGGCGACCTGCTGGCTGACGCTGCCGCCGTTCGCCGGGTCGTACTCCTTGGCCGGCGCGACGTATCCGGTGGTGTTGGTGCCTCCGACCGGGACCATGGTGCTCTCGCGGCCGCCGACGCCGGGCTCGGACCAGGCACCGTCGTACCACTTCTGCCACGTGCCGGGAGCCATCTTGCCGGCGATCGGCGCACGGGCGACGTGGCCGTAGAACGCGGCCCAGCCGCCGCCGTAGCCCTTGTTCACGATGCGGGAGCCGTAGAACGCGTAGAAGTAGCCGGAGGCGGTGTCGACGTACAACCGCTGGTCACCGGTGCCGTAGTGGTAGGTCTGCTGGGGGAAGGCGGTGGTGTCGCCGCGCTTGGTGCTGTAGTGGGAGGTGATGACGTGGTCCTTGATGGTCCACGTCTTGCCCTGGTCCTTGGAGACGGCGTAGTCGATGCCGTCGTAGTGGGAACCGTCTCCGAAGGGTTCCGGGGTGAACTCGTTGTGCACCAGTCCGTACCAGTCACCGGTGTCCGGGTCGACCCACACGCCGGCCAGGTCGCAGTAGTTGCGGTGCGCGTAGGTGCCCGTGGAGGGGGCCTGGGTGGCTTCCACGCCGGTCGGGCTGTTGTTGCACCGCCAGGTCGTGTCGTTGTTGCGGTCGTTGGAGTTGGCCGGGTTGACCGCATCGCTGAGGGCGCTGGAGCGGGTGGCGGTGTCGAGGTTCGTTCCGGTGAAGAAGTTCCACTCGCGCTCGTCGCTTGCGCCGTACAGCGCGTGGGCCTGCTGGAAGTAGAAGGTGCCGTCCTTGTCGATGTAGGTGCCGGCTGGCGTGTCGTCCGGGGTGGTCCAGGAGCCCTTGGCGCCGACGGTGACGGTGTAGGAGGCGGCGGACGCGTCGGCGGATGCCGTGGGCATCGTCAGCGCGCTGCTGCCTGTGATGACCAGTGCGGCCGAGGCGAGCGCCCCTGCCAGTCTGGTTCGAGGAGTGGTCACGAGTACTCCTTGGTCTCAGGAGCCGTGGGGAGACGGCTCCTTGGGTGGTCCGGCGTCCTTTCGGGACGGCGGTGGCACTCGGAGCGGCTCGACGCGCTCCGAGTGCGGTGCTCTCCCGGCCGGGTCACGGCGTAGCGCGTGGGGCGCGTCCGGTACCGGGGGAGCGTCTGGGGACACACGGCCAGGCGTGTGCTCGTGTGTGGACGACTGCGTGCTGCGGTGCGGCCACGGAGAGAGGGACGGTGGGGCGTTCCCTCTTGCAGGGGGGAAGTTCCGTTTTCCTGGGCGGAGGTGCCGCGCGCTGCCGCCGGCGGGGCAGTGGGTTGAACAGGGTCGTCATTTGACCGCTCCGGCGGTCATGCCGGCGCGCCAGAACCGCTGGAGCGCGAGGAAGGCGATCAGGAGGGGCGCGATGGACACCAGCGAGCCGATGACCACGAGCGGCGGGGGCACGGCGACGTGGCTGGCGTTCCAGCCGACGAGGCCGACCGTGACGGGCTGCAGCCGGTCGTCGCCCAGGACCATGGCGGGCAGGAGGTAGTTGTTCCAGATCTCCACGAACTGGAAGAGGAAGATCGTGACCAGGGCGGGCAGCATCATCCGCACCGCGATCGTGCGGAAGACGCGGAACTCCCCCGCGCCGTCGAGGCGCCCGGCCTCCAGGACCTCGTCGGGCACGCTCTGTTCGGCGAAGACCCTGGCGAGGTACACGCCGAAGGGGCTGACGACGCTCGGCAGCAGGACCGCGAGGGGGTTGTCGATCAGGTGAACGCCCGAGAACATCAGATACAGCGGCAGGGTGAACAGCACCTTGGGCAGCAGTACGGCGGCCAGGACCAGTGAGAACAGCAGGCCGCGGCCGGGGAAGTCGTACTTGGCGAGCGCGTATCCGGTGAGGGCGGACAGGGCCGTGCCGATCAGCGCTCCCGCACCGCAGTACACGACGCTGTTGAGCATCCAGCGCCAGAAGATGCCGTCGTCCTGGCTGCTGAGCCGGGCGATGTTGTCGAGCAGGCCGAAGCCGTCGAACCACAGGCCGCTGCCGCCGAACTGCTCTCCGAAGGGTTTGGTCGCCGAGACGAGGAGCCACCACAGCGGGAAGAGGAAGTAGAGGGCTGACAGGCCCAGCAGGGCGAGCACGGTGACCCGGCCGGCGGGACTCGTCTCGCGCCGCGGTCGGATCCGAGCGCTGGGGGTGGGGATCACCGTGGTCATGCCTGGTCTCCTCGGCGGGTCAGCTTGAAGAAGGTGAGCGACACCGCGCCCACGGCGATGGCCAGCAGGACCGACTGGGCGGCGGCGTAGGGGTAGTTGCCGGCCGCGACCGCGCTCTGTGCCGACATCAGCGGGGTGAACGCGGAGGAGATCGATCCGCCCGAGACCGGCTGCAGGACGGCCGGTTCGTTGTACAGCTGGGCCGACCCGATGATCGAGAACACCGTGGTCAGCACCAGCGCACCACGCACGGCGGGGATCTTGACGCTCCAGGCGATCCGCAGGGCGGAGGCCCCGTCCATCCGGGCGGCTTCCAGGACTTCGGCGGGGATGGACTGGAGGGCCGCGTAGATGATGATCATGTTGTAGCCGGCCCAGCTCCAGGTGACGATGTTGGCCACGGACCACAGCACGACGTCTTCGTCGAAGAAGGGCACGGTGACGGCGAGCGGTTCGAGCAGCCGGTTGAGCGGGCTGGACGTCGAGGAGTACATGAACGACCACACGAGTGCGGCGCTGACACCGGGGATCGCGTAGGGGACGAAGCTCGTCAGACGGAAGAAACCCCTGCCTCGCGCGGACTTGGAGTCGATGAGCAGAGCCAGTACCAGGGCGAGGCCCAGCATGAGCGGCACCTGTACGCATCCGAAGAGGGCGACGCGGCCGAGCGAGGCCGTGAACGAGCCGTCCTGCAGGGCCCGCGTGTAGTTGTCCAGGGGGGCGAAGACCTCCGTGGGCGCGGTCAGGCCCAGGCCGGAGCGACGGATGGTGAAGAGGCTGCTGTGGGCCGCGTACAGGATCGGCGCGATGTACATGGCGACGAACAGGACGACGAAGGGGGCGCAGAAGAGCAGCGGGCCGAGTCGCCGGGGGCGTCCGAGGGGCGTCGTCTCACGCGTCCGGCGGGGCGCTGCGGTGGCTGCCGGGCGCCGTGCGGGGGCGCGGTGCGCGGCGGAGGCATGGGTCACGGGCGTTCCTCACTGGGGCGTCGCCGGAGCGGTGGCGGGATTCCGGTGACGATGGGGCGGGCGGGGGCGGCGACCGCCGGGCGGGGTGGGGGCACCCGCCCGGCGGGCCTGCTCTAAGGGGCGGTGGCCAGGCCCTGCTTGCGCATCTCGGTCAGGGTGGTGTCCTGCGCGTGGTCCAGGGCCTGGGCGATGGTGCCCTTGCCGGTCCATGCCTTGCCCAGGCCGTCGTTCAGGTCCGCGACCGTGCTGGGCATCAGCGGGCCCCAGGTCCACTCGGGGTCGACGTCGGGCGAGGCGGTGGCGAACACGTCGTAGATCTGCTGCCCGCCGAAGTAGGGGTCGGCCTTCAGCTGCGGCAGGTAGAGGAGGTCGCCGGCGGCCGGGTAGAGCGACGCCTTCTCGATCAGCTTGCCGAAAGCGTCCTTGTCGGTGCTCAGCCAGTGGGCGAACTCCCAGGCCGCCGCCGTGTTCTTGCAGCCCTTGAGGACGGCGGTGGCAGATCCTCCGGCGTTGCCGACCTTCTTGTCGCCCTTCTCCCACTGCGGCATGGGTGCGACGGCCCACTGCCCGGCTCCCTGCTTGGCGCCGCCCTTGATGACGCCCGCCTGCCAGACCGCTCCGACGACCGTGGCGATGTTGCCGTTGCCCAGGCCGGTGTACCAGGCCTGGTCGTACATGGGGGCGCTGCTGATCACACCGTCCTCGACGAGACCCTGCCAGTAGTCGGCGACCTTCTTGTTCTCCGCGGAGGCCATGCTGACCTTCCACGCGTCGTTGTCGACGCCGAACCAGTCTGCGCCGGCCTGCCAGGCGAGGCCGGCGTAGTCGTAGTCGAGGTAGGGCGAGGAGAGGAACCGCTTGGGGTCGGAGGCGTGGATCTTCTTGCCGGCCTCGCGGTACTCGGCCCAGGTGGCGGGCGGCTCGAGGCCGAGGGAGTCGAAGAGCTTCTTGTTGTAGAAGAGGGCCATCGGACCGGTGTCGACCGGTGCTCCGTAGACGGCGCTGCCGAGGCTCACGGCGTTCCAGGCGGCGGACTGGTAGTCGCTCTTGGACGGGGCGGCGTGCTCTGCCACGTCCTCCAGGGCGCCCTGGGCGGCGAAGCTGGGCATGGTCTCGTACCCCACCTGCGCCAGGCACGGGGCATTGCCGGCCTTCACGGCGTTCAGCATCTTCTGGTAGCCGCCCTTCGCGCCGGGCTGCACCGTCTGGTAGGTGACCTCGATGTCCGGGTGGCCGGCGTTGAACGCCTTCACGGCCTCCTCGTAACCAGGGGCCCATCCCCAGAATGTTATCGATGCCTTACCGGCCGCACCCGAGCCCGAGGCCGAACCCGATCCCGAGCAGCCGGTGACCGCGAGGGCAAGGGTGAGAGCACCCGCCACTCCAGCAAAACGGATGAATCTAGGCTTCACAGCTCCTCCTGAATGCCGCGGCAGGCAACGGGGACGTCCTGCACGGGGTCGCCGGCCCGGCGACCCGGCACCGATCGCACGATGCGCCCGACGGGCGCCGGTGGCCGAAACTATGACAGAGAATGTTATCGATGCCAATACCTGTGATCGACCGGCGTCCTGGCTCGCGAAACCGCACGTGGGCGGCGATGTGGGCGATATCATCGGTAGGGGTTGATCACGAGGAAGGGATCTCATGGGGAAGCGCGGTGACACCACCACCGGTACGCGTCCGCCGGGCATGGCGGACGTCGCGCGAGTCGCCGGCGTGTCCGCGCAGACCGTCTCGCGGGCGCTGGCGGGGCACCCCAACGTGCAGGAGAAGACCCGCGCGAAGGTGCTGGCCGCAGTGGACCAACTCGGCTACCGGCGCAACAACGCCGCCCGGATGCTCTCCTCCGGCCGCAGCCGCACCATCGGCGTCGTGACCCTCCAGACGAGCTTCTACTCCCGGGCCGCCGTCACCTCGGGCATAGAGAACGCGGCCCGTGAGGCGGGCTACGCGGTCAGCACCGCCACCACCACCTCGCTGGACACCTCCGCCATCGAGAACGCGCTGTCCCGGCTCGCCGACCAGGACGTGGAAGGGGTCATCCTGTCGGTGCCCCTGATCCACACCAGCAGCCGAATCGAGCAGCTCACCCGATCCACCCCCACCGTCACCATCGACGGATCGCGCACCGACACCACAGAGGTCCTCGCCCTCGACCAGGCCGAGGCCGCCCGCATCGCCACCCAGCACCTCCTCGACCTCGGCCACGAGACGGTCTGGCACATCGCCGGCCCCGCCGAATGGCTCGAATCGGCACAGCGCCGCGACGGCTGGCAGGCGGCCCTCGAAGCCGCGGACCGCCCGGTGCCACCTCCGCTGGAGGGCGACTGGTCACCGGCCTCCGGGTACCGCAACGGACTCGTCCTCGCCCGGATCCCCGACGTCACCGCCATCTTCGTCGCCAGCGACGAAATGGCGTTCGGCGTGATCCGAGCCCTGCACGAGGCCGGACGCCGCGTCCCGGACGACATCTCCGTGGTCGGATTCGACGACATCGAACTCGCCGAGTACTGCTCCCCCTCCCTCACCACCATCGCCCAGCCGTTCCAGCACATGGGCGCCCTCGCGGTGACCCACCTGCTCCGCCAGATCGAGGCACCGGGCGCACTGCCCGAACCACGCTGCGTCGAACCACACCTCATCGTGCGCGCCAGCACGGCCCCGGCATCCGGCCGCTGACCGTCCTGCTGCGGCGGATGGCGAACCGCCCGCTGGGCGGGGGTGAAGGGACTCGGGTGGACCCGGGTGGGTGCGGGGGGGGTGCGGGGGCGTTCATGCGGCGCGGGCAATTCTGGTCAACGCGATACCCACGTACCGAAGTCAAGCCCGGGGAGTAGCCAGGACGGGGACGCTCGCGCTCACGCCGCTTCGTACACGTGTGCCCTGCCGCCGCGCCACTCCCCCACTGCGGATCGTCGAGCACCCTCCCGGCATCCGGCAGTCCCGTACGGCGCAGGAACTCGACTTCCCAGGTGCCTCGTGTCTTGCGGGTTTGCCCGTGAGGCGCGGTGGCACAGTGGGATCCGGCGGCCGGTCGGCCGGGCCGCGGCCGGACCTCCTCGACGCCCGGACTCGAACAGGAGCTCTTCATTGCGCTTCTACGCCCAGACACCCGCACGCCGAAACCGCCAGGTACTGGTGGACCTGATCGCCGTGGCCCTGATCGGCGCCGCCGTGTGGGTGGCCTTCACCGTCCGCGACGCGATCCTGCTGCTCGCCGAACCAGGACGCAAAGTGGAAAGCGCCGGCGACAACCTCGCCGAAGAACTCGACAACGCGGGAGACGCGGCATCGGACGTACCGCTCATCGGCGACATCCTCAAGAAACCGCTCCAGGCCGCGGCCGACGCCGGCTCCGGCTTCGCCGACGCGGGAGTCTCACTCCAGGAGACCGTCAGCCAGGTCGCCGACGTCATCACCACGGCCCTCATCCTCATCCCCGTCCTCCTCATCCTGCTGCTGTGGCTCCCACCCCGCCTGCTCTGGATCCACCGCAGCAACACCCTGCGCCGCCTCGCACAAGCCCCCGGAGGCACCGACCTGCTCGCCCTGCGCACCCTCACCGGACCTCCAGGCGCACTCACCGAACTCCCGGCCCCGCCAGGGGGATGGGCCGACGCCTGGCGCCAGAAGGACCCACAAGCCATCACCGACCTCAGCACGATCGCCCTCCACCGTGTCGGACTCCGGCCCTGACACAAGGGCCCCACGCCTTCGGATCGGGAGTACGAGACGGCGGAACGGACGACCGTTCGCCATGGGGCGTTCGCCTCGTCGGATGCCCCGCTGGTGGGGAGGGCTCCCGGCCGCTTGTTGCGGTATCCGGCCGCTGCGCGGCCGGGCACGCCGCCCGGTCGGATCTCGTCCGGGCAGTTACGCTCGATATCAGGTGGGAAGGTGCCCTGTGCGCCGGCGGAAGGGCTTTTCCATGGAGTCGCGCGAGACGGTGCTGTCGGACCTGGTTGCCGACTCACACATGGTGGCGGGCCAGGAGCTCGCCGGGCTCGTGTCCCGGACAGGCCGGCGCATGGGCCTGGACGGCACCTGCATGTACGTGACCGACCTGCAGCAGACCCGCCTGGTCGCGCTGCCGCAGCCCGTGGCGGCCGAGGCGCGGACGCTGGACATCGACGGCTCGCTGGCAGGCCTGGCCTACCGCACGGAGCGGACACAACGCTCGCGGGACGGCAGCACCGTCTGGGTACCGATGATCGACGGAATCGAACGCCTCGGCGTGCTGAAGGCCACCGCACCGGATCTCGACGAGGACCTGACCAAGTGGTGCGAGGCGCTGGCGGGCGTGGCGGCCCTGCTGCTGGTGTCGAAGTCGTCGCACAACGACCTGCTGACCGAAGCGGAACGGCGCCGGAAGATGACCGTGCAGGGCGAACTGGTGTGGGCGTTCCTACCCCCACGCACCATCGGAACCGCGCGCGTGACGTCGTCCGCCGTGCTCGAGCCCGCGTACGACATCGGCGGCGACGCCTTCGACCACAACCTCACCCACGACGCGTTGCACCTGACACTGCTCGATTCCATGGGGCACGACCTCGCGTCCGGCGGAGCGAGTGCCGCAGGCCTCGCCGCCTGCCGCGCCACACGCCGCGCAGGCGGCACCCTGGCCGACATCATCCCCGCGATCGACACCATCCTGAACGAGTGGTTCACCGACCGGCTCATGACCGCGGTCATCGCCAACCTTAACGTCCTCGACGGCACGTTCGCCTGGGTCAACTGCGCCCACCCGCCACCGCTACTGATCCGCGGCGGCCAGGTACTCCCCCGCATGCTCGAACGGGAGCCCGACCTCCCCCTCGGATGGGCCTTCCACAGCACCTCCCCGCCGACAGTGCACCGGACGCGTCTGCAGCCCGGCGACCGGGTCCTGCTCTACAGCGACGGCGTCACCGAGGCCCGCTCCACCCGAGGAGACCTCTTCGGCGAGGAACGGCTCGCCGACATCGTGATCCGCGCCATGGCCGCGGGCGATCCCGCCCCGGAAGCGTTGCGCCGCCTGCTACAGAAACTCCTCAACCATCAAGACCACCGCCTCCGGGACGACGCCACCATCGTGCTGGCCGAGTGGCATCCCGGCACCGACGAACCATGACGTGTGAGGCAAGGGCCTGTTCCAGTCCTCCTGCCTCGAAACCGTCCGCCCGTCCGCCCGTCCGTCCGCCCATCCGTCCGCCCATCCTTCCGCCCATCCTTCCGCCCATCCGCCCATCCGTCTGTCCGTCCGTCTGTCCGTCCGTCCGTCCGTCCAGACAAACGGATCAGCAGGCCGCATACGACGGAGCGTCACCGGGTGCGACTTCGCCGGGACATCACCGAGCTCTGGGTTCTGGTGCAGATGTGCTGGCACGGCTCTTGCAGAGCCGCTCGGCGTCAGTGCCGGCGTCCAGAAGGCCCGCGCGTTCCGCGATCACCGCGGCCTGCACCCGGTTGGCCACGCCGATCTTGCCGAGGATGGCGCTGACGTCGTCCTCGGCCGTGGCCACGGAGAAGTGCATCCGGGCGGCGATCTCGCCGTTCGACAGGCCTTGTCCGATGTATCCGAGTACTTCTCGCTCCCGTGACGTCAGACGGGCCACCGCCTCAACAGCCTCCTGCGCCCGCGGACCAGGAGTGAGCCCGCCGTGCAGCCGGCGGACCACGGACGGCGAGAGACATCCGGCGCCGGTCGCCAGGGCGCGTACGGAGCGGATCAGCGTGTCGGGTTCGGTGTCCTTGAGAAGGAACCCGCCGGCGCCGAGGGCGAGGGCGCGGCTCAGGTAGTCGTCGTGGTCGAAGGTGGTGAGCATGGCGACGTGGGGTGGGTCGGGAAGTTCGAGGATGCGGGGCAGCAGGGTCAGTCCGCCGATGTCGGGCATGCGGATGTCGAGCAGTACGACGTCCGGGCGGAGAAGCCCGACCGCCTCCATCGCCTCCCCGCCCTCGCACGTACCGACCACCTCGATGTCGCCGGCGCTGCGCAGGATGAGCGCGAGACCGGAGCGGATCAGGCGTTCGTCGTCGACGAGCAGGACGCGGGAACGCGGCGCGGGGTCCGCGGTGGCTGGCACAGGTTCTCCTCCGACAGGGGCTGTTCCTGCGGAAGACGGTGCTGATCCGGAAGGGGCTGCCCGAGGCGGCGGAATTTCCGAAGCGTAGCCATCCGGTTGGCGTGGTCGCCGGTCGGCGAGGTGGGGTGGACGACCGGAGGGACCGCTGCTTGCCATGGTCGTGAAAGGCCGCTCAGGGCTGTCGCGCGGATTCCACTCGGCCGGAGATCGTCACTGACCGCCGGTGCAGCACCGGTTCCAGGGGCCCCGCCATGTCGTGCGCCGTCCCTGGACCAACTGCGGCGATGCCCCTCGGGCACCGCCTTCCAGGGCCGACCGCTGTGCGACGGGCTGGTGCGCTCGGTGCCGTGGGCGGCACCGACCCAGGACTCCCCGGAGTTCGTCGGGTCGACCCTGCGCCGGATCGGCGCCGCGCACCAGCGCCAGGGGTTTCCGGAGGCCTGGTACCGATCCTCCGGGCGGGCGCTGCTGGACGCCGCTCACGAAATCCACAAGGGCGACTGGGGCTCGCTGCTCAGCTCCCACGGGATCGCCTACTACACCTGGTTGAGCGCGAGCCTGGTCTCGGGCTCGGCACGGGCCCGATCAGGCGGCGGTCACCACGAGCCGCCGCGATCCGGAACAGGTGAGACGTCCACGAGGGCCGGGCCCGTGAGCTCGCTCGGCGACGTGTTCGCCGAGCTCCGCGCCCGCCACTTCCCCGGCGACGAGCGCGCCCTGGCCGCGATCTGCACGCGGGGGGCTCTGCGTACCGGCGCGGACCTGCGCAATCCGCAGGCGGCCGCACCCGACGGCGACCTGCGTTTCTGGGCGCAGATCCCGCCCGGCATGGAGGTGGACGTGATGCGCTCCGGCAAGCTGACGGCGGACACCCGCGGCGCCCTCCGCCGAGCGCGCCTGGACCTCGGCGGCTCGTCCGGCGCGGTCCTGTTCGACTGTGGCTTCCGTCGTCTGGAGATGGATGCCAGAAACCTCTCGGCTGCCTTTCCGTCCGCACTGGACGGCATCCCCGCGGCCGGCTTCCACACGTACGGCGAGAGCTGGCTCGGACACGTCAACCAGACTCTGACGGGGGTCGTGTTCGGCCGCCCGACGGCACCTTGAACCCGAACGAAACGGAATCGACAAGGATGCCGCCTCGAGCGCGCGACGTCAGCCCTGACCGGTAGGACGCAGTTCCCGTTGGAGGGCGGCGAGGGCGAACGCGTGCGGGGAGGTGTGCCGCCAGCGGGAGCGGCCGAACATCACGTCTTCGGAGAGCCCGCTCAGCATGGCGACGGCCCGGATGGTGAACTCGGGGAGGCCCACGGCGGCGAAGTGCCCGAGGTCCCGGCCCTCGCGGAGGATGGCTTCCAGGCGTTCGTCCCAGCCGTCCAGTAGTTCGGTGAGGACTTTTCGGCCTGCTTCGTCGTGGCGCTGGGCGAGTACCTGGGTCCACAGGGCGTAGCGTTCGTCGCTCTGGTCGCGGGGCAGGTAGAAGCGGACGAACAGGTCCAGCTTCTCGGCGGGGGACGCGGCCCGGTCGGCGGCCTGCTGGTACTGGGCCCAGAGGTCCTCTTGGCTCCACGCGAGGACTTCGAGGAGGAGCCGGTCCTTCTTGCCGAAGTGGTAGAGGATGTGCCCGGTGCTCATGCCGGCGCGGGCGGCGATGTCCGACATGCGGAGGGCCGCGGTGCCCTTCTCGGCGATGACGCTGATGGCGGCCCGCATGGCACGCTCGCGCGCGTCGTCCCCGCTGGGCTGGCGCTTCCTGTCGATCGGGACGCGGGCAGCGGGCCGGGAGGTCGCGCCGCTCCCGGTGCCCGCCGGATCGATCACGCCGTCGGTCGGAGGGAGGCGGTCCGGCTGTGCGGGCCCGGTCTCTGGCATCGGCATGAGCTCACTTTCGGTTCCGGAGATCCAGGTCTCAAAGTCTAGGTTCCGAATTTCTAGACCTTTAGTCTAGACTGAAAATCTAGTTAGAGCGATGGGTGTGTGCCGGCCGGCTGTGCGCGGTCGCCCCGACGGCCAGAGGCCGCCGCCCGCCTGCCCTACTCACCACCCGGGAGACAAACCCACATGACGTACGGATTCGATGTCGTGGAGACCTGTATCGCCGACCTGCGCGCAGCGCTGGAGAAGGGCGAGACGACCGCGGTCGGGCTGCTCGACGCCTACCTCGCGCGGATCGACGCGTACGACCGGCCCGGTACGGCCACCGCTCTGAACGCGATGGTCGTGATGAACCCGCACGCCCGGGCGGACGCCGAGGCCTCCGACGCCCGCCGCGCCCGCGGCGAGACGCTGGGCCCGCTGGACGGCATCCCGTACACCGCCAAGGACAGCTACCTCGCCGAGGGCCTCACGGCCGCGTCCGGCTCCCCGGCGTTCGAGCACCTCGTCGCCCAGCGTGACGCCTTCGCCATCGAGCGGCTGCGCGCGGGCGGCGCGGTCCTCATCGGCCTGACCAACATGCCGCCGATGGCGAACGGCGGCATGCAGCGCGGCCTGTACGGCCGCGCGGAGAGCCCGTACAGCGCCGACTGGCTCACCAGCGCCTACGGCTCCGGCTCCTCCAACGGCTCCGGCACGGCGACGGCGGCGTCCTTCGGCGCGTTCGGCCTCGGCGAGGAGACCTGGTCCTCGGGCCGCGCCCCCGCCTCGAACAACGCGCTGTGCGCCTACACCCCCAGTCGCGGCGTGATCTCGGTCCGCGGCAACTGGCCGCTCGTACCGACCATGGACGTCGTGGTCCCGCACACCCGCACCATGGCCGACCTGCTCGAACTCCTCGACGTCATCGTCGCCGACGACCCGCACACGCGCGGCGACCTGTGGCGCGCCCAGCCGTGGGTGGAGCTGCCCTCGCCGTCGCAGGTACGCCCCGCCTCCTACCCGGCCCTCGCACCCGCCGACGCCGAGGCCGCGTCCGGCACGCTCGCCGGCAAGCGCGTCGGCGTCCCCCGCATGTACGTCAACGCCGACCCCGCCGCCGGAACGAACCCCGACGGAGGCATAGGCGGCCAGACCGGGCAGCCCATCGACACCCGCCCCTCGGTGATCACCCTGTGGGAAGCCGCCCGCCGCGACCTGGAGGCCGCCGGCGCCGAGGTGGTCGAGGTCGACTTCCCCGTGGTGACCAACTACGAGTCCGACCGTCCCGGAGCACCCTCGCTGCTCACCCGCGGCCTGGTCAGCCGCGAGTACCTCGCCTTCGAGATCGAGGACCTGTCCGCCTGGGCCTGGGACGACTTCCTGCGCGCCAACGGCGACCCGGCGCTCTCCACGCTGGCCGACGTCGACGGCACCCGCATCTGGCCCAAGCAGCAGGGCGAGCTCCCCGACCGGTACGAGGGCTTCGACGACACGATCGGCGACTACCCCCGCTTCGTACGCGAGCGCCCGCACGCCTCCCTCGCCGACATGCCGCACCTCGAACAGGGCCTGCGCGGTCTGGAGGAAACCCGCCGCGTCGACCTGGAGCTGTGGATGGACGACCTGGGCCTGGACGCGGTGGTCTTCCCCGCGGTGGCCGACGTGGCCCCCTCGGACATGGACGTCAGCGTGCCCTCCGCCGACCTCGGCTGGCGCAACGGCGTCTGGGTCGCCAACGGCAACCTGGTCCCCCGCCACCTCGGCATCCCGACCGTGACCGTCCCCATGGGCACCATGACCGACACCGGCATGCCCGTCGGCCTGACCTTCGCCGGCCGCGCCTACGACGACAACGCCCTGCTGTCCCTCGCGGCGGCCTTCGAGAAGACCGGCACCCGGCGCACGCTCCCGCCGCGCACGCCGCGCCTGTCGGGGAAGTGACCTGACGCAGGCCTTCGGGCGAATCGCAGCAGCCGCCGGTAACGGATGCTGACGGCGGTTGCCGGCAGCGGTTCGGCAGCCGCCCGCACCGTGGGGAGGGCGTGGCTCACGGCCACGCCCTCCCCTCACTCGGTTCAGCGCCCACCGCATGAGCCGGGCGCTGGACACCGACGACCCCGACCCGCACGAAGCATCCGACGACTGCATGCAGCGGTACGGCCCGATGTGGCCCTTCAAGCCCCACCGGTGAAGCTCAGGGCTCTTGCGAGTCCTTCGCGCTGGGCCGCTGAGATCTTTTGACAGCGCTGCAGGCCAGGAGCTCGGAGCCGGTGGCGTCGAAGTACAGGTTGAAGAACCGGAGACGGTCTGCCGAGGCGATGGTCCCGGTACACAGTTGCTCGCCGCGGTGACGTGCAAGGATCTCGACGCTCTCGTCGAGGCCGAGGGTCTCCGGCCGGCCGCGGGCCACCGACCGCTTCCACCTCGTTGCGGTGATGCCGAAGACCATCCAATGGGGCGCCGTCCTGTCGATGACCCGTACCTCGGCGCCGGCGGCGATGGCCTCGCGTGCCGGCTTGCACGCGCTCGTCCGGTCGGTGAGCATCGCGGTGACGTCGGGACGCCAGGAGGGCTCGTCATCGGTGGCCATGCGGTGACTGTAGAGACTGAGCACGGGTGTTGCCACAGGATTCGGCGGGGCCGGCCGGGCGGGGAGAGCGGTGCAGTGCACATCCGTCAGTTCAGGGTCTCGCGAAGCCAGGACTGTTCTGCGTGGCTGGTGGCGCGGGCGATGGTGAGCATGCCGCGGCGGTAGGGGTCGGCGGTGTCCTCGGCGCGCAGGGGGTGTTCGCCGTCGTGGAAGAAGCTTGCGGGTTGTCGGAGGAACGCGAGGCGGCGGCGCAGTACCGCGTGCTGGTCGGCCGTGTCCGGGAGGTGGGACAGGAAGGCCAGGATGGTGAAGTAGCGGGTGCTGTCGGTGATGTCCGGGCCGTCCGCGTCGCGGAGGCGGCGCAGGAGTTCGGTGTGGCCGGCGGTGGTCAGGGTGAGGGTGTGGCGCTGGGCGGCAGAGGCGCCGGGCTCTGTTCTGCGGTCCAGGAGTCCGGAGTTGACGAGTCGGGTGATGCCCGGATAGAGGCTCCCGTCGCTGACCGGACGGGTGTGGCCGGACAAGTGGCCTATCCGGCTGCGTAGTTGGTAGCCGTGGAGTGGACCGTCGGCAAGGAATCCCAGGATCGCGAGTTCGAGCATGCTGCTACTCTCGCACATCGGATCGAGGTATATCGGATCGAGGTAGTGGGGTGGAGATGTCGTATACCGAGGAATGGGTGACCGCTCGGGCGCGGGACGCCTACGAGCGCGGCCGGGCGTCCTTCGATGTGCGGCCGGAGCGGACGGCGTTACTCGTCATCGACATGCAGGACGAGTTCGTCCGGCCCGGCTGGAGCCCGTACTGGGTACCGGCGGCGACGCGGACGGCGCCCAGACTGCGCAGGCTCGTCGAGGCGTGCCGGACCGTCTCGGTCCCGGTGATCTGGACCATCTTCGACGACACGCATCTCGGGCTGGACCGCCCCAACGCCCTGCGTTACCTTCCGCACGCCGACACCGACTGGCGGCGGCCGGGCCCGGCCGAGGTGTGGGCCCCGATGGGCCGCCGCCCCGACGAAGCCCTGGTCCGTAAGCCCTCCTACGGCGCGTTCTACGACACCCCGCTCGACACCATGCTCCGCAACCTCGGTCGCGACACGGTCATCGTCACGGGAACGCTCACCAACTACTGCTGCGGCACCACGGCCCGGCAGGCATACGAGCGCGGCTACAAGGTCGTGTTCGGGGCAGACGTCACGGCCACCGACGACGAGTCCCGGCAGGAGCCGGAGCTCGCCGTTCTGCGGAAAGGTTTCGCGCTGGTGCTGACCGCCGAGGAGATCGCCGAGCGTCTGACAACGGCCGATGCCGCTCCCACAGCATCAGCCGACAGGGTCGGAACCCGCTGACGCCGGGCGCTCGCGTGGACCTCGGCGGGCTGCTGCCGGCCGCCGGAACGAACCCGGGGGTTGGTACCGGCGCCGTCGGCCGGCACAGTCACGCCTCCGCACACGCCGGTCAGGCCCCCGGCTTCACGTGCGTGCCGCCTGGCCCGGCCCCGTCGCCGCGGCCAGGTGAGTCGGCACTCGTATCGCCCTCGCCCTCGCCCTCGCCCTCGCCCTCGCCCTCGCCCTCGCCCTCGCCCTCGCCCTCGCCCTCGCCCTCGCCCTCGCCCTCGCCCTCGCCTACAAGCCGTGCCAGATCCGTCGTCAGCGAGGCGAGCCAGGACGTGGTCGCGTAGTACACGCGCGGTGCGCCTGGCGGTTCGTAGGCGACGGGGGCGGGGGCGGTGTCGGGGGTCATCAGGGGATGGTGCGGCGCCGCCGCTTCCGCAGCGTCACCTGTGGGATCCATCCGGGCCGAGGTCAGTAGCATCCCCGCCGCGACCCGGTCACCCAGGCGGATGACGAACTCCGCTGCCTCTCTCCCCAGCGGCGCGGCCACGACCGGCTCGGGAGGGACGAGGAGCCGGTCGGCGCCCCACAGTGTGTGGTGCCCGGCGATCAGTGCGGCCTGCCAGTCCTGGCCGGTCGGCGGTGGGGTGGGCCCCGCGGGTTCGCTCTGGTACTGCGCGTACGCCGACTCCGCCATGACCAGCGCGTGCTGCAGCGAACGGTGGCCCGGCGCGGTGACCGACGGCACGCGTCGACCGCCCGCCGCGACCTGCGCCGTCGTGGCCACGACGATCTCCGCAGCGGTCCGCAGCAGCATCGCGACCGACCGGCGCAACTCGTCATGGGCACCGCGCGGCCAGGCCAGCAGCCCGAACACGGCGCCGATCGCGCTGCCGGTCAGCACGTCGAGCAGCCGGAACTCGGCGAGCTGCCAGGTGGCCGGCGCCAGCTGCGCGAAGACCAGGGAGACCACCACCGTGAACAGAGCCTGCGCCCATCCGACGCCCTTCACGGGCCCCAGGGTGAAGGTGACGAGCATCAGCGGCGGCAGGGCCACCGCGTAGACCTCGATGTCGGTACCGGCCAGGGACAGTAGCGCCGCCGCGACCAGCGCGCCGACGAGGGTGCCGGTCAGGGCCCTGCGCTCCGTCGTCCGGGTCTCCCGTACCGTCGTGCGTGTCAGTGTCAGGGTGGCCAGCAGTACCCAGAAGCCGTGCGGGAGCGTGTCGATGCCCGCGATCAGCCGGGCCGCCGCCAGGGCCAGGCTGATCCGTACGGCGTTCTGGAAGAACACCGAACGGCCGCCGACATGGCCCGACAGGCGCCGCCACCACAGCCGTGGCGCCCGCATCCGCGCGTACCAGAACGGGCCCGGCGGCGGTTCGCCGGCCGCTCGACCCCGTACGGCGATGTCGGCCGCGGTGGACATCGCGAGCGCGGCATCCGCCACCTCCAGGAGCGCCGCGTTGCGGCGCAGTACAGCAGGGGAGCCGTCATCGGCAGCCGTCAGGGCTTGGCGGACCTGCCGCAGGCGCTCGTGCGCCCGACCGTCGGCGCTTCGGCCCCGCAGTCGGGCGGCGGTGTCCCGCGCCGCATCCGCAACCGCCCGCAGCGGCTCCGGGTTCCCGGCCTCCGCTGCGTCGGCTGCTCCCGTACGGTCTTCCCGGACCACGCCCGGCGCTGCCGCGCCGGCTTCCGCTCCCCCTGACGCCCCGCCCCCGGCTCCGACCTCCTGGGGCCGGGCAGCACCCGGGCGAGGTGGCGGCAGCACCGTCAGCCGGCCGATCAGGGTGCGCGTCGCCAGGCCCGCGTGGGCCAGCGCCCTGGGCCGTACACCCGCTCCGGCCGGCCGTTCCGCCTCCGGGACCTGGGAGGAACGAAGACCCGTACTCAGGTCACGGGTGGTGCGCAGCGTGGCCTGCGGCAGCGTGTACGGGGCGGAACTCAGCCCGTCCGCGCAGCGGGCCGCGCCGTCGGCGGCCCGGGCGACCCGCTCGCGGTAGGGCAGGGCCGCCGGCTCGGGCAGTACCGTCGCCTCCGCGATGATCAGCAGGACGAGGCCGACGGTCGCGCCCACCAGCCGTTCGCCCAGCGAACCGGGGTCGTAGGGCGGGAACGACGGCAGGATGTACATGAGCTGCAGCCCCGTGGCCGCGCCGGCGAACCGTGGCCCTCCGACGGCCATGAAAGCCAGCGCGAAACCGACGACCAGCATGCCGACGACGGCACTCCACGTCCGCACGGAAAGGTAGGTGCCGAGCGTGATCAGCACCCAGCACACCGGCACCACGCCCGCCAGCAGTCCGGCCCGCTGGCGTCCGGACCCTGGAAGACGGGACAGCCCGGCCATGGCGATCGCGCCGAACAGCGCGTACGTCGCCCCGACCGCCGAGTCGAAGCCGTAGAGCAGCACGTAGAACCCGGCCGTGGCGGCGATCGTGACGCGCAGGGCCCTCCGCGCCGCCGCTCTGTAGGCGGGCGACGGCCGTGGCAAGGACGTGCCGGCCATGCCCCCAGGATCACCCGCCGCACCGCAACCGGCACGACGGAGGGTCCTCCAGACCGGCCGACGATGGCAGGGCCCGGCGGGCGCCTGCCCTATGGCATCAGGTGCTGTCCGGCACCCACCGGCTACCGATCGGCACCACCCCACCCGGGTTCACCCAGTAGAAGCCGAACTGATGGGGGCGGGTCCGAAACAGCTCGGCCTCGCCGCGCTCAAGCGCGTTGAAGTAGCCGGCCATACGGACGCCGCATATGGCAAAGTCCAGGTCATGACCGGCCTTCGCACCCATGTCGGCCGTAAGGACTCGCGGATCGAGCGGCCACGCGTAGGACAGTCCGGGCTCCGCGAGAGCCGGCCATGACGTATGAGCCCCGTCAGCGAGTTCCGAGACCGACCAGACTTCGATGTGCTCGGAATGTCCTTGGATGATGAAGCCTCGCAGGACCGGGAAGGGGTTCTCGCTGTGTACGAACTCGGCGAGGTTCCCCATCACCGGAAGGCGCAGGAACAGGCGGGACTCAGCGGGCCAGTGTGCGAAGGGCGGCAAGGTCGGACGCGGCACGTCGCCGGAGTCGGCGGACTCGTCGGGCCTGACGTGCTCGTCTGCCGCTTCGGTCTGCCCATTGCCGAGAATCATCTCAGGCGTGAATCGACTGCCTCGCGCGCCGCCGGGCGCAGTGAAAGGCAGATCGACGGTCGCCTCCGTCATACCGAGACACGACAGGCACACCGTCGTGTAGTCCTCCACCGCGCGACCCCAGAGCAGTGGGATGTGCCGCGTCATCCCGGGCGACTCGTACAGCGGGATGTCGAGAGGGTCGACAAAGTACCGCTTCGTCGTGGCAGAGACCGAGACCTCTCCCGGTGACCGGTCAGGCGCCGCCTGCTGCACCACGTCGAACGGGAATCGAGGTGTCCGCAGCAGCAGCTTGTAGAACTCGTCCTCGTCAGGACCGGGGAACAGTTCGGCAGTGCTGAGCAGGGTGGATCCGCTGGCCAGCTCCGCCGGGGCCGGGAACGCCACCTCGATGCGTGCCACGAGGAAGGGCGCGTAGCTCCCGTTGTCAGGAAGCAGGCCCGATCCTCTCTGCCTGTGCACTCTCAGCGCCACTTCCGGAACGTTGGACCTGAGGTCCAGCAAGTGCGGCGAGTCGCGGTCGACGGCGAAGACGAACACGAGTCCGGGTTCGACCTTGCCGTCGCCGTCGACCGCGACAGGCTCGTGGCGCACCGTGTCGAACATCAGCAGTTCGGAGAGGTCGACATGAACGTGTTCGTGCCCAGGGGCCGCTTCGTCGGCCTCAGCCAGTGGACGGGGCGCCAGCCCCGTCGATGGCGCGTACCTGTGGCGCGCGAACCAGAGTCCGATCATCTCGTCATCGGTGATGTCGATGAACCAACTCCGGAATCCGTAGTGCTGCAGCACGCCCATGACTCCGGCCTCGCTCAGGGATCCGTGACCGTAGCCGGCGAGGGCTGCGATCGCCGTCACTTCCCATGCGTGCCTCAGGTGGTCCCGGCGAATCCGGTCGTCGTCGTCCGCCGGCTCCCGCTCCTCCGAGGACTGGGGGTCATAGCCGTGAACCTGGCCGCGGAAGAAGACCTGCTTGCCGTCGTCCCGGTTCCTCAACGACTGACAGATGCGCCGGTACTCCTCGAGCGAGTGGGCGGCGAACTCCACCACGTCACCCGGGGCTCGGCCTCCGAGGTCTACGCCCGTACCTGTGGCAGTCATCGCTCTCCTTCATCGATGGAGAGATGCTGACATCGTCGGAGAGCCGCCGACCACTCCGCCCGACCGGACGGGGAACGGGCTGACCGTCCGGGTGTGGCTCTGTGGCGGCTACGACCCAGGGGTTGATCGGAGCCGCCACAGAGCATCCGCGATCACGCGGCGCGGACCGTCGAAGCATCGGCGCCGTCCGAGGAGGAGGGGGCGGCCATCGATGTTCCGTTCGGGCCGATGGGGGCTCTAGTAGTAAATATATATACCGTCGAGTACGCAAGGGTATGAAAATTTTCATGCTGAACGATCATGTGGCGGACCAGGAGCCGACCCATCCGCCTCGGTCGACTTCGGTCGGTATCAGTCGGTCTCGGTCGACTGTCAGTCGCCCAGGAAGAAATCGTGCTGCTCCGCCGCGTGCTCGTACTTCTCGAGCCGCGCCTGCGTACGCTCCGGGTCGGCGTCCGCCATGGCCTGGAGGATGCCCGCCGAGAGCACGCCCGGCGCCGCGTACGAGTCGAAGACGAGCCGCGAGCCCGTGCCCGCGGTGAACACCTCGTCGACCTCGTCGACCAGCGACCCGAGCGCGAGGTCCGTGATCAGCGCGACGCGCAGCCCGACACCGCGGGCGGCACGCACGACGGAGAGGGTCTCCTTGGCGTGCCGCGGCATCGCGAAGGCCAGTACCCACGTACCGCCCGCCTCGCGTGCCTGGAGCAGCACGTCGTAGGCGACGCTGCCACCCCGCGTCACCACCCGGACATCGGGGTGGATGCGCCGCGCGGCGTACGCGAAGTACTCGGCGAGGGAGACCGAGATGCGCAGGCCCACGACCGTCAGGGGGACGGACCCGGCCAGCTCGCGGCCGATGCCGACGATCCGGTCGGGATCGGCGAGGGCGCGCCGCAGGGACATCAGGTTCTCGATCTCGGCGTCGATCGCCGACTGCAGCTCGTTACGATGCCGCTCCTCCCCCTCGGCCGCCGCACCGGCGACCGCGCTGAGCGCGATGGGCTGGAGCGCCTCCCGGAGCGCGGGGTAACCGCTGAAACCCAGCGAGGAGGCGAACCTGGTCACCGACGGCTGGCTGACCCCCACGCGCTCCGCGAGCTCCGTGATGGACAGGAACGCGGCCTCGGTGAGGTGATCGGTCAGGAACTGCGCGATTCGCCGCTGCCCGGGAGACAGCCGATGCCCGCCGAACAACGCCCGCACCCGCTCCGCGGGAGAGCCCACCCCGGCCCCGGCCTCGACCTCGGACGAGCGCCTGCCCGGCGTGATCGCGGCTGACTGTGCACGCGCCTGCTGCCCGGATGTCAACGGAGCATCTCCTTCCCCTCTCGCTACCACCCAAGATAGTTCACCCACACCGGGCCCCCACGAGCCCGAAACACCAGCCCTCGGCACCAGGCCGTGGGCGGACGCCACCATGCACGCGCAAACCTGCCTGACTGCGCATCACCCCGAGGGCCGAGCCCCACGCATACGGGAGCAGGAGCAGAGGACGCGTGCTGCAGCTCCAGGTTGCGGACGTCGCCCGGGTTGATGACGATGTCGCCTCGCGGGCCTTGCGACACGAGCCATTGCCCGCCCGCGCTCGTTGCTCACCGTCCCGTAGCGGGCATCGCCTGCGCAGGCACCTCGGAGACCACCAGGGGCGCACCGCAGGGGCCCGTCTCGGTGGCACAGCAGCCCGACGGCACAGTCGGCGGCGACGGACCGGGCTCGTCGGCTTCCCACCACGCGTAGTACGGAGCCTCGGGAGCTGCGGACGGTCGCGCGAGGGGTCCCGTCAGCCGTCGGCGAGGGCCGCCACGACGAGGTCGGTGAGCAGGGCGCCGGCCGTGCCCTCGGGGTCGAGGTCGGGGTCGTAGATGGTGACGTTGAGGCCGATGCAGCGCGGTGAGCGGACGAGCGGGCGGAGCAGTGCGGTGAGCTCGTGCGGTAGCAGTCCGTCCGGGTCTGGGCTGTCGACCGCCGGCATCACCGTGGGGTCCAGGACATCGGCGTCCAGGTGGACCCAGAAGCCGTCCAGGGCCGAGGTCTCCAGGCTGATGGCAGTCGCGGATCCCAGCTCGCCCGGGCCCCATGCGCGTAGTTCGGAGACGGTCACGACGGGGATCCTCAACTCCCGCAGCTGGGTGATCTCGGGGTCGTCCGCGTACGCGTCCCGGGTGCCGAGAACACGGACGTCCTCGTCCCTCAGGTAGGGGCTCAGACCCTCCAGGTCGGTCAGATCGCTCTGGCCGCGGCCGGTCGCCAGGGCCAGCTCCTCGCCGCCGGCCGCACCGATGCGGTCCGAGTTGCCCAGGTTGCGGAAGTCCGGGGAGGCGTCGACGGAGGCGAGGCCGTAGCGGCCGAGGCGGCGCAGAGCGAGCGCGGCACCCAGCTGGATGGAGCAGTCGCCGCCGAGGACGAGCGTGAAGTCCCCGGCCGACACGTGGCGTTCGATCCGGTCCGCGAGGCGGATCGTGTACGCGGCGAGGGCGGCCGCGTTGAACACACCGTCGCCCTCTTGCCAGTCACCCCGGTCGTACCTGGGCGGCACGACCACCCCGCCCTCCAGCGCCCCGAGTCGTCTCATGATGCCGTTCTCGCGCAGCGCTCCGGCGAGTTTGTAGCAACCGGGCACGGTGCCGGGGGCGGGCGGGCGCAGGCCGAGGTTGGAGGGGGCGTCGATGATCACGGTACTCCGCATGCGCTCCATCCTCTCCGCGGCGGCGCACGGAGGCAACGGACCAGGGCGCCTGCAACGGGTCAGCACCCGCGCCCAGGACGGTAGTTCCTTCGTACCACCACCTCCCCCGTTCTACGCGGCACAGCCCGACGAGCGCCTCCTCGCCGACAGGACGGTGTTTCGACCCGGGGCGAATCGGCCCGCGATCCGGCCATTGGCGCTTCGAACGCCTCACCAACGTGCGGGATCTATGCTGCGGCCCGCGGCCACCGTCTCGTCGTTTGTCCACACGACTCACGATGACCAACGGTGGCCGCACCCGTCTCCACGCCGGCCCCGCCTGCAAGAGCACGGTCCACCACGAACGAGTGCATGCTCCTGACCTCATCAGGCTGGTGGGCTCGGATCTCAGGCCCACCACTCGTCCCAGCACAGAACTGACAGAAGGACGCCACATGCTCCCGACAGGCCAGATCCGGGCGCTCCTGAGGGAGCACGACGACCCCGACCACCTGGAACGCCCTGCGGACTTCGACAAGGAGACTGCGCTGGACTGTTACACCCGCTTGGTGAGCGCTCTTGAGGAACGCTTCGGACCGTCCTGCTCAAGTGGCCTGGGCCAGGACGCCAGTTTCTGCGGTGTCATCGATGTCCCAGCGGACGCGACGGGCTTCGGCCTCCCCTTGGGCGTCGCGATGAGCAACTTCGGCACCTACTTCGTCACCGCATCCATGAGAGTCGGTGAGGGTGTCCCCGCAGGGGAGGCACGCCCGCCCGAAGAGTTCGTGACGTGGCTCGACGGCGTCTGTACGGCGATGGGCTGCACTTTCGTCCCGGACGAGCTGCTTCGTGAGCCGTACGACGGCCCTTCGGTCCTGCTGTCGGCAGGGGACCTCGAGCTGGCGGCGGCACTCGTGGCCGCAGGCCTGGCCGAGTCCGATGACACCGACGAAGAGTTGGGCGAGTCGGACTGGCACGACCGGTACTTCGAGTACATGTGAGATGGCCGAGGTTCCGTCGGCCGGCGAACGTCGAGGTCCGCGGGACTTCCTTGTCGAGTTCGATCAGGAACTTCTCGAACTCCACCGCGCGGTGGCGGCGGTGGAGTGAGCCGATGACCTTGCCGGTCGCGGCTTCGACTGCAGGCCGTAGAACGCTTCGAGGGCGAGCAGAGGAATCGGGAGATCGCTGCCGTGCTGCGGGTCAGCGAGCGATCCGTGGAGCGGTGGCGTCGCCAGTGGCGCGAGCGTGGGAAGGCCGGCGCCCTGTCGAAGGGATCCCCGGTCCGACCGAGGCTCAGTGATACGCAGATCGCCCGGTTCGAAAGGGAGTTGGAGCGCGGCCCGCTGATCCACGACACCTCGGTCGAAGTCTGAAAGAAGGAGACATGGCCGCGGGTAAAGCATCGCGGCGGAGCGGGGAGCCTGGATCCTCTTTGAGGACGAGGCCGGGCAGTCGATGACACCGCCGCATGCCAGGACCTGGGGCCGCCGGGGCTGCATGCCGGCGGTGCGGGTGCGCAGCCGTGGTTCCGGACGAGTGTCGACGGTGGGCATGGCCTGCTACAAGCGTGGTGAGCGGTCCCGGCTGTTCTATGCGGTCCGGGAGTACACCGGGCGCAAGGACCAGCCGAAGGGCTTCGGCCGGCGCGATTTCCGTGATCCGATCGTTGGGGCCCGCATCCAGATGGGCGGGCCGATCGTGCTGGTCTGGGACAGCGTCCGACTGCATCTGACGAAGCCGCTGCGCGAGTTCATCGACGCGAACGCCGAGTGGCTCACGGTCGTTCAGCTGCCCAGCCACGCGCCCGACCTCAACCCAACCGAGGGCGTGTGCTCCCTGGTCAAGCGCGACATCGGCAACCTTGCCGCCGCCGGCCTTCGTGAAGTCACCCGCGCGGTCAAGCATCGGCTCAAGAAGCTCCGGTGCCGGCCAGACGTGATTGACGGCTGTCTCGCCGGCACCGGCTTGGCCCCTGGGTACGTGACTCCCCAGGCCTGGGCCTGACCGTTTCGCTCGTCCGACGATAGGAGACGATGTAGCCCACGCCAGCGCACGAAAGCGAGTAACTCCATGACGGAACCCGCTCCGATGGATCTGATCCACCTCGCCGATCAGGATGGGAACCGCTGTATCGTGCGCGTCACAGGATGGTCCCAGCCGGGTGTGCTGACCGACCACGACATTCTGCACGCGGACGTGCTCGTCTCCGCGAGTTTCGTCGACGCCCGGCTCGACCTGTACCTCTTCCGGCGTGACCTGGACTCCTGGGAGCAGGAGCTGTCCAACCTGGTACCAGGCCAGACGGTCAGCATCGGCGGAGACCGCGGCCTGAGCCTCGGCATCCACGTGCACGAAGACGGCTGGCTGTCGATCCACGTCAGCGACCCGGACCGCCTTACGGCAGCCCTGGGAACCCGACCCCAGGAAGACTGGATCGCCGAGCACCGCAGGCGCCTGGAACAGGTCCGACTGACCTGGCCCCACCAAGAGGGCATCTGATCAACGTTCACGCCGGTGTGGGTGGCATGTCCGTTTCAATTCGCCAGGTTGGTGCTGATTCTCCGGTGAGTTCACGGCTCATTTTGTTAGCCATCGCCCAGTGGATCATCGTTCGGGATCTCTGCGGCAGGGCTTCGTAGTCGCGTGCCAGGCGGCGGTGCTGCATCAGTCAGCCGAAGGTCCGCTCGATCACCCACCGATTGGGCAGTGGCTGGAAGCCCTTCTTCTTTCGGTCGCTGCACCACCTCCACATCGATCCCGAGGCCGGCGCCGTGCTGGATGACGCTGGTCTGGTAGCCGCCGTCGGCCCAGACCTTGGTGACGCTCGGGTGGGCTGCAGCCAGCTCGGTCAGGGCTTGCTTGCCGCCGGCGGAGTCGTGGACCGAGGCGGCCGCGACCAGGGCGGTCAGGACGAGGTCGAGGGTGTCGGTGACCAGGTGGCGCTTGCGCCCTTTGATCTTCTTGCCGGCGTCGATCCCCTGGCTGTCTTCGGCGACATCGCTGGAGGTCTTCACGCGCTGCGCGTCCACCACGGCCGCGGACGGTTCCACCCTTCGGGCGTTCGCCCGGCGGGTCTGGTCCCGCAGCAGATCGTGGACCTGCTCGGTGGTTCCGTCCGTCTCCCACTTGGCGTAGTAGCCGTAGACGGTCTTGAACGGCGGGAAGTCGTGCGGCAGGCACTCCCATGGGATCCCGGTGTGGTTGACGTAGAGGATCGCGTTCACGATCTCTCTCAGATCATGAACCCGTGCAGCGGTCCCGGGCCCCGACCGGGCGGCCCGCCAGGCGACAAACACCGGCTCGATCAACGCCCAGCGGGCATATGAGACATCACTGCGATACGCGCGTCGAGGAGTCGCACCCCGGCCAACGAGCGCTACAACCTACAGTCACAAGACCAGCCCAAAACACCAACTACCCAGATCAGATGCCCTCTTAACCCGGAGCCGCTTCTCACTCAGGAGATCGCCCAGGTTCTGGGCACGTCCGAAGCAGACGTCAGAGTCATCGCTGGACTCGACGGCGGCGGTACGCAGTAACTGAGCTTCTTCAACCCCCATCGGTCGGGTGACACGCCTGAAGCGTCTGAGCAGGTCAGACTCTGCCTGTAGGTGGCGTGCCCGTTTCGCCAGATGATGCAGCGGCGGGTCATCCCGCTTGGGGGCAGTCGCCGACTCCGGGTGCCCCTCGTCGTACCAAGCAGGGGGGAAGTCGTCGGCACGATGAGCCCGGTTCCGCCTATGTCCTGCCGTTCGTCGTCAGCGGACAGGGCTGTTCGCTCAGCGGCACCCGATGCGACCATGATCCTTTCTCGCGCGTCGAGTGGGGGGATCAGAGCGTGGGCTTTGCGTTGTCGCCGGAGGCTGCTGCCGCGACGTCGGAGACTGTCAAGGGAGCGGCTCCGTCCGGGCTCGCGCGCTGGGGGCTGCCGGTTCCGCGCAGGCTTTACGCCACGACCGCTGCGCACCAGGAGTGCGTTACCGGGTCCGGTGTGGCGTGTTTGGCTGCCGGCCTCATTCATGCAGAGCTCAGGGACATGTCCGTGGCGGACGGCAGTCCGGATACGGGTGTTCTTCGAGGAGGGGACTCCGGCTCTCGCCTTCGAGCAGGCCGTCTCGAAGGCGTACGCAGAACTGGGTGACGGCCCCGGGGGCCGTCACCGTTCTACGGGGCCGCGACCGCGGGGCCCGAGGTCGGCCGATCCTTCTGGCGGGCGACTGCTTGACGGAATCGAGCATACGAATGGATGGATGGACGCTCCGGCGGACAAGCACGAACAGGCCATGCGTCGCCACTTCCACGAGACGGCGGCGCAGCGTGGATTCTCCCTCGCGCCGGCCCGGGAGGCCGCCGTCGAGCGACTGGCCCGCCTGGCGGGCGAACTCGCCCGGCCGGGCTGGACGTTTCCCAAGCCGCCCCGCGACCTGTACGTCTGGGGACCGACCGGTGGGGCGGGGGAAGAGCCGGCTGGTGGACACCTTCTACGAAGGGCTGCCGGATCGGCGGAAACGCCGCCTGCATTTCCATGACTCCTTCCGTCGGCTCCACGACGGGGTGACCGAGCCGGGCCCGCCATGACGGGCGGAGCGCCGTCGACAGCGCTCTCGACGAGCTGCTCGGGGACAGCCGCGTCCTGGTCTTCGACGAGTTCCATGCGCACGACGCGGGTGACGCGATGCTGATCGCGCGCCTCTTCCGTACTCTGCTGGACCGGCGGATCACCCTGGCCACCACCTCCAACCACCCGCCCGCCGGACTGATGCCCGACCCGCTCCACCATCACCTGTTCGAGCCGACCATCAAGCTCATCGAGCAGCGGAGGGACGTCCTGGACGTCACAGGGCCGGTGGACTTCCGCCGGCTCGCAGCGCCGTCGGCCGCGGACGGCGGGCGACGGTTCGCGACCGGGCTGCGCCTGAGCCCGGGGGACAGCGCCGCTCCGGAGGCGCTCGGTCTCACCGCGCCGACGGCCGCGGAAGCCACCACTGTCCCGGCCCGCCTGCGCGAACTGCCGCCCGCGCGGTGCCCGGTGACCTCGCCTGGTTCGGCTTCGAGGCGCTGTGCGAGACGGCGACCGGAGTGCCTGACCACCTCGCCCTCGCCGAACGGTTCACCACTCTGGTCCTGGACAACGTCCCCCCGCTGCCGGATGCCGCCGCGGACGGACGACAGCGGTTCGCGAACCTCGTCGACGTCGCATGCGATCGCGACACCCGACTCGTCCTGATCGGATCCGACCCGCTCGTCGGCGTCCCCGAGGGCCAGGCCCTCACCCGCGACCTGGACCGCACGGCCAGCCGCCTCGCCATGCTCCGACGAGCAGGCTGAGAAGCCGGAACCCACGTCGAGCTCGATCCGACCGCAGGGGCTCGCAGATCCACTCCAGGCCGCCCGTATGCCGTAGCAGGTCGCGGATGCCCCGTCCCTGAGGCGAACCGGGCGAATAGACCCATCTGCGTTTCGCCGTTTGGCACTTGGACACCAGCGTGTAGATCATCTGTCGGTGATCATGCATTGACACACGTCAGCAAACGATCAGATGATCAACCGGCAGCGGCTCCGGCGTTCGCTCTTGCGAACAAGACGGTCGTCCACTGTGCGGCTCGCCTCCCTGCGACTGGGACTGCCCGGACGAACGGTGCGGGGTGAGGAGCGTCGTAGAGAACCGGCACCACGTCCACGCCGCCTGCGTGGCAACCCGAGGGCAAAACCAGATCGGAGCAGCCGCCATGCACGGCACAGGACGTGCGCATCGCGCGCGCCCGGCAGACGGGCCCCCCGCCCGGCGGCCGGCGGGCTTGGGCCTCCGGTTCCGCCTCCTTGCCGGTGCGTACGCCGTCTCGGCGTGCGGCAACTACCTGAGCCTGATTGCGATGGGACTGTTCTCCTACTCCGTGACGG
This sequence comes from Streptomyces sp. NPDC093089, assembly GCF_044754405.1. Classification (NCBI taxonomy): domain Bacteria; kingdom Bacillati; phylum Actinomycetota; class Actinomycetes; order Kitasatosporales; family Streptomycetaceae; genus Streptomyces; species Streptomyces sp. NPDC093089. The sequence continues at coordinate 52,835 of NZ_JBIVPA010000015.1, forward strand.
GTACGGCCTTCGGGGTGGGCGCCGTCATGGCGCTGCGGCTCTTGTGCGGGTTCATGGCCGGCTTCGTCGCGAGCAGGGTGCTGAGCCGGGTCGCGCATCGGACCGTGATGATCGGTGCGGATGTCGCCCGGGGCGTCGCGATGGTCGTGCTGGCTCTCGGTGGTGGGCGTACCCCGGTGTGGGTGCTGGTCTCGACTGTCGCCGTCCTCGGCGCGGGCAACACGTTCTCCACGGTCGCGCTGCGCAGCTGGATCCCCGCCCTGGTCGGCGGGGAGGCCCGTACGCGTGCCAACGGTTCCTTGGTCATGGGGCGTTCCCTGGCCACGGTGGTGGGCTTCGCCTCGGCGGCCCCTGTCATCGCCTTCGGCGGCTTCCCTCTCGCCTTCGCCTGCAATGCGGTCGGCTTCGCCCTGTCCGCGGTCACGCTCCTGGCACTCCGGCGGGTGCCTGAAGGCGAGGACGTGGGCGCGGACGCGCAGGAGCACGTTGCGGATTCCGTGGCCGCGACACCTCCGCAGAGCCCGAAGCGTCAACCGCGCTTCCGGTGGCGCCGAGCGGGTGTCCCGCTGTCCGGCCTGCTCGTCATGATGATCGCGCTCAGAGGGATCGACGCCTTCGCGTCCTCCTCGCACAACGTCGCTCTGCCGGTGGTCGCGCACGACGCGCATCCCGGGGAGTCCGCGCTGTTCATGACGCGCTTCTGGGCCACTTGGGCCGTGGGGACGTTCCTCGCCCACCTGGTGCTGCGCCGTAGGAAGACCGAGGCGGCTTGGGGGGAGCGCGCGTTCGCCCTGGGCACCTGTGCGATGGCGGTGTCGTTCGCGGCGGTGTTCTGGGGGCTGCCAGCGGCCGTCGTGGTGGTGGCGGCCGCGTCGGCGGGGTTCGCGGACGGCTGGACCGAGATCGTCTACGCCTCACGCCTGCAAGCCGCCGCCGAGCCGTTGCGGAGCCGGCTCTTCGGCCTGTCCGCCTCGGTCGAGCAGTCCGGATTCGCCCTGGGCACCGTCGCTGCCGCCGCGGCGCTGGAGACGCTGCCTGCCGCCGTCGTCGTGAGCGCCTTCCACGGGGTCGCGGTGTGCGGTGCTTCGGCCCTGCTCACGTCGCTGTACGTCTCGAACCGTCGGCGTCGCACTTCCCGTACCGACGAACGCCGCAAGCACGCTCCCGAAGCCAATCGAGGAACACATGAAACGCCTGCCGGGACAAGCACTCTGTCGAGGACCTGAGCTCGACTGGACGAAGGACGATCCGCGTGATGCCGTGCAGGCGCTGCTCCGCGCCGCACGGAACGCCCCGGGGACCGTGGTCACGCTCGATCCCGACGGTCGGGCATCCGGCCAGTCCTATGCCGAACTCCTGCACAGGGCAAGGCGGTTGCTCAACGCGCTGCGGGCGCACGGGGTACGTCGCGGCGACACCGTCCTGCTGAGCGGGCTACCGCTGGCCGAGTTCTTCCCCGCGTTCTGGGCGTGCCAACTCGGCGGCATGCTCCCCACAGCCCTCGCGGAGCCGCCCCTGGGCGGCACGCCGGCCCTGGAACGTCTCCTCCAAACCCACCGGCTGCTGCGCGGGCCCTTGGTGCTCACCGACGAGGCCGGCGCCGGCGCACTCGCGCAGGCCGCGCCCTCGCTCCGCACGATGCTCGTGCGGGAGGGGTTGTCCGCGGTGCCCGCCGAGGGTCATGTCGAGCCGGACGGGGCCGACACCGCCCTGCTCATGCTCTCCTCCGGCAGCACGGGAGTACCCAAGGCCGCGCGGCTGACGCACGCCGGACTCGCGGACTTCGCGGCGAGCAGCCGTCGTGTCCTGGACGTGAGTCCGGACGACACCATGGTGAACTGGCTGCCGGTCGATCACAGTGGCGCGTTCCTGCTGTACCACCTGCTCGCGGTCTTCGCGGGCTGCACCAATGTGCACGCGCCGACCGAGTACGTGCTGGCGGATCCGCTGCGCTGGCTCGATCTCATGGACGAGCACGGCGCGCGGCACGGCTGGGCTCCGACGTTCGCCTACCAGCTCGTCGTGGACGCGCTCGCCCGCAGGCCGGAGGAACCGGCGGCGCGGCGGTGGGACCTGAGCGGTCTGAAGACGGTGGTGTGCGGAGGCGAGCAGATCGTCCTGCCCGTGATGGAGCGCTTCCTCGACGCGACGGCGCCGTACGGGATGCGCAGGGGGCACATCGTTCCGGCGTGGGGCATGGCGGAGACGGTCACGGGGGTCACGTACGGGCGGCTCGACCGGCCGGGCACGGTGCACCGTCTGCTGAAGAGCAGCCTGGGCGGTGACCCGGTGGCGGCGGGTCCGCAGACGCCGGAGGAGGACTGTGTCACCTTCGTCGCGGCGGGGGCGCCCGCGCACGGCGTGACGCTGCGTGTCGTCGACGACCACGGCATCGTCGTGCCGGACGGCAGGATCGGCCGGCTCCAGGTGCACTCGGCCGCGCGTCTGACACCCGGTTACGTCGACAACCCGGAGGCGGACGCGGCGGCCTATCCGGCGGGCCGGGAGTGGCTCGAGACGGGTGACCTGGCGTTCCTTGCCGAGGGACAGGTCGTGATCACCGGGCGGCGCAAGGACCTCATCATCATCAACGGGCACAACGTCCACTGCCACGAGGTGGAGGAGGTCGCCGCTGCCGTCGACGGCGTGCGCCAGGGCGAGGTGGCCGCCTGCGGCGTGCCGGACCGCGTACGGGGCACCGACGAACTGGCCGTCCTCTTCGTCAGTCGCGGCGCCCGGGCGGACGTGCGGATCGCGGCCGAGGTGCGTGCCGCGCTGTTCACCCGGCTCCGGCTGACCGCGGCCCACGTCCTGCCCGTGCCGGTCGGGGAGTTCCCCCGGACTCCCGCCGGGAAGATCCGCCGCGCGGAGCTGCGCGACCGGCTCGTCGCGGGTGCCTTCGACGTAGGTGCCTTCGACGCGGCGGCCGCTCCCGAGCTGCGGACGGGGGCCACGGCTTCCCCGCCCCCCGCCGCTTTCGCCGACACGGTGGCACGTGTGGTGCGGGAGGAAGTGGGTGCCCTGGTCGAAGGCTCGGCGCTCGAAGGTTCGACGGTGGACGTGGAGGTCCCGTTCTACGAGCTGGGCCTGACCTCGGTGCGGCTCGCACAGCTGCGCGCCCGGCTGGCCGAGCGGCTCGGTGTCGGCATCGCCCAGACGGCGCTGTTCGAGCACCCGACGGCCGCCGCGCTCGCCGCGCACCTCGCGGAGTCCGGCCCTCCGGTGGAGGGGGCCGCGGCAGCCGACGTACTGCCGGACCGCGATCCCGCCGACGGTTCCCCGGACGACGCCGAGCGGCGGATCGCCGTCGTCGGGATGTCGCTGCGGTTCCCCGGCGCCGACTCGCCGAAGACGTTCTGGGCGAATCTCCGCGACGGCGTGGACAGCATCCGGGTCTTCGGCGACACGGAGCCCGCGGCGGTCGGGCAGGACCCGGCCGCCCATGGGCACGTACCCGTGGGCGGGGTCCTCGACGGTGTCGACGGGTTCGACGCGGAGTTCTTCGGCATCAGTCCCAAGGAAGCCGGGCTCACCCACCCGGCGCACCGCCTCTTCCTGGAGTGCTGCCACCAGGCGTTGGAGAGCGCCGGATACGAGTCCGCCGCCCCCGGCACGCGCGTCGGCGTGTTCGCGGGCTCCGGCATGAACCTCTACGACCACCAGCAGGAGTCGGCGGACGGGCCGGGGCACCCGGCTCGCGGGCCAAGCGGTGGGGAGGAGCCGGGGGTCGCCATCCAGCGGGCTGTCGGCCGGCAGCCGGACTTCCTCGCCACGCGTGTCGCGTACCGCCTCGGGCTGACGGGTCCCGCCATCGGCGTGCAGACCGCCTGTTCCACCTCGCTGGTCGCCGTGCACCTGGCGGTGCAGGCGCTGCTGAGCGGTGAGACGGACCTGGCGTTGGCCGGGGCCGCGGCCGTCCACCTGCCGCAGGAGTCGGGCTACGTCAGCGAGCCGGGGTCGATCCTGTCGCCCACCGGGCGCCTGCGGGCGTTCGACGCGGCGGCCGACGGCACGGTGGGCGGCAACGGCGTGGCCGCCGTCCTGCTCAAGCGGCTCGACCGAGCTCTCGCCGACGGCGACACCGTGCACGCCGTGATCCTGGGCTCGGCCGTCAACAACGACGGTGCGGACAAGGTCGGTTTCAGCGCACCCGGCGTCTCGGGCCAGGCGGAGGTGGTGCGTCAGGCCCTGCGCAGGGCGGACGTGCCCGCGGAGACGATCTCGTACGTCGAGGCGCACGGCACCGGTACCCGGCTCGGCGATCCCGTGGAGCTGCGGGCGCTCGGCCGCGCCCTCGGCGAGTCCACCCGGCGTACGGGATTCTGCGCGGTCGGCTCGGTGAAGCCGGCCATCGGGCACCTCGACAGCTGCGCCGGCATGGCCGGGCTGATCAAGACGGTGCTCATGCTGCGACACCGCACCCTGGTGCCCACGCTGCACCTGAGCCGTCCCAACCCCGCGCTGGAGCTGGCGGGCGGTCCGCTCACCCTCGCCACGGAGCTGCGGCCGTGGACGGTCCCGGACGGCGTGCCGCGCCGGGCCGGAGTCAGCGCGCTCGGTGTCGGCGGCACCAACGCGCACGTCGTGCTGGAGGAGTACGCGGAGGCCGCGAGGCCCGTGTCCGGGCTCGCCGCCGCATCCGGCTTTCCCGTACTGGTCCCCGTGTCCGCCCGCGACGCCGAGGCGCTGCCGGAGTACGCCGGACGAGTCCGCGACCACCTGCGGCGACACCCGGAGAAGCGGGCCGCGGACGTGGCGGCCACGCTGGCGCTGGGCCGGCCGCACCGGAGCGCGCGCACGACGGCCGTCGGTCGGGACGCCGAGGAGCTGGCGCGATCCCTCGGCGAACCGGCGGCCGCGCCGACCGCGCCGCTCGGGCCGGTCGCCTTCGCCTTCTCCGGGCAGGGCAGCGCGCGCCGCGGCATGGCCGCGGGCCTGTACCGGGCGTACCCGGCGGCCCGGAGCACGATCGACCGGTGTGCGCGGCTCTTCGCGGACGAACAGGGCGGCGGCGACCTGCTGTCGCTGCTGCTCGACCGGGGAGCCCCCGAAGAGAGTGGGGCCGTCGCGGGCGACGCGGTCTGGCCCACCAGGACGGCCCAGGCGGCGCTCTTCACCCATCAGGCCGCGCTCGCCGACGCGTGGCGTGCCGCCGGTGTCCGTCCCGCCCTGCTCCTCGGCCACAGCGTCGGCGAGTACGCGGCGCTGTACGCGGCGGGCGGCCTGTCCCTGGAGGACGGTCTGCGGCTCACCGCGGCGCGTGGGCACCTGATGCAGGCGGATGCCGTGCCCGGCGGCATGCTTGCCGTCCGAACCGACGGGGCGACCGCCGAGCGGGTGGCCCGGGCCACCGGTGCCGTGGTGGCCGCGGTCAACGGCCCCCGGGCGATCGTGCTCGCCGGTACGTCCGAGGTGCTGGCGCGGACCGCCGAGCGGCTCGATGCCGAGGGGTTGCGGTGGAAGGCGCTGCCCGTGGACCGGGCGTTCCACTCGCCCACGATGGAACCGGTGCTGGAGGAGTTCCGGCGCTGGGCCGACAAGGCGGTGTACAGGCCCCTGGAAATCCCGCTGGTGACGGCGGTCGACGGCGAGGTGCGCGCTCCCGGGTGGGTCGCCGACGCGGACCACCTCTGTCGCCACGCCCGGCAGCCGGTCCGATTCGACCTGGCCATGGCCGCGGCCACCGCGCGGGGCTGTGCCGACTTCGTCGAGATCGGGGCAGGTGCCACCCTCACCGGTGTCGGCCGCCACTGCGTCCCGGCGAGCCGCTGGGTGGCCGGTCAGGGCACGGGCGACGAGCCTGAGCGCCAGGTGCACGGCCTGCTCACCTCGCTCGGCGCCCTGTACCGCAGGGGTGCCGAGCTGGACTGGCGTGCGCTCACTCCCCCGGGGAGCCGCATCCCCCTGCCGGGCCATCCGCTGCGGCGGCGCCCCCTACCGTTCGGCGAGCCCGCCGACCGGACGCCGCGGCCTCCGGCGCCGCCCGGGCCCTCCCCCGTACCGGAGCCATCCCTACCTCCCGAGGCGTCCATGACATCGACCGAGCCCTCCCCCGCGCTCTCGACCTCCTCGGCGCCGGACGGACTTCTCACCTCCGTGTGTGAGCTGACCGCCCGCAAGCTGGGCCATGAGGCGGCCGAGGTGACACCCGACAGCTCGTTCTTCGAACTGGGCGCGGACTCCCTGTCCCTGATGGGGCTGACGGCGGAGTTGGATCAGCTGTACGGCGTACGCATCCCGGTGCGGGAGCTGTTCGACACCGCGGACACTCCGCGCGGGCTGGCCGAACGGCTGGTGGAGCTGGGAGCCGTCGGGGTGGCGGCGGAAGCCCCCGCGAAGGTCCCCGCGGACTCCCCGGTCGCCGAGCGGGTCACGGACCCGGCGGCGGCTCCGGCCTCCCACGCTCCCGGGGTTCCGGGCGAGCTGCACGACCTGTTCACACAGCAACTGGGGGTGGCTCGGCAGCTCCTGGACCAGGTCGGCGGACTGCTCAACGGGCAGCTTGCCCTGCTCGCGGGCGCGCCCGCACCCGTCCCCGTGGCCTCGCCCGTGCCTGCGGCGCCGCCGACACCGACACCGACGGCTCTCGTCCCGACCACGACTCCGGCGACTCCGGTCCCCGCCACGACACCGGCAACTCACCTCCCCACAAAGGTATGTGTCGCTCCGTCCCCGGCCTCGGCACCGATCCCGACGGCGACGCCGGCCCCCGCGCCGGGGCAATCCACCACCGCTCCCTCCCCCGCCTGCGACTTCAGCCTCTACTTCTTCGGGGACTATCCCGAGGAGGCCGCGCACGACAAGTACGCGCTGATCATGGAGTCGTCGGAGTTCGCCGACCGCAACGGGTTCCACTCCCTGTGGTTCCCCGAGCGGCACTTCGACTCCTTCGGCGCACTCTTCCCCAACCCGTCCGTGCTCGCCGCCGCACTCGCGGCGCGCACCAGCCGCATCCGGCTCAACGCGGGCTCCGTCGTACTGCCTCTGCACAACCCCATACGGGTGGCCGAGGAGTGGTCGGTCGTCGACAACATCTCCGGCGGCCGCGCGGGCCTCTGCGTGGCGAGCGGCTGGCACGCCACCGACTTCACGCTCGCCCCGCACCACTTCGGCCGGCACCGCGAGGTGATGTACGAGCAGCTGCGTACCGTACGGCAGTTGTGGTCGGGACAGCCGCTGGCGACCACCGGGGGTGACGGGAATCCGGTCGACATCCGGCTGCAGCCGAGCCCGGTCCAGGAGCAGCTCCCGCTGTACGTGGCCGTTCTGGGCAACCCGGACAGCTACCGCCGAGCCGCCGCCGAAGGCCTGGGCGTGGTCACCAACCTGATGGGGCAGACCGTCGAGGAGCTGGCCGAGAACATCGCGCTGTACCGACGCACGCGGGCCGAGCACGGACTCGACCCCGCGGCCGGACGGGTCGTGGTGCTCGTACACACCTACCTGGACGAGGACGCCGAACGCGCACGGGCCGAGGCGTACCAGCCCTTCATCTCGTACCTGCGCTCCTCGCTGGCCCTGTTCGACCAGGCGACCAACAGCCTCGGCGTCCAGGTGGACCTGGCGAACTCCACCGACGACGACGTGGACTTCCTGCTCGGGCTCGCCTACGAGCGCTACTGCGACTCCCGTGCCCTGATCGGCGACGAACACACCGCCGCCGCCACGGTGCGGCGCCTGGTGGATGCCGGCGCCGACGAGATCGCCTGCTTCGTCGACTTCGGCATGGCCAAGGAGAAGGTGCTGGCCGCCTTGCCCGTACTCGACCGGGTCCGGCGCCGTACCCGGGCCGAGGAGCTGGTGGAGCCGGCCGGCGAGACTGCCGCAACCACCGGACCCCTTGAGCCGTCCAGGCGCTCCGAGCTGCCCGAAGCCTTCGAGAGGCACGCTGAACGGCGGACCGACGCCACTCCGGCGCGGACTCCCCTCACCCCCGCGCAGCGCCGCATCTGGTTCGTGGAACAGCTGCACCCCGGCACCACCATGTACCACGAGCCCAAGGCCATCCGCCTCGACGGGCCGCTGGACGCGGGAGCGCTGCGGACCGCGCTGCACCGGGTCGCGGAGCGCCACCCGGCCCTGCGCACGGTGTTCGGCGACCACCGAGGGGTGCCCTATCAGGAGGTGCGGGCGGCAGTTCCGATGGACCTCCCCGTCGACGACCACTCGGACAAGACCGAGGAGGAGGCCCTGCGGGCCGCCCTGTCGGACGCGGGGCGGCGGCGGCTCGATCCGGCCGACGGCCCGCTGGTCACGGCGCGGCTGCTGCGGCTGTCCCCGGAGCGGCACCTGCTGTTCCTGATGGCCCATCACATCGTCTTCGACTCCTCTTCCACGGCCGTACTCGTCCGCGACCTGGCTGCGTTCTACCGCGCGGGAGCACAGGGCGATCCGGCCCTGCCCCCGCTGCCCGCCCTGCCCGCACCACCACAACCGGGCGGCGGCGCGCACGCCGCGTCGCTGGACTTCTGGCGTGGGGCGCTGGAAGGAGCCCAGGAGCTGTCCCTGCCCACCGACCGGCCCAGACCGGCGGTCAGGTCGGGCGCCGGGGCGAGCCTCACCCACTCCCTGGACGTCGAACTCACCGGCCGGCTGCGCTCGTTCGCAGCGGGCCACCGCGCCACTCTCTTCATGGTGCTGACCAGCGCGATCGGCGCGGTGCTCGGCCGGTTCAGCGGTCAGCGCGACGTGGTCGTGGGCACCGCGGTCTCCGCGCGGCAGCCCGGCACCGAGGACCACGTGGGCGTGTTCCTCGACACCGTGCCGCTGCGCCTCGACCTCACCGGCGACCCGGACTTCAGCACCCTCCTCGGCCGCGTGCGCGCAACCAGCACGGAGGCGTACGAGCACCGCGGCGTCCCCTTCGACGAGCTGGTGGCCGCCCTCGCTCCCCGGCGGAGCCCCGGCCGCAACCCGCTCTTCGACGTCATGGTCGAGTTCGAGCACGCCTCCGAGGTGGATTTCGACCCGCCGCGGCTGTCGGCCGAGCTGCTCGACGTGCCGAGCGACCGTGCCCCGTTCGATCTGAGCGTCTACATGACGCACCACCGTGACGGCGTCCGCTTCACGGTCGAGTACGACTCCGTCCTGTTCGACGCGGACACCGTGCACCGCCTCGTGGAGTACGTGGAGCACGTGCTGCGGCGCGTCCTCGACGAGCCCGGCGCGCCTCTCCACGACCTGACCGCGCTCACCGGCACCGACCGTACGGACCTCGACCGCCTCGGGTGCCTCGACGAGCCGCTGCCCACGGTGTCGGACACGCTCCACGGGCTCTTCGAACGGCAGGCGCTGCGTACTCCGGACGCCGTCGCGCTCATCAGCGACGGGGAGCAGGTGCGGTACGGGGAGCTGGACCGCCGTGCGGACCGGCTCGCCCGGCAGCTGCGCACGCGCGGCTCGGCGCACGGGGAACGCGTGGCGGTGCTCCTGCCGCGTGGTCCGCGACTGATCACCGCGCTCCTGGGCGTGCTGAAGAGCGGGGCGGCCTATCTGCCGCTCGACCCGGCGGTGCCGACCGCGCGTCTGGCCGGACTGCTCGACGACGGCGCCCCCGTCCTGCTGCTGAGCGACCGCACCGCGCTGGCAGCCCACGAAGGGCTCGCGGAGCACCTTCCCGTTCTCGTCGTGGACGCCGCCGAGACCGCGGACGGCAGTCCCGGCAGCCCTTCGGACGACCTTACGGAGGGGACGCCGCTCGGCCGTACGGCGGGTCCCGCTGATCCCGCGTACTGCATCCCCACCTCCGGTTCGACCGGCCGGCCCAAGGGCGTGCTGGTGCCCCACCGCGGTCCGGTGAACCTGGTGCTCCGGCACGTGGAGGACCATCCCGCGCTGCGCACCCTGCAGTGGACCTCGCCCGCCTTCGACGTGAGCGTCCAGGAGATCTTCACCACGCTGGCCTCAGGCGCCGCCCTCGTCCTCATCGACGACGCGGTACGGCACGACCCGGCCGCTGTCGCCGAGGCGGTGCGCCGCCACGGTGTGGAACGGCTGTTCATGCCCTGCACCCCGTTGAAGTACCTGATGGAGACCGGGCCGGAACTCCCCACGCTGCGCGAGCTGTACTCGGCGGGCGAGGCGCTCCAGCTGACCGCCGCACTCCGCCGCTTCCTCGCCTCGCACCCCGCGTGCGCGCTGTACAACCAGTACGGCCCCACGGAGGCCTCGGTGATCACGACCTCGCACCGGGTCGACCCCGAGGGCGAGACGTGGCCGCCGATCGGCGCACCGGTGCCGGGCGCTCGCGTCCTGCTGCTCGACACGGCCGGACACGAGGTCCCGAAGGGCGCCGTCGGTGAGATCCACGTGGGAGGCGTGCCCGTGGCACTCGGCTACCACGGCCGTCCCGACGAGACCGCCGCGGCCTTCCTCGACGGAGCGCAGGCCGGCGTGCCCGGCGCCCTGTACCGCACCGGCGATCTCGGCCGCTGGCGCACGGACGGCACGCTCCAGTACTGCGGACGAACCGACGACCAGGTCAAGATCCGGGGTCACCGGGTCGAGCCCGGCGAGATCCAGGCGGCGCTGACCGCACTGCCCGGGGTCCGGTCCGCGGCTGTCCTTCCGCGCCTCGACCGACACGGCGAGACGGAGATCGTCGCCTACGTGGTCCCCGCCGACCCGGCGGTCGGCCCCGACGCCCTGCGCACCGCCTTGGCCGCCACCGTCCCCGACCATCTGGTGCCGCGCCGGTGGGTGTTCCTGGAGCGGCTGCCGGTGAACGCGTCCGGAAAGCTGGATCGCGCCGCCCTGCCCGAGCCCTCGCCGGAGGCGAGTGAGCGGGAGGACGCCACCCGGCCCGCCACCGCGCTGGAGCAGTCCCTGCACGACCTGTGGTGCGAGGTGCTCGATGTGCCCCACGTGCCCGTGACCGTGTCGTTCTTCCAGCTCGGCGGCCACTCGCTGAGCGCCATCCGGTTGCTCAACCGCGTGCGGGAACTGGTGGACGTGCCCGTCTCCATGGCCGACTTCTTCCTGGAGCCGACCGTCCGCGGCGTCGCGGCCCGCTGTGCGGCCGCCGCGGCCGCAGGACCCGCCGACGGCTACGGCCACGAGGACGGCCCCGGCCGCGGCCGGGGCCGCGTGGTGGACAGCGCACCCATGCCCTCCACCCTGCGCCGGCTGTGGCGGCGCCACCACGCTCATTCCGACCCGAGCGTGTACAACGTCGCCCACCGCATCGATCTGAACGGCAGCCTGGACCCCGCGGCCCTCACGGGGGCTCTGCGAGACCTGGTGGGGCGCCACCACGCACTGCGCAGCCGCGCGGTGCGGCGCGACGACGGGCTGCACGTCGTCGAGATCATGGACGAGGTTCCCGTGGAACTGCCGATCACGGAACTGTCCGCGGCACCGGGTCCCGACGCCCCTGACGCGTACGTCGACGCGTGGTGCCAGGAGCAGGCGGCCGAGATCGTCGCGCTGGACAGCGCGCCTCTCTTCCGCTTCCGCCTGGCCCGTCTCGGCGAGGACCGCTGGGTGCTGGTCACCGTCCTGCACCACGCGATCTGCGACGGCTGGTCGATGGGGATCGTCTGGCACGAGCTGGCGGAGCTGTACAACGCGCGGCGGACGGGTGTCGAGACCGAGCTTCCTTCACCGAAGGCCCAGTTCACCGACTTCGCCCGCGCCGAACACGCCCTGGACGACGGTCGCCGCGCGCAACTCGAACGGTTCTGGCGAGCCGAACTCGACGGCGTACCCCTGCGCCCCGCACTGCCGTACGACAAGCCGCGGCCGCCGGTTCTGTCGGGCCGAGGCGCCCTCCACTCCCTGCCCCTCGACGACGCCACCCGTGTCGCCGTGGCAACGACGGCCGCACGGCTCGGCACCACCCCGTACACCGTGCTGGCAGCGGCCTTCTCCACCTGGTTGTCGGGGCTCAGCGGCTCCCTCGGCGACATCGTGCTCCCGGTGTCCAGCGCGAACCGCACGCAGCCCGAGCGGGCAGACGTGGTCGGCCTCATCGGCGACTCCGTCCCGCTGCGGGCCCGGATCGACGGCGAGGAACCCTTCGCCGGCCTGGTCCGGCGGATCGGCACCTCGCTGTTCACCGCCCTGGACCACCAGGACCTGCCCCTCACGGACGTCGTCCGCCTGGTCTCCGATCTGGCACCGGAAGAGCTGTTCCCCACCGTGCTGTTCACGGTGGTCACCACCCCGCCGCCCGTGCTCGACCTGTCGTCGGTGTCGACGACGGTCCGGGGGCTGCCCACCAGCGATGTGGCCCGCAACGAGCTCTACGTCGTCGTCGAGTCCGTGAACAGCACGCTCACCGTCACCTTCGAGTACTCCACGGACCTGTTCACGTCCTCGACCGTGGAGAGCTGGGGCGCGTCCTTCGCCGCGTTCCTGGACGCGGCGGTCCGCAACCCTGACTGGTCGTTGCGCAGTCTGAGCGACGCCGCGGCCTTGGCTCCGGCGCCGGAGTCGGAGTCTGAGGTGCCACTGGAACCAGAGCCGGAGGTGGGGCCGGAGCCGGAAGCGGCAGGCGCACAAGGCTGACCGGCGCGCGCACCGCGCCCCGGCGGCGGTCGCCGCCGGGGCGCGGTGCGCATCATTGAACAGCGCACCGTACTCCTGCCCGCGAACCGGACCCGCAGGGCTCAGCAGTCGTAGCGATGCGTGTACGGGGTGCCGGGGCAGAGGCGGCAGACGAAGAAGTACATGCCGCCGAGATCGCCGAGGCACATGTCGTGCCCGAACGTGTCGAGGACGGCGGGATCGGCCTCGGTCCGCCAGGCCGGGATCGGTGCCCCGTCCTGGCGTGGGTCCCGGTCGTCCAGGGGGAGCCAACGGCCCATGCCCGGTTCGGTGGCGGTGATGCTGAGCAGGTGTTCCATCCGGGTGCCGCAGCCTGCGCAGTCGGGCCAGTCGGGCTGCTGGGTCCATCCCGGGTAGCCGCCGACCTTGCTCTGCTGCGTGGTGGCCACTTCGAAGTAGTCGTAGCCCTGTTCCTCCTTCAGGTGCTCGAAGCGCTCGTCGAGCAGGTCCCCGAACCGCTCCAGCAGGTCCCAGTTGGGGTACTCCACGGCTTCGGTGGGAGACAGCGTGCAGGCGCGGGGCAGGTAGTCCCCCTCCGCGGTGCGGGGGCGCGGCGGTTCCCCGGCAACGGCGCCGGCGGCCGTCAGCTCCGTGTCGCGCCAGCGGAGACGAGGGTCGGCCGCGTACTGGCCGTCCTTGTGGACGAGCGGGCACCACAGGATCTGCAGCAGGTCGGTGCCGGCGGGGAAGACGAGGCCGGGTACGTCCCGTGCGTACAGCTGGACCACCGGGACCATCGAGACCGGCTCGGGTCCGACGGGCGGGTCCAGGGGCTTGTAGTGGTCAGGGTCGGCGCACGTCGGCCAGGGCTCGTCGGCCGGCCACAGCAGCGGCCCGCCGATGGAGCTCTCCCCCGGGCCCGGCTGTCCGGCCCGGGGGTAGAGGAGGGTCACCTCGCGGGCCGTACCGGTCAGCTCGGGAAAGGCTGCCTCCACGTCGAAGGGGATCGGTGCCAACTGCCGGGGCTCGGACGGCCGGGCCTTGGCGGTGTGCGGCTGTGTGTGCCCTGACGGCATGGGGTCTCCTGCTGCTGATGGTCGGTCGACGCCGGCCCCGGGCCGTCGCCTTCGGATCTTGCCAGGCCCCGAACGGGCCCGCCCGGGCATGCGGCATCATGGCCCGATGGCCTCCGCACCCACGAACCCCCACCGCGAGATCCCGGCCCCCGCCGCGCCGGACCGCATCCCCGCCCGGCCGGCCCGCACCCGCGCGGCGGCGGTGGCGGCCGCCGCGCTGACCGTCGGCGCGGGGCTGGGGCTCAGGGCGGTGGCGGCGGGGGACGTGGCCAAGTACGGCGGCGACGCGCTGTACACCGTCATGCTCCTGACGCTCGTCGTCGCGGCCGCCCCGCGGCTGTCGCCCGCGCGGGCCGCCGCGATCGCGCTCGCCGCCAGCTGGGCGGTCGAGTTCCTCCAGCTCGGTCCGGTGCCCGCGGAGCTCTCCCGGCGCAGCACCCTCGCCCGTCTCGTGCTCGGATCCACCTTCAACGCGCCCGACCTGGCCTGGTACGCGGTCGGCGCCGCCGCGGGCTGGCTGGTCCACTCCGCGCTGCGGCGGGCCCGGCGCGGCACCGGCACCGGCACCGAGGCGCACCAACAAGTCATCTCATAGCCGGCCCCGCGCAGGTCCTCACGGGAAGTACAGGGCGGCCTTCTGCAGTACATGACTGGTGAACATCCCGCCCCACACGACCCCGCCCCGGTACATCGTGGTCCGCACGCCCTCCTTGCCGGTCTCGACCGTGAGGGGACGGCTGATCAGAGTAGTGCCGAGGATCCTGGCGTCCTGGGCGGCCCATTGGGCCGCCTCGGGCCGGACCCGTGCGCTCACCAGCGCGGGGAGCACCGTGGCCGCGTTGCGGGCACCGGGTATACCGCCGCGCAGGCTCTTGGCGTAGCTCATGGCCCACTGGGTGAACTCGCCCAAGGTGGTGACGTCGATCTCGGGGACGGCAGCCGCGAAGACGAACAACTCCGTCTTCGTCCCGAACCATCGGGCCTTGCGGTCTCCACGGCAACCGGTCACCACCGGGTGGTCTCGCCAGTGCGGCACGGTCACCTTGCAGCCGTCGGCCACCAGCCGCTCCTGAAGCGCCGTGAGGTACGTGGCTGCCGCGTCAGCGGTCGGTCCGGTCATGGGGGGATTCATGCACTGATCCTCCAACGCCCTTGGTCCGTAAGGGAAGAGGAACAGAGCAGAGCACGGCAGAGCGTGTGGGAAGCCCCCGCCGCGGCCCGCAGGGCCGGCGTGCGGCAGGCGCGGATCACGGCCGGGTGGGCCGCGGGCCCCGGCCGAGGCGGACGACCTGCGTGCGCAGGTCGCTACCCCGCGGCCACCACCGGGCCGGCTGTGACCTGAGGGCTGCGGGGAAGCAGCGGAGCGAGGTTGTCCCTGACGAAGTCGGCCGCCTGCCTGATCGACTCCTCGGCCCCGGCCCGGTCTTCGAAGACGCTGGTGGAGAGCATCACCCCGTCACCGGCGTCCACCCAGTAGTAGGCCACGAAGCCGGGCACTCGACGCAGGAGGGGAACGAATCCCTCGTCCACTCGACGTCCAGCCTCGGCCGCATCGGTCACGCCTTCGTAGCGCCGGATTACCGCGTACATGGGTGTTCTCCTCATTGATCCCAGGGGCGCATTGCGCGAAACGACATACCCCCGCCAGGCGCCTCCCGGTCGGGAGACGCCCGGACGTGACCTGGATAGCCGCACCACCGGACAGCTCCTATCCGATGGTGACGACACGTGCCCAGGCAGGTGGGGTGTCGGGGGTGTAGTCCGGGTCGTCCTCGTTCGCGGCGCGGGCGGGGCGCTGGAAGAGGCCGACGACCGTGCGGCTGGGTGGCTGGGCGGAAGGCCATGGCGTCTGGCCGTCGGTGAGGGCGACGATCACGTCCGGGCGGGGCCGGGAGCGCAGGGCGCGGGCGAAGCCGGAGCGCAGGTCCGTGCCGCCGCCGCCGATGAGTTCGAGGTTCTCGGCGCGGCACAGGGGTACGGCGACGCCCGCGGCGGCGTCGCAGGAGATCACCGAGACCAGGTCGCGTCGTCCGCCCACCGCGCGCGAGATGGCCGCCACCTCGAGGAGTGCGCTGCCCAGTTCGGCGTCGCTGACCGACGCGGAGGTGTCGATCACGACGCAGACCCGGGGCGGCATCCGGCGCAGGCTGGGCAGGACGACGCCGGGGACGCCGGCCGAACGCCGTGAGGGGCGCCGGTAGCTGTGGTCCTCGCCCGCGCCCGGCGCGCCCGCGGCCGCGCGGACCGCCGCGCCGAGCAGCTGCCGCCACGGCTGCGGGGAGTGGAACGCCTCGTCCGCCCATCGACGCCAGCCCTCCGGGGCTTCCCCCGGCCGGCCGGTGATGGCCTCGGACACCCGGAAGCGCACCGCGTCGCGCTGCTGCCGGGTCAGTCCGTGCGCCCCTTCGGGCCCGAGTTCCCAGGGCCGCGCGTGGCCGTCCGCACCGCTGCCGCAGTCCAGCCAGGCCAGCCGCGGGGTGCGGCCCGCCATCGAGGACGTCCGCAGGTACTCCTCCATCAGCAGCCCGTCCGGTAGGCCCAGCATCGAAGGCCGTACCGCGCCCGTCGGCATCGGCAGGCCGTCGCCGTAGATGTCGTCGTTGATCTCGAAGTCCGCCGCGATGTTGTGCCGGAGCCGCTGCCCGGGCCCGCGCTCCCCGAGCTCCCCGTGCTCCCGCGCGTACTGCTCGCTCCGCCCGTGGTGGTCCCGGAGCAGGTGGGAGACCTCGTGCACCCACACGCCCGCCAGCTCCTCCAGCGGGGTGCGCGCCACGAACAGGGGCGATACGTAGCAGCGCCAGTACGCGTCGACCGCCATGGTCGGCACCGACGGGTCCTCCACGACGTGCAGCGCGAAGAGCGCGCTGGCGAGGTACGGGCGTACCGAGACCGCGTGCAGTCGGGCGGCCAGCAGCTTTTCCGTGTCCAGCGGGACGACGGGCCCCGGAGGGGGGCCGGGCACGGCGACCCGCACCGGCCGCGGCGGCGGAGGCGGGGCCATCGGACGAGGCAGCGGGCGCACCGACGAGGCCGTCGGGCGCCGCTTCGGCTGCTTCACGGTCCCGGTCATGCGCGCCCACCCGCCGCGCTCTCGGTGCCGGCGGCCGCCGCGGTCCGGGCCACCGAATCCTCCGCACGCCGGGCGAGGCCGACGACCGAGGACAGGCGTTCCACCGCCTCGGGTACCTCCCAGCCCTCGCGCCGCAACGCGGCCAGCGCCTTCGCCGGGCCCACCAGCAGATCCGGTGCGCCGGTCTCCAGCGCCCTGACCAGCACCGCCCAGCCCGCCTCCCAGCGCTCCCGCTCCGGGCGCGCGCCGACGGCGGCCACCACCGCGTCCAGGGTGGCCTGGCGCAGGTCGCCGCGCTCGGGCAGTTCGGCGGCGCCGGGGTCGGCCAGCAGTACGTCCGGGTCGGGAAGCTCCATCCGGTCGATGTGGGCGAGCAGTTCGAGGCCGGGCCCGTCCCCGACCGCGCCCCGGACCAGCAGCGCCAGCACGTCGCGGGAGACGGAAGCGGCGGTGCCGAAGGCGAGCAGCGTCATCGCGGCCTCCCAGCTGCGCGGCGAGGGCCAGGCACCGCCACGCCGGGTCTCCGTGGTCGGCAGCCGGTGGATCAGCGTCGGCCGGGTGCTCAGGAAGCCGCACACCGCGCGGCGGGCGAACGCCACCGCGTCCGGCAGCACCGCCGCGTCCAACCGGGGCAGCTCCGCGCTCGGCCAGACCCCGCCGAGCCCGCGCACCACCACGTCCCGGTCGTGCACCCAGTACAGGTGCACGAACCGGTTCGCCAGCGGCGGGCTCAGCTCCCACCCGTCCGCAGCCGACGCGCGCGGGTTGGCCGCGGCCACGATCCGCACACCGGGCGGCAGTTGCAGCGCGCCGACCCTCCGCTCCAGGACCACGCGCAGCAGCGCGGCCTGGACGGCCGGGGTGGCGGTGGACAACTCGTCCAGGAACAGCAGCCCCTTCCCGGCCCGCACCAGCTCCACCGCCCACTGCGGCGGGGCCATCGGCACCCCGTTCACCGCCGGGTCCTCCCCCACGATGGGCAGCCCGGAGAAGTCGGTCGGCTCGTGGACGCTGGCGATCACCGTGGTCAGCGGCAGGTCGAGGGAGGCGGCGAGCTGGGTCAGCGCGGCGGTCTTGCCGATGCCGGGCTCGCCCCACAGGAGTACGGGCAGGTCCGCCGCGACGGAGAGGGTCAGTGCCTCCAACTGCTCGTCGGAACGCGGTTCGGTCGTGGTCGTCCGCAGGAGGGTCAGGAGGTCCTCGGCGAGGCCGAGCTGCGGCCGGTCGGCCGTCGGCGTTGCGGGCGCGGCGAGGAAGGTGCTGGAAGTCATGGGCATCACCTGGGTGGGGTCGTGGGCGGGAGATCCGGCGTGGTTGAGCGGTGTACGGCGCGCACGGCGCGGTGTGTGCGCAGCGCGGTACGCATCGGGATTCGGAGCTGTGTGCCGGGCGTCCGGCGCAGGGTGGTCGAGCCGCAGGGCCGGGGCTGGGTCCGGGAGTACGGCGAGGTGGTCGGTCGGCGGGGCGGGGGCTGCTCGGCAACCGGAGTCGGGTGGGCGGGCAGTCGGGCGGTCGCGAGAGCGGCCGACCGGGGAACGGGCCTCACGGCCCGCGTGCCTCTCTGACGACGCGCCTGGGAGTCACCGGTCCCGCGGACGGCGGGGCACCGCAGGCGTTCAGCCGTGCAGGTGTTCAGCCGTGCAAGCCGGTCCGTGGCCGGGCGCGGCTCCCGCGCTTGCGGCGCAAATCCCGTGGCGTACGACGGTCGAGCCGTGGCCGGTAGCCGTCGTCCCGTGCCACTTCCGCGGCGGGGTGCACCGGTACCAGCCCCGAACGGAAGAGCCCGTGACCCAGACGTCCGGCCACCGCACCTTCCAGGGCGTCCCGCAGCGGCCCCTCGCGCAGGGCCGCGCCGGGGCCGAGCAGTCCCTCGACCACGGCCAGCGCGCCGGTCACGTCGCCGTGGCCGAGGCGCTCGCGGACCGCGGGCAACGCCTCCGGGCTGCGGTGCACCGCGTCGATCGCCTGCAGGCAGGGCAGCCCTGGTCCGCCCAGCGCCATGAGCAGGTCCTCACGGGCCAGCTGGGCCGGGTCGTGATCGACAGCCGCCAGCACCCCGTCCCGCAGCGCGATCCGGTGCACCTCTCCCATGCATGCGACACGGTGCGGGTCCGCGGTCCCGCGGTCCGCTCCCACGTCCGGACCGCGGGCCAGGCCTGCGTCCCGGCCGAAGTCCGGTCCCGTGCCCCACCGTGGAACGGCTTCACGCGCTGCCCCCGTAGGCGTCGACGAGCCCGAAGGACCCTCGCGTCCTGACGTCGACAGCGCCGCCGCGACCAGTGGGTGAAGCTGCTCCACGCGGAGCAGCCCGGCCCGGAGAAGCTCCAGGTCCGGAAGCGTTCGCGCCGCGGCCTCCGGCAGTACCGGGAGCACCGCGATCTGCTGCGGCGACAACACCTCCCGTACCGGTCGGAGCGCCGGGGCATGGCTGTCGTCGGGGGCTACGAGTTCGAGCACGGCCCGGCTGCGCGCACCGAGCCGTACGGTCAGGGCGCCGCGAGGGCGGCCCTCGGCCCGCAGCAGCAGTTCCGCCTCCGCCGCCCAGCGGGCCGGCGGCCGTGGAAGGTCGTGGCCGTCGGGTTCGTACGGCGTGTCCGCACCGGACCGCCGGGCCAGCTCGGCGCCGCGCGTGGCGTCCCAGAGGTGACGGTGCAGATCGAGGCGGAAGCGCCGGTCGGGGTGCGGGTGCGGATGATGTCGGGGCGCGTCCGCCCGGGATTCCTCCCAGAGCGCCAGCGACATCCGCTGGCCCCCGTCCGCCCAAGCCGGTGGTGTCCGTACGACGAGGTGCGGTGCCGCGGTGCCGGGGGCGCCGTAGCGGGCCAACGACAGGGTGAGGCCGGGGCGGAGCCGCCCGTCAGGGGCGATGCGGGGCATGTGCCAGCGCAGCAGATCCGGCGCCAGTCGACGCAGATCGGCCCGGAGGCGGTGAGCGAGGTCGGTGCCGTGGCGGACGCGCACGGCGCGCAGATCGAGATCGACGTCCATCCGGGCGGCGGCGCAGGCTCCCGCCCAGTCGCCCGCCACACGGCGTGCGGTAGCGATCTCGATCATGGACGGTGGCACGGCGTACTCACGTACGCGCTGCCACATCAACAGGCGGGCGGGAATCGGTTCCGCGAAGCGAAGTGCCATCAGCACTCACCTTGCGCGGACGATTCCCCCCATCCGAAAAGGGAGAAGTTCTTCATCGCCGGCATCCTAAGCACTTCCCGGATGATCTGTCAGTCGCATATCGCAGGCACCTGCCCTCTCGGGCACGGGCGCCGGGGACCGTCGGGGCGCACGCCGGTACCACTGGAGGGACTTGGCGGCATTTGGGATGGTTCGGGTTGCTTGAGGAGGGGCCGGCCGCCGGTTGGCATGATCAGCGGTCGGGTCCTGCCGCGGCGGCAGCGCGTGCGCGGGACACCCGATCCAACGATTCCGTGAACTCGTGCAACCATCCGCTCGCTCAAGCGTCATAGAGGACGAGTGTGCGCCGTAGGCGTGTTCGTTTCGTTTTCATGGGGGACCCACACATGACTCACCACATATCCCTGCGTGCCCGCGTGCTTCCGGCCGTGGCCGCCGCCGGGATCCTCGTGCCGGCCGTCGCGGGCGCGGCGCCTGCCGCCGCCGCCACGCCGCAGGTCAGCTGCACGTCCGGCAAGGCCGGGCTCGCCGCGAAGCTTCAGAAGGACATCACCGCCGCCCTCGCCACGCGCTCCGGCACCGTCGCCGTCGGCGTGCGCGACCGCACCACGAACACCACCTGCACGCTGCGCGCCACGACCTCGTACGACTCGGCCAGCGTCGTGAAGGTGACCGTCCTCGCCACGCTCCTCTGGGACGCCAAGAAGACCAACCGGTACCTGACCACCCGCGAGTCCAACCTCGCCACCGCCATGATCACCAAGTCCGACAACGCGGCCACCACCTCCCTGTGGAACCAGCTCGGCGTCACCAAGGTGAAGGGCTTCCTGGCCGCTGCCGGCATGACGCGGACGGTGCCCGGGTCCGGCGGCTACTGGGGACTCACCCAGATCAACGTCAACGACGAGCAGCGGCTGCTCTCGCTGATCACCGCCAGGAACACCGTCCTGAGCGACACCTCCCGCGCCTACATCCTCAAGCTCATGGGCAGCGTCGTCACCTCGCAGAAGTGGGGCACCCCGGCCGGCGCGCCCTCCTCCGTGGCCATACACGTCAAGAACGGGTGGCTGCAGCGCGCGACGCGCGGCTGGCGCGTCCACAGCATCGGCGCCTTCAAGGGCGGCGGCCACGACTACACCATCACCGTGCTCACCGACGGCAACAGCACCATGACCTACGGCGTGAACACGATCCAGGCCGTGTCCAAGGTGATCCACCAGGACCTGGTCCCGACCACGCGCACCGCTACCGCTTACCGCTACACGCCCACCGCCACGCCCAGGGAGGCGTTCGTCGCGGTGCCCCGGGGCTGACGTCCGGCGGTCGAACCGGACGGGAACCAGGTCAGTCCCCCGCGGGTCGGAGGAAGTCGGCGCCGATGGAGCGGGCCGTCTCCTCGACCGCGTCGTGGGTCTTGTCCCCGGTCGTGAACAGGACCGCGCCCATGCTGCCCTTGTCGCCCCACACGCACATGGCCCGCGGCGTGCCCGAGCTCGCCCCGGTGTAGTTCAGGCACCGCATCCAGCCCCCGTACGGGCCGTCGCCGGCCCGCCAGTCGTCGTGGACGGTGCCGATTCCGTCCGTGTCCATGGGGGCGATGCCGCCGTCGTACACGTACGACGCGCGCATCTCGTGGAAGTCTCCGGTCGCGACGGCCACCAGGTAGTCGGCGGTGGCGTCCGCGCTGCCGTCTTCGGCGACGTACGCGCGAGCCGTCCAGTCCTTCAGTTCGCTGTCGGGCACGGCACCGAACGGATTCAACTCGTCGCGCGGGTCGTAGCCCTGCAAGCCCCGGAAGGTCTCGTGAGCGGCGATGTCGTAGCGGGGATAGGCGAGGGAGGAGGCGTACGCGGTGGCGCCGACGGCCATCAGGAGGCCAGTCCGGCTCCGGCGAAGGCGTACTCGCGAGGGGTGACGCGCGGTACGGGACGCAGTTCCGGCGGCCCGAAGCCGTCTCCCCCGTCGCCCACCGCGCCCGCCTCTTCGGCATCGGGTGCGGCCGCGGTGACGGCCGCCGCCATCCGCTCGGCAGCCCGCTCGCGGGCGGTCCGCAGCTGCCTGCGGAGGCCGACGAACGGCAGCGCCAGCAGCAGAGCCGCTCCCGTCGCCACGCCGTACGGCAGCGACGGTGCCGCGCTGATGCGCACGACG
Source organism: Streptomyces sp. NPDC093089 (assembly GCF_044754405.1). NCBI lineage: Bacteria > Bacillati > Actinomycetota > Actinomycetes > Kitasatosporales > Streptomycetaceae > Streptomyces > Streptomyces sp. NPDC093089. Next base: position 74,753 of record NZ_JBIVPA010000015.1, read on the forward strand.
ATCAACACGGCGACGAGCACGCTGACAGCGAAGCGGTACTCGGAGCCCCTGCGCAGCAGCAGGCGCGACCAGCTCCGGCCGGGGGCGGCGAGAGCACCGGTCGTCTCGGCGAGCACGACGAGCCGCAGATCGCGCGGGGCTCCGGCGGCCCACTGCGCGGCCCGCGCGGCGGCGGCCTGAGGCGTGGGCGCTTCGGCGAAGGAGCGGGCCGCGTCGTACGCCTGCACCCTGCGCACCGGGACACCGCTCCTGGAGTTCGTGGAGACGGAGCTTCCCACAGCCTCGACCCGTAGCAACTCCGGTGCATACGGGGCAAGTTCCTTCAGGCGGGCCAAGAGCACGGGACCCCGGGCATGTCGCCCGGGCCGGTCCAGCGCGTCCGTGCCGGCACACAGTTCCGCGTACCCGGCGAGCAGACCTACGTCATCCGGAAATGCGTCCAGGCCCTTGCGGAAGACCTGCTCGGCAGCATCGTCATGATCGTCGTCGTCCTCGGCCATGTGCGCACGCGCAAGTGCGAGGAAGAGCCCGGCATCGGGCCCGTCCGCGTCCAGCGCGTCCCGCGCGACGGCCCGCGCCTCCCCCGGCCGGCCGGCGGCGACGAGCGCGTCGATCCGCCCTCGCACGTCGTGACGCACGCGGTCACAGCTGTCGTTCAAGAGTCCCCACCCCTGGTGCAGCAGGCCGCACGCACGCGGCCGCGAGCGCCACCATCACCCGAACCGGAAGTCCGGTCAACCGAGAATTCGAGGCCTTGAATTACGCGTTTACCGCACAACAGCGTGCAGCCGGACGCAGTTCGGGCACCCGGTGGCGAGCACCCGCGAGCGCGGTCGGTCAGACCGTTCAGGCCTCCTTCAGGCCTACCCGTGGCAGCACCGCACCACCGCACCACCCCACCCTCCGCACCGCCGCCGGCCGGCACGCGGACAGAGGCAGCGGTGCGGAGTGGGTGAGGTCGTGGGAGTGCGGAAGTGTCAGAAGGCGCTCAGGGGGCGGAACCACGTGTAGTCGTTGGTCAAGTCGGTGGCGACCCGGCTCCTGAAGGGCTTGGTGTGGTCGTCGGTTCCCGCGTACGAGTACGTGACGCCGCCGGTGTCCATGGCGAGCAGGTCGGCACGGCCGTCACCGTTGCCGTCGCCGATGCCGACAAGGTGCGGGTACGTGTTCCAGCCGCTGCCGATCCGCTTCCGCGGGGACAGGGGCGCGTTGATGTTGCCGGTGGCGGCGTAGAGCCAGAGGCCGCCCGACTTGTCGGTGGCGAGGAGGTCGGGCCGGCCGTTGCAGGTGAGGTCGGATCCGCCGGCGAGCTGGTCGTAGATCTGCCAGCCGGTGCCGATCTTCAGCCGTCCCAGGAAGGAGGGGTGTCGCCGATGCCCGTGCCCTGGTACAGCCAGAGCGCACCGCTCTTGTCCCGGCCGACCACGTCGCCCACGGGAGTGCCGCCGAGGTCCCCGACGGACTCGGCACGGTCGTACGTGCTCCAGCCGCGACCGACCTGGGGGATGTGGCCCAGAACATGTTGGACGGCGTCGCCGGACGGTGTTCTGTTCGTGTCGGCGCGCAGAAGGCGGCCGTAGGCGTTGGACATGAGGACATCGGGCGTGCCGTTGCCGTCGTAGTCGTGCGGCGCCGCAGGCCGGTTGACCGTGAAACGGCCGGAGGCGCGCGCCGCCGGCCCGATGCCGTCGTCCGGGCTCGCGGTGATCTCCCACGTGTAGTCGCCGTCGTACGCGGCCTTCAAGGGGTTGACCGGATTCGAGCCGTCCCAACGCCAGCCGATGCGCTGCCCGTTGCGGTAGCCCTCACCCCGGGCGGTCGGGTCCGTGGACCAGATCTTCCGCTGCGAGCGCTCGCCCGTGCGCGTGTGGACCAGTGTCAGCCATACGTCGGTGTCGACCCGGGAGAAGTCCCGGCCGAGGTCCATGCCCTGGCCGATGCGGTCGAAGGCGATCGTGTCCGGAACGCTCGTGCCGAGATACTTGACGGCCGTCGTCTGCCCCGTGGACGCGACGAGCTCGGCGACCGGCTTGCCGCTCTCCCCGAGCGACACCCGGTAGAGGCCCTCGTCCCGGTCGAGCGTGCCACCGCGGACCAGGAGGGAACCGTCCGGGGTGGTCACGGCGGAGGAGCAGTGGGTGAGGACCTCGACGGTCTCCCCCGTCTCGGAGAGGCGAGCCAGGAGAGGCCGCCCGGGCGCGTACGGTGCCCGCTGCTCCAGGGTCACCGGGTAGCCCGAGACCACCCAGCCGCCGAGCAGGTGGAACATGTCCGGGTTGAAACCGGGGCCTTCGACGTACCGCACGTCGGCGGAGCCCCGCCGGGCCACGGAGATGCGGCCGATGTTGCGGTCGTTCCGCGACTGCCAGGCCACATGTGTCGTGGAGACGGCGCCCGGCCGCCCGTGCTGGACGCCGTCCTCGCGCAGCTCCACGACCACGGCCCTCGGCGAACGTCACGAGCCGGGTCGCCGAGGCCGTGTCGCCCTGCATCGCGTGCACGATCAAGGTCGCGCCGACCACCCCGCCGAATGCGTGGTTGTCACCGAGCTCACGCAGATCGACCCGCACCGGTTCCACTTCCGGCGCCGCCATGGCGTGCACCATGAGGACCTGACTGGCCCAGGGGCTCGATCCGTCCCCGGTCACCACGAGGTCGGATCCACCGCCTCTCGCCCAGCCGGGCAACACGGTCGACGTTCCGTCGGCGAGTCGCGTCCAGCGGTACTCGGGCACGGCGCCGACGGTGACATTGGTGCGCGACAGGAAGCCGGTGGTGCCGGCGCTCACGACCTCCGCATTCAGCGGGAAACCGACAGCCGTCTCCTGTTCGGTGGCCGCGGTGTCGGCCGCTGCGACAGCTCCCCCGGTGACCGCGAAGACGCCGGTGACAGCAGCGGCCGTAAGTCTGCGGCGTTGCCCGCTCACACACCTCATCTTGATCTTCCCTCCCCTTGGAACGGTGGAGGGTAGCCGGTGCCCGGCCGTGCCCGAGCGCGAGGGCCGCACTCCACGGCCATGGGGAGTGAGACCGACATCGCCGATGGCGCTGCCGAGTCCTGCCGACCGCCGCGCTCCCTCGACGGACGGCGCCCCCGGCGCACCGCCGGTGCATCCGGGTGAGTCTCCGGAGCGGAAGAGAAGGTGACCCGGCGCCGTCAGGTGTGCCGGTGGGAGTGGAGGAGGAGGGTTGTTGCTGTGATCAGTGTGGAGCGGGTGGTGATGGTGCATCGGCCGTTGGCCGAGGTCGTGGCGTACCTGGAGGACTTCGGGCGGGCCGAGGAGTGGGACCCCGGCACGGTCCGCTGCGAGCGGCTCGACGAGGGGCCGGTGCGGGTGGGGGCGCGGTGGCGGAACACGTCGCGGTTCCGGGGTCGTACGACGGAGTTGCGGTACGAGCTCGTCGTGAGGGAGTCCGCCCGGCTGGTGTTCGTCGGGGAGAACCGGACGGTGACGGCCCGGGACGACCTCCGGTTCACCGAGGAGGGGACGGCCACGCGGCTGACGTACCGGGCGTCGCTGCGGTTCAAGGGGCTGGCCCGGCTGGCATCCCCGTTCCTGGGAGGGGAGTTCGAGCGGTTGGCGGACGGGGTGGTGGCCCGTCTTCCGACGGCCGCCGAGGCCTGGCGCTCATGACACCGGCTTGCCGCGCCACGGCCGGGTCGTGGGGTGGTTGCGGGGTGGGCGGGGGATGAAGCCGCTCGTGCGCGCGCGGTAGGCCGCGTAGCCGGGGCGGTCGGCCATGTGGGCCTCCAGGAGGCGTTTGCCGCTGCCCCAGATGAGGAGGGCGCTCATGACGAGCGGGGAGACGAGGGAGAGCAGGGCGGTCTGCCAGGTGGCGCAGGCCGTGAGGTAGAGGCCCCACCAGACGAGGAAGTCTCCGAAGTAGTTGGGGTGGCGGGTCCAGCTCCACAGGCCTCGGTCCATGACGTGGCCGCGGTTCGCCGGGTCGGACTTGAAGCGGGCGAGTTGGTGGTCCCCCACCGCTTCGAAGGTGAGGCCGGCGGCCCAGACGGCGAGGCCGAGGTAGGCGGTCGTGTCCAGAGAGCGGGGCAGCAGGACGGCGATCTGGACGGGGAGGGAGACGAGCCAGACGAGGGCGCCCTGGAGGACGTAGACCTTCCGCAGTGCGTAGAAGGTGGGGTTGCCGGGGGCTCGGGCGAGCATCCGGGCGTAGCGGGGATCCTCACCGTGGCCGCGTCCGCGACGGGCGATGTGGAACGCGAGCCGCAGCCCCCAGAGCACGGTGGCGGCCGCGACGACGGTCCGGCGTGCGTCGTCGCCGTAACCGTCCGCCAGGGACCAGGCGACGATCGCGACGGCGGCGAAGGCGATGCCCCAGGCGATGTCGACGATCCTGTGCAGTCGTCTCGCGGTGCCGATCGCGAAGGTCACGAGCATGACGGTGAGTGCGGTGGCCGCCGAGGCGGCGAGGACGAGGGCGAGTGCCTCGGTGTCGACGACGCTCATGACGTCTTCCCGCCCGTCTCCGTCTCCGTGTCGCCGGCGGCGGTCAGCCGCAGCTGGCGGACGTCGAGGTACCCGGAGCGGAATCCGGCCTCGGAGTAGGCGAGGTAGAGGTCCCACATGCGCTGGAAGACGCGGTCGAAGCCGAGGGCGGCCACGGAGGCGTCGTTGTGGCGGAAGCGGGCGCGCCATTGGTGGAGGGTTTCGGCGTAGTGGTCGCCGTATCCCGTGTCGTGGGTGATGCGGAGGCCCGCGGCGGCGCTCTCGTGGGCGAGGGCCTCCGGGGAGGGGATCAGGCCGCCGGGGAAGACGTACTTGCTGATCCAGGTGTGGGTGCGGGCGGTGGCGAGCATCCGTTCGTGGGGCATGGTGATGGCTTGGAGCGCGATGCGGCCGCCCGGTGCGAGGAGGCGGCGGAGTGCGGTGAAGTAGTCGGGCCAGAACTCGGCGCCGACGGCCTCGATCATCTCGACGCTGACGACGGCGTCGTAGCGGCCGCGGACGTGCCGGTAGTCGATCCGTTCGACGCTGACGCGGTCGGCGACGCCGGCCAGGGCGGCGCGGCGGCGGGCGAGTACGAGCTGTTCCTCGGAGAGGGTGACGGTGCGGACGCGGGCGCCGCGGGCGGCGGCGCGGATCGCGAGTTCGCCCCAGCCGGTGCCGATCTCCAGGAGTTCGGTGCCCGGGCCGGTGTCCGCGAGGTCGAGGAGGCGGTCGATCTTGTGGTGCTGGGCGGCGGTGAAGGCGGTGTCGGTGAGGACTTCCGACGCGTGCGGGAGGGGGTCGAAGACGGCCGAGGAGTAGCTGAGGCCGGGGTCGAGGAAGAGGGCGAAGAGGTCGTTGGAGAGGTCGTAGTGGCGCTGGATGTTCTCGCGGGCCCCGTCGGGCGTGTTGAGGTCGGTCTCGGGCCTGCGGCGGACCCAGGCTCCCCGGAGGCGGCGCAGCGGGGCGGGGACGAGGTCGTCGACGTGGCGGGCGAGGACGGTGAGGACGCCGACGAGGTCGTCGGCGTCCCACTCTCCGGCCATGTACGACTCCCCGAAGCCGATCAGCCCGTCGGCGCCGATCCGGCGGTGGAAGGCCTCCGGGTCGTGGAGCGTGAGCGTCGGCTCGGAGCTGTCTCCGGAGTCCCGCGGACCCGCGAGGAGGCCGCCCGTCCCGCCTGCTCGTATCCGCAGGGGCAGCCGGGCGAGGGCGCGCTCCACGAGCAGCCGGGCGACGGCCGTGCGTGCGGCCGAGGCACGGGGCAGCCGGGCGACGTCGGGCCAGCGCTGCGGGTCGACGGGCACGTGGCCGGCGTGCACGGCGGACGGGGGGAGCGAGAGGGTCACGGGGTGCCTTCCTGCGGGGTGGAGACGGTCGTGGGGGTGCGGGCGGTCCGGGGCCGGACGGGCAGGCCCTTGAGGTAGAGGCGGACGCCGTGGCGGCGGATGCCGAAGGAGACGGCGGCGGTCGACCAGGGGTGGCGGAGGGCGGCCGCGAGCAGGCCGCGTGCGCCGTCGGGCCTCCGGGTGCCGTGGACGGTGGCGGTCAGCGGGCGGGAGCCGTCCGTGTGGCGGAGCTGGACGGTCAGGTCGAGGCGGTCGCCGGGGATCGGGAGGCGCATGCGGTAGGCGCCCTCGACGTCGAGGAACGGGGAGACGTAGAACTCCTTGGCCGTCTCGGCGCGGCCCTGGGCGTCGGGGTGCAGCAGGTACGCGTGGCGTCCGCCGTACGTGTTGTGCACCTCGGCGACGACGCAGACGAGGCGGTCGGCGCGGTCGTGGCACCAGTAAAGAGTGAGCGGGTTGAAGACGTGCCCCAGCACGCGCGCGTGCGCCAGCATGAGGACCCGCCCGTCCGCCCTCCGCTCGCCGTGGGCGGCGAGGCAGGCGTCGAGGCCGGCCCGCAGGGTGGGGGCGTCGCCGTCGAAGTGGTCGGCCGGGTCGAAGCGGGCGAGGGGGCGCAGCGGACGGGGCAGCAGGGGCAGGTCGTCGAGGTCGACCAGCCACATGTAGGTGCGGTGGCGCAGCGCGTGGCGGATCGGGGTGACGCGGGTGTGGGCGATCTCGGTCTCGTACAGGGCCGGGGCGGCGGCGGAGGTCATCGGGGCGCTCCCAAGTGACGTGCGGCCTCGACGCCCGAGCGGCAGCCGTCCTCGTGGAAGCCCCAGCCGTGGTAGGCGCCCGCGTACGCGGTGACCGGGGTGCGGAGCGTGGGCAGGAGGCGCTGGGCGGCCACCGACTCCGGGGTGTAGACGGGGTGTTCGTACGTCATGCGGGCCAGGACGGTCGTCTCGTCGACGCGGTCGCCGGGGTTGAGCGTGACGATGTGCGGTTCGCCGGTACGGAGTCGCTGGAGCCGGTTCATGTCGTAGCTGACCTGGACGGCGCCGGGGCGTGCGGTGCAGGAGGGCAGCAGGTAGTTCCAGGACGCGCGGGCGTGCGGCGAACGCGGCAGGACGCTCGTGTCACGGTGCAGCACGGTGGGGTTGCGGGAGTAGGGGAAGGCGCCCAGGACGCGGCTTTCCTGCTCGGTGGGGTCGGCGAGGAGCCGCAGGGCCTGGTCGGGGTGGACGGCGATCACGACGGCGGCGTGTTCGGTGGACTCGCCGTCGTCGGTGACGACCGTGGCGCGGTCGGCGCCTCGGACGACGGCGCGCACCGGGGTCGCGGTCCGTACGGAGGCGATGGACTTCGCGACGCGTTCGACGTACGCGGCGGAGCCGCCGGCGACGGTCTTCCACTGCGGGGACCCGGTCACCGAGAGGAGCCCGTGGTGGTCGAGGAAGCGGAAGAGGTAGGCGGCGGGGTAGCGCAGGGCGGTGTCGGGGGCGCAGGACCAGACGGCGGCGACCAGCGGGATCGCGAAGTGGCTGACGAAGTGGTCGGAGAAGCGGTGGGCGCGGAGGAAGCCGTCGAGGGTGAGGGTCAGGTCGTCCGCGTCCAGCAGGCCGCGTGCGGCGCGGTGGAACCGCGGGACGTCGGCCAGCATCAGCAGGTGCCGGAACCCGCGGGCGTTGCCGCCGCCGAGGAGGCCGCGGACGCCGCGGGCACCGGCGTACTCCAGCCCGCATCCCTCACAGCGGACGGACATGCTCATCTCGGCGTCCTGTGTGGTGACCCCCAGCTCGCGGAAGAGACTCAGCAGGTGGGGGTAGGTGCGCTCGTTGTGGACGATGAAGCCGGTGTCGACGTGGAGCGTGCCGCCTTCGGCGGTCGGCAGCTCGTGGGTGTGCGCGTGGCCGCCGAGCCGGTCCTCCGACTCGTACAGCACGACGTCGTGCGTGCGCGAGAGGAAGTAGGCCGCGGTGAGGCCCGCCACCCCCGCCCCCACCACGGCAACGCTTCGTCCGTTCATCGTTCTCCACCCCTCGTGTGACGGCCGTCGGCCGGTGCGGCTACGACGGCCGGCCGTGCTGTACCGCGGTCTTCTCCGGCCGGTGACGCGGGCGTCCGCCGAGACCGTTGTCGTCGCGACGGGAGCGGCGCCCCCGCGGCCTCGGTGCCCCCGTTGCCCCTCACGGTCCGGCCGACACACCTGTCGCCACAAATCGCATCGCTTTCGCATCGAAATTCCGGGGGTGTCGCCGCGCCGCGACAGAAGCCCCCGGTCGGGCAGCGGTGGCACGGGGGCGAGGGGCATGGAGGGGAACGAGGGGCGGGGGAGCAAGGGAGCGACACGTGCGTCCGGGGTGGCTCCGTGCCGGGACGGTCTCGGGGATGCTGACGGGGTCCGGGAGAAGTCCGTTCCGCCGTTCTCGTGGAGGTGCGTCGTCGACAGGTCCGCTGGTCCTGCGCTGGGCGTGTACAAGGGGTACGGGGCCGAAGCGGTGGCCGCCACGGTTCGGCACGAGGAGTTGCTCGGCCGACCCGTGCAAATCGGCAATGACTATGTGCCGCACGGGAGTTGGATGGACTTCGATCCGGTGACGATGCACCGCCACCAGCTCGGCCCCTGGCGCAAGTGGCGCGACGAGCGGCCGGGCTCGGCGTTCGTGTACGGGATTCCGATGCTGGTCGACGGGTTCGCGGGGGCGTTCGCACGGGGCGTGGCGGGCGAGTTCGACGAGGCGTACGTGCGGGCGGCGCGGGCTCTGGTGGAGTCGGGGCACGGCGATGCGCTCGTCCGGCTCGGTTGGGAGCCGAACAACCGGGCCATCGGTCCGTGGCAGGCGACGGACGATCCGGCGGGTTACGCGGCGCTGTTCCGGCACGTCGTCGAGGTGTTCCGGGCGACGTCCGGCGCGGACTTCACTTTCGAGCTGTCGAGTTCGCTGGGGTTGCAGCCGGGGCGGCGGCTACGGGGCTTCGCCGACTACTACCCGGGGGACGCGTACGTCGACTGGCTGGGCATGAACGCGTACGACCTGAAGTGGGGCGACCCCCGCGCCTCGCCCGCCGGCCGCTGGTCGTGGATCCGCTCCCAGGTCATGGGGCTCGACGCGCACGTGGCGTTCGTCCGAGCGCGGGGGAAGCGGAACGTGTGCGCGGAGTGGGGGCTGCACCGCCGCGGGGACGCGTTCGCGGGCGGCGGGGACGACGCGGCCTTCGTCGACCGGATGGCGGAGTACTTCGTGTGGGGTGAGGTCGCGTACCAGGCGTACTTCGACCACGACTGGGGCGGCGGGACGCTTGCGGAGTTTCCGGCCGGGCGCGCCGTATACGTGAAGCGGTTCGGGTCCCGGGTGGTTCCGGGCGGGTGACGTCGAGCGGGCGGGGCGTGTGCAGGTGTGCGCAGGGGCGGCCAGGGGGCGCGCCCGCCGCTGTCTCACCCGTGCGTGTGACGTCCGTCGAGTGGCTCGTTCGAAGGCAAGGGCTTTGTGGGGCCGGAGATCGGGGCTCGTACGCGTCGGTGCGTTGCTCGCCGAACGGCCCAGCGCTCGATTTGCCTCCTCATAATTCCGGACTTAAGACCATAGTCTCGCCTATGCGTTTCCGAGAGAGCGCTCTGCTTGTCGGTTCGTCCGGTGATGTGCGGTCCGGGCGTCGGCGGGCGGGGCGCGAGGCCAGTTCGGTTCCCATTCCTGGAGAAATGAATGCGCGTTGCCGTGACCGGTGGCGGTGGATTCCTCGGGTCCCACCTGTGCGAGGCGCTCTTGCGGCGCGGCGACGCGGTGGTGTGCCTGGACAACTACTCGACGGGCGATCCCCAGAACGTCGCCCACCTGCTCAGCCATCCGGACTTCGAATTCCAGTACGCCGACGTGAGCGAGGCCGTGGAGGTCCCCGGCCGCGTCGACGCCGTCGCCCACCTGGCGTCCCCCGCCTCCCCGCCCGACTACTTGCGGCAGCCGCTGGAGACCCTCGCGGTCGGCAGCCGCGGCACCGAGAACGCCCTGCGGCTTGCCCTGCGCCACAACGCCCGTTTCATCCTCGCGTCGACCAGTGAGATCTACGGGGATCCACTGATCCACCCTCAGGAGGAGGCGTACTGGGGCAATGTGAACTCGATCGGCCCGCGCAGCGTCTACGACGAGGCGAAACGATACGCCGAGGCGGTGTCGGCCGCTTACCGCCGAACCCACGGTGTGGACGTGGGCATCGCCCGGATCTTCAACACCTACGGCCCGCGGATGCGGCCGCACGACGGCCGGGTGGTGTCCAGCTTCATCACCCAGGCCCTGACCGGCGAGCCGCTCACCATCTACGGAGACGGCAAGCAGACCCGCAGCTTCTGCTACGTCGACGACCTCGTCCGCGGCCTCCTCGCCCTCATCGACTCCGGCGAGCTGGGCCCGTTCAACCTCGGCAACCCCGTCGAACGCACCGTCACCGAGCTCGCCGAGCTGGTGCTCGCGATGACCGGTTCGGCGTCCGAGGTGAAGTACCACCCGCTGCCGGTCGACGACCCGGTCCGCCGGCGCCCGGTGATCACCCGCGCCCGTGACGTCCTGGGCTGGGAACCGGAGGTCGACATCTCCGAGGGCCTGCGCCGGACCGTCGACTACTTCGCGGCGTGCCCGGACCGGCTGCGCACCTCGGCCGCGGCGATCCGCGGCGGCCAGGACGAGACCGTTCCGCTGGCCGCCGTCACCCATCCGGCCGTCCCCACCACCCAGACGATCCCCGGCCCGACCACCGCCGTCTCCGGCGTGGCGTCCGCCACCCCCGGCGCTTCCGCCACGGGCGGCTGATCCGCACGCCGAGGCCGGCCGAAGCCGCCCCGGCCGGCCTCGTGCCCCGTACTTCGTTCCTCCCCATGCCCCACGCCCCACGGCCGCTGTCACACCGCCTGGAGAAACCGCTGTCATGACGTCGCTGGAGCAAGGTCCCCTCGACGGGACCGGTACCTTCCAGGATCTCCCACTCGCCGCGCCCTCCCCCGGCTCACCGGAGGAATGGGAAGCGCTGGGCAGGGAGATCGAGGCCCTCTCGAACGGCTCGGTGGCCTCCATCGGCCCGGACGGTCCGGTCCTGGCACGGCCGGCACACGGGCTCACGCCGCTCCGCTCCAGTTTCGTGCGGGCCTTCTCCCGCTTCGACCGCCTCGTGGTCGCGCTGCTCTCCCTCGGCTGGGTCGCCTGCCTGGTCTGGTTCTGGACGTGGTGGCTCGAACCGTCCCACCGCATCGGCTGGCTGGGCCTCGTCGTCAACAGTGCCCTGCTGCTCTACCTCACCTACCTGCCGGTGCACTTCATCGTCGCGCTGATCCGGATGCGGCGCTTCGACCCGGCGGTGGAGGTGCCCGCCCTGCGCACCGCCTTCGTGGTCACCCGCGCCCCGTCCGAGGGCTGGGACATCGCCCGCACCACCCTGGAGGCGATGCTCCACCAGCAGTTCCCGTACGCCTATGACGTGTGGCTGTGCGACGAGGACCCCACCGACGAGATCGTGGACTGGTGCCTGGCGCACGGCGTCGGCCTCTCCTGCCGGAGGGGCCGCGCGGACTACCACCGGGCCGAGTGGCCGCGGCGCACCCGCTGCAAGGAGGGCAACCTCGCCTTCTTCTACGACCACTGGGGTTACGAGCGCTACGACGTCGTCGCCCAGCTCGACTGCGACCACGTGCCCGGCCCGCGCTACCTCGCCGAGGTCGTCCGGCCGTTCGCCGACCCGAGCATCGGTTACGTCGCCGCGCCGAGCGTCTGCGACTCCAACGCCGGCCAGTCCTGGGCGGCCCGCGGCAGGCTGCAGCGTGAGGCCATGTTCCACGGCCCCGTCCAGCTCGGCCACTCCGCCGGCCTCGCCCCGGTCTGCATCGGCTCGCACTACGCGGTCCGCACCCGGGCGCTCCGGGACATCGGCGGCCTCGGCCCGGAACTCGCCGAGGACTTCTCCACGACGTTCCTGCTCACCTCCGCGGGATGGCAGGGCGCGTTCGCGATCGACGCGGAGGCGCACGGGGAGGGTCCGATCACCTTCGGCGCGATGATCACCCAGGAGTTCCAGTGGTCGCGCAGCCTGGCCGTGATGCTCCTCGGGATGCTGCCGCGCCACCTGGGGCGCATGCCGATGAAGCTGCGGATCCGCTTCGGCGCGGCCCTGATGTACTACCCGCTGCTCGCCGTCGCCACCCTCATGGGCATCCTGCTGCCGCCGATCGCCGCGATCACCGGCGCACCGTGGATCAACGTCAACTACCTTTCGTTCCTGGCCCACTTCTGGAGCATGTCGGTCTGGCTGATCCTGCTGACGCTGCTCTGCCGTCGCTGCGGTCTGCTGCGCCCGAAGGACGCCCCGATCTTCAGCTGGGAGATCTGGCTCTTCGGCCTGTCCCGGTGGCCCTACGTCGCATGGGGCGTGCTGGCCGCGGTCACGCAGAAGCTGCGGCCCCGTCAGATCACCTTCAAGGTGACCCCGAAGAAGCGCGACGGCCTGGAGCCGCTCCCGCTGCGCGCCGTCGCGCCGTACCTGGTGATCACGCTGTTCCTGTCGTGCTCGGCCCTCGTCGGCCAGTTCACCGGACCCGCCGTCGGCTACGTCTTCCTCTGCATCCTCGGCTCCGCCTCGTACACCGCCGTCACGCTCGCCATCGGCGCGCTGCACGTCAAGGAGACCTCCCGGGCCACCGGGGCTCCCGCGTTCCGCGCGCTGCGCACCGCCGCGGTCCCCCTGACCGCCGGTCTGGTCTGCCTGCTCCCCCTGGCACTCGCCATCGCCGTCTTCCCCACCTACCTCACCGGCTTCTACGCCTGGTGACGGCCCCTCGCGGCCGCTCGAGAAACGAGGTCTCCCGTGCCCAAGACCGTCCTGGTCACCGGTGGCGCCGGCTTCATCGGCAGCCACACCTGTGTCGAACTCCTCCGGTCCGGTCACGAGGTGGTCGTCCTCGACGACCACTCGAACAGCTCCCCGGAGGCGCTGGAACGCGTCGCGAAGATCGCGGGCCGCCCGATCGCCGCCGTGCACACCGCGGACGTCCGCGACCGGCGGGCGCTGGACGCCGTGTTCACGAGCCACCCGGTCGACGCGGTCATCCACTTCGCCGCGAAGAAGGCCGTCGGCGAATCGGTGCGGATCCCGCTCACGTACTACGACATCAACGTCGGCGGTACGACGGCGCTCGTGTCCGCGATGCACGACCACGGCGTGCACCGGCTGGTGTTCTCGTCGTCCTGCTCGATCTACGGCGACGCGACGGTCGTCCCGCTCGCCGAGGACTCCCCGGCCGCGCCCACCAACCCGTACGCCACCACCAAGTGGACCTGCGAGCGGATCCTCGCGGACCTGTGCCGGCACGTGCCGGAACTCCGGGTGCTGGCGCTGCGGTACTTCAACCCGGCGGGCGCGCACCCCAGCGGGCTGCTCGGCGAGGACCCGAGCGGCGTGCCCGACAACATCATGCCGTTCCTCACCCAGATCGCGGTGGGCCGCCGCGAGGAGCTCAGCGTCTTCGGCGACGACTACCCGACGCGGGACGGCACGGGGGTGCGCGACTACATCCACGTCGTGGACGTCGCCGAGGGGCACGTGGCCGCCCTCGACCACCTCGACGACAAGCCCGGCCTGCAGGTCTTCAACCTCGGCACCGGGCGCGGCTCGTCCGTCCTGGAGCTCGTGCGGGCCTTCGAAGAGGCGTCCGGTCGGCCGGTCCCGCACCGCGTCGCGCCTCGCCGGCCAGGCGACGTCGCGGAGCTGGTGGCCGACCCGGCCAAGGTCGCCGCGGCCTGGGGCTGGACGGCGCGGCGCGATCTGGCCGCGATGTGCCGAGACTCCTGGAACTTCCAGCAGCAGAACCCGTACGGCTACGCCCCCTGACGCCTGCCGTGCCGCCCTCCCCTCCCACGCTTCCCCTCACACGCTTCCCCTCAGACAGGAGAACCCCACATGCGGTTGACCGTCATCGGCACGGGCTACCTGGGAGCCGTGCACGCCGCGTGCATGGCCGACATCGGTCATGACGTCCTCGGTGTCGACGTCGACACCGAGAAGATCAGTTCCCTCGCCGAAGGCAGGCCCCCGTTCTACGAGCCGGGTCTCGACGACGTCCTGACCCGCGCCCTCGCCTCCGGGCGCCTGCGCTTCACCACCAGCCTGCGCGAGGCCGCGGCGCACGGCGAGGTCCATTTCATCTGCGTCGGCACCCCGCAGCGGGCCGGCTCGCAGGCGGCGGACCTGCGGTACGTGGACGCAGTCGTCGACGGGCTCGTTCCGCACCTGCCCGCGTCCTGCCTGGTCGTCGGCAAGTCCACGGTCCCGGTGGGCACGACGGCCCGACTGACCGCCCGTATCGCGGGCCTCGCGCCGGCAGGGGTACGCGCCGAGGTGGTGTGGAACCCGGAGTTCCTGCGCGAAGGCTTCGCCGTCGAGGACACCCTGCGGCCGGACCGGCTCGTGGTCGGCGCCACCAGCCGCGAGGCCGACGACACCCTGCGCCGGGTGTACGCGCCGATGCTCGCGGCGGGCGTGCCCTACATCAGCACCGACCCGAACACGGCCGAGCTGGTGAAGGTCGCGGCGAACTCCTTCCTCGCCACGAAGATCTCGTTCATCAACGCGATGGCCGAGGTCTGCGACGCGGCGGGCGCCGACGTCGCCACCCTCGCCGACGCCCTCGGCCACGACACCAGGATCGGCCGACGGTTCCTGAACGCCGGAGTCGGCTTCGGCGGCGGCTGCCTGCCCAAGGACATCCGGGCGTTCACCGCCCGGGCCGAGGAACTCGGTGTCGGCGCGGCGGTGGCCTTCCTCGAACAGGTCGACGCGATCAACAAACGGCAGCGGACCCGGACCGTCGCGCTCGCCCGTCAACTGGTCGGCGGCGACCTGACGAACCGTCGGGTGACCGTGCTGGGCGCCACGTTCAAGCCGGACAGCGACGACGTACGCGACTCGTCGGCGCTGGCCGTCGCTTCCGCACTGCACCGCGAGGGCGCCGACGTACGCGTCCACGACCCGGAGGGCACGGCCAACGCGCAGCTCGCCCACCCCGAACTGCGCTGCAGCGCAGACCTGCTGACCGCCTGCCGGGGGGCCGAGCTCGTCCTGCACCTCACCGAGTGGAGCCAGTACCGCGAGGTGGACCCGGTCAAACTGGCCCGCGTCGTACGCGATCCACTCCTCATCGACGGGCGCAACGCACTCTCCCACGAGGAGTGGCGGGCCGCCGGCTGGACGGTCAAAGCCCTGGGCCGCCCCGCTCCGACGAGCCGCACGGACACCGGCCTTCCGCGCGACCCGCTGCGGGCCACGATCGCCTCCCCGGCCACCGGATCCGACCGCACCACAGCCCTGGCGTAGGCCCGGACGGGGCTGTCACCCCCACTGACCTCAGAGAACTGACTTCAGAGAACCGAGCTCGGACAACTGGCCTCAGAGAACTGGCCCTAGAGAACTGGCCTCAGAGAACTGGCCTCAGACACGAGAATCCGGCCGGGTCATCGGACCCGGCCGGATTCCGTTCGCCGTCGGAGACCCGTCAGTCCCCTTCCTGGGCCGCAGGAGCACCCGCGGCCTCTCCTGCCACCTCTTCGCGGGGCTGGGCGGCCCCCACCATCGGCGTCGTCCCGAGTCGGTTGCCGAAGTAGTCGACGGGCCCGGGGTCGACTCCGAAGGCCTGTGTCCCCAGGCCGAGCGATACCGCGCCCTCGCAGTGCGGCACCAGGTTCACGGCGCCGGCCCCGTCGGAAACCGGTGCGACCAGGCCCTGCAGACAGGGGTCGTTGTTGGAGCCGGTTCGCTCCCCGTCGAGGATTTCCTGGCGGGAGGCGGTACGCCAGCCGGTCAGCGTGGTGTAGCGCCGGTTGCCCCAGTCCAGGGCCCAACGGCCGGTGCTGTAGTAGTCGTTGCCCTGGAGCTGGATCCGGGAGGTGTCGTAGGCGGAGTCGGCCTCGACCAGGGGGCCGCCGTCGGTGGCGAAGATGTTGTTGTGGACGCGTACGCCGCGCATGCCGTCACGCAGCCGGAGCGCCGGCGGCCGGCTGCCGGCGGCCTCCGCGGAGGCCAGGTTCTCGGACCGCATCACCACCGTGTTGTGGTAGATGTCCAGGTTGCTCAGCCGGGTGCCGTAGGCGACGATCCCGCCGTACTCGGGCAGTTTCCGCGCGTCGTCCCAGCTCATGTTGAAGCGGACGATGTTGTTCTTGTGGGCGCCGGTCGGCTGCCCGGAGTAGACGAGGAAGCCGGAGCCGTCGTTGCTGTGCGCGAGGTTGTACTGCATGACCGAGTTCGAGACGTTGTTGTCGAGGCCGAAGCCGCCGCCGTCGACGTGGGACCCGGTGCGGTTCCGGTAGGACGTGTTGTGCTCCAGGACGACGCGGGTGGAGTCGTACACCCAGACTCCCTCGGGTCCCTCGTCGGCGTCCGCCGCGGAATTCGCACCGTTGTCGTGGGCGACCGAGCGCATGACCTTCGCGTCCCGGACGCTGCCGAGCGTGATGCCGCTGCCGGTGTTCCGGTCGTCGCTCTCGGGGTCGCCGGCGTTGGCGTACGCCTTCACCCGCTCGATCCTGAGCTTGTCGTGCGCATAGCTCGGTCGCTCGGCGTCGAACACGGGCCCGTAGAAGGCGAGTCCGGCTTCGAGGTTGTGATGCACCGATACGTCGGTGATCCGCACGTCGCTGAAACCCGCCGCGGCGTCCCCGTCAGCGCCCACGCTGATGCCGTTCTGGAAGCCCCTGGCCTCCACGTTCGCGATCCTCACGTGGCCGAGCCGCTTGGCGCCGGGAAGGCTGTTGCGGAAGGCGACCCCGACCCCCTCCCGCAGGGACTTGCGGTCGCCGACCAGCGAAAGGTTCCGGATCTCGACTCCCCCGGTGTTCCGCACCGTGATCGCCGAGGTGCCCCGCGGGGCGATGGTGGCGCGGCCGGTCCCGTACGACTCGATCACCACGGGCTCGGCCGCACTGCCGGCCTCGCCCTTCTCCAGGGTGAGGCTCCCGCGGAACCGTGCACCACCCCGGATCCGGAGCCGGTCACCGGGCTGGAACCGCACACTGTTCGCGTGGTCGAGGGTCCGCCAGGGCTTCTCGGGCGACATCCCGTCGTTCTCGTCGTCGCCGTCCGGGCTCACGTAGAAGGTGAACGGCCCTCCGGTGGCAGGCCGGGCGGGACGGTAGACACCCGGCACGTCGCACCCCGTCAGCAGCAGAACCACTGCTGCCGAAACCACCGCGGCACTCTTCGACGTCCGACTCCGCTTCACCGCTCTCACTGCCACCCCTTGGGTCGTATCGGTGCTGTCACGGCAAACACGCATATTTGGCCACAGTAAGTTAGAAAAGGTACACGCGAAACGCCGACGAACGATGCACGGCGCGGGCAAGGTCGTCGGTGTCGCCTCCGGAACGCAGTTGCCCGGAACGCGGTGGCGGGTACAGCGCGGCACGACGGGAACCTGCGCACCCGACCGTGGACCTGCCCGGGGCCGCGTGCCAGCATGACGCGGTGACGCAGATCATCAAGGGGGAGAACCTGCCCATCCCCGGGCAGGCGTGGCGAATCGAGGTCGCCCGGCAAGCGGCCGGCGACGGAGTACCGGAGGTGACCGCCTCCGCGCTGCTCCTGGATGCCACCGGCGAGGCCGTCGGGCACCTGGTCCTCCAGCGGGTCGACACGGTGGACGAACGGGTCGAGGGCCGGGTCGAGGAGTGGGGCGAGGAGCGGGTCGAGGAACGGGTCGACCTCGACACCGAACGCATCGGACCGGACGTCCGGCGCATCATGGTCATCGCCGTCGTCCAGAACGGCACGCTCGGGCAGGTGCCTCGCCTGTCGGCGCGGACGCTGGACGCCACGACCGGCGAGCAACTCGCCCTGTACGAGATCGATGACACCACCACCGAGACGGCGCTCGTCCTCGGCGAGTACTACCGGCGCGATCACGGCTGGAAGTTCCGCGCGGTGGGCGAAGGCCACGACAGGGGTCTCAAGGCGCTGGCGGAAGACCTCGGCATCCCGGTTCCGGCACCGACTGCGGGCGGGCTGGTGTCTGGCGGGCCGGTGCCTGGCGGGCCGGTGCCGATGGAGCTTCCGCACGGGACTGTGGGCAAGTCCGCGGGCCCGAACGGCGTGCCGGTGCCGGTGCCAGTACCGGTGGAGATTCCCCGCGGGGTCGTCGGCAAGTCCTCTGGGTCGGGTGCTGATTCGGAGCGGGGGCAGGGTTCGGGTGCGGCGCAGGGCCGAGGCCAGGCTCACGGCGGGGGCTCAGGACTGACGAAGAGCGGGGCAGAGGCGCACGGTCTCGGCTCGCACGCCTCCACTTCGTCGCATGCTTCCGCTTCGTCGCATGCTTCCGCTTCGTCGCATGCTTCCGCCCAGGCCCAGTCCGGCGCCCTGTCCGACCCTCAGCCCTCGCCCCAGGCCCCCTCCCGGCAGCCGGGAGCGATTCCGGTGACCCCCTCGCCGACCCGGCCCCCCGAGGAGGTCGCCGCCGCCGGGATCCTCGGCGGGGAGTTCGACGACATCGTGTACAGCGGGCGGGGCGGCGCCAAGTTCACCATGGACACCACTCCACCGCCCGGCTACGTCCTGGTCGAGTTCGCCCGGACCGGCAAGGGCCACTTCGACCTGGACTCCGTCGACTGGGACGGCAGGGAGGCCGTCGACCTCGGGGACACGGACACGACCCACCGTTTCGAGCAGCGGGTGATGTGGTGCGACAACCTGTACCCGCTGCGCTTCCGCGTCGACTGCGACGACCTCGACGCATGGACGATCGTGATCCGGCCCGTGAGCACGGCGCGCAAGCTCGGCGAGGCCGCCACCGGCCGCGGCACCGAAGTGCTGCTTCACACCGGGCCCGCGGGCGAGCTGGCCTCCCGTCTTCATCCGACGAAGGCAACCGGACCCCTGCGCGTCGAGGGACACAAGCCCCGCCGCCCCAATGCCCCTGCCCCATACCCGGATGTTCTTGCGAACAAGTACGACCGGAGTCCGAAGGACTCGCGCGCGCTGCCGGAGGGGCCCTTGCTCATCGCGGTCGTCCAGGGAACGGGTGACTGGTCGCTGGAGGTCGGCCCCACACGGACCGTCCCGCCACAGGAGAAGCGCTCCGGATTCTGGCGCCGCTTCGGCAGGTCCTAGATCCGGCACCGTCATGTCAGGGTGCGGGGGGCATGACACCTACGTCTGCCCCTCCCCCAGAGCCGCGGCCTTGACCGCGCCTGTCGAGCTTCGACAGGCACCGCGTGGCCTGTCGAGCCTCGGCAGGCACCATGTGCCGCCCTCCACCACATTCTCGTTTGTTAGGGTGACCTTACTTATCGTTCGGACCCGGGCGTGCGGGTTCGGGTTCCAGCGCCGTGGGCGGGAGCCCAGAGGGCGGGACTGGCAGAGGCGGGGGCGTAGGTGAGAGACGGTGACCAGGCTTGTGCGCGTCGTGCCACTTCTGGGGCGGGGCCTTCGCGCGGGATGACGGACGACGCGGGTTGCGGCCCGGTGCCGGGGATGAGGCGTCGTGGATAAGATCGCGCTCACTGCTGGAGCCCTCTATGTCATCGTCCTGCTCCGCGCCGGAGGGACGTTCGCCGTTGGGTGGCTGGCCGGTGCCGGCGCCCGGCGCAGCAGGTTCGCCGGACGGATCTCCTCCGCGAGGTTCCAACGCGCCGAGCGGGCGATCCAGCGTTGGGGTGCGCCGGTAGTGGCCGTGTCGTTCCTGACCGTCGGATTCCAGACCGCCGCCAACTTCCTCGCGGGCAGCATGCGCATGCCGTTGCCCCGCTACCTTCCCGCCTTGTTCGTGGGCGGTGCGTGCTGGGCACTGATCTACGCGACCGCAGGGCTGGGCGTACTAGAACTGGCGGGCAGGCTCTTCGACGAACACGCGGCCCTCGGGGTGTCCGCCGTGGCCGTCCTCCTCGCCGCAGCGTGCGGGGTGGTCGTGCACGGCAGGAGAAGGGCGGCCCTGCCCTCGGCCGACAGCGTGCCCGAGGAGTCGTAGGCCTGGTCGCGGGGTCGTAGGCCTGGTCACGGGGTCGTAGGCCTGGCTGACGAAAGCTGGGGGCTGCCCGACGAAAGCAAACCGGGTGCTGCGGGGCGCCGTGCAGGCAGAGCCTCAGCCCCCGGTCGAACGGGGCGTCGTCAGGGCAGCGGGGTGCGGTGCAGGTTGACGAGCAGGCGCCAGACCCGTTGCGCGACCTCGGTGGGTGTCGCCTCGATGAGGCCGTGCAGCCAGTCGGCGAGGACCCCGGCGAAGGCCGCGGCCACGGCGGAGGCGACCAGGTCGGGCTCCGGTGCGCCGGCCAGGGCGCGCTCCGTGCGACTGCGGGCGCGTAGGTCCTGGTGCAGTACCTGCCCGAGCGGGCCGCCGCCGCCCGGGCGCAGCAACTCCCTGTAGAGCCCGCCGTGCATCGCCAGGCGTTCGAAGAAGGCCGGCAGGGGAGGTGGCGGAGTCGACGGGTCGGGCGAACCGCGCCACGCGTGGAGGGCGTCCACGCCGTCGCGGACGATATCGGCGCAGGCGTCGACGGCGAGCGCCTCCAGGTCCGCGTAGTGGAGGTAGAAGGTCGCACGGCCGACTCCGGCCCGGCGTACGAGCGCGGCAACGCTGACCTCCCCCAGCGGGCGGTGGGCGCACTCCTCCAGCAGCGCCTGGCGCAGCTTGGCCCGGGTCCGTGCCGTACGAGGGTCCGGCTGCACCTCGCTCACCGGGCGAGCAGGACCGCGGCCAGCGCCAGAGCGCCGGGCAGCGCCTGGACGACGAAGATGCGCCGGTTGGCGGTGAATCCGCCGTACAGCCCGGCGATGATCACGCAGGAGAGGAAGAAGACCTGGACCTGGAAACCCGTGGGGTCCCCCACGATCAGCCCCCAGACCAATCCGGCGGCCAGGAACCCGTTGTACAGGCCTTGGTTCGCGGCGAGCGGGGCGGTGGCACGGGCCATGTCCGCATCAAAGCCGGAAAGCTCACGACCCGGCTTCTTCTCCCACAGGAACATCTCCAGAACCAGGATGTACGCGTGCAGCGCGGCTATCAGCGCGACCAGCACATTCGCAGTCACGTTCATGGGCACCTTCCCTCACAGATCATGGACAGGTGTCCATGATACCTGGACATCTGTCCATGATCTTTATCGGGTCGACGTCCGAGCTGATCTGCACGCCTGATCTGCACGCCTGATCTGCACGCAGATCGATACGCACGATCGGTACGCACGATCGGTACGCACAGGAGTGCCGGATAATCGGCACGGTCGGCCGCGTCCTGAGGCAGGCTGGGCATCATGAGCGACTTGTCCGGTGCTTCTGTCCTCCTGCGCCCTTCCGTCCTCGCGGACGCTCCCGCCCTCGCCGCCATCCGGGCCACACCCGAGGTCCGGGCGCGGTGGCTCGGCGAGGACGACCTGGCCGGGGAGGTCGTGTCGGACCTGGAGGATCCCTCCACCCACTGCCTGACTGTCTGGTACCGCGACAGGATCGTCGGCCTGATCCAGTGGTACTCCGAGGAAGACCCCGGGTACCGCCACGCCGGGATCGACCTCTTCCTCGATCCGTCGGTGCACGGCCACGGGCTCGGCACCGACGCCGTCCGCACTCTGGCCCGGCACCTCGTCGACGACCACGGGTACCACCGGCTGGTCATCGACCCGGCCGCCGACAACACGGCCGCCATCCGCTGCTACGAGAAGGCCGGCTTCCGACCGGTCGGCGTGATGCGCCAGTACGAGCGCGGCGCGGACGGCACCTGGCACGACGGGTTGCTGATGGATCTGGTGGCGGCGGAGCTGGTGCGCTGACCGGGTTCGGGGTGGCGGCCGCCGGGCCCGGCGGGGTTACGCCCGCCGGGGGGTGCCCGACGATGCCGTGCCTGACGGTGGCGCGCCCATCGGCGTCGTACCAACGATGACGCGCCCAGCAGCGTCGTACCGTCTCCTCACACCGCAGTACAGCTCTCGCAGCTCACGGCCGGGCCAGCGTGTCGATGAGGGTCAGCTCCTCGGCGTCGAAGTCGAGGTTGCGCAGGGCCGTCACGCTGTCCTCGATCTGGCGTGCGCTGCTGGCTCCCACCAGGGCGGAGGTGACGCGGCCGCCGCGCAGTACCCAGGCGAGGGCGAGCTGGGCCAGGGTCTGGCCACGGGAAGCGGCGATGTCGTTCAGGGCGCGCAATCGGGTCACCAGGTCTTCGGTGACGGCGTCGCGGTTCAGGAAGGGGCTGTCGCTCGCGGCGCGGGAGTCCTCGGGGATGCCGTCCAGGTAGCGGCCGGTGAGCAGGCCCTGTTCGAGCGGGGAGTAGGCGATGGAACCGACCCGCAGGTCGTCGAGGGCGTCGAGCAGGCCCTCGTCCTCCGGGCGTCGGTCGAGCATGGAGTAGCGGGGCTGGTGGATGGTGAGGGGCGTGCCGAGCTCGCCGAGGATGCGGGCGGCCTCACGGGTCTGTTCGGCCGAGTAGTTGGAGACGCCGACGTAGAGCGCCTTGCCCTGCTGGACCGCGGAGTGCAGGGCGCCCATGGTCTCCTCCAGGGGCGTGTCCGGGTCGAAGCGGTGCGAGTAGAAGACGTCGACGTAGTCGAGGCCGAGTCGGCCGAGGCTCTGATCGAGCGACGACAGCAACGACTTTCGGGAGCCCCACTCGCCGTACGGCCCGGGCCACATCAGGTATCCGGCCTTGGTGGAGACGACCAGCTCGTCGCGGTAGGGCGCGAAATCCGTCCGCAGGAAGTCCCCGA
The DNA here is from genome assembly GCF_044754405.1 of Streptomyces sp. NPDC093089. Taxonomy (NCBI): domain Bacteria; kingdom Bacillati; phylum Actinomycetota; class Actinomycetes; order Kitasatosporales; family Streptomycetaceae; genus Streptomyces; species Streptomyces sp. NPDC093089. The sequence continues at coordinate 97,244 of NZ_JBIVPA010000015.1, forward strand.
GGGCGGACTCGGCCGAGCCGGGCGGCGGGCCGTAGTTGTTCGCCAGGTCGAAGTGGGTGATCCCGAGGTCGAAGGCGCGGCGCAGGATGGCGCGCTGGGTCTGGGCGGGGCGGTCCGGGCCGAAGTTGTGCCACAGCCCCAGGGAGAGGGCGGGGAGCTTCAGGCCGCTGCGCCCGGAGTGCCGGTAGGGCATGTCGTCATAACGGGCGGAATGTGCGGTGTACAACGCGACTCCATGGCGTGGGAACCGGCGCACGGCGATCGGTGCGCGGCGGGTTTGTCGTGGCGTGACCAATCTCCCCGACCTCTGGGCATGAATCCAACAGGAGAATCCGATGGGATTCAGCGCTTAGGCTTCTGAGTCATGGAACTGCGCCATCTCCAGCACTTCGTCGCCGTCGCCGAGGACCGTCACTTCACACGGGCCGCCGAGCGACTGATGGTCTCCCAGTCAGGCCTCTCGGCATCGATCCGAACCCTGGAGCGGGACCTGCGTGCGCCGCTGTTCGTACGCAGCACCCGCCGCGTGACGCTGACGGAGGCCGGACGCGCGCTGCTGGTCGAGGCGGAGCGCATCCTGGCACAGGTACGCGCCGCACACGAGGCGGTGGCCGCCGTGCAGGGCGTGGTGCGCGGCACGCTCTCCCTCGGGGCCGAGCAGTGCGTCGCCGGAGTCCACGTGGCGGGGCTGCTGGCCGCGTTCAGGCGCCGGCACCCCGAGGTGGAGATACGCCTCCGCCAGGAGGGCGGGCTCGTACTGGCCGACGACGTGGCCGCCGGCCGCCTCGACCTGGCCTTCGCCTACCGCACCCGCGCCGGCTCCGACTCCGACTCCGACTCCGACCATCTGCGCTCGGTGCCCCTGGCAGCCGAACCGATGACCCTCCTGTGCCACCCCGACCACCCCCTCGCCTCGGCCGGGCCGGTCCTCGCCCTTCACGACCTCGCCGACGAGTTCTTCGTCGACTTCCACCCCGGCTGGGGACCCCGCCGCGCCACCGACGCGACCTTCGCCTCCGCCGACGTACCGCGAACCGTGAGCCTGGAGGTCAACGACGTCCACAGCCTCCTTGACCTGGTCGAGGAGGACCTCGGCATCGCCGCCGTACCTCGGCACTTCCGTCACAAGCGGGACTCCCTGCATTCCATCCCTCTCGCCGACACCGGAGACGCGGTGTACGAGACCGTGGCCCTCCTCCCCCCACCACAGGCCACCAGCCCGGCAGCCCGCGCGCTGATGAAACTGCTGGAGCCAGGCCCGCGGTGACGGCCACACGATGAACGGTTCAGGAGCACGCAGGACGTACGAGCCCAAGCCGATGCCAACCCCGCCCAGAACCGAGAACCGGTCAGCGTGAATCTGCCCCCACACTGCTCGCCCAGACCCGGACGGGCACCACCCCGGGCTCCGCTACGGTCTGCTCCCCGTGGTTCTGCACGACTTCCAGGTCCGACCAAGCCGTGACGCCAGGCTCCCCGGCCAGGAACCCCGCAACGACTGCCCCGAGGTCGTCGCAGAGCACGTAGGCGCCGCCGAACGGCAACGCATCCGCCGGAACCGACCCCGTCGAGCACCGAAGCCGACCGGCCTGCTCGTCATGCCACACGTAGAACGTCGCCACCCCGGAAAAACCCAGCTCGCGGATGCGGACCTGGATGGCTGAGGCAGTCCGCTCGAAGGCGGCCACCACCAGGGAGACAGACAACGACCCCCTGTCCTCGTCCTCCGCACTCAGCCACCAGGTGTTGGTCTCCCACTCCGTCCGACGATCGGCCGGCTCCAGCACGAGGGGCTCGTCCGCCACCTCGGCGATCCATGTCAACAGCACCACAGCAGTATCCCCGCACAGCCCGTGACCCCAGGAACCGCCAAGTAACCACGTCTTCAGGAGCGTCCGCGGGCAAGAGAATCGCTTCGGCCGGCGGATGCATCACCTACACCTCGCTCACGCCTACGAAACCAACCCGCACCGCGCAGAATCCATGACCAGGCCGGCGACGGTCGACTTGATCGACCACCGAATCGGCCGCGAGCCGACCCGAACCGGCACGACACCTGACCGCTCAACGGCGGTCAGACCTCATAGGGCCAGACCGCGACGTTGTCCGGTGCCACGCGGACCTCGACCCACGACCCACTGACACCATCCGGCAGGGGCGGGTCGGCAAGATCGAACAGGATCACCGAGCCACCCACGTCCAGGACTGCCCCTCCGTCCCCGTCGAGACTCAGCCGCCCCTGAAAGACGATGCGGTCACCGTCTTCCCGCAGTCCAGACGTTCCATCAGTGCTTGGCCAGGCGTTCTCCGTCCAGACGATGTCCTCGTCCACGGTCCACTCGACGTGCCGGTCTCGCCCCATCACAGGGGGCGCCCCCTGCCAGAGCACCACAGCCGTGCCCACTGCCGAGTGCACTCGAACGAACATGGGCGCCGACCGGGCCGACTGCACTGCCTCCACCTCGACCAACACCCAGCCATCATCCGGGATTGGCTTACCCAACGCCTTCGCCGGGACAGAACGCTCTGCCGGAGGCTGTCTCACGTGACACGTTTCGCAAGCTTCTTGTACTGAACTTGAAGTCGTGATGTCGGTGTTCGCGGAGACCGTTGAACGCTGGCTGTTCGAGGTCAAGGAGACGCCTGGAGCCAGGCACGCGCAGAGGCCAGTGTCACTTCGATGTCGTCGCTCCATGAGCAAACCTCCAGCCACGACAGGTAGCCGCCCCGCGTGAAGACCAAGACCTCGCCGGGACACTCGCCGGTTTCCGTGAAGAGCGGAGCTTCCGCCGCCACTACCGTGCCGGGACCGGTGGGCGCCGGCTCCACCTCAAGGGTGTCGAGCTCGAAGTAAGCAGTGCCGCACCCGCACCCGCACCGCGCTTGCACGCTGACGTGCGGAACCTGCCCAAGGAGCGCGACATGAACCGGATCATCCGCGTTCAGGACTGCTGCAAGCACATCAGCTACATCGGCGGGCAGGCTTTCGGTCATCCCATCACCGTATCTGAACAGCAATTTCAGCGTTGGCCATGGTCAGGCCTCGCCTCTGCCAGTCGTCGCGAACCGGCTAAGAGTTCCCGGCAGTGGGCGTGCTGGGCATGCCCAGCACGCCCCCGGATACCGAGCAGGCACGAGCCCAGGTGCTCATGGAGTTCTCTACGCTCAGTGATCACCGGAGGGCTCGTGCCCGCCCTGCCATCATGCCCGCCCGGACTCCTGTGGGACCGGTTCGTGGCTCTGCTGCCCGAACACGTCGACGCGCACCCGCTTGGCTGCCACAACCCGCGCATCCCGGATCGGACCGTCTTCGAGCACGTGATCGCTGCGCTGGTCCACGGCTCCGGCTACGAGCGCATCGCCACTCCGGGCTGCTCGGACCGTACGATCAGACCCCGCGTCAACTACTGGGCCCGGATTGGAACAGCTGAGAAGATCCACGCGCTCGCCCTACGGGCGTACGGCCGTATGATCGGCCTGCAACTCGACGAACTCTCCGTGGATGGCTGCATCACCAAGGCACCTGGCGGCGGGGAGGGTGCCGGCCGCTCCTGGTGGACCGAGGCAAACAGAACCTGAAGCGTTCGGTGGCCACCGAAGCCACCGGCGTCCCGCTCGGCATCGTCTCGGCCGGGACCAACCGGCACGATTCCCCGCTGCTCGTGCCGACCCTGAAGGTCGCCGAGGAACAGGCCGGCGAGCTGCCCGACCGGGGCAACGTGAACCTGGACCGCGGCTACGACAACGACAAGACCCGTCCTGCGCTGGGGAAGTTGGGCTTCACTGGCGAGATCGCCCGCAAAGGCATCCCCGCCCCGATCCAGGCCGGTAAGAGGTGGGTGGTGGAGCGGACCCACGCATGGATGAACGGCTTCGGCGAGTTGCGGCGCTGTACCGAGAAGCGCAGCCGCGTCGTGGACTTCTACCTCTACCTGTCCGCAGCGATCGTCACGCTGCGTATGCTCATCCGCCGCGCGACCCCGCGCTACCGCTGGGACGGCCCCCCACCACCCGACGCATCAAGTGATCCATTTGCCGGTCGGTCTCAGCCCCAGTCCTGCAGCTGCTGGAGCAGGTCGGCGTCGCCCTCGATCCGCAGCGAGCCGGCCGGGATGCGCATGTACATGAGCAGGGCCATCTCGCTCGCCGTGCCGTAGATGGCGGCGGTCGGCTTGCTCTCGGCGGCCTCCGCCGCGGTGAGGCGGGTGAAGCGGGAACCGGCGGCGTCCACCGTCTGGCGCCAGGAGCCGACCTCGGCTGCGTGGTAGTCCATGGTGGCGGGCTCGCCCGGCCACGGGACCGTGCCGGTGCAGACGGTGGCGAGGAACTCCTCGATGGCGTCGCCCGCCTCGGTCGTCGGCAGCTCCTGCGGGGTACCGGAGGCCAGCTGGGCGTCGTAGGTGTGGATCAGCGACTCCGGGACGCGGCGGCGGGCCACGGCGGCCACCGTGTGCGGCGAGGCCAGCGGCTCCCACCAGGCCCAGCAGCCCCGGTCCGGGCCGGCCTCGCGCAGAGCAGCAAGCAGCTGCTCCGTCGAATCGGCCAGCCAGGTTATGAGGGCCTCGCGCTCCCTGGGCGCCGCCAGCCCGTCCTTGCTCGGCCGCTCGTCGCCCGGCGCGGTGTTCAGCACGATGTAGGCCCAGAAGCGGTCCCCCTCACTGAGGTGGTTCGCCAGGTCGTACAGCGTCCAGCCCGGGCAGGACGGGACATCGGCGTCGAGGCTGGGGGCCGCGGCGACGGTGGCGCGGAACGCGGCGGACCGCTCGTCGATCATCCGCAACAGGGTGGGGAAGTAAAGATGCTCAGGCATGCAGACCTTGTACCACCCGGACCGGGACTCCTGCACTCGATTAAGACCGCCCAACACGCCTACTGCCGGCGCTCCAAGGGATCTCGAGACCACGAGCAGCCCATGGCAAGCTCACGCCGCATGATCGATGAATTCGCGAAGGACAACCTGCACGGGAGACTGCGGCGCGACCGCGAGGCGCTGCTCTGGAAACTCGACGGCTTGTCCGAGTACGACGCCCGCCGACCTCTGACAGCGACCGGGACCAACCTCCTCGGCCTGGTCAAACACGTGGCCACCGTCGAGGCCAGGTACTTCGGCGAGGTCTTCGACCGCCCTTCCCCGGAACCGCTGCCCCGGTGGCAGGACTCCGACGGCAGCGACCAGTGGGCGACCGAGCACGAGACCCGCGACCAGATCATCGCCTTCTACCGACGCACATGGGAACACTCGGACACGACGATCAACGAACTTCCCCTCAACGCCCCCGGCCACGTGCCGTGGTGGCCTGAGCCCCACCCCAACACGAACCTGTTCGCCATCACGCTCCACGTCCTCGGCGAGACCACCCGGCACGCCGGGCACGCCGACATCCTGCGCGAGAACCTCGACGGCCGGACCGGCTTGCGCGCCGAACACGAGAAGCAGATCGACGAGGAAGCCCGCGCGGCCCACCGCGCGAAACTCGAACAGGCCGCCAGATCAGCCGCAGCGATCAAGGCATAGTAGTGCTTTGTTAGGTGGTGTCGTAGGGCTGCCATGGGACGGTCTGTCGGCAGGTGGTGCAGGTGCCGGTCCAGCACCGCAGCAGGTCCTGGAGGGTGTCGAGGACCTGGTAGAGGGTGAGGCCGACGTGTGGGCTTTGGGGTCGAGGCGCCGCAGGGTGAGGAAGGCCTGGGCGGCGGTGACGAGGGTGACGTGGTGGTGCCAGCCGCGCCAGGTCCGGCCGAGGACATAGGACAGTCCGCGTTCCTCCAGGCCGATCCGGAACGGGGTGCTGACGCCGTAACCGGCGTCGGCGACCACCACCGGTGCTTCCAGTTTCCAGCCGGTGAGCGTGTCCAGCAGGCTGAGAGCCAGGCGCCGCTTCTCCCGATGGGCAGCGGCATCGTCCGGCACTCCGGACCTGCGGCAGCGGTCCGGATCGTCCGTCCACTCCCGCGGCAGATACAACTGCCACTCCAGCGGACACGAGGCCGTGTCGGTGGCGGCATGGACGCTGACCGCGACCTGGCAGTTCGCCCGTTTCCCGAGCGCTCCGCAGTACTGCCGGGCCACCCCGACCGAAGCGGTGCCGCACTTGGGGAACGACACGTCGTCGATCACCCACACCTCCGGGCTGGCCGCCTCGGACAGTCGCTCGGCGATCCGCCGCCGCACCGACAGCGGATCCCACGGCGACTGGTTCACGAACTGCTGCAGAGCCTGCATGCTCCCCTCCGGCAGCCGCTCGGCCATCGGCTGGACCGACTTGCGCCGGCCGTCCAGCATCAGGCCCCGCAGATAACCCCCGCCCCACCGCCGCTGATCCCGCCGCGGAAGCGAGGCGAACACATCGGCGACGAACCCCGCCAACTCACCCCGGAGCCGTTCCACCTCCCCCAACCTCATGACCAGAAGATCCCCACCACCAGGCAATATCACCCAACGCAACGAAGCACTACTAGAGGTCTTCTCGTTCGGCTGTCGACAACACTGCCGTGCTGCTGGCCTTCGGTGCGGATCCTGAGCTCGCTGATCCAGACGGTCGCACTCCCCTGGGCATGGCCACTTTCTACGGTCATGATCCGGCCGTACGGCTGCTGCGCACCCACATCGGCAAGCGGGTCGGCGGCAGCCGGCGAGGACGCAGGAGATGGTGGTGAAGGCGAGGAAGTGGTCGGCTATGCGCCATAGCGCCGGTGGAGCCGGCGACAGCCGGCGGGCCAGGCCATGGTGCGTTCGATGGTCCAGCGGTGGCGGCCCAGCCGCTGCAACGATTCTTCGCGAGTCTCCGATCTACGCCATGCTCGCCCGTCTGTGGTTCGACGGCGGACGGTTCGTCCCAGGGCCGGCAGGCCACAACTGCACCGCGCCGGTCGATCCCGTCAGTCCCGAACTGCTGCGACTCATCGCCGCCTCCCGCGCGGAACGGCCCGCCGCGCGCGAGGAAGGGCACCAGTGATCGACCCGAACTCACAGAAGACGCCCCCCGCTCCCACCGGACGCTCCCGACCACTTCCCTTTCCTGACGCTGGATTCCGCCGCCCGGTCAGACCTGAACGCGCCGTCGTCCAGCTCTAATTGAGTCCATCCGACGGGACCATCCTGCTCCAGGCTTCGAAGGCCCTCGTCGAGGGTTCCTCGACGCGTCCGATGCGATCGCCCCAGCCCGCAGTGAGGCGGAGTTCTTCAATCCGGACGATATGGTCAGCCGGTTCTGCATCCGCGCCCCGCCACCATCGGGCTGACGGTCGGTCCTCTGGCTCCGCTCGGCACTGCTCACCAGAACTGGTTCTGGCTCACTTTCCGCGACGTGCGCCGAGCGAGTGATCATCACTGGGACTTGTCCGGCTGATCATGGCTGTGGGGTGTCGGGAATGATGCCCGGGTGAGCACTATCGTGAAGTTCTTCGTCGCACCGGACGACACGTCAGCGGGTCAGGCCCTCCAGACCGGTCCGGGACGAGCATTCGAGTCTCTCTCTTTCGGCAACTTCGATCCCGACGAGGCCGTGGTCGAGTGGGAGTGCCTTCTGGCCGGCGGCAGCTTCGAGGAACTCGCCGAAGCCGGTGAGCCTCGCATCGTCGCCGACCAGGACAACTACGGGTGCGTCGTCTTCGCGCTCTCGGCTCGCCTGTCCGCTGCACTCGTGGACGCCGGGCACTCCAGGTTGCGTGACGTCGCCACCTCGTGGGCTCGGCTGCGTGCGGAGGATGGCGAGGTCATCGACACTGAAATCGCCGACGCGATCGTGGGTGGTCTGGCTGCCCTCGTCGGCAGCGCCCGGCGCCAGAACCAGAGCGTCTACTGCTGGGTTGCGTAGCAATCCATGTCCAGAAGCCACATCGGGACGGCCGTTGCGATGGCGGTGTCGAGGAAGACGTAGCCGGGCATGTCGTAGCGAGCGATCAGCCGTCCGGGAACGACGAGCCTCTGCCACCGTGTCTCGTCCTGTTCCATCATTCCGCCCGTCTTGGCCCCGGGACCGGGGGGCGGGGGCGGGTCGGTGCGGGCGCCAACCGCATACTCGTGCGCGCGGACAATAGTGAAGTCACATGGAGGCCAGAGGGCTGAAGAAGGTCTCAGGCACACACGATGGGCAGCCGCGTCGGATCGAGTGCTGGGCAGCGCGCAGGAACAGTGCGACGTAGAAGGAAGTGCCCAGGTCCTTGCTCCACGGTCCTGGCCGAACGGTGGCAAGTTCCCCTGCCTGGTGCCTGAACCACGTGCTCAAGTCGAGGTTGTCGCATGTCGTCGGGGTCTCAGGTGGCAGATCGATGACTGCCGCCGGCTTCAGGGCGAGGCCGACCCAGCCGAGCTTCTTCCTCTTGAGCGTTTTGCCCATCAAGCGCTTACGTCGACACGGGGAGCGTGTCGGCCCCGGCCCCGGCTCACTCCTTGGCCGTCCGGGCGGTATGGCGGTGAGATCGGCGGTCGTCGACGGGGTCGGTTGTCAGGCTGAGGGCGCTGGTGGTGGTGACGAGGGCGATGAGGGTGGCGGTGGCGCCGAAGGCGGCGCGGGTGAGGGTGCGGGCGCGGCGTTCGCTGGCGGCTCGGACGGACCAGGGTTGGGCGAGGGTGGCGACGGAGACGTCTTTGACTCGCTGTCTGAGTGCTTGGCGGGTGGTGGGGGCGGCGGTGTCCGGCAGTTGTCGGTTGATGGCGGTGCGGGCGTTCTGGAGTCGGCTGGCGGTGGCGGCCGTGGTGGCGTGAGTTTCGGCGGCGGCTTCGGCCACGCTCAGGTCCAGGCCGTCGCACAGCAGGACCGCTCGGCGCTGCCATGGCGGGAGGTTCAGGAGCGCCTGCGCGAGGGGGTCGGTGTGCAGGGGATCCGGGCGGGTGAAGCGGGGTCGCAGGCCATGCCAGAGGGAGAGAGCACGGTCCGGGCGGGTGATGAGGCCGGGGCGCAGGCGGTGCCAGGGGGAGAGCGCGTACTCGTGGGTGCGTGCCCGTGCCCAGCCCACGGGGTCGGCGTCGCGTGCGACTTCGGGCCAGCGTTCCCAGACCTGATGGAAGGCCTGCTCGGCGGATTCGAAGGCGAGGAGGCGGCATCCGGTGAGGACGTAGGCCTGTTGGGTGAGGGCGGGCACGGCGGAGAGGTACAGCGCGTCGAAGGCCGACTCGGCTGTCGGGGGTGGCAGGTCGGCGGCGGGAGCCGGGGCTGGGTGGCTGAGGTTGAGGTTGAGGTTGAGGTCGTTGCGGTGCATGGTGCGGGTGCGGTGTGCGTGGTGTGCCCTCTGGTCAGGGGAGGTGCTGCTCGGTCCAGATGATTTTCCCGGTCTCGGTGTACCGGGTCCCCCAGCGTTGGGCGATCTGGCCGACGAGGAAGAGGCCGCGCCCGCCTTCGTCGGTGTCGGCGGCGAGCCGGACGCGTGGGGAGGTGCTGCTGGCGTCGGCGACCTGGCAGATCAGGGTTCGGGCGTAGATCAGGCGTACGCCGATCGGGGCGGCGCCGTAGCGGATGGCGTTGGTGACGAGTTCGCTGAGGATCAGTTCGGTGCCGAGGACGAGGTCGTCGAGGCCCCATCGACGGAGGTGGACGGTGGCGGCGGCTCGGCTTGCGGCCACTGCCGAGGGGTCGGGTGGGACGTTCCATTCGGCGATGCGGTCGGCGGGCAGCGCCTTGGTGCGGGCGATCAGGAGGGCGATGTCGTCGGCCGAGTCGGCCGGGAGCATCGCGGTCAGTACGGCCTGGCAGGTCTGTTCCGGAGTGCGCCCCGGGTGGGCGAGGGCGGCGCGCAGGCGGTCCAGGCCGACGTCGATGTCGCGGGTTCGCGACTCCACCAACCCGTCGGTGTAGAGGACGAGCTGGCTTCCCTCGGGGATGTCGAGCTCGATGGTGGTGAAGGGGAGGCCGCGTAGTCCCAGGGGTGGACCTGCGGGGGTGTCGGGGATGTCGGTGGTGCCGTCGGGGCTGACGAGGATGGGGGGCAGATGTCCGGCGCGGGCGAGTTGGCAGCGGCAGGTGACGGGATCGTAGATCGCGTAGAGGCAGGTGGCGCCGATGACGGCGTCCTCGCGGCCGCCGGCGGTCTGTTCCTCGTCGATGCGGGCGACGACCTCGTCGAGGCGGGTGAGGAGTTCGTCGGGTGGCAGGTCGAGGATGGCAAGGTTGTGTACGGCGGTGCGCAGGCGTCCCATGGTGGCGGCGGCGTGCAGGCCGTGTCCGACGACGTCGCCGACGACGAGTGCGACGCGGGCGCCGGACAGGGGGACGACGTCGAACCAGTCGCCGCCGACCCCGGCATGGGCGGGAAGGTACCGGTGGGCGGCCTCGACGGCGTCCTGCGCCGGCAGCCCGCGCGGCAGCAGGCTCTGCTGGAGGGTCACCGCGAGCGGGTGGCCGCCGCTGATGGCGGCCGCGAGCTGCTCCTGGCTGGTGTACCGGGCGTCGAACACTCCCCCGTTGCTGCCCAGCCGGAGCACCGCGATGCGGTCGGCGACGGCCTGGACGTCGTCCAGGTTGTGGCTGACCATGATCACGGCGTGGCCCAGGTCGCTCAGCCGGCGGATCAGGTCGAGCATCCTCGAGGTCTGTTCCACGGTGAGCGTGGCGGTCGGTTCGTCGAGGACGACCAGCTGGGGCCGGCCGAGCAGTGCCCGGGCGATGGCGACCGTCTGTCGCTCGCCCAGGGTGAGGGTGCTCACGGGGACCCGGATGTCGGGGAGGGTGATGGCGAGCCGGTCGAGCAGCGCGATGGAACGTTTCTCTATTTCGATCTGCCGCAGGACCCCGAATCTGCGCAGCTCACGGCCGAGATAGAGGTTGGCGACCACGTCCATCCGGTCGACGAGTGACGGGTCCTGGAAGACGGTGGAGATGCCCAGCCGTTGGGCGTCGACAGGCCGGGTCAGCTCGACCGGGACGCCTCGCCACTCGATGACTCCCGCGTCCGGCGGAGCGACGCCGGACACGGCCTTCACCAAGGTGCTCTTGCCGGCTCCGCTGTCGCCGACCAGACCGAGGACCTGACCTCGGTCCACCTCCAGGTCGACCGAGTCGAGGGCCACGACCCCGCCGTAGTGCTTGGTGATCCCGCGCAGGGACAACAGCGGACCCCGAAACACTCGCCCACCTCCACCCTCTCCACGGTCCATCAGGTGGCGATCGGCCCGCCGCCCTTCCCCCGGCGGCCCTTCCGATAATCCTGTGGCACGGGTTGTCCAGCCTGACATCGGCGTCGTGAGCTGCGGAGACGGGACACGCGGAGACGCCCCGTTCGGCGGCATCCCGCTCCCGACTCCACGCGCCGCCGTCGATACGACTCCACGCGCCGCCGTCGATACGACTCCACGTACCGCCGTCGATACGACTCCACGTACCGTCGTCGATACGACTCCGAGGTCGGCGCAGCAGCCCGCTCCGACGGGACCCTGCGGACCGGCCCCGCGACGGTCCGGCTCACCTCCCCCACCTGCTGCTCCGGGACTCTCGCCATGGCAAAGGCTCGTCACCGCGCGGTGGTGTCGGTGCTGTCCTCGGCTCCCCCGCCGTCGAACGTGTCTCCTGGACCGGCCGGTCCCGCCAGCTCGCCTCGGCAGTGGCTCGCGTTGTCGGCTCCGGGGTGGGCGTGCTGCCTGAGGTGACGTTTCTGCTGAGGAACGTGGCGTGTCGCTGCGTCGACAGGGGCACGCCGAGTCGCGGGCGCGCGGAGGAACGCGGAGGAGTCGAGCCAGTAGGCACCGGCCAGGCAGGCCATCGGCGCGGAGTTGCTGCGTCTGTTCATGATCGGATCAACGAGGGTGAGGATCTTCCGCAACGCCCGTGAGTCGTGGCGCGGGGTGGCGAAGACCGTGGGACGCGTCGGGTCGCCGAAGGTGTCGGCGCCGACGGCCGTCCCGTAGCGGTCGGCGTACAGGGGATGGAAGCGGGCGTACGCGAACCGCGCCTCGTCGAAGTGCAGCCGCGGCGTGCTGGGCGCCAGTGTCCACGCGACCTGGAGCATGCCGTAACACGGGCCGCCGTAGGTGGAGTTGGTGAATGCGGCGTACTGCGGCTCGGGCGTCGTGGTGCCGGCGGCGAGCGGGTTGTCGATGTACGTGGTGGCGTGCCCGCTGTTCAGTTCACGGAACTGACGGCAGAGAGGTTCGCCAGCACGGCGTTCACTGCGTCGAACACGACACGGGAGCACGGCCCTCCCGAGCGGGAGGCGTGGCCTACGTCATGTCGGCGAGCCGGTCTCGTCTGACTTTCGGCTCCAGTCTCTTCTTCGTGCTTTCGATCTCCTGGACGTCCCAGGGGCCGGAGACGACGGACGGCGCCTCGCCTGAGATCACGGAGACGAGGGGTTGGCCGTTCTCGTCGTAGACGGTGGCGACATCGGTCAGCTGCCAGAAGAGGTTGAGCTCGGGGTGTTCGCCGAGGTTCTGGCAGGTGCTGGAGACGAAGGACGTCGTCTGGGTGGACACGGTGACCTGCTGGGACTTGGCCGAGGACTGGCCCAGGGAGGCGTTGACGGAGGCGCTGAACGGGCCCCAGCCGCCACCGACACTGGCGCTGACCGACCCCGTCACCGTCCTGGTGTCGGAAAGGAACTCGGTCCCATGACGGCAAAGAGTGGCTCGACGGGACGATGACCGTTGCAGACCGGCGCGACAAGCTATGCGATCGGACCCGAGGACCTGTCCACCACCTGGCCCCAACCGAGCCAGAGTGTCGGAATCACCGAAATTTCCACGATACCGCAGCAGGCGGACCTTGAAACACACAAAGGGTCCGCCCATGGAATCTGCGTGAGTTTCGCGGGAGTAAGGAACGGAATACATGAAGGGCTCATCAAAAACAGTTATGCGCTCGCGAAGGCCATTGCTGACGTTCAGCAGAACTTCTACTGCTTCAGGGACCTTGTGCGTGTAGAGATTACTTCTGGCGCAATGCCTGATCACGGGGATTCGGGTTCGATGCTCGTCGGACTGGTCAGCAAAATGGGTACGGGACTAGGTGTCCTCTGCTCGGCCGGCGCAAGTGCAGTGCATTTCTCGAGGATCCCCACCACCTATCCAGGAGGCGCGCTGCTGCATCAGCCGAAGTGTGATCCCGGCCCGCTGCCACCGTGAAATGCCGAACTCTTGTCCGGCACAGGTCTGTTGCGGCATCGGCGTCACCGGGCCAGGCTCGCCCCTCGTCTTCGCCGGCGTCGGGCCGGCCCAGCGCGCCGGCCCACCCGCGTGGGCCGCGAGCGACGTCCGGTCGCTCGCGGCCCCGCCGTGCATGCGGGCCTTCGGGGAGCTGCGGCGGCGGGCGTGGCGCGCCGGGCTCAGGAGGGGTTGTCTCCGTGGGTGAGGGTCTCCCAGGCGACGAAGAGGTTGTTGCTGCCGGCCGGGCGGTTGTTCCTGGTCAGTGCCTCGGTGTTCGTCATGGCGAAGCCGAGGCGGTTGTGCATGGCGTTGTAGCCGACCTCGGTGACCGGGCCGAGGCCCAGGTGGAGGGAGCCGCCGCACAGCCAGCTCGGTGCGGCGGTGCCGAGTTCGTACTTGGACTGGAACCCGAGGGCCTGGCGCAGTCGCTCGCCGACATCGGTGCCGTAGAGGTCCTGGCCCTGGATGCGGCTGGTCTCGGCGACGTGCGCGATGGCGGAGATGCCGTAGCCGGTGTGGGTGAAGTCGCGGCAGGTCTCCTGGGTGAGGCCGGCGACGAAGGTCGACTGGCCCTGCCAGTAGTTGACGATCTTGTCCCGGCTGTCGAGGTTCTGGCTCGGCACGGTCTTCGGGAGTGCGCCGTCGGAGGGGAGGTAGACGTAGGCGGCGGTGCGCGTACGGAACTTCGCCATGGCCTTGTCGTACGACGCCCTGTCCTCCAGGAAGACGGAGATGCCGACGGCGGCCTCCATCATCGACAGCTCCCAGTTCCCGTTGGAGTTCGAGCCGTTGATGATCTCGGGCAGGTAGACGTTGCGCAGCATCGTCCCGAAGCGGCCGGAGTTGGGCCAGCCGCCCGTGTACGTGTGCTTGATGATCTCGGCGGCCTTGGGCCAGGAGGAGCCGGCCCAGCCCGTCTGCAGGGGGGCGTTGCTGTTGGTGTGGTCCGTGATGACGGCGGACCAGGCGTCCATCAGCTGGATCGATTTCTGCGCGTAGCGCGCGTCGCGGGTGATGTACCAGGCGAGGGCGTTGGTGTACGCGGCTATCGCGTCCTCGCGTTCGTCGGTACAGCCGTAGTTGGGGTTGGAGTACGAGCCGCACTCGACGACGGCGCGGGGCTTCGGGGTGCGGTTCGGGTCGGCGTACTTGCTCGCCATCATCTGGTCGTAGGCGCCCTTCCAGGGCTGGGCACCGACGAGGACCTTGGAGCGGGCGAAGTCCAACTGGCCTCGGGAGACGGCAACTCCGGGGTGTGCGAAGACGGCGGGGGCCGCTTCGGCGCCGGGTGCGGACGGCCAGACGAGGACACCGGCGACGAGGGCGGCGGCGGCCGCGAGAAGTCCGGTTCTGCGCATGGGCGGGGGCCTTCCGGTCGCGTATGTGAACGTGAAGTGCCTCTATGAACAGGCGTGTTGAGCGGAGACCATAGGTCTGGACCACGCTTCCGTCAAGATGTGAAGGAAGGCCCGTACCTCGCGAACCCGGATCACGGCGCCGCACGGTGGTTCTCGTACGACGGCGTCACACCGACCGAATTCCGCCGCGCGGCGGCATGAGCGATGATCCCTGGAGGCTTGGCGAGAGGAGAAGGTCATGGCCCATGGGCGACCACGGCTGGTGCTCCTGTGCGGTCTGCCGGGTGCCGGCAAGACCACGACGGCCAGAAGGCTGGAGCAAGAGCTGTCCGCTGTGCGTTTGGCTCCGGACGAATGGCTTTCGGGCCTGGGTTTCGGCCTCTTCGACGGTGATGCGCGGGAGCGGGTCGAGCAGTGCCTGTGGCAGCACGCTCAGGCGCTGCTGGCCTCTGGCGCTGTCGTGATCATGGAGAACGGTTTCTGGGAGAGCGCGGAGCGTGACGAGAAGCGGCTCCAGGCCCGCGCGATGGGCGCCGCCGTCGAACTGCGTTACCTCCAGGTACCGATCGAAGAACTGGAACGCCGTATCGCTCTGCGGAACCAAGAGCCGGGCTCTGCCGTACTGACGGTCGAACTCCTCAGGAGTTTCCAAGAGCAGTTCCAGCCACCGACACAGGACGAGCTCGACTTGTTCGACGCGCCACTGTTCTAGGAGCTGAGGCGACCGTGCTGATCGCAGTTCTCAACGAGTGGCCGTGAACCGCTCCTCCGCTCCGGACGCTAAGGGCTGTCCCGTAACTGTCGGTTTTCACCGGGCGGCGGCGTGCAGGTCCAGGATGTACCAGTCGAAGCGTGTGTCGTCCGTGCTGTGCGTCGGCTTGCAGGGGGTGAACCCTGCCCGCTGCGCGACTGCGGCGGATGCGGGATTCTCCGGCTCCACCTGGATTACCGCCTCCGCCCCGCCCTCACCCGCCGCGTACTGGGACGCCAACAGGACCGCGCGGGTAGCCAGGCCACGCCCCCGCCAGGACGGATAGAGGCCATAGGCGACATTCACCTGGCCGGGCGCCAGCCCCTCTCCGGCGAACCGCAAGTCGATCGTGCCCACGAGCACCTCGTCGGCACCCATCCGGATGCCGAACGCGCGGAGTGGCCCGGCGGTGTCCCACTGCTCCCGGCAGTGCCGGAAATACGCTTCAATGCCCGCCCGCGTGCCGGGACCGCCGTTGAGCCAACGAACGAGTAGCTCGTCCTCCCCGGCGAGGTGCGCCTCGACATCGTCCAGACGCAGGGGGGACAGAGTGATGGTCCCGTCGGACAGCTTCACTTCATGCATCCGGTGATTCTTGACGCCAGGGCCGTGCCGCACCACCGGATTCTGCGCGACATCACGCGGAGTTCGGGCCACGGGAGATGATCTCCATGTGGCTGGTGTGATCACGGCGTCGGAGCCGTCCTGGATAGCCCCGTTCACCGGGCTGAGCCCACGGCAGTTCGGCAAGCTGGTGACGGTTCTGCGTCGTGAGGGTGCGGACGCGGTCCGCAAGGGCCGACCGTGGAGCCTTCCGCTGGAGGACAGGGCCCTGCTGGTCGCGGCGTACTGGCGAACGAACCTGACGATGCGACAGCTCGCTCCGCTGTTCGGGGTGTCGAAGTCGGCGGCGGACCGGATCATCGACCACCTCGGGCCGACGCTCGCCCTCCAGCCCCGCAAGCGGTTCGCCAAGGACACTGTGCTGATCGTGGACGGCACCCTGGTCCCCACCCGGGACCACACCATCGCCGAGCGGTCGAAGAACTACAGGTACTCCACCAACCACCAGGTCGTCATCGACGCCGACACCCGCCTGGTCGTCGTGGTCGGCCGGCCGCTCGCCGGGAACCGCAACGACTGCAAGGCATGGGAAGAACCAGGGGCCAAAGCCGCCGTCGGCAGGACCCTCACGATCGCCGACGGCGGCTACCCGGGCACCGGACTCGTTATGTCGCACCGCCGCGAACGCGGTCAGACCGAACTCCCGGACTGGAAAGAGGAGCACAACAAGTCCCACAAGCAGGTCCTGGCTCGTGTCGAGCATGTCTTCGCGCGGATGAAGACGTGGAAGATCCTCCGCGACTGCCGCCTCAAGGGCGACGACGTCCACCACGCCATGCTCGGCATCGCCCGGATGCACAACCTCGCCCTCGCCGGATAGGCCGAGGGGCGGTACGGCAGCCCACCACGCCCGAGACGACTCAAAGATCATTTACGGGACAGCCCTTAGCGGCGGTTCTTTCGGACGTCGCGTCGCAAGTCCTCGAAGGTGGCGCGCAGATTGAGGTAGTCGAGGGCGAACCCCACACCTCGAGCAGCCCACTTGACTGCCGTCACCAGGACCTCTTCCACCGCATCCCTCTTTTCTGCTGCCTGTGTCTCCCCTTCAGACTCCGCCACGCCCCGGAAGGTTGCGCGGTTGCCCAAGCCGAGGCGGACCTCCCCGCACGCTGACCCGGATCGCCCCACCGCTCTGCGAGCAGGAACCAAGGGTTTCGCAAAAGGCCCGAGAGGCGGACGGCGCCGGGGCCCGCCCGGTCGAGCAGGTCCAGGTCCGTGACAACTCCGCCGGAGCCGTGGAGTGGACCCTGTTGGTCGACTCCACGATCAGCCGGGCCCATCAGCACGCCGCCGCCGCCCTCTCGGACAGTGAACCGGGCGAGCGTCTCGACACCCCGCAGGAAGGCCGGCGACAGCTTCCCGGCAGCTGCGGGCGTGACCTGGCGTCAGAGGGAGTCGCCCGCAGCTTCGGCGTGCAGGGCCTGAGCCGCATGCTTCTCGACGACGCGGGCGAGGGCCCGGCAGACCGCCGCGTCGAGCTTCTTGTACGTGGCTTCCGGACGCGCTTCCACGACGGCAGCCGTCCCTTTCGGTCCGGTGGTGACGCGGACGCTCACGAAGACCGTCGCGTCCGACGGTCCGCGCAGGGTCAGGTCCAGGACGCCGTGCCCGAACGCGGTGACCTCCTCCACCCTCAGGGCGGGGTCCTTCTCCATCACGTGTCGCACGCTGTCCGTCAGCTGGAAGACGGTTCTTCCCTCGACGGCGGGGATCCGCACTTCGCGGACGCAGGGCAGGGCCAGCCGGCGAACGACCGCCAAACAGTACCCGAGCATCACATCGCTCCTCTCACAGGGGGCGAACCATGGACGCGGGCGCTGCCGCCGCTTCCACACCTGCGAACGCCTCGGCTTGATGCTCCACGGCAGCAGCGACTCGAGCCGGGCCCGCCGGTCGTTCGTCAGAGCCGCACGCCCCACAAGAAGTGATCATGAACGAACAAGATCCACTTTCGCGACAGACCCTAGTTCCGAGTCGACTTCTCGGGGGTGAGCGCGCGGATGACGTGGGCGATCAGCTTGTCGAGGTAGGGGGGTTCCGGGAAGCCGAGGTGGAAGACCAGGCGGTGGTAGAGGGGGCCGTAGAACAGGTCGAGGGCGACGTCCAGATCGGCGTCGGGGTGGAGCTGACCCTGCTCCTGGGCGCGCCGCATGCGCTGCTCGAATTCCTCGATGCGCGGCCGGATGAGGCGGTCGTGTACGGGGCCGGCGAGTTCCGGGTCCCTGAGGGCGTCGGCGATCACGCCCGCGAGGGGGGCGTGGGAGGGCGGTGAGAGGAAGGTGATGACGGCGGTCAGCTGGGTGCGCATGTCGGTGGCGAGGTCGCCGGTGTCGACGTGGGGGACCGCGACGTCGGCCGCCTCGTGGAGGGCTTCGAGGACGACGGCGCCTTTGGAAGGCCACCAGCGGTAGATCGTCTTCTTGCTGACGCCGGCGCGGGCCGCGATGCCTTCGATCGTCAGGTGGCCGTACCCCTCTTCGGTACACAGGTCGAGGGCGGCGGCGAGGATCGCGTCGTGGCTCCTCTGGCTGCGTCGCTGCGGGTTGGGGGGCTTGGCGGTCACGGCAGCACCCTAACAGGAAACGGTACGTGTCGTATTGACAGGTGCGCCGACGGGCGTGCAGTCTCGACCCGGAAACGACACGGCACGTGTCGTGTCTGAGAGGGTTGTTGCGAGGCCGGAGCCCTGGCGCGACGCATGAAGGTGAGTGGCTCTGATGGACAAGGTGTTCTCGGCCGACGGCACGGCCATCGCTTACGAGCGGCAGGGTTCGGGCCCCGCGGTGGTGCTCGTCGGTGGCGCGTTCATGGCCCGCGGCGATTCCGCCGCGCTGGCGGCTCTGCCGGCCGAGCGGTTCACCGTGACGACGTACGACCGCCGCGGGCGGGGCGAAAGCGGGGACGGACCGGAGTACGACGTGCAGCGCGAGGTCGAGGACCTGGACGCGCTGATCGAGCGCGCGGGTGGCGAGGCCATGGACACGGACTTCTTCGCCGCCGCAGAGCAGGCGTGAGCAGGACCCTCGCCGCCCTGGGCGTGCCCCTGAGCATGTCCATGGACGGCTTCGTCGCCGGCGGCCGGCTCTTCGCCGACGCCCCGCCCGGTCCGGACCTCACGCCCACGCGCGTGGTCGGTTCCCCTCGGGTCGCCCACCTCACGTACCGGACCGCACCCCCGTAGGCCACCTCGAGAAGGGGCTCAGGAGAGGTGGCGGGGTGCGGTGAGGGCGGGCCGGGGGCGGGTGCGGAAGGTGCGGCGGTAGGCGTCCGGTGGCACGCCGACCGAGCGGGCGAAGTGACGGCGCAGGGTGGTGGCGGTGCCCATGCCGGTGGACGTCGCGATGGTGTCGACGGTGTCGTCGCTGGTCTCGAGGAGTTCCTGCGCGTGCCGGATGCGCTGGGTGAGCAGCCACTGGAGCGGGGTGGTGCCGGTGACCGACTTGAAGTGGCGGGCCAGATGGCGTGAGCTCATGCCGGCCTGACGGGCGAGGTCCTCCACCGTGAGCGCCTGGTCGAGGCGCTGCAGCACCCAGGGGAACAGGTCGGCCAGCGGATGGTTGCCGGGGGCGGGCACGGGGGTGGTGACGAACTGGGCCTGGCCTCCCTCACGGTGCGGGGGCACGACCAGGCGACGGGCGATCGTGTTGGCGACGGCCGAGCCGTGGTCGAGGCGCACCAGGTGCAGGCAGAGGTCCATGGCGGCGGCCTTGCCGGCGGAGGTGAGCACGCTGCCGTTGTCCACGTAGAGGATGTCGGGATCCACGGTGACCCGGGGGTGGCGTCTGCTCAGTTCGTCGGTGTGCGCCCAGTGCGTGGTCGCGCGCCGTCCGTCCAGGAGGCCGGCTGCCGCGAGCACGAAGGCGCCGGTGCACAGGGAGGCCACGCGGGCCCCCGCCTCGTGGGCCGCTCGCACGGCGTCGACCAGCTCGGTCGGCGGGTCCTGGTCGACGTCGGCCCAGCCGGGGACGATCACGGTGTCGGCCTGCCGGAGGTGGTCGAGCCCGTGGTCGGGTTCCACCTTGAACCGGCCGACCCGGACGGCGCTCGGACCGCAGAGCGCGAAGTCGTACCAGGGATCGACTATGTGGGTGAGGTCGGCGCCGAAGACCTCCATCGCCAGCGACAGTTCGAGATGCAGCATGCCGTCGGTGATGGCCAGGGCAACAGTGGTCACGTCCGGAATTGTACGGGTCACGTCGTTCCGGACACTCGTGTGAAGGAGAACTCCGCGCAAGGATCTTCATGACGCGCCGGACCGGACGGATCCGCGGCGCGACGACCCACGCGGTGGGGCGGTTTCGGCACCCCTACGCGTCCCCTGTCACAGCTGTCACCGCGCACGACCGAGAGGACCCACACCATGTCCAGACCGACGACCACCACCCCGCGGCCCGGCACCTTCCTCAGGACCGCGATGGTCCTGCAGACCCTGGCGCTCTTCTTCCAGGCCTCCACCGCGGGCCTGCTCCTGAGCTCGTCCCGCGCCTACATGCTGCACGACTACGGATCGAAGGTGATGTACGGGGCCGCCATGCTGTACGTCATCGCCACGGTCCTCGCCTGGCGGCCGGGCGGCGGGTCTCCGCGCCCCATCCTGTACTCCACCGGCTTCCTCCTCCTCGCCTCGGCCCAGGTCGCACTCGGCATCGCCCGCGTCGCGTCGCTGCACGTCCCCCTGGGCGTGGTGATGTTCGCCCTCAGCACCCTCGCCCTGGTCCGGTCGCTGTCCCCGGGCTCGCTGCTGCGCCCGGCCGCCGGTTCGTAACCGCCCGGGGCCACGGTACGAACCGGCGGGGCCGCTCCACGAGGTCAGCGAGGAGCCAGGAGACAGAACTCGTTGCCTTCCGGGTCGGCCAGGACCGTCCAGTGGATGGCGGACTGGTCGATGCCGGGGTCGGTGGCGCCCAAGGCCCGCAGTCGGCCCGCTTCCACCGCCAGGTCGTCGCCGGGGTAGGGGCGTACGTCGAGGTGGACGCGGTTCCACACGCTCTTGGCGTCGGGGGTGCGGACGAACTCCAGGTAGGGGCCGACGCCTTGGGCGGATCGCATGGTGGCGTGGTCGTCGGCGACCTCGTGCAGCGTCCAGTCCATCGCCTGGCTCCAGAACCGGGCCATCGCCCGGGGGGCGGCGCAGTCGACCACCACCGCGGCGATCGGCCCGGTGTCCTGGTAGATCGGGCGGGGCTCCAGGACGCAGAACTCGTTGCCTTCCGGGTCGGCCATGACCGTCCAGGGGACGTCGCCCTGCCCCACGTCGGCGAGCGTGGCACCGAGGTCCTTCAAGCGCGCGACCAACTCCGCCTGATGGGTGGGCGAGGTGGTGGCCAGATCAAGGTGCACCCGGTTCTTCACCGTCTTCGGTTCCGGTCGGGCGATGATGTCGATGCAGACGGCCGCGGGATCGGGGTAGGAGAAACCGACGGGTTCGAGGTTGGTCACCCCGGGTCCCTCGCTGTCGACACCCCAACCGAGTGCCTCCGCCCAGAACCGGCCGAGCGCGGAGTCGTCCTGGGCCTTCATGTTGATCTGCACAAGTCGTGTCGCCATGCCGCAGATCCTAGACACCCAGGTCATGGACGCGCCGCCGGATATCGGGGGGCCTCTGTCGCCGCTGCAGAGGCGGTTGCGGAAGGGGTCGGCGGAAGCGGTTGCGGAAGCAGTTGCGGTCCGTGCGACGGACCGAGCCGGGCGAGTTCCGTAAGTGCTGAAAGTTCTGCGAGTCGCTCCGCGGCGCTTCCTGCGACGGTGGCGGCCAACGCCTTCGCTTCATCCGCGCTGCCGGAGGCCTGTTCGCTCGCGCAGAGGGTTCCGGACTGGGCGAAGTGGGCGCGGAGGCCGTCGGTGAGGAGCCGGTCGAACTCCCTGCCGGTCGCCGCCCTTGCCTTGGTGAGGGTGCCGAGGCTGACCATGCCCGGCATGTCGTGCCCCTCGTGGGGGTGGGTGTCGGGGATGCCCGAGAGCTCCAGGAGGGCGCGGAGTAGCGCCTGTTCGTGTTCCAGACGTGTGCCGGTGCGGGAGGCGAGGTTCGCCACCGTGGGGTCGGTGGTGCGTGTGGGTGCCAGGGTGGTCAGGAGGTGGGCGCGTTCGGTCATGGGGATCATCAGTTGGATCCACGCGGTGTCGGTGGCGTTGAAGGCCGCTGTTCGCGGCGGGCCGGTCACCGGCTGCCGGGTGGCGCAGCCGGTGACGACGAGTGCCGCGAGCAGGGTGCACGCCCGGAGGATCAGAAGGTGCCGACGGAGTTGCACTTGGCGCTCTGCACGATGCAGTCCTTCACCCGCCGGCCCAGGGCCGTGTTGTCCCAGGCGTTGAAGAAGTCGCCGTGGAGGGACGACGCCATGCCGGAGGACAGGGAGAAGCCGGCGGCGTTGCCTGAGGTCGGGTAGCCGATGACGAAGGAGACGGAGGGGATGGCGACGGGGTGGTCGCCACTGCACGTGCCGTTGTGGGCGAAGGCGACGTGCGCCTTGTGGTCCGGGCTGTCGAGGTGCTTGCCGTCCCAGCAGTCGGGAAAGAGGAGCTGGTGGACGAGCTTGGCGGTCGGGGCGCAGATCGGCCAGTTGCCGTCGGCGCTGCGACCGATCTCGCCTCCCTCGCCGGCGCAGAAGAACTGGTTGGCCGAGCCGGCCGGGGTGGGGACCTGGGACTTGGCGTTGCCGGCGATCATGCGGAAGCCCTGGGGAAAGGGAACGGTCGCCGTGGGGTCGGGCAGCCGGGAGCCGTAGTAGACGATCATGCCGTCGCTCTCGATGGCCTTGCCGCCTTGGTAGAGGGTGGGGATCCAGTAGGCGGAGAGGTCCTTGGCGGGTGTGCAGCTGGTGCCCGTGTTAGCCAGCAGGCTCTGGGTGGTGGTGAAGGCGTCGGTGCTCTTGTTGCCGAAGAAGCTGTGCATGTGGGACGCGCCGGGCAGGCCCGGGGCGACGATCGGGTCGTCCGGCTTGGAGTGGCTGTAGGTGCAGGTGGCGTTGAACTCGGGGACGCGGACCGTGTCGGCGGGCACGGCGGCCGGGGTCATGGCCCGGAACTGTGCCAGTTGGGCGTTCCACGGTGCCGGGGCCACCCGTGGCGGAGGCGACACGGGCGGACGCCTTCAGGGGGCCGGCGGCACCGAGGTCGACGGTGTCGAAGCGCATCCAGTCGCCGTCGGCGAGGTAGGCGACGTTCTGTCCGCCGCCGGTGTCCGCGGTCGCTTCGACGCCCACGCCGGACTGTGCGGCGTAGGACTCGGCCTGGACGACGACGGTGGCGGCCCACGCGGTCCGGGCGGTGAGGGTGGTGCCGAGTGTGGCGGCCAGGGCGCCCGCCATCAGCGTGTAGAGATGGTGGACGGATTGTCGTCGGCGCATGTCTGTTCCTCCGGGGGTGTGGGGTGACCGGCGCGCTTCCGGGCTGGTGCTCGTGGGGCTACTGGTAGACGCGCACGTAGTCGACGAGCAGTTTGGAGGGGAAGGGCGTGCTGGTGTCGGTGGGGCCGGGCCAGTCGCCGCCGACCGCGAGGTTGAGGATCATGTAGTGCGGGTGGTCGAAGATCCAGGGACCCCGAGTCGCCTCCACCTGTTCCTTGTCGAGGGTGAAGACGGTGCGCCCGTCGAGGCCGTAGACGATGCCCTTGCTCGTCCAGTCGGCGGTCCAGGTGTGGAAGTCGTCGGAGAAGTCCGCGTCCTGGGGCAGTTTGTACGGTGAGCCGATTCCGCCGCCGCCGTTGTACGCGGGCGCGTGGACGGTGGAGTACGCGGTCTTCACGTCCTTGCCGAGGATCTCCATGATGTCGATCTCGCCGTTGTAGGGCCACGGCCGGCCGGTGAGGAAGTCGGCGCCCATCATCCAGAAGGCGGGCCAGAGCCCGTTGCCCTCGGGCACCTTGATGCGGGCCTCGACGCGGCCGTAGGTGAACTGGAAGGTGGAGCCCGTGTTCATGCGGGCCGAGGTGTACTGGCAGGTGGTGCTGCCGGTCAGCGGGTCGGGCGGGCACCCCTTGCCGGGCGTGGCCTGCTTGCGGGCTTCCATGACGAGGTGGCCCGCGCCGTCGAGTGCGGCGTTGTCGTGGTCGGTGTAGTACTGCAGCTCGCCGTTCTGGCCGGTGCCGGGGTCGGCCTTCCATTTGGCCGGGTCGGGCTTGCCTCCCGCGGCGCCGTCGAACTCGTCGCTCCAGACCAGCCGCGGCGGCGTCGCCGGGTCCGGCGGCAGCGGCGGTGCCGGGTTCGGGGCGCCGCCGGTGCCGTACACCTGGAACTCCCACAGGGAGTAGCCGTAGGGGGTGGCTCGTTGGGTGCCGTACATCCGCACGTGGCGGCCGGTGCCGGTGACCGGGATGGTCTGCTTGAACCCGGTGCCGGTCGTGGTCGAGTAGATCGGTGTCCAGTCGGTGCCGTTGGGCGAGACCTGGATCTGGAAGGACTTGGCGTAGGCCGGGTCCCACTGGAGGACGATCTTGTCGATCTGTGCGGTGGCGCCGAGGTCGACGGAGATCCAGGCGGGGTCCGTCCAGCCGGTGGTGGAGCTGGTGGCCCAGCGGGAGGCGGGGTCGCGGTCGAAGGCTCGGGCAGGGGTGCATTCCCAGCAGTTCTGGTCGCTCTGGGATGAGGAGGCCGCGCCCGGGCGGCCGTAGGAGAGGAGCGTGCTGCCGCCGGTGCCGCCGTCGGTGGTGGTGCGGACGGCGAAGGTCCACAGGGAGTAGCCGTAGGCGGTGGCGCGCTGGGTCGCGTACAGGCGGACGAAGCGCCCGGTGCCCGAGGCGGTGACGGTCTGGCTGCCGCCGGCGCCCTGCGTCGTCTCGTGGATGGTGGTCCAGGTCGTGGCGTCGTTGGACACCTCGATGCGGAAGGCCTTGGCGTAGGCGGCCTCCCAGTCGAGGGTCAGGCCGCAGACCTGCCGGGTGGCGCCGAGGTCGACCTGGAGCCACTGGGTGTCGGTGAAGCCGCTGGACCAGCGCGTCCCCGTGTCGCCGTCGACGGCGTTCTGGGCGCCGAACGGCCCTTCGGTACCGGAGGCGGTGGCGGGCCTGCCCCGTGCGGCGTCCGTGGTGCCGCAGGCGGCGGCGTTCTGGGCGGTGAAGGCGCCTTCGGTGGTGGAGGCGGTGACGGACTTGCCCTGGGACAGCGGGACTTCGGCCGCAGCGGCGACACCGGTGGATACGGAGGATGCGGCGGGAGTGGCGGGCACGGTGGTGAAGGTGAGCAGGGTGGCCACGACGGCGGTGAGTAATCCGAGGCGGCGAAGCAGCGGACGCACGGCGGCTCCTCAGGTGGGGGTGGACGAGGGAGCGCTCCCTGAGGGGTGAGAATGGGCCGGTCCGTATCGGCTGTCAAGGGTTCTGTTCACTAGGCGGAAACGCGATCGACTCGTCAACACCCTTACAGGGAGCGGTTTCTCATGACCTGTCAGAGATCCGTCGCGATGACTTCCGCCAGGTGGGAGGAGGCTTGTCGGTGGGGGTGTGCGACCGCCGGGGGCGGTGGGGCCGCAGCCGTGTGCGGTGCCGTTGACATGGGCGGTGAGGGGCGTCATTCTCGCCGGAGAACGCTCCCCGAGCGGCTCGCGCGTCGTCGATCGAAACGGACCGGGATGAAACGACCCACGCTGGAAGTGGTCGCCGCTCGGGCGGGTGTGTCCAAGTCGAGTGTCTCGCGGGTCGTCAACGGTGAGACGACGGTCGCCCCGCAGATCCGTGACGTCGTGATGCGGGCCGTGCGGGAACTGGGCTACGTGCCCAACGCTGCCGCCCGCAACCTCGTCACCCGTCGGACGGACGCGGTGGCCGTGGTCGTCTCCGATCCGCCGCAGGGCGTGGTCTCCGACGACCCGCTGTTCTCCACCGTCGTGCGCGCCGTCAGCAGGGAGTTGGAAGCGGCGGGGAAGCAGGTCGTGCTCATGCTGGCGGAGTCCGACCGCAGCAGGGCGCGGGTGGAGCAGTACGTGGCGGGCGGGCACGTGGACGGTGTCATGCTCGTCGCGCTGCACGGGACGGATCCGCTGCCGGCGGCCCTGGCCAGGACGGGCCTGCCGATCGCCTCCTTCAACCGCACGTCCGCACCGCAGGTTCCGTACGCCGGCCTCGACAACGTCGGCGGCGCCTCGCTCGCCGTACGGCATCTCCTGGAGCGGGGGCGTCGCAGGATCGCCGTCATCACGGGGCCGCTGGACCTGTTCGAGGCACGGGAGCGGCTCGAAGGCTACCGCGAAGCACTGCGGGGCACCGGGCGCCGGTCGATCGTCGCGCTGGGCGACTTCACCCGGGCGTCGGGCGCCTTGGCCATGGAGCAGCTCCTGGAGGACGACCCGGCGCTGGACGCCGTGTTCGCGAGCAACGACCTGATGGCCATCGGAGCTCTGCGGACCCTGCGCCAGGCGGGGCGCCGGGTGCCCGAGGACGTGGCCGTCGTCGGTTTCGACGACATCGAGGCGGCCGCGTACACGGCACCGGCGCTCACTTCCGTACGCAGCCCGATGGCCGACCAGGCCATCGCCACGGTGCACCTGCTCCTCGGGCTCATCGAGGGCGGCCCCCGGGATCCGGTCGTCATCCCGAACGAACTCGTGGTCCGCGAGTCCACCTGACCGGCGGGGCCGGCGCCCGCTCGGGCCGGGCCCCGCGGAAACGGCGGGGTCGCCGTACGGTACGCGCGTGTGGCCGCACCGGAGTCGCTCGGTGCGGCCACACACGCGGTACCGGAGTCGCTCGATTCGGCCACGCGGGGTGACGGAGTCGCTCGGTGCGGTCCCGCGGGTTCAGAAGCCCCGCACGTGTTTCCGGTACATCTGGGCGACGAGGAAGGCGAGGTCGAGCGACTGGCTCCGGTTGAGGCGCGGGTCGCAGGCCGTCTCGTAGCGCTGGTGCAGGTCGTCGACGAAGATCTCGTCGCCGCCGCCCACGCACTCGGTGACGTCGTCGCCGGTGAGCTCGACGTCGCAGCCCGCACTCGGTGACGATCCCGACCAGGTCCTCGGTGGACAGCGCGGTTCCCCGCAGATGGCCGGACCGGCTGTCACGGCACAACAGGTAGTGGCGGTTGTCAGTGCCTACATCGCCGTGGCCGCTGAAGTACAGGACGAGCGCCCCGTCTTCGTCGGTGGCGTCGACCGACCAGCGCGACAGCGCCTCACGGAGTTCGGCGACGGAAAAATCCACCACGGGATCGGCCGTACCGTATCCGAGCTCACCGAAGAGCCCACTGACGACTTCCAGGTCCTCGGCCACGCACGGCAGCGGCTGCTGGTGTTCGTACACACCGGTGCCGGCGACGACCACCCAGCGGGACGCGACGCTGCCGATCGGGTAGGCGGCCGCGTGGTCGGCCGCTTTGTCGGCCACGTCGACGGCGGTCCCGTCGGCCGTGCTGTTCGTAGCGCCGCCGGCTGTGCTGTGCGTGGCGCCGCCGGCTGTGCTGTGCGTGGCGCCGTCAGCCGTGCTGTGCGTGATGCTGTCGGTCATGCCGAACCGGGAGTGTGCGGCCCGCGCGCGATGGTCCGTCGCTTCTCGACCGCGGCGATGTGGTGCTCGCTACCCCACGGGCGAAACCGACGACCGTAGACGGCGCCCCCATGATGGGACCACGCCCCTAAGGACTGCTTGCCGATCCCGTGCGCCACGACGACTGCGGCCACGTCCCCTCCCCCGGTCCCCTGTCGAGGGCTCAGACTGTAGCGCCTCGTGTGTCCCTTCGGTTGAGGAAGTCGAGGCTTTGATCTTCCCGATGCCCGGCCGTCGACGAGTCTTAGTCGGGGATCCCCGGCATGCCCCACCAGGCGTTTCTCTCACGGATGTGGGCGTTCGGGCACGTCCTCCGCCACGTCGTGACTGCCGGGGGGGCGGCCTGGGCGCGCGAAGAGGACGCGCTTCCCGTCCAGGTGCAGGCGCAGGTTCGCCGAGTCGACGACGTTGTCGCGGATGATGAGCGCCCGGGCCACTTGGTGGGGGTCGTGTTCGGTCATCCGTCCGCCGGCCTGCCGGAGGCGGAGCTTGGCACGGCCATCGGCCTCGCCGACGACGATCCGTACCTCGACCAGACGCCGCCGGTCCCACAACCGGTACGCGATCTCCGCGAGCACGTAGGCCGCAGCCGCGCAGGCCGCCCACATAGCGTCGGAAGACGCCCACAGCACCAGGACGAACAGGCCGGCACAGCCGGCCGTCACCGCCGTACGCCGCAGCCGCGGAACGGTCGGCGTCTCCTTTTTCTCCGCGTCCCAGAGCAGATCCTCGCTGATGACCATGCAGTCATCATGGGCTCCGTCCGGCGTCCTGAGAAGCCTCGCGAACCAAGCCGGGTTCCGGCACGATCCGGCGCCAACGGAGAGTCCGAACTCGGCTGATCGAGAAGGGCGTTCGATGCCCGCAGTGCCCGAACGCCGCAGCCACGGCTGCGTGCGTACGGGCACCACCACTCTCTTCGCGGCCCTCGACACCGCGACCGGCAAGGCCATCGGCTCACTCCACCGCCTCCACCACGCAGTGGAGTTCGAGAAGTTCCTGATCGAACTCGACAAGGAAGTCCCCGCGGACCTCGACGTCCGCCTGATCCTGGACAACTACGTCACCCACAAGGTCCCGGCCGTGAAGACATGGCTGCCGGCGCACCCACGCTTCCACCTGCACTTCACCCCGACCGGCTCCTCCTGGCTGAACCTGGTCGAGCGCTGGTTCGCCGAACTCACTCGGAAGAAGCTCCGACCCAGGTCACCAGGTGCAATGGCCTCGGCTCGCCGGATGCGAACGTACGTCGACGACTGCCCCTCCGGATTGCCGCTGGGACGACCATGTTCGGAGGCGGGGCAGGCTGCTTGGTGCGGCCCTGGCGTCGCGAAACTTATCGTCCGGGCCCGCCAAGAGTCCGCGGAAGCCATCCACTGAGGTTTGACTCGTCGAGTCGTAGGGGCTGACGGCTGGTCGTCCGCTGCTGTGACTGATTCCCCATGCCCGTTGTCAAGCGTCGGAGGTGCCTACTGGGTCCTGCCGACCGCACGCCGGAACCTTGCCCATAGAGAGGTCGGCAAGGTGACGTCAGTGGCTTCGTCTGGAGAGCCGGCATCGTGCGCCGTGGCGGTCGGCTCTACTGGGTCCTCGTGAGCGTCTCCGCGGAATGCGACGGCGTCCTCCCCGATCCCGACTACCTCCAGGAGGGTGTCCAGGGCCTTGTCGGCTTGCTCATGCGGCTCGGTCAGCCAGACATACGAGACGCCCACCGGATTGCCGTCGTGCTTGCTGATCGCGAAGCTGAATCCCTTCAGCCGGAACAGTACGACGTCGAGCTCGTCCAGCCCGTCCCACGACCGCTCCACGTGCAGACGTAGCCGCTGGGCCACGGGCTGCACCGGCAGCGCCAGCGCTCCGATCATCTGGAACAGCGGGGCTGAGTGCTCCCAGACGCTGTACTGGTAGGCGGGGTTCTTGCCGGTGTAGTAGGGCGGTTGTGCAGCCGACTGCCAGTCGGGCTCAGGCCCTGGGACCTCGATCTCTGTCACAGCAGCCCCTCCCCACGGCCTCCAGCCAACTGGTGATCAACCTACCTTCACCGGGTCGGCCGACGTTATGCGGCTCTGGTCAGGCCCGGTTGTGGTGGCTGGGCCTGGGCCGCGGCGACGGCCGCGTCAGCCATGGCCTGGGCGCCACGGACTTTGCGGTTCTTCAGCCAGGTCGCGAGCCGGCTCGGGCCGACCCGGCGCAGACCAGCCGGGGTCTGGTAGCCGGTCAACAGGACAAGTGCCGCCTTGGAGGCGGCGTGGTCGAAGGTGCGTTCCAGGGCGGGGAAGTACTGCAGTAGCTGTGCTCGCATCCGGTTGATGGCGCGGGTGCGGTCGGCGGCGAGGTCGTAGCGGCGGGTGGTGAGGATTTTCAGGTCCACCGCGATCTCGTCCCATTCCTGCAAGGGTTGCAGGTCCCGGCGCATCCGTGCCTGGCCGGCGATGACGTAGGCGTCCTTCACGTCGGTCTTGCCGTCTCCGCGGTAGCCACGGGAGGCGTGGCGGACGGTGCGGCCGGGAATGCAGAGCAGCCGCTGACCATGGCTGGTCAGGAGAGCGATCAGCAGAGCCCCGCCGCCGGCGTTCAGGTCGACGGGCCAGGTCACCGGGCTGTCCTCGGTCAGTGCGAGGACATCGCCTATCAGCTCCAGGAGGTCAGGCTCGCTGTTGGGAACCCGGCGCGAGAACACCTTCGTCCCGTCCGTGTCGATCACCGTGCGGTGATGCGCGGCCTTGCCGGCGTCCGTCCCTGCCCAGAGCTCGGGCACCCGAGCCTCCCTCGTCGATCGGTTGACTGGTCCCTGCAGACGACCACGCCGACGTGTCCTTACGAAGCGATCTCTGTTCGCTCATCCCCATGAGTGGCCGTGTCGTCGCGGGGCACTGGGCGGCCAATCAGTCAAAGCCACAACCACGGCATGAGCGCTCCAAAGCCGCACCCAGGCCCCTGGGTCTCCCGAAGAAGACGGTTGGCAGTTGGTCGAGACGACTGAGCCGACCCACTAGCGTATTGACGTGCACATCCTCGATGACCCCTGTTTGTCGCCCCGCGTCGCGACTCTCCTGGCGCGGGCACGGCGCGGCTCCGAGATGCCCGCTGACCGCATACGTGCACTGGCCCGCGCGGAGACTTCCGACGGGAACGAGGCAGCGGTGCCGCCTGGGGCCATCGAGGCGATGATTCGTTTCGAGGAACGCTACGGCGGCCTGTGGTATCCGCTCCTCGGCCCTAACGGCATGGAACACGGCCTGGACGGCGAGGCCACCGTCTACCTCGACATCGACATCGACGGCTGGACCTTTCCAGGCATCCTCGATGGTGACCAGACCTGGCGGGTCGACGTCCTCCCGGACGGGCGCACCGCCATGACGCTCGCGGGACGTCCCCGGATCATCAACAGCAGCGTCCTTCAGCGTTTGGAGGCCCACGCCCAGTTGTCACAGGTCCGAGACTGGCCCCATGTGGCCTTCGCCGTTGCCACCGAACCCGGCCAGGAGCCGACGGTCGCCGAAGCCGGCCTCCCTGCCCTCGACGTCGAGGCGACCGGGCCCGCCGACAGGTGGTGGGTCGGCAGCGAGACCGCGATTCATCTGAAGCTTCACGAGTGGTGGGGCGAAGAAGACATTTGGCTCGCGCGCTGCTTCGCGGAGCGGGCCGAGAACCTGGCGACCAGGGTCGATGCGCTACGGCACGCGGTGACGGGTGGCGTGTGGCGGAACGAGGACTGGTGCGGGCTGTGTGCCCACGTCAGGAAGCCGGCGCAAGCCTGCCTTCCCGACGCGGGGAAGCAGAGCAGCCGACCCCGGAGAAGCAGCCCTCACCAAGGGGGCGGGTTGACCGCTGAACGGCATTAGTTCCGCAAGGAGTTACGGCTCCAGGCGGCACAGCGGTTCGCCCAGGGTCAGGCGAGTTCGCTGATCGCCGAGGACCTGCGGGTCAGCGTCCGCTCGGTGCGACGGCGGCGGCAGATGGGGACGAGGGCGGTCCGCGGGCTCTGCGGTCGCAGAGGCCGGCGTCACTGCCGAGGCTGGGCGAGAAGCAGTTCGTCCGGCTGGAGGCAGAGCCGGCCAAGGGGCCGGCCGCGCACGGCCGGGAGGACCAACGCCGGACCCTGAGCCGCGTGAAGGCGGTGACCGGTCGGCGCTTCCACCTCACCTACACGATCCAGGGCGTGCGCAAGCTGCTGGTGCGCAACGGCTGGTCCTGCCGGGTCCCGGCCCGACGCGCCATCGAGCGGGACGACGAGGCGGTGGCCGGGTGGGTCAAGGAGGTGTGGCCGCGCGCGGAGGACTCGCGGCGGCCCGTGGAGCCCGGCTCGTCTCGAGGACGAAGCCGGATTCTCCATGACGCCGCCGCAGGCGAAGACCTGGTCACGGCATGGCCGGAACACCTCGTCCAGCAAATCCGACGCGGCCTACGGCACATTCAATACCACAGCGACCTCGCAGACGGCTGCCTCACCGAGACCGCCCTGACCATCAGACCCACCTAAGCAACCCAGCGACATCACAAGTTCAAACCTCAGCACCCGCCAACGCGTTCCTATTTCATCTATTGCACATTTAACTGAACAGGAGACCTGTTGCGGGCACCTGTGCGCAGACGTACGTTCGAAGTGTAGCGCCAGGTCTCTTCCCTTGAGCTGACCGACATTGTTGGGGTCAACGGCGCCCTGAAGTCAAGGAGAGAACTTCGAGCACACGAAAACACTTTCCTCGTGATGTAAATCTCGAAGAGGCGACACCATGTTCTTCTACAACTACAGCACCAGGACGGCTGCAACCGGGAAAATCGACGCTTCCGGCGACTTCATTCACTTGCAGACATTCCCTGTCAACCAATTTGGGAAGTGGTCGCAAATCGCATCTCTAGGCTGCGGCGTGCTTTTCTTCTACAACGACGAGGGGGCAACCGTACTATCGGCATCGGGCAGGGTGGACGGTGCCGGCGGCTACACTCACCTCAAGGACTACGCAGCCAATCAGTTCGGGAAGTCCTTCCGTATCGTGCCACTTGGCGGGGGTCGCGCATTCTTCTACAGCACCACAGGTGCTGCCAAAGTCGGCAAATTTGACACAAGTGGAAATTACACGAACCTGAAGGACTACCCAGCCGGGACGTTTGGGCAATGGACGAGCATCGTCCCCTTCGACACGGGTGAAGTATTTTTCTACAATGCAGATTTTTCCGATGAGACCGGGACACAGGCCGCTATCGGTAAATTCGACTCGTCCGGCACTTTCTCCCAGACCACGAGTTTCCCGGTCAATCAATTCGGAAAGTGGTCGAGCATTACGGCCCTCGCGGGTCGTTGGGCTCTCTTCCAGTACAGCGATGGCGTGTCGTTCCCGCAGGCGACTGGACAATTCACTGCCGCAGGCACTTTCAATCACAAGAAGAACGTCGCGCTGGGGCGATTCTGGGACGCCATCCCTATCTACGACGGCAGCCAGCTCTTCCTCTACAGCAGCGCCGGCAGCGATGCCGGAGCCTTCGTGAAAGCTGCATCTGGACGAATGGATGCCGCAGGCGACATCAAGCAGCGGGATCTCGGCCCCTCATTCGATCGATGGAGCCACATCGTCGCTTGATAGGGCCAGATCGTCGAGAGGCGTCAGAACCAGCTGTGGATAGCGGCGCAACACGGTCGAGCGGTGCATCAACGTCTCCGCCTGTATGAAGGCCTGGAAGATCCTCCGCGGCTGCCGCCTCAAGGGAGACGGTGTCCACCACGCAATGCTCCGCGTCGCCCGCATGCGCAACCTTGCCCTCGACGGATAGGCAAGAGCCGCACCGCGACCTACCCCGCGGTGTCTCCGCGGTCATTTACGGGACAACCCTTAGTAGCGCTTCGTTGCGTTGGGTGATATTGCCTGGTGGTGGGGATCTTCTGGTCATGAGGTTGGGGGAGGTGGAACGGCTCCGGGGTGAGTTGGCGGGGTTCGTCGCCGATGTGTTCGCCTCGCTTCCGCGGCGGGATCAGCGGCGGTGGGGCGGGGGTTATCTGCGGGGCCTGATGCTGGACGGCCGGCGCAAGTCGGTCCAGCCGATGGCCGAGCGGCTGCCGGAGGGGAGCATGCAGGCTCTGCAGCAGTTCGTGAACCAGTCGCCGTGGGATCCGCTGCCGGTGCGGCGGCGGATCGCCGAGCGACTGTCCGAGGCGGCCAGCCCGGAGGTGTGGGTGATCGACGACGTGTCGTTCCCCAAGTGCGGCACCGCTTCGGTCGGGGTGGCCCTGCAGTACTGCGGAGCGCTCGGGAAACGGGCGAACTGCCAGGTCGCGGTCAGCGTCCATGCCGCCACCGACACGGCCTCGTGTCCGCTGGAGTGGCAGTTGTATCTGCCGCGGGAGTGGACGGACGATCCGGACCGCTGCCGCAGGTCCGGAGTGCCGGACGATGCCGCTGCCCATCGGGAGAAGCGGCGCCTGGCTCTCAGCCTGCTGGACACGCTCACCGGCTGGAAACTGGAAGCACCGGTGGTGGTCGCCGACGCCGGTTACGGCGTCAGCACCCCGTTCCGGATCGGCCTGGAGGAACGCAGACTGTCCTATGTCCTCGGCCGGACCTGGCGCGGCTGGCACCACCACGTCACCCTCGTCACCGCCGCCCAGGCCTTCCTCACCCTGCGGCGCCTCGACCCCAAAGCCCACACGCCGGCCTCACCCTCTACCAGGTCCTCGACACCCTCCAGGACCTGCTGCGGTGCTGGACCGGCACCTGCACCACCTGCGGCCGGCCCCTGCCCCGCAACAGAACCCGACGAAGAACCTAACCGAAGCACCACTAGCTGCCGAAGGCCGCGAGGGCCAGGCGCTGGGCCACCGCGGGGACGCCGTCGACGGGGCCGGAGGTGCCCACGGCGTAGACCGCGCGCACGCTGAGGTCCCTGGAGGCGAAGACACCGCTGCGGTATCCCGGGTCCGACCCCGTCTTGCCCCACAGGAGCGAGCCGTCCGGGAGGGGTGTCGACATCAGCCCCACGCTGAAGCAGGCGGTGCCTTTGTCCGGGCCGGTGTTGCAGTGGGAGCCGTCCGCGTAGGGCAGCGGTTTGCTGTCGGTGCCCTTCGGTATCGCGAAGAGTTCGGCGGTCTGCGCCGGGCGGAGCAGCCGGCCGTCGAACAGTCCGGTGATGAACCGGTCCAGGTCCGCCGTGGTCGACGTCATGCTCGCGGGCAACCCACCCTGCACATTGACGTCGACCAGCTCGCCGCTGCTCCTCGGCAGGTAGCCCGGAAGATACGGCCGCGGCACGGCCGTGCTGCGGTTCGGCACCGCGGCACGGGTGTCCCGCATCTTCAGCGGCTTCAGGATGCGGGTGGTCACCTCGTACTGGTAGGAGTGACCGGTGATCTCCTCGATGAGCTTCCCGGCGATCCGGTAGCCGAAGGAGTTGTACTCCTGGCGCGTGCCCGGGCTGAAGTGCGGTCCCGGGCCCGGCCGGCCCTCGGGGCGGAGCGTCTCCCCGATCACCTCGTCGAAGGTGACGTAGTCCAGCCGACCCTCGATCTCCGCGTCCGGCGTGGAGGCCGGCGCGCCCTCCAGGTCGTGCGGCAGCCCGCTGGTGTGGTCGAGCAGCTGCCGGACGCTGATGCGCTCCTTGAACCGGTCCTCCGGCAACAAGCCGGGCAGGTAGTGCTGGACGCTCTCCTCCAGGTCGACACGGCCCTCGGCGGACAGCTGAAGGAGGATCACCGCCGCCATGGGCTTGGTGACACTCCCGATCCTGAAGTGCGCGCGCGGCGAGACGTCCCGACCGGAGACAACGTCCCCGGCCGCTCCCCGCCACGCCTCCCCCTTCTTGTGCACCTCCGCGACGGTGCCCGCGGCGCCGTCGCTCGGGCGCGGAGCGATGGCCGCGAGCAACCTTGCTCGGTTCAATTCCGGAGCGGGCTCGGCGGTGGCGGCCTGGGCGGGCGCGATGACACCGAGCGCCAGCGCGGCTGCGGTCACGACAAGGATCGAGGAACGGTTCATGGGACGACTCCACGTCTCGAAGCGGTGATCAAGTTCACTTCGATTCTGTTCGTCCGGCGGGCTCGCGACGCTGGGGATCACCCCGGCCCACCCCTGAATCCACCCTGACTCGGAGTCAGGGGAAAGCGGGGAGGTGAGGGTGGGGCTGGGGGTGAGTTGATCTACGGGGTGCCCCACACCTCTCGCCTACGGCTGTTTCCTGCTCTCCAGCCAGACCCTGACTTCACGTCGGAACTCCCGGTCCGCGTCCTTCCCGGCGAGTCGCTCCAGTTCCCGCTCCAACTCGCGCAGGACCCCTGGAGAGCCGGCGGGATCGCGCACCGCGTACACGCCCGCACCCGCTTCGTACGTGTCGGCCAGAAGCCAGACGCTGTTGTCCAGGGCCAGCATGGCGAAGCCGGGGTGGCCTGCGCGGATGCCGAGGAACGTCGCCGCGCCGGCCCCCATGACGTCCCACCGTTCCAGCAGGCGGACCCGGTGCCAGACGTGCATCGTGCGTCGCTTGCGGTCTTCCTCGGCGGTCCAGGTTCCCCTGGGCAGCATGAGGAGGAACTCGCGGTTCTCGTCGATCAGGCCGGAGGACGTGGCAAGGTCGTACCAGGCCTCGTTCAGCCGCTGCACGAATCGCGGGGTCTTGTACCGGACCATGCGGCCGCCGAAGACCCGCTCTCGTTCGTACCCCAGGACGTGCGGGATCGCCGAGCTCGGAACGGCGTCGGGTATCACCTCGAGCCCGGCTCTCAGCAGAGGTCTGAGTACCTTGCGATACCTCTCCTGCCGCCCCAACCCTCTACCTCCTCGCCCATGGCCTGTTCGGCTTGATCGTGCCGCACCCGCCTCGGGCCAGGATCAGCCGGACACGCTGTGTGAGCAACTCCTTTTCACGGACCGCTCTCCGGCAGCCCTCGACTGCTGGGCTAGCGTCTGCTTGTCTCGCACGAACGGCCCAGGGGGGCATCACTATGGCTGTACTCACGAAGCGACGGATACGGGCAAGCGCGGCGCTGGTTGCCGGGGCCCTCGCCACTTCCGGCTGCTCGGCTGCGCAGGAGCGCCGAAGCACGGCCTCTCCTACGGTGGCCGCATCCTCCAGCGAACCCGGACCGGCGCTGAACGCCGAGCAACTGAAGGCTCTCGCTTTCAAGGACGGCGAGGTGCCGGGAAGTTCACCACCACGGTCACGGTGGAGCAGGCTCCCGCCGTGGGCGACGAGGCGCTCAGCTTCCATCTGGCCTCGCACCTGGGAGACGGAGGCGGCCTACGCGACGAGCACCACGTCTTCGTACGGACCGGCACCATCACAGCGAGCTTCCAGGAGCTCGACGTCGGGCGGAAAGCGGGGTTTCCCCTCGAACTGGTCAAGAAGCAGGTCGACCGGCTGAGTAGTGCCCAGCGCAGCTGACCTCCACGACCACCATCTCGTTTCGATCGACCCACCGAGCTCCACGAACGACAGGTGTCTTTGATGCTCACGACAGAGTCCGAGGAAGCCCGCATCGACGATTCGAGCAACGTCTTGGTCGCGCCTTTGGACTTGCACGACAACGAATCAGTCAGGGATTTCTTCGGAGCCGTGATCACACCGGCCGACCTTGATTCGGATTCGTCCGACCTCGCGGAGAAGGCCGTCTACCTGTGCGGTGACGTCTCCGGAACCCGTACTCACCGCCGGCTGCAGGCGGCTGGCCGCGTGTTCATCGTCCGGGAGTTGTCACACGGCTACCACGATGACAACGATGAGGACGCTGACCGGCCTTGGCCCCTCGTCGGCCTCGGCCGGGTTCCGGTGCGGGTACACGGCGTCGGCGTGTACTACCGCCGATTCTTCGACCTCGGTGCCGACGACTTCGGACGGATCCGCGAAGAGCACGCGTTCCAGTCTCTGACGGAATCCACCAAGCCCGGGACAGCCCACCGCAGCGGAATCTACCTGACGCCCGTCGCACGACACGGCGACGAACTCCACTTCCGCTTGCTTCGATGCTCCACGAACCTGTCAGGACCCACCGAGGGCTTCCGCCCGACCGATACACGCATCGTCGAGGCACTCAACCACGAGGCCGCTGCCGTCTTCCGGAACCAGGCGCCGCTGAACCACGTCCTCGCCCAGATCTACCACAACACCCTCGCCACGGCAGAGCGCAAGCAGTCCAAGGCCAAGATCTCAGCCCACGCCGACAAGACCAAGGACATGCCCGCCCACGGCGTGATGGCCTTCTGCACCTTCTACGACGGGGTCGAGGCACTGCAGCCCATGGCCGACGATGCCTTCGACTACGGGGTGAAGGGGGTCAGCGGGCTCACCAGACTCCGCTTTCGCCTCAAGGGTTCGGCGGCCGCAGAGCACGACGGTGTCGCACTCCCCCCTCATTTCACCTTGACCCTCTATCCCGGCTCCGTTTTCTTCATGCCCCTCTCCACCAACCGCCTGTACACGCACGAGATCCGACCCTCAGCGCTGGACGCCGCCCTACTCCCGACCCGCCTCGGATACGTGGTGCGCTGCTCGAAAGCCGAAGCCGTCCACAAGGACGGCGCCACATTTCTCAAATCAGCAGGAAGTTTGGTGAAGTTGGGGCCACCCACACCGGAAGGCATGGACGACCTGCGCAGGCTGTACGCCGAGGAGAACAGGTCATCGTCGTTCATTGATTACGGCGACGAGCTCCTCTTCAGCATGAACACGGGAGACTACGTTGCCCCACGAGTCTGAGATCTCGGCCCACGTCATCTCGCGCACGTTGCCGATCGGGGACGACTTGTTCGCCGAGTTGTCCGCGTCGGTTCGCATGGAGGACGTAGGGAAAGGGCGGCGAGGTTCCGTACTGACCAAGGTCGACGACGGGGGTGGGGTGCCTCTCGTACGTACCACCACTCGATACGGCAGCCCGGCACAGCGTTTCCGGGCGGTGCACGACCGGTTGGCACAACAGATTCAAGAATGTGCGGCGCTTTCGGTCATCTTCAACAACGCACTCATCGAGACGTACACGAACGATTACAAGAGGATGGGCAGCCATTCGGACCAGGCCCTCGATCTGGCCGATGATTCCTTCATCGCCGTCTTCTCCTGTTATCAGCACCCCGAAGCGAGCCGGTCGAGGAAGTTGGTCTTCGAGTCAAAAGGGTCCGAGGTCGAGAAGTTCGAGATCCCTCTCGCCGACAACAGTGTCGTCGCGTTCTCCGTCGACTCGAATCGTCGGTTCAGGCACAAGATCGTGCTGGACGCACCCACTCCGACCACTGACGGCGGCCAATGGCTGGGGGTGACCTTTCGAACCTCAAAGACCTTGGTGAGGTTTCGCGAGGGAACCGCACACCTCCCGCAGGGTGGGGAACTCACGGCGGCCGACGATGAACAGAGGCGCGAGTTCTACCGACTACGGCGTCGCGAGAACCACGAAACGGACTTCTTCTACCCTCCGCTGACCTACACCATCAGTGAAAGTGATCTGGTGCCGCCCGAGTGACCGGGGCTGGGGAAGGTCCGCGTGCCCCGTCACGGAGTGGGCCGGCTACCAAGGGCGGGCGTCAGGCGTGGGCAGCGGACGCAGCTTCGGCCAGCGGACGAGCAGGCGGTCGGCGAGGGCGGAGCTGAGGCGGCCGACGGCGTGGAGGTGGTCGTGGTCGCGGGTCATGTCGGCGACCACGCCCAGGCGGTGGACCAGGCGCTCACGGGCGGAGACGTAGCCCCACGTGAAGTCCTCGGCGGGCACCCGGCCGAGTTGGTCGACCGTCCCGCGGTGGGCCCGTTCGACGAGCGCGTCGCCCTGGATCAGCCAGCCCGCGCACGCGTCGGCGAGGTCGCCCGGCACGTCCTTCCCGGTGAGGCCGCGCCAGGTGGTCCGGTAGACGTCCTCGACCTCCGCGAGCGGGGCCGCGGTGACCGACATGGCACACCAGCAGGTGGGGAAGCCGATGCGGAAGTAGGCGAGTTCGATCAGGCCGTTGCCGAGCGAGGCCCGCTCGAAGTCGACGAAGCGGACGCCGTCCGCGGTACGCAGGTCGTTGCCGGGGCACGGGTCGCCGTGCAGCAGCGCATGGTGCGGGGTGGGGTCCAACCGCTCCAGGAGACAGGCGAGTTCATCCGGAACCGCGGACGGTACGGGCACGTCGATCGCCCTGGCGAGGGTGAGGAAGGACTCCACGTCGGTGGCCGTGGGCCCTGACGAGACCGGCAGTGCGCCGGCGTCGGCGGGCCCGGTCAGGGCGTGCAGCCGCGCCAGCGACTCGGCGTACGCCGGCATCCAGTCGTCCGTCCTGCCGAGGTCCTCCAGATACTCAAGGACCATCACCCGCGAGGACTCGTCCGTGGCGAGTACGGCGGGGGCCACTCCCGGCCTGGGGGCCCGTCCCGCCAGGCGCAGCCCGGCCACCTCCCGCGCGAATCGCGTGTTCGCGTCGGCGCCCGCGTCCCCGCCGTCGGTGATCTGCTTGACGATCACCACCCGTCGGTCCGCCAGCCGCACGCGCCACACCCTCGACCGCGGACTGCTGTCGAGGAGTTTTGCCTGCTTGGGGGTTCCCACGGTGGAGAGCAGCACTTCATTGAACGGAGCATGGTTCAGCATGCCGCCGAGCGTATCCGCAGCTTCGCACGCGCGAGCGAGCCCCCTGGGCGGCGATCTCGTGGCCACGACGGTCCCTGTGCGGGAGGACCTCGTCACACCAGCCACGGTGGGAACTCACGTGATTCACACCGCGGCCGGTATGCATGCGCCCTTCCGAGGGTGGCGGTCCCCCGCTCGGTCACCCTCGGAAGGATCGCGGGTGATCACGCGCTGAGTAACCCGGAGATCAGTTGCGCGACAGCACCTGGCTCCAAGGCGTTGCGCTACCGGTACACACGTAATGCGAAAAGCCGAAGTAGACGTTCGACGTCGAGTCGGTGGAGAGACTGCCGCTCGGGATCCCGCCGGTGTTCCACCAACCGTTGTCGTACGTGTAGAGGGTCGCGTTGACCGGCAGGTTGTTCACGTACGAGCTGATGCCGTTCCAAGGGTAGGTCAGGCCGTATTTTTCAAGCAGCCAGCAATCGCTCCTGTTTGCCGTCTCGAGCGCCATCGTTCGGAACTGCGTGCTGCGGTAGAGGCACAGCTGGTTGGAGTCGCACCCTCCCACCGCTGCGGCGGATGTCGCGTCGGCGAGAGCAGTTCCCGCCAAGGTGGCGAGAAGTGCTGTGATGGTCGCACCGATGCGCTTGATCTGCATGGCCTTCTTCCTGCATCGGGGGCCCGGCACGGATACCGGGTAGCCCTGTGGTCGATGAGTCCGGCTCTGCGTGATCAGCCTTTCCAGGGTGTGCACCTGCAGATAATCGGGCTCGTCCGTCTCCGTGACGCAGTCGTCAGGACGATCCGGGAGGCAGCAAGCAGCCCGGGACAGCTGCGCGTTGGGCGGAGGCGGGGCAGGGGCAGGGACAGGAGCAGCGGCAGCGGCAGCGGCAGCGGCAGCGGCAGCGGCAGCGAAACGGTCCGACCCGTGGCAGCGGTCCCGGCGGCAGGCAGCAGGCGGCAGTTCGTGGACAAGAGACGACGCACGCAGCAGTGCGAGGAGAGGGGTACGGGCGCCGTGAGCGTGGAGGCTTCGCTGGAGTGGTGCGATCTTGACGACAAGGCGATCGGGGTCAGTCGTGCGCTCGTCGCCGACGCGGTGGAGCAGGCGGGTGGCGGGCACTCCGGTGCGGCGACGGCGCTTGCGCCCGTTGCGGCAGTGGGGTTCGTCGACGCCGTCGCATCCGGAGTACGGGCGGACGCCTGGTGTCGAGATGACGACCGGGCCGCTGGGGCAGGGTTTGGCCACGGCGGTCGGGATGGTGATGGCGTCGCGGAAGCGGCGTGGGCTGTTCGATGCGGATGCGCCGGTCGGCCGGTCGGTGTTCGACCACACCGTGTGGGTGGTCGCGTCGGGTGGTGATCTTCGGGAGGGGGTGACCGGGGAGGCGTCCTCGCTCGCGGGTCATCAGCGGCGGGGGAACCTCGTCGTGGTCTACGACGACAACCACATCTCCACCGAGGGCGACACCGACTCGGCGTTCGGTGAGGACGTCCTCGCCCGGTACGAGGCCTACGGCTGGCACACGCAGCGGGTCAGGGACGTCAACGACGTTGCAGCGCTGTACGGCGCGCTGAGTGCGGCGCGTGAGAAAAGCGGTCGGCCTTCGATCATCGCGGTCGAGTCCGTCATCGCCTGGCCGGCGCCGAATGCCCGGGGTACCGCGAAGGCGCACGGCGGGCCGCTGGGATCCGAGGAGGTGGCGGCGGCGAAGAGGCTGCTCGGGCTCCCTGAGGACCGGACGTTCCACATCCCCGACGACGTGGTCCGTCACATGCGTCGGCGCGCCGAGCGGCAGCGGGAGGCGCGGGCGGAGTGGGACGTGCGGTACGAGAAGTGGCGGGCCGGTCACCCGGAGGCGGCCAGGGGCGGGTACGTGCTCGTCGAGTCGTCCGCCGCGACGCCCCGGGGCATTCTGATCGGCACCGGGTCGGAGGTGCAGCTCGCGGTACGGGCCGCCGGAGCGCTCGAAGCGGAGGGGGTCGCGACCCGCGTGGTGTCGATGCCCTGCGGGGAGTGGTTCGCCGAGCAGGATCCTGCCTACCGCCGCCACGTCCTTCCGCCGCAGGTCGCGGCACGGGTTTCGGTGGAGGCCGGGATCGCTCTCGGGCGGCGTGAGTTCGTCGGCGGGTACGGGGAGATCGTCGCCCTGTCGGACTACGGCGCCAGCGCGCCGTACGAAGTCCTGTACGAGAAGTTCGGCCTCACCGTGGACCGGGGCGTGGACGCCGCCCGGACCAGCCTCACGAGAGCCGAGGCGGTGCACGTCGGGTCCTGAGCGGCCGCGGCGGATCGGGGGAACCGCCACCGCGGATCCACCACTACCCCCCGCCCCTACGGCACGCAGGAGCGGCTGACGCTCAACACCTCGTCGACCGTCAAGTTCATCGCCGTCAACCCGGGACACCGGGTCGGCCTGCACCGGCACGCCCGACGCGACGAATGGTGGACGGTCCTGGACGGCCCGCTCGACGTGCGGGTCGGCGACCGGGCGTGGACGGCCGCCGCCGGCGAGCGGATCTGGATCCCGCGCGGTCTCCCCCGTCGCGTCACAACCCGGACCGCACGCCGCGCACCTTCCTCGAACGGTCCCTCGGCTTCTTCGACGAAGCGGACATCGAGCGCCCGGAGGACGGCTGCCGCCCGCTCGCGTCCGCCGACCGCTGACCTTCCCGGTCGGCCACCACGTCACGCAGCTCGCCGATCCGCGGCAGACCGCTCAGCGCGGCGTCGACGGGCAGGCCGAAGTCGACGAGGCACGCGATCTCGTCGACGCCCGCTTCCCGCGCCCGCTCCACGACGGGAAGGACGTCGGACACCGCTCCGAGCAGGCCGTCCGAGGTGAGGTAGCGCCGGTATGCGTCGTCGACCGCCGCCGGCGCATACGTCGACCTGGCCCTGGTCCGGGCCCGCTCCGCCGACCCGAGATCCTCGCCGAGGCAGGTGTGGAGCATCAGGACGACGTGCCCGCGGCCCTCGCGGCCCGAGCCCGCGTAGGCGCGCCGTGACGTTCCCCGCCAGCGCGTCCATGCCCTGCGTGAGCAGGTTGGTGAGCACGCCGGCGCCGACCCGCCCGGCGGTCTCGAACGTGCCCGGGTTGCCGCTGCTGGTGAGCCACAGCGGTATCTCCGTTTGCACCGGCCGCGGGTAGACCCGGCGCTCCGTCTCCGCGTCGATGGGCTCGCCCCGCCAGAGCCGTCGCAGCGTCTCGACGGCGGCGACGGTGCGCTCCCTGCGATCGGCGTACGCGTCGGGGTCGAAGGCGAAGTCCTCGGGGTTCCAGCCGGAGGCGAGCGCGACGCCGGCCCGGCCGTGCGAGAGGTTGTCCACGACGGCCCATTCCTCGGCCACCCGTACCGGATGGTGCAGCGGCAGCACCACGCTGCCCGCCCGCACCTGCACCCGTGAGGTCACGGCGGCCACTGCCGCGCCGGTCACCGACGGGTTCGGGAACAGGCCGCCGAACCGGTGGAAGTGCCGCTCGGGCGTCCAGACGGCGGTGGGTCCGTGCTCGTCCGCGTAACGGGCGCCCTCCATCAGGAGGCGGTAGCGATCGCTCACGCCAGCAATCGGCGACCCCTCGGACCAACGACGACAAGTGGCTCCGGAGCTCCGGAATGCACAACGCGCCCCGGTGCTACCGTCCGAACGTGCTTGAGGCGGAGGACTGATGGAGAGCATCACCAAGAACCGGCAGCCAGTCGACGCGCTGCGCGCCATGGTCGCCCGGGCCTACGGCCCCGACCAGGTGTGCGACGCGGACGAGGACTGGGTCGGCGAACTGAGCGACGGCTGGTTCAACGTCGCCTACCGGATCCGGCTGCGATCCGGCGCGCGGACCGTCCTCAAGATCGCGCCGCCGCCGCACGTCGACGTGATGACGTACGAACGCGGCGCCATGGCGACGGAACTGGCCGCCCTGCGCCTGGTGCGGGACCACACCCGAGTCCCCGTACCCTCCGTCGACTTCGCCGACCGGACGCACGAACTGTGCGACGCCGACTACTTCTTCATGACGTACGTCGACGCCGACAACCTCAACACCGTACGGGACACCCTCTCCCAGCCGCAGATCGACGCCTACGACGAAGCCATCGGCGCCGTCACCCGCGAGCTCAACACGATCCCCGGCGCCGCCTTCGGCCCGCTCGCCGGCCCCGGCGAGAAGACCTGGCGCGCCGCCTTCCTGGGGATGGCCGAGGCGCTGCTCGGCGACGGCGAGCGACGCGGGGTCGACCTGCGCCACGGCTACGACACGATCCGCGCGGTCCTGGCCGCCCACGCCCACGCACTGGACGAGGTGACCGAACCCCGCTTCGTCGAATGGGACCTGTGGCCGGGCAACGTCATGGTCCGCGACGGCCGCATCGCCGCCGTCCTCGACCACGAACGGGCCTTCTACGGCGACCCCTTGATGGAGTTCGGCTTCGCCGGCCTCGAATCGGGCACGTACGGGGACCCGACCGCCTTCGTCCGCGGCTACGGCCGCCCTTCCTTCACCGCGACCGAACGAACCCGCCGGCGGCTGTACAACCTGCACCTCGCCCTCGTCCAGATCATCGAGACGACGTTCAGGGCCCACACCACCACCGAGCAGTACGACTGGGCCTGCGACCGACTGCGGGAGACCCTGGCGCTGCTCGGCCGGTGATCGCCTGGCGCACCGCGCCTTCCGCACCGCCGGGGAACGACCCTTCCCACGCGCGGTGTCCGCCGTCGTCGGTCTACCGCACGCCCTGGTCACCTCGGCCGACGAGGCCCTCGCGCAGGCCCGGATGAACGTGGCGGGGCTGCCGATGCCGGCGGTCCGCGTCACCGCGGGGCAGGTCGGTGCGGGCAAGCCCGCCCCGGAGGGCTACCTGAAGGCCGCCGCGTTTCCGGGTGTCGCCCCGGCGGACTGCGTGGTCCTGGAGGACTCCGAGGTGGGCATACGAGCGGGCCGGGCCGCCGGGACGGCCGTGATGGGCGTCGGCCGGCGCGCGGCGGCGTCCGCTCCGGACGTCCATGGGGCCGGCCTGACCCGGTTGGGGGTCGAGCCGGGCACGGACGGGACGGTCCGCCTGCGCGTCGTGGACTGACGTACGGGCGGCGTGACGCCCCACCGCACGGGGCTCGTACGCGAGCCGCGGGAGCAGGCCGGGGCGGTACGGGTCGACGCGGCGCGCAGCACCTGGGGGGAACGCCCGGACGAAGGTCGCC
Source organism: Streptomyces sp. NPDC093089 (assembly GCF_044754405.1). NCBI lineage: Bacteria > Bacillati > Actinomycetota > Actinomycetes > Kitasatosporales > Streptomycetaceae > Streptomyces > Streptomyces sp. NPDC093089. The sequence goes on from NZ_JBIVPA010000015.1 coordinate 142,236, forward strand.
GGCGGAGTCCTGGACTCCTTCCTCGTACGATCTCGGGAACACGGATGCCGAGTCCGGCCGCGGTCGACGTCGGGTCACCACTGGGCGATGAGCGGTGTGTCCGGTTCGTGCCGCCGCCAGGCTTCGGTGAGGCGTGAGAGGCGGCTGGGGGCGGCGATGCCGCGCACGGTGGCGATCTTTCCGCCCGCGAGGTCGAACGTCACGGAGCCGACGACCTGATCGCCGACCACGGCGAGGAGGGCGGGGGTGCCGTTCACGACCGCGTAGTGCATGGCGGGCGTGCCGCCGGCCAGGCGCCGCTTCGCGGGGCTGGGTTTGAATCCGGCCCGCGCGACGGCGGCGACGCGCTGCGGGGTGTCGAACCGCAGCAGCTTCTCGGCCAGGCCTGCGCCGTCGGAGATCGCGACCACGTCATCGGTGAGCAGCGCCACCAGCCGTTCGGTGCGCCCCGAGGAGGCGGCGGCGAGGAATTCCTCGACGACCCTGCGGGCGGACGCGGCGTCGACCTCGCCGCCGCGGCGGCGGGCGGCCGTGACCCGCTGCCGGGCCCGGTGGAGGTGCTGCTGGCTCGCGGACTCGCTGATGTCGAGGATCTCGGCGATCTCGGCGTGACCGTGGTCGAATGCCTCGCGCAGGACGTAGACAGCCCGCTCAAGGGGCGAGAGGCGCTCCATGAGGGTCAGTACGGCCAGCGATACCGATTCGCGCTGCAAGAAGGTGTCGGCGGGACCGAGCATCGGGTCGCCGTCGAGGAGCGGTTCGGGCAGCCAGGCGCCGACGGCGCGTTCGCGGCGGGCCTGTGCCGAACGGAGCCGGTCGAGGCACAGGTTGGTGACGACCTTGGTCAGCCATGCCTCCGGCACCCTGATCTGCTGCCGGTCGGCGGCCTGCCAGTGCAGGAAAGCGTCCTGCACGGCGTCCTCGGCGTCGACGGCGGAGCCGAGGAGCCGGTACGCCAGCGAGGCCAGTCGGCTCCGGCCGGCCTCGAATCGATCGGTGTCGAAGCGATCAGTGGCGGTGCTGTCCACGCGAACCACCCTAGAGGATCTTGCGGAAGGGGATGAGGGACTCAGGCCGTTGCACGGACGGTCGCTTCCTCGACGGTGTCGGCGGTGGGGCGGGTGCGCAGGCCGCCGGCCAGGCACAGCACCAGTCCGAGCGTGAGCCAGGCCGTCAGGACGGTGGCGGAGACGGTGGCACCGCGTGCGTCGAAGAAGGCGGTGGAGCGCAGCAGTTGGCCACCGGCTCCGGGCGGCAGCAGCTGGCCGAGGGCGCCGGAACGGCCGGGCAGCATCTCGGGTGCGGTCGCGGTGCCCGACAGGGGGTTGCCGATGAGCATCATGGTGGCTGCGCCGAGGCCGAAGCCGACGTACCCGAGCAGTGACATGAGACCGAGGATGCTCAGGGAGGTGGCCGCGAGCGTCAGGGCGACGGCGCCGCTGTCGGCCCAGTAGGAGCCGTCGAGTGAGCCGAGCCAGAACCGCAGGATCGCCGCCACGGCGAGTCCGCCGGTGACGGCGAAGGCGAGTGCTCCGGTGACGCGGCGGGCGCTGCCGCGAACGAGCCTGGTCAGGACGAGGGCGGCGAGCAGACCGCCCATGACCAGCGGCAGGGCTCCGGCGGTCAGTCCGGCACCGCGCGGGTCGTCGGCCGGCAGCGGGACGAGGTCGCGGACGGTGACCGCCGGGCCGGTTCCCCGTCCCTGACCGAGGCCGGCCGCGACGCTGTTCAGGGTCTGGGCGACGGCGGTGCTCGCGGCGGACGCGGTGACGACCTGCGGGGTGCCGGAGCTCAGGTCGATCGCCCCGTACACCTCCCGCTCGCGGATCATCCTCTCGGCACCGGCGGTGTCGGCGACCCGGGTGACCTCGAAGCCGTCGGGAAGCCGCTGGTCGAGTACGGAGGTGAGTTGTTCGACGGCAGGAGCGGGCCCGACGACGGCGATCGGCACGTCGTGCACCGATGAGCGGACCGACGGCCAGGCGAAGGCGGTGAGCAGCAGGCTGATGCTCACCGTGAGCAGGGCGGTCGCCCTGGCCACGGTCGACCAGGGCGAGGGCCTCATGTCTGCTGCCGGGGCGGCCTCGGTGGACACGGCTCGCACGGCTACGCCACCGCCGTCTCGGCGGACGACGCGACCGGTTCGGTGGTGAGGCGTTGCTTGCGCTTGGGCAGCCCGAAGGTCGGGTGCGAGGTGGCCCACAGCGACATCCGGACGATGCCGGCCTTGATCCGCGCGGCCTTCCGGCCTCCCGTGAACTTCGGCTTCGCCTGCCCTTCGCCGTCGACCATCTGCAGGATCCCGTCCCGTCGCCCGAGGCTGATGTGGTTGCCCACGTACTCCAGCTTGGTGTTCGCGACCGTGCGGCCGGTCAGGCGCCCCACGATCGCGTCCGTGGCCTGGCGGCCGGTGTAGCCGGCCGAGGCGCAGGACATCGGCAGCGGCCTGCCGTTGTCGCCGACGGCGTACGCGCTGTCGCCGACGGCGTAGACGTTCGGGTGCGAGACCGACTGCATGGTGCGGTCGACGACGATCCGATCGTTCTCGGTGACCTCGAGGCCGGCGGCGGTGGCGAGGGGTTCGACCACGAACCCGGCCGTCCACACGGTCGCGTCGGATGCCAGGACGGTCCCGTCGGCGCAGAGCACCCGCGCCGCCTCGACGGCTTCCACCTCGGCGTGCTCCCACACGGCGGTGCCCAGCCGGTCGCACGCCCGGCGCAGGTGGTCGCGGGCTCCTGCCGAGAGCCGGGCGCCGAGTTCGCCGCGGGCGACCAGGTCCACCGACAGGTCGGGCCGGGACTCGGCGATCTCGGTGGCGGTCTCGATGCCGGTCAACCCGTCACCGACGACCACCACACGCCCTCCGGCGCCCAGACCGGCCAGACGCTCGCGCAGGCGCAGCGCCGAGGGCCGGGCGGCGACGTCGAACGCGTGCTCGGCGACGCCGGGGACGCCGTGGTCGTCGCCGCGGCTGCCGAGCGCGTAGACGAGTGTGTCGTAGCCGAGTTCTCCACCGCCGGCGGCGTCGGCCACTGCGACGATCTGCCGCTCGGGGTCCACGGCGGTGACACGGGCCAGGCGCAGCCGGACCCCTGTGCCCGCGAAGACCTCGGCAAGCTTCGGGGCCTCGATCTCCTGGCCGGCCGCGAGCTGGTGCAGCCGCAGCCGCTGGACGAAGTCCGGCTCGGCGTTGACCACGGTGATCTCGATGTCCTCCGGGGACAGCCGACGGGCCAGGGTCCCGGCCACGTAGGCCCCGGCATAGCCGGCGCCGAGGACGACGATGCGGTGCTTCATCTCTTGCTCCTGTCGTTGTGCCTGCTCTCGGTGGCTTGAGCGGGGCAGCACTCCGATTCCTGACAGGAGTGAGATGTGACCTGCGTCACATGTCGGATCGGTGAAGCATTCCCCAGCGGCCGGCGGGAGCCCCTCCAGGACGTCAAGGGCAGAGGGCCGGGGGTGGTCAGAGCGGTGCGGTGGAGGTGCCGAAGAGGGAGTCGAACGAGTCGCCGTCGCGGCCGACGACGAGGCAGGACGCGGCCACCGGATCCCGGGGGAGCCGTACGAGCCGGGCCAGGGCGGCGGTCTCGGACGGCAGGGCGGCCGGGTCGAGACCGAGGGCACGGGCCGCGCGGTCGCGTCGCCGATCGAGATCGGGGAGATCCTCCCGGAGCTCGTCGGCGACCGAGCGGAGCTCCTCGGGGGTCCGGCCGGGTGCGTCCCGCCACCACGGCGCCACGAGACAGAGCCGTGCCGGCTCCGGCAGTCCGAGCGCGAGCGGGCAGGTGCGACGGGCCCGACCTGCGGGTTCGATCCGTTCACCCTGCCACTGTGAGCCTGGGCCGCTCGGAGCAGCGCCATGACCTTCAGGGGCACAGACCCCGCCCAACCCGACCCGGTCCCTCCCGGCCCCTCCAAGCCGTACCCAGCCCCACCCATCCCAATATTGCTCAGTACCGCTCACAAGAGCTATAAACACTTCAAGTTCACACATGATCCATGCAAGAAACGGACGGAAGATGAGCGTCGTCGCTCTGGAAATCGGCGGGGCGTACATCAAGGGCTGTGTGCTCGGGCCCGACGGTGTCCTGCGGGATCGCGAGCGCTGGTTCAGTCGCCCCGAGCGGGGGCCGGACGCCGTGCTGGAGACCGTGCTCGAATGCGCGGCCGCCCTCGCCCGTCGCAGTGGCGCGGTGGCGGCGGGGATCGTGGTGCCGGGTGTCGTGGACGACGCGTCCGGCAGCGCGGTGCGCGCGGGTGCGCTGGGGTGGCGGGGAGTCCCGGTGCGGGGGTGGGTCTCCGAGCATCTGGAGCTGCCCGTGGCCTTCGGGCACGACGTGCGGGCGGGCGGGCTCGCCGAGGCGAGGCTCGGTGCCGGCAGGGGCAGCCGGAACTTCCTGTTCGTGTCCGTCGGTACGGGGATCGGCGCGGCGTGGGTGCTCGACGGTCGGGTCGAGCCGGGGAGTCGGGGTGGAGGGGGCGAGATCGGGCACCTCGTGGTCCGGCCCGGCGGCGAGCCCTGCCACTGCGGCGGGCGGGGCTGCCTGGAGACGGTCGCCTCCTCCCCCGCGATCAGTCACCGGTACGCCCGGCTCACGAGGTGGCGCGGGGTCGGCGCGGGCGAGCTGTACCACCGCGCCGACGCGGGCGACGCGGTGGCCGGGGCCGTGTGCGCCGAGGCCGTGGAGGCGCTGGCCGCCACGCTCGCGACGGCCGTCACCGTGTACGCCCCCGAGCTCCTGGTCATCGGCGGAGAACTCGGGGACGCGGGCAGGGGGCGCCTCGCTCCGCTGCGGGAGGCGCTGGCCCGACGGCTGACCTTCCAGGCCGTGCCCGAGATCGTGCCGGCGGCCTTCGGGGATCGCTCGGGTTGCGTGGGAGCCGCCCTCCTGGCCCAGGAGCTGGGGAGCGGGGGTGCCGCCGCCTGACGGCCGTGGCGTCGGCGCCGTGCGTGGCCCGCGTGGCGTCGGCGCCGTGCGTGGTCCCCCGCCGACAGCGGCCGCGCTCTCCTACCCTCGCTGCGCCTGCTCCGCCATGAAGGCGTCGTCGGCGATGCGGCGCAGGGCCTTCGCAGGGGTTCCCTCGTCGGTCATGGCGCTGCCGATGGTCCTCTTGGTGCTGTCTCCCACGGCGCCCCAGGAGGTCTTGCCGACGGGGGGCAGGGTCGAGGTCGGCAGCTCGTGGAGGAATTCGCGGAGGTCGCGGTGGCGGTCGTCGGCCTCCATCTGCCGGGTGACGGAGACGGTGACCGGCAGCAGGTTGTTGCGTGCGGCGAACTCGCGGACGTTCTCGTCGCTGAAGAGGAAGTCGAGGAAGCTTCCGATCTCCTGGGCGTGGCCGTTGCGCTTGAACGCCATGACCCAGTCGACGACCGCGGGAGCGGCGTGGGACGTGCCGTCCCGGCCGGGCACGGGCACCTTGCCGACGTCGATGCCGGCGGCGCGCGCCGGCTGGAGCAGGGAGGGGTGGCCGTTGACCATGCCCACGTCGCCGCGTACGAACGCCGCGTAGGCGTCCTTGCGGTTGAGGCGTTCGGGCGGGACGGGACCCGTGAGTCCCGGCTTCACGAGGTTGTCCTTGACCCAGTTCAGGCTGTTGACGTTCTTCTGCGAGTCGATCTCGTAGGAGCCGTTGAGTCCGGTGTAGCCACCGCCGCCTCCGAGCATCCAGGCCATCGCCTCGATCTGTGCCTCCTCGGGACCTAAGGGCACCGCGACGGGGTACGCGATTCCGGTACGGCTCTTCAACCGCTCGGCCGCGGACTTCAGTTCGGCCCAGGTCGCCGGGGGCTGGTCGATGCCCGCGCGGGCGAACGCCGTCCGGTTGTAGAAGAGGAGCCGGGTGGAGGAGGTGAACGGCATGCCGTACTGGGTTCCCCGGTAGCGGCCCTCTTCGGCGAGGGCCGGCAGGAAGTTCGCCTCCACGGGGATCGAGAGCAGGCTGTCGGCGCGGTAGAGGTCGCCCCGTTCGGCGAACTCGGCGTAGGAGGCGATCTGGGCCATGTCGGGTGCCTTGCCGGCCTTGACCATGTCCGCCACCTGGCGGTCGATGCGGTCCCAGGAGACGATCTCCACTTCGATGTCGATCCCGGGGTGGGCCGACTCGTAGGCGCGGACGAGTTCGGCCCAGTACCGCTCGGTGCTGTCGGACCTCCCGGCGGCGACCTCGTAGTCGGCGGCCACGAGCCTCAGGGTGACGTCGCCGGAGGTGTTCGCGCAGCCTGCCGTCGCCGCGCAGAGCGCGAGAGCGGCGGCGGCCGCGGTCAGGGCGTGTCGGTGTTCGGGCACGGTTCTTCCCTCTGCTGTGTGCCACGGAAAGGCCCGCCTCCCCGCCGTTCGTAGGACGTGCGGCGGGGGGCGGGCCGGTGGCGGGTTACTTGACGGAGCCGGCGGTCAGGCCGGACACGACCTTGCGCTCGATGAGCGCGAAGAGGACGACGACGGGCACGATGGCGATGACCGAGCCGGCGAACAGGTAGTTCCACTGGACGGTGTAGTTGCCGATGAAGCTGTTGATGCCGACCGTGAGGGGCTGGTTCTCCGGAACGGTGGAGAGGGTCAGGCCCATGACGAACTCGTTCCAGGCCGCGATGAAGGTGAAGATCATCGCGGTGACGACTCCGGGCATCGCCAGCGGCAGGGTGATCCGCAGGAGCGCGCCGCCGCGTCCGAGGCCGTCGATCATGGCGGCTTCCTCGAGTGCCTCCGGGATCGAGGAGAAGTACGCGGTGAGGATCCAGATCGCGAAGGCCAGGTTGAAGGCCCCGTTGCAGAGGATCAGGGTCCAGACCGAGTTGAGCATGTCCAGTTGGTAGAACTCGCGGTAGAGGCCCACCAGCAGGGACGTCGGCTGGAACATCTGCGTGATGAGGACGAGCAGCAGGAAGAGCTTGCGGCCGCGGAACTTCGTGCGGGCCGTGTAGTACGCGGCGGGGATGGCGACCAGCAGGACGAGCAGGGTCGATCCGGCGGAGACGAGCAGGGTGACGCGGAGGTTGTCCCAGAGGTGGGACTCGCGCCACACGTCGATGAAGTTGGCCCACTCGAAGTCGCTCGGCAGGTAGGTGGCGTCCCGCAGTTCGTGCGCCGGCCGGAGGGCGGTGATCACCATCTCCAGGTACGGGAACAGGAACACCGCGGCCAGCAGCCACGCGGCTGCCGCGGTCAGCAGCGTGCGGGGGTCGACGGTCCGCGGGCGCCGGGTCCGCGGGGGCGCGGCGGGGCTTTCCGGGTGGGGGGTGGGGGCCGTGGCGCGTACGGCGGTGAGGGTGCGCTGCGTCATCGGGTCTCCTCCTGGTTCCAGCGGCTGGCCTTGAGGAAGAGGACGACCATGACCACGACGAGGGCGAAGTTGACGACGGACATCGCCGCGGACTGGCCGATGTCGGCGTTCTTCATCTGGTACATGAAGACCGTGGTGGTGGCGGTGTCGCTGTCCGGGCCGCCGCGGGTCATGCTCCAGATGATGGGGAACGAGTTGAAGACGTTGATCAGGTTGATCACCATGCCGACGAGCAGCGCCGGGCGCAGCAGCGGCAGGGTGATCCGCAGGTACGTCTGCCAGGTGCTCGTACCGTCGACCCTGGCCGCTTCGTAGACCTCGGTGGGGATGGTCTGGAGCCCGGCGAGCAGGGTGTACGTGGTGAAGGGCAGCGAGACGAAGACGGCGACGAACATCATCCACGGCCAGGCGGTGGACGGGTCGCCCAGCCAGTCCTTGGGGCCGTCGACGAGGCCGAGGTCCTTCATGAGGGTGTTGAGGACGCCGGAGGTCTGGTTGAGCATCCACTTGAAGCCGATCGCGGTCATCACGAGCGAGGCGGCCCACGGTGCGATGAGCGCCCAGCGGGTGACGCGGCGGCCGGGGAACTTCTGGTTGAACAGCTGGGCGAGGGCCAGGGAGACCACCATCGTGGTGGTGACCACGACGAGGGTCCACATGACGGTGGAGACGACGACCGAGGGCAGGGCCGGATCCTCGAACAGCTGCCGGTACTTGTCGGTTCCGGCCGAGCCGCGGACGAAGCCGCTGCTGCTGATCTTCAGGAACGAGGTGCGGACCATCTCGTAGACGGGCCAGAGCACGACGAGGACGATGAGCAGGGCCGCGGGGCCGATCCAGGGCAGCGGGCCGAGGCGGGCCAGGCCGCCCGGGCCCTTGCGGCCGGGGCGGGTGGCGGATGAGCTGGTGGACACGAGGGTGCCTTCCGTGACGGGGCGCGGGCCTACTGGTCGGCGACCGCCGCCTCGGCCTTCTTCTGGAGCTCTCCCAGCACCTTCGCGGGGTCGTTCACGGCGGTGCCGCCGCTCTTCTTGATCTCGGCGGAGACGGCGTCCCAGGTGGTGTCGCCTAGCGGGTAGAAGACGGCGTTCGGCAGCAGGGTGAAGAAGGGTTCGAGGTCCTTGTGCTTGCCGTTGGCGGTCATCTCCCGGAGCGTGTCCTCGGTGACCGGCATGAGGTTGTACGTCTCGTCGAACTTCAGCGTGTTCTCCTTGGAGTACGCGAAGTCGAGGAACTTGCGGACCTCTTCCTTGTGGCCGCCGTCCTTGAAGGCCATCATCCAGTCGGCGACGCCGAGCGTGGACGTGAGCGGTCCGGACTTGCCGGGGATGGGTGCGACGCCGTAGTCGACCTTGCCGTCCTTGGACATCTGGATGAGCGAGGGGTGGCCGTTGAGCATGGCGGTCTTGCCGGCCGCGAAGTCGGCGAAGGCGGTCTTGCGGTCGGTGGTGGCGGGGTTGGCGTAGGTCAGGCCGGGGTCGACGAGGTTCGCCTTCAGCCAGGAGAACGCCTCGACGTTGGCCTTGGCGTCGAGGGTGTAGCCGCCCTTGGCGTCCGTGTAGCCGCCGCCGTTTCCGAGCTCCCAGATCAGGGACTCGCCCTGTGCCTCCTCGGGGCCGAGGGGAAGGGCGTACGGGGTGACGCCGGGGACCTTGGCCTTGATCTTCTGGGCGGCGGCCTTGAGCTCGTCCCAGTTCTCGGGTGCCTCGGTGACGCCGGCCTCGGCGAAGACGTCCTTGTTGTAGAAGAAGGCGCGCGCGGACGAGACGAACGGAATGCCGTACTGTGTGCCGTCGACCTCTCCGGCCTTGGCGAAGCTGTCGATGAGGTTCTTCCGGGTCGACTCCGACAGCACCTCGTCGGCCTTGTACAGGAGGTCGTCGGCGACCTTGTCGGCGTAGCCGCCGGTCTGGAGGACGTCCGGCACGTTGCCGCTCTGGATCATGGTCTTGACCTGGGAGTCGATGTCGTTCCAGTTGATGACCTGGACGTCGACCTTGATCTTCGGGTTGGCGGCGGTGAAGCGGCGCGCCACGTCGTTCCAGTACGCCGTCGAGCTGTTCGACGCCTTGTCCCCGTAGTCCGCGGCGACGAGCTTCAGCGTCACCTCGCCGTTCGCCGAGTCGCCGCCGTCCTTGGTTCCGCCGCAGGCCGTGAGGGTGAGCACGCCTATGGTGCAGGCCGTCACGATCATCCGCTTGTCCATCGTCAGTACCGCCTTTGCATCTACCGGCCGCGGGACGGCGCGGCCGGTGGGGTGAACGAACGACAGCTGCTCGGAGCATGCATGAAGCTGACTGCTGCTCCATGCTTTCGCTCATGAACGAGCATCTGCTGTGGGCAAAGTAAACACGACGACGGGGCTCGGATACCAGGGGGCGTTACGCGAACGATGCCCAATCGCCCCGATGTCGGGCGCTCGGCACCCCGGGGAGCGGACGGCCGGGGCGCTCCGGCGCCGGACAGCACGACGCCCCCCGCGCATCCTGGTGCGCGGGGGGCGTCGTGCCGGGGCAAGTGCCGTCAGACGGTGATCACTTCGATGCCGGCCTCGGTGAGCCTGGCCACCGCGTCCGGGGCGATCCCGGAGTCGGTGACGAGGGTGTCGACGCGGTCGAGGCCGCAGATCCTGGCGAAGGCGCGCTTGCCCATCTTCGAGGAGTCGGCCACCAGGACGACCCTGCGGGCGCGCTCGGCGAAGAGCCTGCTGATGCTGGCCTCCTCCTCCTGGTGCGTCATGACCCCCAGCTTGGGGTCCACGCCGTCGGCACCCAGGACGGCGACGTCAAGCACCACCTCGTTCAGCACCCCTGCCGCCAGCGGCCCCACCAGTTCGTAGGACTGAGGCCTGGCCACGCCACCGGTCACCACGATCTTGAACTGCGGGCGGACCGCCAGCTCGCCGGCGATGTTCAGCGCGTTGGTCACCACGGTGTACAAGGGGCCGGACTGCCCCTCGCCCGGAGAACCGACGCCGCCACCCGTCTGCAGGGCCAGCGCGCGGGCCACCTCGGTGCTGGTCGTTCCCCCGTTGAGGCCGATGACGTCACCCGCGGTCAACAGGTCCGCCACTGCCCTGGCGATGCGCTGCTTCTCGGAGGCCCGGCGGGAGGACTTGTAGCGCAGCGGCAGCTCGTACGACACACCGTGCGCGATGGCCCCGCCGCGGGTGCGGACGAGGAGCCGCTGCTCGGCGAGCTCGTCGAGGTCCCGCCGAATGGTGGCGGGCGACACGTCGACGACGACGGCGGCCTGCTCCACGTCCAGCTTGCCCTCGACCGCCAACAGCTCGAGCAACCTGCTCCAACGCTCCTGCTTGGACATGTGCCGCAACCCTTCCCTGTCCCTGAGACGCCCCCACCGCACACTCCGAGCCTCGACGGCCCGACCGCCCGACGTCCGACCGTCGGACCATCGCACCGGTGAAGTGTGCGCGAAGTTGATCGTAGCGCGATGACATCGAGCACGGCCGTGGACCGGTTGCCACCGCTCGCGAAGAGCGCTCTCGGCCGAGCGACGCGCCACGGGCGATACCCCTCGGTAGCCGGTTCGAGCATCTAGCCTGATTGAATATGCTCGCTTTATGCTCTCAAAACGCAGAAGTAGTCATTTCAGGTGAGCTTCAGCTCAAGACGTCCTTCGCAGGAGCCCCCACACCATGATCGTCACCGTCACGCTCAACGCCGCCCTCGACGTCACCTGGGAGGTGTCCGACCTGCGGCCCCGTACGTCCCACCGCGTCCTCGCGGCGCACGAGCGGCCCGGCGGGAAGGGGATCAACGTCGCCCGGGTGCTCGCCTTCCTCGGGCACGCGCCGCTCGCCACCGGCCTGACGGGGGGACCCACCGGCCGCCTGATCCACGACGGCCTGCGGTCCACCGGGATCCGCACGTCCTTCGTCACCGTGGCGGGCGAGTCGCGGCGCACGGTCGGCATCGTCTCGCGCAACGACGGTGACGCCACCGTCTTCAACGGGCTGGGTCCGGACGTGACCGCCACCGAATGGGCTTCCTTCGTCGGGCACTTCGCCACCGCGGTGCGCGGCGCGAGCGTGGTCGTCCTGAGCGGGAGCACTCCCCCGGGGCTGCCCGCGGACGCCTATGCGGTCCTGATCCGGACCGCGGCCGCCGAAGGCGCGCTCACCGTCCTCGACGCCTCCGGACCCGCCCTGACCGCCGCCCTGGCGGCGGGGCCGGACGTGGTCAAGCCCAACGCGGCCGAGCTCGCGGAGGCGACCGGGTGCGACGACCCATGGGCGGCCGCCGCGGAGCTGCGGCGCCGCGGCGCGCGGACGGTCGTGGCATCGGCGGGGCCCGACGGGCTGCTGGCCGTCACCCCGAGCGGCGCGTGGCGGGCCGCCCCTCCCGAACTGCTCTCGGGCAATCCGACGGGCGCGGGGGACGCCTGCGTCGCCGCGATCGCGTCCGGCCTCGCCGCCCGCGCGGCCTGGCCGGACATCCTGCGCGAGGCGGTGGCCCTCTCGGCCGCGGCCGTGCCGTGCGCGGTCGCCGGCGAGGTCGACGCCTCGGTCTACGCGCAGTTCCGGCAACAGGTCCGTGTGGACGAGCTCGTGCCGGCGCGACGCCGGGACGCCACGGCTTCGACGGCCTGCACGACCCGGACCGCCCCCGCAACCTGACCCGCTCCGTGGTCCTCGACGGCCTCGGAGCCTGAGCTCCACCGCCACCGCCCAGGTCCGGCGGGCGCGTGAGGACACCGCCGTCCGCACGCGCCCGCCGCCACCTCCGCCCTCCTCCGCCTCCGTCACCCCTTCATGGAGAACCCCATGCCCCTGACCCCCACGGACGACATCGTCGGGCCCGCACGCGCCGCGAACACCGGTGTCGGCGCGTTCAACGTCGTACAGATCGAGCACGCCGAGGCGATCGTCACCGGAGCCGAGCGGGCCGGCCTGCCGGTCATCCTGCAGATCAGCGAGAACACCGCCCGGTACCACGGCGCCCTCGCCCCCATCGCCCTGGCCACGCTGCGGATAGCGGGGGCCGCCGCGGTTCCGGTGGCGGTCCACCTGGATCACGCCGAGTCCGCCGAACTCGTCCAGGAGGCCGTCGACCTCGGTTTCACCTCGGTCATGTTCGACGCCTCGAAGCTGCCGTACAAGGCGAACGTCGCCGCCACCCGCATGATCACCGACCACTGCCACCGGGCGGACGTCTGGGTCGAGGCGGAGCTCGGCGAGGTCGGCGGCAAGGACGGCGCCCACGCACCCCACGTCCGTACGGACCCGGACGAGGCGTGCGCGTTCGCCGCCGCGACGGCGGTGGACGCGCTCGCCGTCGCCGTGGGCAGCTCGCACGCCATGATCATCCGGGACGCCGTGCTCGACCTCGACCTCATCGCGCGCCTGAGGGACTCCCTGGACGTCCCCCTCGTCCTGCACGGCTCCTCCGGCGTCGACGACGCGGACCTCGAGAAGGCCGTCGCCGCGGGGATGACGAAGGTGAACATCTCCACCCACCTCAACCAGCTCTTCACCCGCACGATCAGGGACCGGCTCCAGGCCGCCCCGGCTGCCGCCGACCCGCGCGGGTACCTGGGTCCGGCGCGCGAGGCGGTGGCCGCGGAGGTGGCACGGCTGCTGCGCGTCCTCGCGGGCCGCTGACCCGCGGGGAAACGCACAGCGAGGAGGGCCCGGCCGGGGACGCGGCCGGGCCCTCCTCGCTGTGCCGGCGACGCGACGGGCCGACGCGGGCCCCGCCGAGCCCCGCGGGGACTCCCCGGTCCACGGCGGGGCCGCGGACCGGGGAGTCCCGCTCGTCGCACCGCCGGGCGGTCAGAGTCGGCGTGTCATCCGATGGTCCAGCGCTGCAACGCCGATCCGCTGTCGGGCTGTTGGGAGACGAGTGCGCCGTTGGCCGTCGAGGCCGTGGTCAGCAGCAGGCCGCTCTTGACCGAGGCCAGGGTGTGGGTGCCGCCGGCGACGGGCGTGATCCGCCACCGCTGGTTGGTTCCGCCGGTGCACGTCCACTGGACGACGGCGGCTCCAGCGGACAGGGAACCGCCGCTGACGTCGGCGCAGAGCCCGGAGGCGATGTTGACCAGGGTGTAGGAGCCGTCCGACTGCTCGGTGAGGGTCCACTTCTGGTTGTTCCCGCCGTGCAGGGCCCAGGTGGTGAGCCGCGTGCCCGGGGAGGTGGAGCTGCCGGGGACGTCCAGGGCCCGGGTGCCGGAGGCGAGCGTGTGGACGCCGTTCAGGCTGCCGCCGGAAGGGCTCGTCCAGGGGACGTCGGGCGCGGCGTAGTAGCCGATTCCCGCCGCGGTCCAGCGCGGTCCGTGGGTCCCCAGCCGGCGGCTGAAGTCGGTCCAGTCGTGGGTGGACTGCGGCGACCAGCCGATCTCGGCGATGGCGGGCAGGCGCGGGAAGGTCATGTACTCGGCGTACACGTACGGCTCGGGGAACTGGCTGGTGGACTGGGGCAGGTCCTGGCTTCCCGCGTACGCGCGGTCGGCCCACAGGGCCGCTTCGACGCCGGCGATCCGGTCGGCCGGGACGAGCGAGCCGGTGCCGTTGGGCTTGGCCGTCGAGGTGGAGGGGTCCCAGTCGTAGGCCTTGCTCACCGGGACGTAGCCCTGCCAGGAGAGCCCGTACGGCGTCGACGCGTCGTACTTCATGTCGAGGTACGCGTGGTCCGAGGGGGACATCACGAACCGGGCGTTCTGCTGGACGGCGTTGCGGACGAACCGCACGTCCTCCGTCTCGCCGGAGGTGCCGATGCTGGCCCGGTCGTCGGCGTCGCCCCACCACTGCATGACGCTGTTCGCGGGGATGGTGGACTGTCCGAGCTGGTGCCACGCCATCACGGTCTTGCCCCGCGCCGTCGCGGCCGAGGTGGCGGCGGACACGTAGGCGTCGTACTGGGACGCGGTGGCCTGCGGCGTCTCGTCGCCGCCGAGGTGGACGTACGGGCCGGGCGTCATCGCCGCCACGGTGTCGATGACGGTGGTGAGGAAGCCGCTGACGTTGGATACGTGCTGGGCGTCGCTCAGGCAGTAGAGGCTGATGCCCACCTCGAAGCCGGAGTACGGCTTGATCGCCTTGTTGTCGCAGTTGAGGTTCGCGACGGACGCCAGCGCGGCGCTGGTGTGACCGGGGCCGTCGATCTCGGGGACGACGGTCATGAAGCGGGACTTGGCGTAGGCCACGATCTCCTGGTACTCCGCGGCGGTGTAGTACCAGGACGTCCCGCCGGTGAAGCCGCTCTGCGTGCTCGCACCGACCGTGGTGAGGCTCGGTATTGCCCCGATCGCGATGCGCCAGCCCTGGTCGTCCGTCAGGTGCAGGTGCAGGGTGTTGATCTTGTAGGCCGCGGCCTGGTCGATGTACTTCTTGAGCTGGGACATCGGGAAGTAGCGCCGGGCCACGTCCACCATGACGCCCCGGTAGGCGTACCGGGGCGTGTCCGAGATCTGGACGGGGGCTACGGTCCAGGGGCCGGGCTTGACCGTGGTGGACTCGACCGCCGCCGGAAGGAGTTGACGCAGGGTCTGCACTCCGCGGAAGAGGCCCTGCGCTCCGTGCGCGGTCACCGTCACGCCGGTGCTGGTCGACGACAGGGTGTAGCCCTCGGCGCCGAGGCTCGACGGGCCGTTCGGGTCGAGGACGACGGCCTGGCCGCCGGACGGGGCGGTCTGCGTCACCGGCAGGGTGTAGCCGGTCGCCGGGGCGAGCAGACCCGCGAGGTAGGTGCCCACGCCCAGCGCGTCGGGATCGGCGGACGGGACGACGTTCACCGGAGTCTGCGCGGTGAGGGTGAAGCCGCCGCCGGTCAGGTTCGTCTGCGAGACGGGCTGGGGTACGACGGCCGGGGTGGTGGACTCGACGGCCGCCTGGCGCGGGGCGGCGGTCGCGGTGCCCGTCGCCGGCAGGGGCGCGGCGAGGGCGAGGGCGAGGGCTGCGAGAGCGGAGATGTTCGTTCTCCGCCTGCGCGACGAACGCATGGATGGCTCCTTCGCTGGAAGGGGCGCACGCCCGCGGGCGCGACGGAGCGCGCGCATCACGACGGGAGTGCGGTGACGACGGGGAGGGGCAGTTACGAGCATTGATCGTGCGCTGTTTTGCTCAATCAGGCCTACTGTCAAGCACTTTCGAACGAACCGTGGCAGCCACGGAGCGCGAGCGTCAAGGCTTACCGGGGCGTAGCTTCGTCGCGAGCGGGACTCGCCGTCGACTCCGGGGACAAAGCATGGGCATCCCGGCAGAACCCTTGCCGAGATGCCCATGTTTACGCAATCATCAAAGGTTGCAGTCGCCCTGCCTCCGCCCGTGGCTCCGTACCGCCCCGGGGCGGAGGGTCAGGAGGTGAGGGCGACCTGGTCGACCGTCCAGAAGGAGCTGTTGGTGCCCGTGTACTGGAAGGAGAGCCGGGCAGTGGTGGCGCCGGCCGGAACGGCGACGGTGAGCCGCTCGAAGGTGTTGACGTCGGCGCGGTAGGACTGCAGGAGCTGACGGGGGCCGCCGTCGAAGGAGATGTAGACGTCTCCGGTCTGTGGGCCGTCCACCCGGTAGTTCGTCGCGTACGAGACGGTCGCCGACGCACCGCCGGTCACGGCGTAGGCCGGGCTGACGAGGGTGGAGTCGAACTGGCCGACGCCGTGGGCCTTGTCGTCCCACTCGTCGGAGTCCGCGACGGCGAAGACGTTGCGCGCCCTCACGTTGGTCTCGCGGCCCTGGCCCAGTTCGGTGTTGCTCCAGAACTCGTCGGTGGCGAAGGACCAGCCGCGCCACTCGGTCACTCCGCCGGTGGGCATGGCCGAGTTGTCGATCGTCCAGCCGGTCGGCGCGGTGGTCGTCCAGCCCTTGAGGGTGGAGGGCAGGGCGAGCTCGTCGACCCGGGTGTTCAGCGAGGGCCGCAGGGCGTCGAAGGCGTCGGGCGCGAGGGTGCCGATCGGCTTGCCGTCGAGCTGCCACGCCGGGTCGGGGGTGACCCCGAAGTGGGAGAGGACGGTCGGGGCGACGTCGGTGACCTTGACGTCGTAGCGGACCGAGCCCGGGGTGAAGCCGGTCCCCTTGGCGATGACGAACGACTGGCGCTCGGCGGGGGTGTTGCCGCCGTGACCGCCTCCGGACTGGTGGCCGTGGTCGGCGGTGACGAGGATCTGCCAGTCCTCGTCGGCGTACGCGGCTCGGGAGGTGACGGCGTCGAGGATCCGGCCGATCTGGGTGTCGACGGTGTTCAGCGCGTCCAGGTAGGCCCGGTGCTCGGTGCCGTAGTAGTGGCCGGCCCCGTCGACGTCGTCGAGGTGGACGAAGGTGGCGTCCGCGTCGGTGGTCGTGAGCTTGGAGACGGCGGTCGTGGTGGTGTCCGCGTCGCTGACGCCTCCGAGGCGGGCGTCGACGCCGGGCCCGAAGACGGTGCTCGGGATCGGGCCCCAGGTGCCCACCACCAGGGTGTTGAGCGAGGAGCGGGCGCCTTCGAGGCGGGTGGCGTAGTCGGGGTAGAGGTCGTAGCGGGCGCCGGCGAAGCTGTTGTCGACGACCTTGTGCTTGTCGGGCCACGTGCCCGTGGCGATGGTCGACCAGCCGGGGCCCGAGGAGGTGGGGGCCATCGGGCTCGCGTAGA
The DNA here is from genome assembly GCF_044754405.1 of Streptomyces sp. NPDC093089. Classification (NCBI taxonomy): domain Bacteria; kingdom Bacillati; phylum Actinomycetota; class Actinomycetes; order Kitasatosporales; family Streptomycetaceae; genus Streptomyces; species Streptomyces sp. NPDC093089. The sequence continues at coordinate 159,101 of NZ_JBIVPA010000015.1, forward strand.
GGTTGGCGGTGGCGGTCATGCCGGCCGCCATGAGGCCCTTGACCCGCGGCATCTTCGCCTTGCCGAACTTGGCGAAGGTCGCACCGTCGATGCCGATCACGAGCGACTTGGGCCGCTTGGCGACCGCGGCGGCGGTCGACCCCTCCTTGGGGCCCGCGGCATGGGCGGAGGCGGCGAGCGGCAGCACGGCCACCGCGACGGTGCCCGCGAGGGCGGCGCGAACAGAACGGGACAGGCGCACGAAAGCTCCTTGGGAGGGAGGTGGTTGGGGTGCACGGCCGTCTCGGCCGGGCGTTGATGAGCCTGAGCCCAGCCAAGGGTCAACAGGTTTACTCAAAACTCATCGCAGGTGAACAGTCGACGACGTCTGGTTCAGACCCGTTATGGTCTTGTGATCATTCGAAGGCGACGCCCGTGGATGGACGAGTGCCCCGCCACCGTGAGGATGGAGGGGCACCCGGAAGGAGTCCCGCCGTCAGGCGATGACCCGGTCCCACTGCTGGTTCTGCCCGCCGTTGCAGGTCCACTGGTCGAGCTTGGCACCGTCGGCGTACGAGTAGTCGGCGACGTCCAGGCACTTGCCGCTCAGCCGGGCGACCAGCTGGCTGTAGCCGGCGTCACCCGTCGGCTCGACCTTCCAGTGCTGGGACTTCGCGGAGCCGCACGTGTTCTGGACGACCGGCGAGCCGTCCTCGAGGGGCGCTCCGCTCACTTCGAGGCACTTGCCGCTGTTGCGGGCCATGATCTGGACGTACCCGCTGGTACCGACGTTCTTGAACCAGTACTGCTGGTTGATGTCCCCGCCGCAGCCCCACTGGACGATCTGGGCGCCGTCCGCGGAGTCGAAGTTGGAGACGTCGGCGCACTTGCCGCTGCTGCGGACCGACAGCGTCTCCCAGATCACGTTCATGCCGGTCACCTTGCCGGCGGCGGCATCGATGGTGATCTTGGGCGAGTAGTCCATGGTCATGGTGGTCTTGGTGGGGAACTTCAGCGGGAGCCAGACGTACTGGGAGTCCTGGACCATGCCACCCATGGAGTTGCCCCACCGGTCACCCATGTAGAGGTAGCTCGTCCCGCTGGTCCCCTGCACCGGGAGGACGAAGGCGGTCTGGCTGCGGTAGGTGGTGGAGTTGCCGACGTCCTTCAGGCCGCTCCAGCTGCCGGTGACGCTCGTGGAGGTGGCGTACTTCTGCTGGTTGGGCGCCCAGCCCGTGGCACCGGAGGTGAGCAGGAAGTACACGCCGTTGCGCTTGAACATCGCGGGGGCCTCCCGCGACTGGCCCGCCCACAGCTTCTGCACCCGGGCGTCGATGCCCGTGTAGTCGGCGGTGAGCCGGTACACGTGCAGATCGGCGTTCTCGTTGGCCGCGGAGATCATGTAGCCCGTGCCGTCGGTGTCGACGAAGGTCGTGATGTCCCGCGACATGTGGCCCAGCGGACGGAAGCTGCCACGCCAGGAGTAGTCACCGTCCACGGTCGAGGAGACCGCCACGGCAGCACGCGCCTCGGAGTAGTCCGTGGCGCTCCCCTCCTTGTGCATCCACATCACGAACTGCCCGGTCGAAGCGTTGTACATGACCTTGGGCCGCTCGATGTTGGCGCCCTGGAGCTCCGGATCGGTCGCCTCGCTGAGCACGTGGTTGCGGAATTCCCACGTCTTCAGATCCGTCGAACGGTAGACCGACACGTACCGGAAGCTGTTGTCGGCGTTGCGGTCCTCGCCGAACCAGTAGTAGTACTCACCGACCTTGACGACCCCGCCGCCGTGGGCGTGCACGGGATTGCCCGCCGGATCGGTGAACTGGGTGGCGTTGGGAATGGGCACTGCCACGGCCTGAGCCGTGCCCACGGCACCGACGAGCGACAGGAGGAGGGCGGACAGAACGGCGAAGACCGTCGACGCCCCGGTTCTTTTACGCGACATGATCACTTGCCTCTTGCTGGGGGGACCGGCAGCGCGGGTCGGTCGTGCCGTCCGCGGCGAACGAGATGTGCCGGTGAGGGGGGTGGGTGTGCGAAGGGGGTGTGCGGAGTGGGGTGGTGCGAGGGGGGTGGGGTGATGCGGGTGGGGTGACTGGACGCATACCGAGGAGGTGTACGCGGAGGCGTGGCCGACCGGGCCCGAGGGTGCGGCGGTGGGGGGTCGGGGAACGCAGCCCGTGTGCGGAGGGAGGTGGCTGCCGTGTTACGGCCGCGTGTCGCCTCGTATTGTTTGCGTTAACGCGGGGTGTTGGGAAGAGTTTGAAAGCACGAAGTGGGCCTGTCAAGAGACCTCCCGGCGGCGCACACCCCGGCAGAAACCAGGACCTTCGCCGCCTTTCCGCCCCTGACGCCGTTACCGTTGGTTCGCTCGCCGATCGCCTTGGTAATCCATGGCCGAACATCGCTTTCCCCACCCGGTCCGATGCCGCCGCATTCGCGCCCGATCGTCGTACGACCCGACACCTTTCCCCCGCCATGCGGACACACCCGGGCCCCGACCCCCGGCGGGCACCCGCCTCGTGGCGACCCCTCGGCCGCACACCCCTTCGACCAGCACTTCCACACCCCCGGCTCTCGTGACGGAGCCGGCTGCGGCGATGGACACCTCCCGCGTCGGCATACCCTCCTACCTGCGGTAACCGGGTACCGGCGCGCCGTGTCACCGCCGCCGCGCACCCCGACCCCCTCCGCCCGCGCCTTTCGGCCAACCTCCGGGCCACCACTGACGTGTTCACGCAAACATGTCAGACTCCTTCGCGCCGGAAGCAGGGCTACCGTTCCCAACTCCCTTGCTTTTGGCTGTAGTTGACACCCCCACAGCACGGTCAGCTCCTCCCCCGGGCGGACCACATCCGGTCCGCCCGGGCCACTCCGGTCGGCGTACCACGCCGGCCCCGCACCTGGAGTCCCGTTGAGACCCTCCCTCCGCAAGGCGCTCGCCGCCGGCGCCCTCACCACGGGCGCAGCGATGCTCACCGTCAGCCTCCCCGCCACCGGCGTCGCCGCGACCCCCACCGCACCACCCCCCACGGCCGCCCCACCCGCCACGGTCGCTCCCGCCGCTCCGCAGCCCCGTGCGGGCGCCTCCGCCGTCGCGCTGAGCCCCGCCCGCCACGCCGCCCTGCTCGCCGAGGCCCGTACGGGACAGAAGGCGACGGCCGAGAAGATCGGGCTGGGCGACCAGGAAGCGCTCATACCGACGGCCGTCCAGAAGGACGCCGACGGCACGTTGCACACCCGCTACGAGCGCACCTTCGCGGGGCTGCCCGTCCTCGGCGGCGACCTGGTGGTCCACACGGCTCCCGCCGGGGCCGTGAAGGGCGTCACCAAGGCGACCCGTGCCTCCGTCTCCGTACCGTCCACCACGGCCCGGGTGACGGCCGCCGCCGCGAAGTCCCACGCCGTCGGCCGCGCCGCGACCGACGGTGCCAGGGCGCCCGAGGCCGAATCGGCCCGCAAGGTGGTGTGGGCCGCCTCCGGCGTTCCCACCCTGGCCTGGGAGACGGTCGTCGGCGGCCTGCAGAAGGACGGCACCCCCTCCGAGCTGCACGTCGTCACCGACGCGAAGACCGGCGGCACGCTCTTCGCGTACCAGGCCGTCATGAACGGAACGGGGCACAGCCAGTACGCCGGCCAGGTCACCCTCGGGACGTCGGGATCCCCCGGCTCCTACCTCCTCCAGGACCCCACCCGAGGCGGCGCCAGGACGACCGACATGGCCCACAGCTCCGAGGACGAAGGGCCCGAGACCCTCTTCACCGACGCCGACGACGTCTGGAGCGACGGCGCCCCGGGCAACAACCAGACCGCCGCGGTGGACGCCCACTACGGCGCCCAACTGACCTGGGACTACTTCAAGAACGTGCACGCACGCAACGGCATCAGGAACGACGGCGTCGCCGCCCGCAGCCGGGTCCACTACGGGAACTCGTACACCAACGCCTTCTGGTGGGACTACTGCTTCTGCATGACGTACGGCGACGGCGACTACAACACCAACCCGCTGACCTCCATCGACGTCGCCGCCCACGAGATGACGCACGGCATCACGTCGAGCACGGCGGGACTGCGCTACAGCGGCGAGTCCGGCGGTCTGAACGAGGCCACCTCCGACATCTTCGGCGCCGTGGTGGAGTTCTGGGCGAACAACCCGGCCGACCCCGGTGACTACCTGGAGGGCGACAAGCTCGACCTCAACGGCGACGGCACGCCGCTGCGCTACATGGACAAGCCCTCCAAGGACGGCGCCTCGGCCGACCACTGGTACCCGAACATCGACCTGATCGACGTGCACTACTCCTCCGGGCCCGCCAACCACTGGTTCTACCTGGCCTCCGAGGGCAGCGGTGCCAAGCTCCTCAACGGCGTCTCGTACAACTCGCCGACCTACGACGCCAAGCCGGTCAACCCGATCGGCCGCGAGGCCGCGGCGAAGATCTGGTACCGCGCCCTGACGACGTACATGACCTCGACCACCGACTACGCGGGAGCCCGGACCGCCACCCTCCAGGCCGCCGCCGACCTGTACGGAGCGAACGGCGTCGTCCACAACAACGTCGGCAACGCCTGGGCCGCCGTCAACGTCGGCTCCCGCATGACCCAGGGCGTCACGCTGACCAGCCCCGGTGACCAGGTGTCCACGACCACCGCGGCGGTCTCCCTCCAGGTCCAGGCCGTCACCGGCAACAGCGGCGCCGCGCTCACCTACACCGCCACCGGACTGCCCGCAGGCCTCACCCTCAACCCCTCGACCGGCAAGATCACCGGAACGCCCACCACCAACGGGTCCTCCGGCGTCACCCTCACCGTCAAGGACTCCACCGGCGCCCAGGACGTCGTCTCCTTCTCCTGGCTCGTGTACACCCCGGGCAACTGCACCACGACGCAACTGCTCGGCAACCCGGGCTTCGAGTCGGGCCCGACCGTCTGGAAGCTGGGCGGCTACTCGCCCATGATCACCGACGGCGTCTCGTGGCTCCCCGCCCGCACCGGATCGTGGAAGGCCCTGCTCGGCGGCAACGGCAGCACGGCCACCGAAACGGCGGCCCAGACCGTGTACGTCCCCTACGGCTGCAAGGCCACCGCCACCTTCTGGCTGCACGTCATCACCAACGAGTCGCCCAAGACCACCATCCCCTACGACAAGCTCACCGTGGAGGCCAACGGCACCCCCCTCGCGACGTACTCCAACCTCAACGCGACCAGCGGCTACGTCCAGAAGACCGTCGACCTCGGCGCCGTCGCGGGCCAGTACGTCACCTTCAAGTTCACCGCCACCGAGGACCTGGCCGCCCCGACCTACTTCGTCCTCGACGACACCGCCCTCACCATCCATCCCTGACCTCCACCGGCACAGCACGAGGCCCGCTCCCCGCGGCGAATTCCAGAAGGGGGGCGGGCCTCCCGTCGGCGTTTCGGCCAACCGCCCTTCCTCGCACAGCCGTTGCGGGAAGCGGGTCGATGCCCTGGCCATGTTCCCTCCCCCGCTCCAACTCGGGCCTCCGCATCCGGCCGGAACACACCAGTTCGATACGGCGGCGCGGTCGTTGCGGTGTGCCGGGTGGAGGCGGTGGCGTACGCGGAGGACGGGTTCTCGGACCGGCGCGAGGCGGCCGAGACGGGGGTGACGCGCACCCAGATGATGGTGACGGACGCGCAGCGGTTCGTGTCGGCGGGGATCCGCATGGTCACCGCCGGGGGCGTGCTGTCGGTACTGAACCCGCTGATGCTGCCGCTCCTACTGCTCGCCGTGCTCCCGGCCGGTGTCGGGGCCGTCCTGAGCGCGCGGGTCGACTACGGGATCCACTACGGCGACATCGCCGACAGCAACGTGCGCGGCATGATGCGGTGGTGATGGACCCGCGCGGCGAGCACCAGATCTTCGAACGGATCAAGGCCATCTCCGCCGACCGCATCACGATCGTGGTCACCCACCGCCTGGAGGACACCAGGATCGCCGATCACATCATCGTGATGGAGCACGGCCGGATCACCGAGCAGGGCCGCTACGACGACCTCGCCCACGGCGGGGGAACCTTCGCCGAACTCCTCCGACTCTCCCAGGACCGCTGACCCCTCACGTCACCGCCCGTCCACCTCCTCCCGGCTGCCCGGATTCCCCTGCGCCGCCCGCCCCTCCGATCGGAGAACCATGACGACGACCTCCACCCCTGACGAGCTGCCCGGCACGGCGATGACCGACGAGGCCTACGGCGCCCTGCGCGCCTCGGCCGCCCTGTGGGCCGGCACGTCCGTGCTGATCACCGACCGACGAGGCCGCATCCTGATCCAACACGTCGACTACCTGTCCACCTGCCTCCTGCCGGGCGGCGCCGTCGACGCGGGCGAAGCCCCCTCCCACGCGGCCTCCCGCGAACTGAAGGAGGAGCTCGGCGTCGACGCGGTCGTCGACCGGGGCCTCGCCGTCGACTGGGTCTCCCGTGACGGCTCCACCGCGCCGCCCGTCATGCGGTTCCCCGGCGAGATCATCCACGTGTACGACGGCGGCACCTGGGACGACGAGCGGATCGCCGCCGTCCGACTGCCCGAAGGCGAGATCGAGAGCATCGAGTTCGTCGAGCCCGCCCGCCTGCCCGACCTGATGTCCCCGAACGATGCCCGCCGTGCCCTGTCGGCGCTCCGCGCGCGCATCGGCTCCGTCGGCGCCGCACTCCTGGAGAACGGCTCCCCGCTCACCCCCACCGTCCTCGATCGGGCCGGTGTCCTGCGCACCGCCCGAGCCGAGCACCACTTGCCGTTCCACCCCGCCCCGGCACCGGACGGCCTCGACGTGCGCCAGTCCTGGGGCTGGCTGTTCGCGCCGGACGGCCGCGTCCTCGTCCTCCTCGACCCCGAAACGGGAGCAGCCTGCCTCCCCGGCGGCACGCCCGAACCCCACGACCACGGCGACCCGGTGGCCACCCTGCGCCGCGAAGCCCGGGAGGAAGCCCGAGTCGGCCTCGGCGAGCCGGTGTTCCTCGGGCACCTCACCGATCAGGGCCGGCCGTGCGCCCGCTTCCGGTACGCCGCGGCGGTGTCCCACGTCGGACCCGTGCTCCCCGACCCGGCCACGGACCGCACCTACACCCGGATCCTGGCCGCGCCGGAGCAGGCCCTGGAGCTCTTCGACTGGGGCCCGCCGGCCACCGAGCAGCTCGCGGCCGTCCACCGGGCGCGCGAGCGCCTCGGCATCCCCGCGGCAGCACGTGGCCCCGTCACCGAACTCGGCGCCCCCACCGTGTGGTGACAACCGGGCCACCGATGCCCCTGGTTCAGCGCTCCCGGTCGGGAACCGGAGGCTGTCGACCACCTCCTGTTCGTCGCGGCCGGCTCTGCGGGCCAGGACGGTGGCCACGGACACGACGGCTTCGACCTGAGGCGGAAGAACGGGCGCCGACAGGATCCTGCGGACGGTGTCCCCGCTCTGTTCGTCCCCCATGCGCCGAGCATCGCGCAGGACTCACCCGTCCGTGTGACTTCCGCGCGACTCGGCGCAACCGGGCGCGACTCGGATTCCGGGCTCCGGCGGGCCGCAGGCTGGTGGACAGGTCGGCCGACCGCAGCGTCCATCCGTCCACGGCCTTGGGGAGTCCCGCCATGTCCGTTCCCGCGCCGAAGCAGCCGTCCGTCCCGGATCCGAACCGTCGACCGGCCGATGCGGCAGCCGTCCCCACCACGTCCGCCGAGCGCCCCGCCGACACGGCGCCGCCGCGTCGCGACTTCCTGAAGGGGGTGCTCTACGAAGCCGGCAGGACGTTCTTCCGGGAGGCCTGGACGGTGGTCGTCGGCGAGGGACCCGACTGCGGCACACTGGTCGGGCCAACCTGCCGCTGACGCACGGGAGATCACCTGATGAACGCCGTCCCCGCCGCCGACGTCCGGGGAACCGGGGAAGCCGAGGGCCGTACGGGCGGCTGCCTGTGCGGCCGCGTTCGGTTCACCACCCGGGGGCCGGCCGTCTTCCCCCACACCTGCGCGTGTGCTCATTGCCAGAAGCTCGGCGGCACTCCCGTGATGTGGTGGGTCGGCTTCGAGACGGTCACCTGGACGGGCGACAGCGAGCCGACCTGGTACGAGACCTTCCCGGGCGAGGCGAAGCGCGGCTTCTGCCCGACCTGCGGCAGCCGCGTCGCGGCGATCGACGCCGACATCCCGGAGATCGGCATCAACGTCACCGCCCTCGACGACACCGGCGCCACGGACCTCGTGCCCCGCCACGCGTCCTTCCGCGACAACGCCGCGCCCTGGCTGCCCCCGCTGCCGGAGACCGCCCCCAGCACGCGTCATTCATCCCAGGCGGACCTCCCGTGACCCGTTCACCCCGGCCCGTCGAGTTCCTCGACCCCGGCGGGCTCACCTTCGTCGAGCACCCCCCGCCGACGCTCTCGCCCTGGGAACGAAGCGAGGTCGACCGCCTCTGGGAGGAGACCCGGGCCTGCAACCCCGCCACCTTCGACGGCCCTCTGGTCGCGAGCCTCAAGGTCGACCGGACCGCGTCGGGCCGCTTGGTGGTGGGGTGGGCACCCATGACGTACCGCTCCAGGGCGCTGCGCCGGCTGCGGCCGCCCGAGCGGGTCCCCGGGTCGGTCTTCGTCACCGTCCTGCTCCCCACCGACGAGGGGCTCGTGGTCGGACGGGGATCGCCCGCCACCGCAGCGCCCGGCCGTTGGACCCTCCCGGGCGGCGCGGCCGAGCCCCCTCCGCCCGGGACGCCGCTGGACACGGAGGTGCTGCGCAGGCACGCCGCCCGCGAGCTGGTCGAGGAGACCGGCGTCCTCGTGGCCGACGGGCAGCTGACCCTGTGGGGGCTCACCCGCGGACTGCGGTTCGGCAGCCTCGGCTTCCACTTCCTCTGCCCGCCCACGTCCGCCGCGCTCGTGCGGCGGACGTGGGCGGACCTTCCTGCCGCGCAGACGACCGGACGCGGCGACGGACCGGAACTCGACGCGCTGGCCTTCGTCCCCGCTCCCGACCGTGTCGACCGGCTCGGTCCGACCGCGGACTACCTGCCCCAGGTGCTCGACCGCTACTTCGCGGCCTGACCCTGGCCGGTGCGGCGCGCGCGGGGTGACGTCCGGGCGCGCCGGACCGCGCCCGAACGCGCCGGGGCGAACACGAAGCGTGACGCCTCCGGTCGCGGGGTCCGCCGAGTGGGGGGAGGGTGGTCGGGGTGCGACGAAAGGGCAGTGTGATGACCGAAGGCCGACCTGCGACGACGACCGATTCCGGGGCTCCGGTGGAGAGCGACGAGCATTCGCTCACGGTGGGGGCGGGAGGTCCGATCCTCCTCCAGGACGCTTATCTGATCGAGCAGATGGCGCAGTTCAACCGGGAGCGGATCCCGGAACGCCAGCCGCATGCGAAGGGGAGCGGCGCGTTCGGACGGTTCGAGGTCACGCATGACGTGAGCCGGTACACGAAGGCGGCTCTGTTCCAGCCGGGGGCGCGTACCGATCTGGTCGCCCGGTTCTCGACGGTGGCCGGTGAGCGCGGCAGCCCGGACACCTGGCGGGACCCTCGCGGCTTCGCGGTGAAGTTCTACACCGCCGAGGGCAACTACGACATGGTCGGCAACAACACGCCGGTGTTCTTCATCAAGGATCCGATGAAGTTCCAGCACTTCATCCGGTCGCAGAAGCGGCGGGCGGACAGCAACCTGCGCGACCACGACATGCAGTGGGACTTCTGGACGCTGTCGCCGGAGTCGGCGCACCAGGTCGCATGGCTGATGGGCGACCGGGGCATCCCGCGGACATGGCGCCACATGAACGGCTACACCTCGCACACGTACATGTGGATCAACGCGTCCGGTGAGCGCTTCTGGGTGAAGTACCACTTCAAGACCGACCAGGGCATCGAGTTCCTCACCCAGGACGAGGCCGACCGCTTGGCGGGCGTCGACGCGGACTTCCACATGCGGGACCTGTTCGAGCACATCCGGGACGGGGACTTCCCGTCGTGGACGCTGCACGTCCAGGTCATGCCGTACGAGGACGCGGCCGGGTACCGGTTCAATCCGTTCGACCTCACGAAGGTGTGGCCGCACGGCGACTACCCGCTCGTCCCCGTCGGCCGGATGACGCTGGACCGGAACCCCACCGACAACCACGCGGAGATCGAGCAGGCGGCGTTCCAGCCGAACAACTTCGTCCCCGGCATCGGGCCGAGCCCGGACCGCATGCTGCTGGGCCGGCTCTTCTCGTACGCGGACGCCCACCGCGCCCGCATCGGCACCAACTACCAGCAGCTGCCGGTGAACGCCCCCGTCGTCGACGTCCACACGTACTCCAAGGACGGCGCGATGGCCTACCGGAAGACGTCCGATCCGGTCTACGCGCCGAACTCCAAGGGCGGCCCGGCGGCCGACACCGAGCGGTACGGGACGCCGCCGGGCTGGGAGGCCGACGGGGAGATCACCCGGGCCGCCTACGTCTCCCACCCGAAGGACGACGACTGGGGGCAGCCCGGCACCCTCGTCCGCGAGGTCCTGGACGACGCGGCCCGCGACCGGCTCGTGGACAACGTCGTCGGGCACCTCCTCGACGGGGTGAGCGAGCCGGTCCTGGAACGGGCCTTCGCCTACTGGAGGAACATCGACGCGGCCGTCGGTGCGCGCATCGCCGAGGGCGTGCGCGCCGGGCAGGGTTCGTAGGGCTCGGGAGGCGGGATGCGACGGAGCCGCCGCTCGTCCCGGGGCGGCGGCTCCGTCGCAGGTGGGCGCTACGGCGTCGGCAGGGTGATCTCGCGCTTGAGGATCTTGCCGCTCGGGCCCAGCGGGAGCTGGTCCACGACCCACACGTGGCGGGGGTACTTGTAGGCGGCCACCTGGTCCTTGACGTACGTGCGCAGTTCGTCGGGGGTGGCCCGGGCGCCGGGGCGGAGCGTGACCGCGGCGGCGACCTCCTCGCCGAGTTCGGCGTGGGGGACGCCGACCACGGCGGCGAGGGCGACGGCGGGGTGCTCGTGGAGGACCTCTTCGATCTCGCGCGGGTAGACGTTGTAGCCGCCGCGGATGATCATGTCCTTCTTGCGGTCGACGACGTACAGGTAGCCGTCGTCGTCGGCGCGGGCGAGGTCGCCGGTGCGGAGCCAGCCGTCGGGGATCGCGGCCTCGGTCTCCTCCGGGCGGTTCCAGTAGCCCTTCATCACGTTCGGTCCCCGGACGGCCATCTCGCCGATCTCGCCGGGGGTGACGTCCTGGCCCTTGTCGTCGAGCAGGCGTACCTCGACGTCCTGGATGGGGGTGCCGATGGAGCCGGCCTTGCGCGGGCGGTCGGGGTGGTTGAAGGTGACGACCGGGCTGGTCTCGGACATGCCGAAGCCTTCGAGGACCGGACAGCCGAAGCGGCGCTCGAATCCGTGGAGGATCTCGACCGGCAGCGACGCGCCGCCGGAGATGCACATGCGCAGCGTCGACACGTCGGCCTCCGACGGGTGCTGCAGCAGCGCCGCGTACATGGTGGGTACGCCTTCGAAGACGGTGGCCCGTTCGCGGGCGATGGCGTCGAGGACGGCCGCGGGGTCGAAGCGCGGGATGAGGACGAGGGAGGCGCCGCTGCGGACGGCGGCGCTCATGGTGCAGATCTGTCCGAAGATGTGGAACAGCGGCAGGCAGCCGACCACCACGTCCTGCGGTGTCATCCGCTGGATGTGGACGGTGTTGACCTCGGTGTTGTGGCGCAGCCCGGCGTGGGAGAGGACGGCGCCCTTGGGCCGGCCGGTGGTGCCGGAGGTGTAGAGGAGGACGGCCATGTCGTCGTCGTCCGTGTCGGCGACCTCGGTCAGCGGCTCGTGCAGGTCCAGGAGGGCGGCGAAGGCCGCGGGCTCGACGGCCGTGTGCCGCACTCCCGCGGCGCCGGCACCCTGGGCGCCCTCGCCGGGGGCCTGGTGCCATTCGAAGAGCCGGACCGCGCCGGAGTCGGCGAGGTGGAACTCGGTCTCCCGGGTCTTCAGGAGGGGGTTCATCGGGACGACGACCGCTCCGGCGCGGAGGATGCCGTAGTACAGCACGACGAAGTCGGGGACGTTCGGCAGCATCAGGGCGACGCGGTCCCCGGGCCGTACGCCCTCGGACCTGAGCAGGGCGGCGGCGCGGGCGCTGCGCTCGTCCAGCTCGGCATAGGTGATGACCTGCTCCCCCAGGCGCAGTGCCGGGCGCTCGGGTTGCCGTCGCGCCGTCTCCACGAGGAACCCTGCCAGATTGGCCATGACCCGCCTCCGTTGCACAGAATCGCCAGATGTTTACATCGCCGACATCTTGCAGCCGTGCGGGTCCTGGACCTATGGCCTGCGGGACAACGGATGGGCCCGGGGATTGTCCTGGGCGACAAGACGGTGGCGTTAGGCTGCGCAGATGATTCTTTCGGGTGTGGCGGAGACGCTTCTGTCCGGGCTTCCGGAGCTGGGCGAGCGCATGGCGCTGCGCATTCGCGCGGACGTCGAGGCGTACCGGGACGAGTCGCTGATCACCCTGGATTCGCTGCGCCGCTCCTGCGCCGCGAACGCGGACCTCATCCTCACCCACCTCCGCGTCGGAGGGGCTCCGGACGCGAGTTCGGCCCGCGACACCGGGCGGCTCCGCGCCGAGCAGGGGGTTCCGCTGGCGGACACCCTGCACGCCTACCGGATCGGCTCGCAGCTCCTGTGGACGGAGATCCTCGCCGAGGCCCGTACGCGCCCGGACGTGTCCGACGACCTGCTGCTGACGGAGTCGGCCGAGTTCTGGGCGCTGTCCGGGCTGTACGCGGAGGCGGTGGCGGTCGCCTACCGCGAGGCGGCAGCGGAGCTCACCTCGCAGGGGCAGGCGAGGCGTTCCGCGCTGGTGGAGGCGCTGTTCACGGGCATCGTCACCGACCGCACGCTGTGGGAGGCGGCGCGCGAGCTCGAACTGCCCGAGCACGGGCCCTACGCCGTCGCCGCGGCGAAGGTGGACGTCCCCGGCGAGGAGCCCCTCACCGGCGTGGGGGCGGCCCTGCGCCAGGCGAACCTGCCCTCCGCCTGGCGGCTCCTGCCGGACGAGCAGCTCGCACTGATCGCCCTGCCCACGGCGGCGGCGGAGACCGCGTGCCTGCGCGTCCTGCGCCGGACGCGCGCCCGTGTCGGCTTCAGTCCGCGCTTCCCCTCGTTGCGGGACACGCCTCAGGCGCTGCGCTTCGCCCGGCTCGCCCTCGCCGGGCTGAAGGGTGCCGGCCCCGGTGTGGCCCGCTTCGACGACAATCCGCTGGCGATGGTCGTCGCCGCGGCTCCGGCCGAGGCCACGCACCTGATGGAACTGGTCCTCCGGCCGCTGCTCGACCTTCCGGCAGCGGAACGGGCCCGGCTCCTGCGCACCCTGGAGCACTGGTTCGACGCCGCCGGCTCGGCCGGCGCCGCCGCCCGGAGCCTGTTCGTCCACCCCAACACCGTCCGCTACCGCCTGCGCCGCGTGGAGGAGCTGACGGGCCGCTCCCTCTCCGATCCGCGGGCGGCGGCCGACATCGGCGCGGCGCTCCTGGCGGTCCGCGGTCCGGGGCGGGGCGACGTGTCCCGCCCGGCGTCCTAGGCACCGGCGAGGGCGCGGGTACGGGGCGTGGAGTCGCGTGCGGCTTCTCACCCGGAGCCCGGATCGCGTGCGGCTCCCGGCCGTCACGCGCTCCCGTCGTTCACGAGCAGGATCTTGCCGAGGTGGCCGCCGGCTTCCATGAGGCGGTGCCCTTCGGCGGCGTCGGCCATGGGTACGGTCCGGTCGACGACCGGCTTCACCGTTCCGTTCTCGATCATCGGCCAGACGTTCCTCTGGACCTCGGCCACGACCTCCGCCTTGTACTCCTTGGAGCGCGTCCGCAGCGTCGTCCCGTGCACCGAAGCCCGCTTGAAGACGATCTCCGCGAGATTGAGCTGCCCCTCCAGCCCCTTCTGGAGGCCGATCACCACCAGCCGTCCGTCGGCCGCCAGGGAGCGGACGTTGCGCTCCAGGTAGTCACCGCCGACGACATCGAGGATCACGTCGTAGGGGCCGTGCTCCGTGAAGTCCTCGGTGCGGTGGTCGATCGCCACGTCGGCGCCGAGCTCCCGGGCCCGGGCCGCCTTCTCCGCGCCGCCGACCGTCGTGACGACCCGAGCACCCAGCGCCTTGGCGATCTGGATGGCCGTGGTGCCGACACCTCCGGCGCCACCGTGCACGAGGAGCGTCTCGCCGGCCCTCAGATGCGCGGTCATGACGAGGTTGGACCACACCGTGGCGGTCGCCTCGGGAAGACCCGCCGCCTCCGCCAGCCCGACCCCCTTCGGGATCGTGAGCAGCTGCCCGGCGGGAACGGCGACCTTCTGCGCGTAGCCGCCGCCGGTCAGCAGGGCGCAGACCTCGTCGCCCACCTGCCGGTCGGTGACGCCTTCGCCGACGGCGCTGATGCGGCCGGAGACCTCAAGGCCCGGATACGGCGACCAGTCGGGCTGCAGCGGGTAGAGCCCCCAGCGCTGCATGACGTCCGCCCTGTTCAGGGCGGAGGCCACGACGTCGATGACCACCTCACCGACGCCGGGCGTCGGGTCCTCGACCTCGGCCCATCGCAGAACCTCGGGACCACCGTGCTCCGTGATCGACACAGCCTTCACGACAAAACTCCGTTCCCATGACCGAGAGAAGGGCTCTTGCGGGTCCTGGGGACGGGCGGGTCCCGGGAAACCGGGCGTCCGCGGCGTTCCTACGGAAGGCCGGACAGTGCCGGGCGCGACCCGAACACGACATCGCGCGCGGCCGGGACGGGGCGAGAGCACCCGCCCGGTCCCCGCACACCCGAGAGCCAGATGTTTACAGTACATACATTAGGTCTCGAAGTGTGCAGCGTCAACATGAGAGGGGCTCACTCCTCTTCCACGATGTGCATCGCGGCCTCCTCGGCGGAGGCCGCGCCGCCGTCGATGCCGAGGTCGCGGGCGTTGAGTTCGTATCGGGCCGGGCCGGTTCCCTGGTCCTCGGAGAGCAGGCGGCCGGCACGGCGGCCGCCGACCTGGTCGTCGAGGAGTTCCCCGTCGGTGTCCGTGGCGTCGCCGAGGCCGTCGCCTTCGGGGGCGGCGAGCTCCGGCGCCTCCTGCGCGAGCCGTGCGTCGAGGGATTCGCCGCGTACGCGCTCCGCCGCGGTCACGCCCTCGTGCTCGATGCCCAGAGGGCGCTCGGGCGGCGAGTAGCCCTCGTCGAGCGGGTCGCCGGCGGGCGCGTAGAGGGTGTCCTCGTAGTCCAGTACGCCCGCGTCGTCCTGGACCTCGCTGCCGTCGGGCTGGTAGACGTCGTCGCCCCATGCCTCGGTCTCAGTCATGTGGAACTCCGTTCGCCGCACCGCGGTTCATGGCGTGGTGGAGGGGAGAGCGAAACGGAAGGCGCCTGCTCCGCCGCCGAGTTGAGGACAGAGGTACCGGGCCGGGTGACGACGCGCAGGGTCCGGCGGACAGGACGGGAAACGATTCCGTGGGGTACCGCCCCGGCGGCAGCCGGCCTTCGAACGCGTGGGCCCTCCCGTGGAACCCCGGTGACAGGCTGCCCATGGGTTCACTCCTCCCGCTCGAAGTCGGCCTCCGCCCGCTCCTCGTCGAGATCGGCTTGGGCCTGGGTGTACAGGTCGTGCACGAATCTCCGGGCGTCCTCGGGCGAAATGCCGACGCCGAGCCGAAGGAGGCGGCCAGTCCACGAGGCGAGGGGATCGCCGGGTTCTTTCATGGGAACCTCTTTGACGGGCTGGAAGTCCTGGAAGTCATCGGCCGTCGGTCGGCGACAGGCTGGACGGCGGGGCTCCACCGCCGCGCTCACGCCGGCCCCGCGGAACCCGCCATGGGGACACAGCGCACCGTGTCCCTGCTCTTCCTTCCATGATCCCCTCCTGCCGTGCCCTCGCAACCCGGCGTGTCCGGGGCCGCCGGTCCGGTCCCGGCGGCGTTCGTGCGTGCCCGTCGCCGCGTACCGGATCAGCGGCCGGTACGCGATGTACTCATCGCCTCCTGCCCAGGAGCGGGTGGGTCCGGGACACGGCCCTGGCGATGAAGGAGAAGGAGCGCGAGCTGTGGGGCGCGTAGATGAGGCGCAGGGTGTCGGGTCTGGTGGGCTTGGAGAGGACCGACTTGCGGTGGCTGAAGGTGTCGAAGGACGACCGGCCGTGGTACGCGCCCGTGCCGGATTCCCCGACGCCGCCGAACGGCAGGTTCGGGGCGCCGAGGTGGATCATGGCTGCGTCGAAGACGAGCCCTCCGGACGAGGTCCGCTCCAACAGGGCCTGTCGGGCCGCCTTGTCGCGGGTGAACGCGTACAGGGAGAGGGGCTTGTCCCTGGCGTTGACGAAGTCGACGGCCTCGTCGACCCCGCCGACGGTCAGGACCGGGAGGATGGGGCCGAAGATCTCCTCGGTCATGACGGGGGCCCCGGTCGGCACGTCGGTCAGCACGGTCGGGGCGATGTAGCGGTCCGCCGCGTCGGAGACCCCGCCGATGACGAGTTCGCCTTCCGCCGTGAGTCCGGTCAGGCGCCGGAAGTGACGGTCGTTGACGATGCGCCCGTAGTCCGCGCTGGTGCGCGGGTCGGTGCCGAACATCTCCTGGACGGCGCGGGGCAGCGCGGCGAGCAGGGGGTCGCGTGCGGCGCGGGTGACGAGGACGTAGTCGGGTGCGACGCACGTCTGGCCGGCGTTGGTGAACTTGCCCCAGGCCAGTCGTCGCGCGGTGACGGCCATGTCGGCCGTCTCGTCGACGAAGACGGGTGATTTGCCGCCGAGTTCGAGGGTGACGGGGGTCAGGTTCCTCGCCGCGGCGGCGGCGACGATGCGGCCGACGGTGCCGTTGCCGGTGTAGAAGACGTGGTCGAAGCGCTGGGCGAGCAACAGGGTGGTCTCTTCCACCGCTCCTTCGACGACGGCGACGGCCTCCAGCCGGCGGGGCAGGAGCTCGGCGAGCAGGCGACTGGTGGCGGGGGCCAGTTCGCTGGGTTTGACGACGGCCGCGTTGCCGGCGGCCAGCACGCCGACCAGGGGGTTCAGCGTGAGCGCGAGCGGATAGTTCCAGGGCGCGATGACCAGGCAGACGCCGAGGGGTTCGGGGTGGATGCGGGCCGTCGCCGGCTTCAGGTTCAGGGGGACGGCGACCCGCCGCGGCCTCATCCAGCGGTCGAGATGGCGCAGGGCGTGCTCGACCTCGGCGAGGACTCCGCCGATCTCGGTGACGTGCGACTCGGTGCGGCCCTTGCGCAGGTCGTCGTAGAGCGCCTCCTCGACGTCCGAGGCGTGCTCCACGAGGAGGCGCCGCAGGGCGTGGAGCTGGCGTCGGCGCCAGGCGGCCGGTCGGGTGAGACCCGAGTCGAAGGCGGCCCGCAGGTCCGTGACGGCCTGCGGGATGTCCTGGTCCTGCCGTGCGGGGGGAGCGGCGGTGCCGGTCATGGCGCGAACCTTCCGGGCGGTGGGGTGGGGACGGTCGGATGCCGCGATTGCGGTCGGCGGACGGTCGGGGGCCGCGATCACGGCCGGCGGACGGTCGCCGCCGCGTTCACGTCGGCGACGAGGCGTACGGCGAGGCGTTCGGAGGACGGCGGGTTCTGCCCCGTGTACACGTTCCGGTCCACCACCACGTACGACCGCAACGGCAGGCGCGCCTTCGAGTACTCCGCACCGCTCTCCCGCAACCGGTCCTCCAGCAACCACACCGCCTTGCGACCGAAACTGTTGAACCTCTCCTCCAGATTCGACAGCCCCGTCATCCGGTACCCGGTGAACGGCCACGACCCGTCCTCGTTGCTCGCCGCGAACGCCGCGGCCGGCGCATGGCACAGCAACGCCAACGGCTTGCCCGAACGCAGCACCTTCGTGATCAACGCACCCGACACCGGATCCACCGACAGGTCCTCCATCGGCCCGTGCCCACCCGGGTAGAACACCACGTCGAAATCGTCCGGATCCATCTCCGCCAGCACCCGCGGACGATCCAACTCCCCCTTGATCGAATCCAGATACGCCGCCACCTCACGCAGCTTCGACGGCCACCCCGCCGTCCGCCCCGTGCTCAGCTCGTCCAGCGTCGGAACCTTCCCACCCGGCGTCGCGATCGTGATCTCCCACCCCGCCTCCGAGAAGATCCTGTGGGGCACCGCCAGCTCCTCACCCCAGTAACCCGACGGATGCACCTCCCCACCCCGCAAGGTCCACCGGTCAGCCGCGGACACCACGAACAGCACCCTGGTCATGACGACCCTTCCTCCTGTGGCGGCTCCACCGCCGCGGTGACGGCCATGCGCATGCGCATCCACTTCCGCATCCACTTCCGCATCCGCTTCCGGATTCACGTCCGCTTCCGCTTACGCATTCGCTTCCACATTCGCTTCCGCTTCCGGGGCGAGTGGCCCGGAATCATCATCTGCCCTGAGGTGGGGCCGGGCGACCGCGCGTCCTCCTCCGCCTGGCCGGCGATGCCCTGGCGGGTGCCGCGCGGGGGCACCCGTAGCCGGGTTGCGTGGGGTGGGCAGCGCGCAAACGATGGGACCGGGGCTTCGACGCCCGGGGCGGGAGAACACCACCCGCGGCCGGTCAGGCCGCAAAGACCGGGCATGTGCGTGCCCACGACATGGAGTGGACATGACCGAGCTTCCTCCTCCGATCACGCCTTACCTCGAACCGGCCGCACAGGAGCTCTGCGACGCGACCGATCCCCACCCCCGCATCTACGAGGTCCCGCCCGAGAAAGGCCGCGAGATCCTCCTCGGCCTGCAGGTCGACCCGAGCGTGCCCCGCCCCGAGGTCGACGAGGAATGGGTCGACGTGGACGCCGGCGAATGGGGCACCGTCCGCACCCGGATCATCCGCCCCAAGGGCCTCACCGGCCCCCTGCCCGTCGTCTTCTACATCCACGGGGCCGGCTGGGTCTTCGGCGACGACAAGACCCACGACCGGCTCTTCCGCGAACTCACCGTCGGAGCCGGCGCCGCAGGCGTCTTCCCCGTCTACGACCGCGCACCCGAAGCCAAGTACCCCACCCAGGTCGAACAGAACTACGCCGTGGGCCAGTGGGTCATGGAACACGGCGCCGAACACGGCCTGGACACCTCACGCGTGGCGGTCACCGGCGAATCCGTCGGCGGCTGCATGTCCACCGTCTTCGCCCTCATGAACAAGGAACGCGGCGGTATCGACCTCAAGGCCCAGGTCCTGCTCTACCCGGTGACCGACGCCGACTTCGACACCCCCTCCTACCTCCAGTTCGCCGAGGGCTACTTCCTCACCCGCGACGGCATGAAGTGGTTCTGGGACGCGTACACCACCGACCCGGCCAAGCGCGCCGAACCGTACGCCTCTCCCCTGCAGGCGACACTCGAACAGCTCAAGGGCCTCCCCACCACCCTGGTGATCACCGACGAGGCCGACGTCCTGCGCGACGAGGGCGAGCAGTACGCCAACAAGCTCCGCGAGGCCGGCGTCGACGTCACCTCCGTCCGCGTCCAGGCCATGGTCCACGACTTCCTCCTCCTGGACAGCCTGCGCGACACCCGCGCCGCCAACGTCGCGCGCAAGCTCGCCGTCGACGCCCTCAGGACGGCGTTGCACGGCGACTGACGCACGCCGCGCTCCCCTACGCATGACAGCACAACTGCACGACCGCATGCACGCGTGCGCGTGTGCGCGTGTGCGCGTGTGCGCGTGTGCGCGTGTGCGCGTGTGCGCGTGTGCGCGTGTGTGTGTGCGTGACCGAACGACCTTGCAAAAGAACGCAGTTGGGCCCGGCGGTGCCATCACGGCTCCGGCGGGCCCGCCGCGTTCTCCGCGGTGGTGCGACCACCCGGCTGCGACGTACCCCACACTCCTCGATGTTTACGGTGATTACATTGATGCCCTAATGTGAGTAGTGCATACATCGTGCACGGCCAAGAGGGAAGAGAGATCGGAATGACCAGCGAACTGTTCTCGCCGCTGACCCTGCGCTCCGGACAGGTGCTGAAGAACCGGATCGCGAAGGCGGCCATGGAGGAGAACATGGCCGACGACCACCAACTCCCCGGCCGGCAGCTGCTTTCGCTGTACCGGCGCTGGGCCGACGGCGGCACCGGCCTGCTGATCACCGGGAACGTGATGGTCCACGCCGAGGCGATGACCGGACCCGCCGGAGTCGTGCTCGACGAACACGCGCCCCTGAAGCCCTTCAGCGAGTGGGCGGAGGCGGGGAAGTCCGGCGGGGGCGCGATCTGGATGCAGATCAACCACCCCGGCCGGCAGGTCACCTCCGACATGCCCGGCGTCGTCTGGGGACCGACGGACACCGGCGTGAGCCTGGGCAAGCACAGCGGCCGCTTCGGCAAGCCGACGGCCATGACCGCCCAGCAGATCCAGGAGACCGTGGCGCGGTACGCGGTGACCGCGCGGCGGGCGGAAGAGGCCGGCTTCGACGGCGTCGAGGTCCATGCCGCCCACGGCTACCTGCTGTCCCAGTTCCTCTCCCCCCTGGTCAACAAGCGCACCGACCGGTGGGGCGGATCGCTGGAGAACCGCGCCCGGATGCTGCTCGACATCGTCCGCGCCGTGCGCGCCTCCGTCTCGCCGTCCTTCGCGGTCGCCGTCAAACTGAACTCCGCCGACTTCCAGCGCGGGGGCTTCGACGCCGACGACGCGCGCCAGGTGATCGAGATGCTGGAGCCCCTCGGCGTCGACATGGTCGAACTGTCCGGCGGCAGCTACGAAAGCCCCGCCATGACCGGCCGCCCCGCCGACGACCGCACCCAGGCACGCGAGGCCTACTTCCTCGACCTCGCCAAGGACCTCGTCAGGACCAGCCCCCTCCCCCTGATGCTCACCGGCGGCATCACCCGCCGCGTCACCGCGGAAAGGGTTCTCGACAGCGGCGTCTCGGTCCTCGGCATGGGCACCGCGCTCGCCGTGACCCCGGACCTCCCGGAGCGCTGGCGCCAGGGCCGCGAGGCCGACCGCGCCATGCGGCCGGTGACCTGGTCCGACAAGGCCCTCGCCTCCGCCGCCGGCATGGCCCAGGTCCGCCACCAGATGCGCCGCCTCGCCCGCGGGCGTGCCACCAAGCCCGGTACGCACCCGGCCGTCGCCCTCGTGTCCGAACACCGCAAGCAGCGGCGCGCCCTGCGCAACTACCGCACCTGGCTGGCCGCTTACCGGACCGCTGCCTGACGTCGACGCCGACGGAGCCCCGGGGCGCGCACGTCCCCGTGCCGCCCCGGCACCATCGCCCCTCGCACTCACGGAACAGCCGCCACATCGCCCCTCGCGCTCACGGAGCAGCCGCCACTCCGCGCCGCCCGAGACGCACGACCTCCGCTCACCCCGGGCACCCCCGACACCCCCGGCACCCCGGCACCCCGGCACCCCGGCACCCCGGCACCCCGGCACCCCGGCACCCCGGCACCCCGGCACCCCGGCACCCCGCGAGAATCCCCCTTGTTGACGCTGCTCACATCACCCTCCCTACAGCCCTATGTATACACCGCTTACATGAGAGTGAGGGACCCCCATGTCTCCGACTCAGCAGGACACCGTCCAGGTCGACCTCGGCGGCCGCGCCGTCACCGTCCCCAAGGGCGGGCTGTACGACCGGTACCGGATGGACCCCGACCTCGACGCCGTCGCCCGCGACCCCCGCGTCAGCGGCGTGGACTTCTTCCGCCGACTGCCCAAGATCAAGGTCGACTCCCCGGTCGGGGCCACGCTCACGCCGAACTTCTACTACACGATCTCGACCGCCCGGCTCACGATGCTCGCGCCGTCCCGGGCGATCCGCGGCCGGCTGCCGGAGGAGCTCTCGCCGCTGGAGATCGCGCCGGGCCTCGGGCTGGTCTCGGTGATGTTCTTCCGCTACGACGTGTGCGACATCGACTTCTACACCGAGGCCGCCGTCGGGATCGCCGTCAAGCCCGCCCGGCACGGGAGGCTCGGCTTCTTCGACCTCGTCACCGGGCTGAAGAACGAGCACCTCCACAGCTACGTGCTGTCGTTGCCGGTGAGTTCGGACATCGCCCAGGTCCGCGGTCACGACGGCTACGGCTTCCCCAAGTGGGTCACCGGACTCGACGTCGACATCGACGACCGGCGGACGACGGCCCGCGTGGCGAACGACGCAGGCGGGGTGGACCTGTCCCTCCTGGCGAACACCCCGACCCAGCGCGCCCACCCGAGCGGCGGGCGCGTCGGTTCCCTCACCTCGTACACGAAGATCAACGGCGCGTGGCACTCCACGCTGAACCAGACCAACGTGCTGAACGCCGGTACGACGCGCGGCACCGGCGGCATCACCCTCCAGCTCGGCGAGGGCCGCATGTCCGACGACCTGCGGTCGCTCAAGCCGAAGCGGACCATCCAGTTCGACGTCATGACCGAGGGCCAGGCCGCGCTCCACATGCCGGTGCCCACGTCGGTCCGGAGCCGGAACAAGTAGCAGCGAGCAGCAAGGAGTCCGTGTCATGGTCACCGACCACGCCGTCCCTTCCACCGCCTCCCGCGGCCCGGGTCTGCCCGCGTTCATCACCCCCGGTCTGCTGGAGCAGCTGGCCGCCCGGGTCTCGGCCGCGCCCCACGCGGCACGGGTCACCACCAACGCCCCTTACACCGGCGAGCCGTTGGCCGACCTGCCGGTCTCCACGCCGGAGGACGTCGAGGCCGCGTTCGCGCGGGCCCGGAGCGCGCAGAAGTCCTGGGCGGCCACCCCGATCGAGGAGCGCAAGCGGATCCTGCTGCGCTACCACGACCTGGTCCTGGCCCGGCAGGACCAGGCACTGGACCTGATGCAGGCCGAGAACGGAAAGACCCGCCGCGACGCCTTCCTGGAGGTCGTCGACATCGGCATCGTCTCGCGGTACTACGCGCGCAACGCCGCCAAGCACCTCCGCCCCAGGAGGCGGCGCGGCGCGATCCCCCTCCTCACCCACACCACGGAGCTCCGCCACCCCAAGGGCGTCGTCACCGTCATCTCGCCGTGGAACTACCCGCTGAGCATGGCCGCCAGTGACACCCTCGCGGCGCTGACGGCCGGCAACGCGGTCGTGCAGAAGCCCGACACGCAGACCGCGCTCACCGCGCTGTGGTCCATGGACCTGATGTACGAGGCGGGCCTGCCGACCGACGTGTGGCAGATGGTGATCGGCCGGGGCAGCTCCATCGGCGGGGCGTTGATGGACCACGCCGACTACATGATGTTCACCGGCTCCACCGCCACCGGGCGCCGGATCGCGAGCGACGCCGGCAAGCGCCTCATCGCCGCCTCCCTCGAACTCGGCGGCAAGAACGCCATGATCGTCCTGGACGACGCCGACATCGAGAAGGCGGCCGAGGGCGCCGTCCACGCCTGCTTCCCCTCCGCGGGTCAGCTGTGCGTCTCCATCGAGCGCCTCTACGTGGCCGAGTCCGTCCGCGACAAGTTCGTCGCCGCGTTCGTCGCACGGACCAGGAAGCTCAGGATCGGCGCCGCGTACGACTACAGCATGGACGTCGGCAGCCTCACCACGCCGTCCCAGCTGAAGACCGTCACGGAGCACGTCGAGGACGCCGTGTCCAAGGGCGCGACCGTCCTCGCCGGCGGCAAGGCCCGCCCCGACCTCGGCCCCCTCTTCCACGAGCCGACCGTCCTCACCGGCGTCACCCCGGACATGACCGTGTACGACCACGAGACCTTCGGCCCCGTCGTCTCCGTCTACTCCTACCGCGACGTCGACGAGGCCGTCGCGTTGGCCAACGCCACGCCGTACGGCCTCAACGCCAGCGTCTGGTCGCGCGACGGCGCGCGCGGCCGGGCCGTCGCGGCCCGGGTGCACGCCGGGACCGTCAACGTCAACGAGTCCTTCGCCGCCGCCTGGGGAAGCATCGACGCGCCGATGGGCGGCATGGGCGACTCCGGACTCGGCCGCCGCCACGGCGCCGAGGGCATCCTCAAGTACACCGAGGCGCAGACCGTCGCCCACCAGCGGCTCCAGGGCTTCTATCCGCCTTCCCGCATCAGCCCGGAGACCTGGGCCACGCTGCTGACCGGCGCCCTGAAGGCCATGAAGACGGTGGGCGTCCGCTGAACCCCGGGCACCCGCACACCGCCCGAGTTCCCTCTTCCCTTTCGATCCTTTATGATGTATGCACCGTTCACATGGGGAGCGTCATGTGAACGGTGCAGACTCAGGAAAGGCGAGTGGGCCCCATGTCACAGAGCAGCACGTACCACCACGGCGATCTGCGTGCCGCGTGCCTGCGGGCGGCCCGCGAGCTGCTGGAGGAGGACGGCAGCGCGGGCCTCTCGCTGCGCGCGGTCGCGCGCCGGGCCGGGGTCTCGGCGACCGCCCCCTACCGCCACTACGCGGACCGCGAGGCACTCGTCTCCGCGGTCGCGGCGGAGGGTTACCGGGAGCTCGCCACGTACCTGTCGACGGCCCATCCCGCCCCTTCGACCCCGGACGACCTCGCCGCCGTCGCCGTCGCCTACGTCCGGTTCGCGCTCGACCACCCCGCGCTGTTCCGCGCCATGTTCGCCGAGCCCTGCGACCCGACCAGCGAGGAACGCGTCGCCGCGACCGCCGCCATCTCCGAGTACGTCCGCGGCATCGTCCGCGACGCCTTCCCCGGCTCCGACGACACGGACGCCCTGTCGACCACCGTGTGGGCCCTCGTCCACGGCTTGGCGTTCCTCCACCTCGACGGCAAGCTCGACTCCTCCACCCCCGAGGCCGTCGCCGACCAGGTCCGCGCCTCCGTGTTCGCCCTGTTCACCGCCTCCCCCGCCATCCGGGCCGCGACGCGGTAGCGGTCTGCGCAAGCAGGAGCACGAGCGGTTCGGCCGTGGTGCCGGTCAGGCCGTGCGGTCGGCGGCGAGTCGAGTGGCCAGGGCGGGGATTCCGAGAGCCTGTTCGTCGCTCGGGGTGGCCCGGTAAAGCTTGTTGGTCAGCTGGTACGGGTCGTCGACCAGGTCGTAGTACTCGCGGAACTTGACCTGGCCGGTGCCGGAGACGGTGCCGTTCCCGTCGGTGGTCAGGTCGTAGTACTCCGTGTACTGCTTGTCCTTGGCCACGTACGAGGACCAGGTCGGTACGCCTCCGGTGGCGGTGCCCTGCTTCCACCACTCCACCAGCAGGTGGTCGCGGCTCCGGGAGGAGAGCAGGGAGGTGCCGTCCTGCGGGGCGCCGGGGGTGATGCCGGCGGCGTCGAGGATGGTCGGCGCGATGTCGATGTTCGCGACGATGCGGTCGTCCACGGTTCCCGCGCCGAGTCCACCGGCCGGCCAGGAGAGGTAGAAGGGCACCTCGTGGGCCGGGCGGTAGGGCACCGACTTGGCGGTCCAGCCGTGGTCGCCCCAGCTGAACCCGTTGTCGCCGATGTAGATGACGAGGGTGTTGTCGAGCTGGCCGAGGGCCTGGAGCTTGTCCTTGAAGGCCTGGACCGCGTCGTCGACGGACAGCAGGGTGCGCAGCTGCTCGGCGCGGACGGTCCGGCCGTCGGCGAGGGTGCCGGTGGCGTTCTTGACGTACGCGGGCTTGTCGCTGCGGTCGTTCTCGGGGACGGAGGGCCGGCCGTTCCAGTCGGGCACGGGGGTGCCGGCGTACTTCGCCTCGGAGGTGCGCGGGCCGTGGGAGGCGTACGGGGTGACGTACGCGAACCAGGGCCTGGTGTCGGTGGCGGCCTTGTCGAGGAACTTCAGGGTGCGGTTCCTGACGACGGTGGTGGTGTAGCCGCTGATCGTCTGGACGGTGCCGTCGACGTTCCACTGGGCGTCGACGTAGCCGGGCTGGAGGAGGGCGAACTCCTCGAAGTGCGGCGGGTTGTCCGCCAGGGTCCAGGAGTTGAGGTACTTGCCGAACAGGCCGGTGCGGTAGCCCGCCTGCTTGAGGTACTTCTGCACGGTGGTGCTCTGGTCGAGCGCGTGCGAGGCCTTGTTGTTGCGCACGCCGTGGTTGTGGGCGTGGCGGCCCGAGAAGACGCTGGAGCGGGAGGGCGAGCACAGCGGGGTGGTGACGTGGCCGTTGGTGAACCTCACGCCTTGGTCGGCGAGCCAGGCCAGGGTCTTGGGCAGGGCCCATTCGGTGTGCTTGGGCTGGTCGTCGGTGACGATCAGCAGGATGTTCGGCCGGCCTGCGGCGGGGACGGCTCCGGCGGCCTGCGCGAAGGCGGGCACGGCGGTCGCGGCCGCGACCGCGGCGGCGCCGCCGAGGAAGCCTCGCCGGCTCACCTGCGGGCGTCGATTCTCGCTCATGATGTCCATTCCTCTGGGTGCGGGTGCACAAGGGGCACGGCGGACGGACGCACGGGGGACGCGCGTCGGTACCGCGGTGGGGAAGGGGAGGAGACGGGAGTCAGGCGGGGGCGCCAGGTGGGGGCGCCAGGTGGGGATCCCGTGGGGAGGGAAGGGGCGCGTTCAGCGCGCCGGGGCGACCGTACAGAGGGCGCCGGCCACGCGCCCCTGGTCGACGTGGCGGCGCGCAGTGAGGATTCCTGCTGCCATGGCCACGACAGTACGGCGGGCGGGTCCGCCGTTCCATGTACGGCGGATGAAATGCCTTTCCAGCAAGGCGATTTCACGGGGCGCGCCCGCTCCGGTCCTCGCGGAGAACTCACGTGAGGTCGACTGCGTTCCTGCGCGTCGGCACTTCCGGGCGCGCACCGAGCCCGTACGGGCGACCAAGTCCGGCCCTGGTCAAGGGAGGTGGCCGTGAAGGGCCGAGCACGCCCGGTGACCCGAGGCGCGCGGGACGGTGTCGCCCGCGCGCCCTGCGGCGTCAGGCGGGGTCGTCCTGGGTCGGCGACGTGATGACGGAGAACGCGCCGCCCTGCGGGTCGGCGAGGACGGCCATGCGGCCCGCGGCCATGTCGAAGGCCGGGGCCAGGACCGTGGCGCCGGCCCGTACGGCCGCTGTTTGGACCTCGTCCACGCTGTCGACGTGGAAGTACGGCTGCCAGTGCGGCGGCACGCCGGCGGGCATGCCGGCCAGGTCCATCATGCCTCCCACGGCACGCCCGGCGACCTGGAACTCGACGTAGCCCTCGACCCCGGGCGTCTCGGAAGGGGCCGTGGTGACGGGCAGGATCGCTGAGTAGAAGGCGGAGGCGGCCCGGGTGTCGCCGGTGGCGAGCTCGTTCCAGATGAGGGCACCGTGCTCGTTGACGATCCCCGCGCCGTCGAAGGTGCCGGGCTGCCACAGACCGAAGACGGCGCCCGCCGGGTCGGCGATCACCGCCATCCGCCCGAGGTCCATGACGTCCACCGGGCCCATCATGACCGTGCCGCGGGCATCGGTGACGGACTTGACGGTGGCATCGATGTCGTCCGTCGACAGGTACGTCGTCCACACCGTCGGCGGCATGAGATCCGGGACCGTCCCGTCCGGGTTCATCGCCTTCATGATCCCGGCGACCGGCTTTCCCTTGAGGCTGCACACGGCGTAGCCACCGGTCTTCTCCGGCCCCGCTTCGCCCTGCCAGCCGAAGAGGTCGCAGTAGAAGTCGATGGCGGCCTGCTGGTCGGGGGCCATCAGGTCGATCCAGCACGGTGTGCCGAGCTTGTAGGGGCCGTTCTTCTCGGGCACGGATACCTCCGGAAATGCCGCTCGGGGAAGGACAGGCCATCCCGTACCCGGGCCGTGCGCGCGGAATCGAACCGTACGGGTGAAGCACACCGGCGCGGGGCGGGGGGGCGCGGGTGCGGACTGCCGTCGGACCACGCCGGAGGGGCGTACCCGCCGACTCCCCCTCCCCGGAGAACACTTCGCCAGGGGCCCTCGCGCCGCTCGTGCCGGAGGGCGGTGTGGCGGCAGACGGCGTAGGCGGTGCGGGTGAGGTCGGCCGTGGCGATGAGCAGTCGGTGACCGGCCAGCCGCCCGCGTACGGGGGTGAGGTCGATCGAACGGACGCGGGCGAGGTCCGTCGCACCGCCGTCGAGGAGACGGCCGTCCGCGTCGCGGATGTCCGCGCCGAGGGAGGCGAGGGGGCCAAGGCCGCCGTCCATCGTCGCCGTACCGCCGAGGAAGACGACGATCTCGCGGGATCGCTGCCGTACCGCCGCGAGGACGGGGGCGGCGAGGCCTGCGCCGGAGGCGCGCATGACGTCGTGCCCGCCGGTGTGCAGGGGGTCCCAGCCGATCGACTCGGCGGCTTCGACGAGGGCGGTTCCGTCGCCGAGGGTGCCGATGCGGCTGCGCAGGGGGCGGCCGAGCGCGTCGAAGGTGTCGACGTCCAGTACGGCCCCGCCGCGTGCCGCCTGCACGGTGGCGAGTGAGCCTTCACCGCCGTCCGCGAGGGGGTGTTCGACGGGTGTGGCGCCTGCCGCGCGTACACCGGCGGCGAGGGCGGCGGCGGCCTCGGCGGCGTCGAGCGAGCCGCGCATCTTGTCGGGGCGCAGAGGCCGCGCATGGTTGTTCCGTCCTTGACGGGGAGGGCGTGGGGTCCCGGGGCCGGGTGCCGCGGGCTTGTGTGCCGCGGGGCGATGAAGCGATTCGCTCCGGCCCCCGGGACCGTGGGTGGGGTGTCGCTGTCCTGCTGCCGGACCCGGCGGCGGAGGCACAGCCGGGCCAAGGTCGACGGGGCCGACCGTTGTCGACGGGGCGCGCGGCCGGTTCCCGTCGTGACGGCCCGCGGGGCGGCGGTCAGACGGTCATCCAGCCGAGGACCGGTGTCGACTGCAGGTGGATGAGTACGGCGAACACGGCGAGCATGCCGAGGCTCCAGCCGAGCACCTTGCGGAAGATGGTGCTCTCGCCGCCGGCCATGCCGATCGCGGCGGCGGCCACGGCGAGGTTCTGCGGCGAGAGCACCTCGCCGAGGACACCGCCGGTGGAGTTGGCCGCGGCGAGCAGGACCGGGTCGAGTCCGGTCTTGTGGGCGGCGGTCGCCGAAGACCCCGACCTGGAGACGGTTCGAGCGGCCCGGGCCTCCTCCCCCGGCGCCGAGGACTCCGGACTCGAGTACCGGAACGATTGGCTGGCCCGGATGGGCAGCCACCCCCAACGGGACACCCGCGACGCCTGGTTGAACTGGGAGGAAGGACGGGTCGTGGTGAAGAACCCCGACGGGATCCTGATCGCGAAGATGCGCCGGATCGCGCGGGCACTCGGGGCGCGCGTCCAGGGCGACGACTGCGAGTACTGCGACGAGTGAGACGGGCGAACGACGCCCGTCGGCGCAGTGGGCCGGATCCCGGCCGCAGCGGCAACGCCGGCCCTCGACAGCAGGGGTCGGGGGCGCGGCCTTCACGGGAGTCCCGCCACCCGCTCGCCACGACTCCGCCACGACTCCGACGCCGATCTCGCCATGACCTTGGGCCTGACATCTTGAAAAATATATAGACCGGTCTATTCTTCAGTCATGGTTGGAGCCAAGGGAACCAAGGGGACCGAGACCAGCTCGCGGCTGGCGGAGTCGATGCTGGAGTTGATCCAGCGGCACGGGTACAGCGGTACGGGACTCAACGCGGTGGTGGAGCACGCGGGCGCGCCGAAGGGGTCGCTGTACTTCCACTTCCCGCAGGGGAAGGAGGAGTTGGGCGAGAAGGCGGTCGAGCTCGCGGCCGCGCGGTTCAGCGCGCTGGTGGCGGACTCGGCGACGGGGCCGGCCGCGGTGGGCGAGGTGCTGGGGCGGGTGATCGACGAGCTGGCCGGGATGCTCGACGGCAGTGACTTCCAACTGGGGTGCCCGGTCTCGGTCGTGACGCTGGAGATGGGGGCGCAGAGCGAGCGGCTGCGCGGCGCCTGCGCCGACGCCTTCGAGTCGTGGATCGCGCCGGTGAGTGAACTGCTCGTCGCGCACGGCCGGCCCCGCGCCGTCGCCCGCGCGCTGGCGACCGCCGTGGTCAGCATGGTGGAGGGGGCGGTGATCGTGTCCCGTGCCCAGCGGTCGACCGAGCCGCTGTACTGCGCGGCGCAGGCCGTCGCCGTACTGCTGGCGGACGGTACGGAGGTCTCGGCGTGAGCGCGGAGGAGCGGCACGCACTCGTGCTGGGTGCCAGCGGATTCATCGGGCGCCACGTGGTGCTCGCGCTCGGGCAGGCCGGCGTGCGGGTGAGTACCGCGAGTCGGAGTGACGAGTCCTCTCGGCGGCTGGCCCGGTGGCTGGCGGGGCACGGGTACGGCGAGGCCCCGGCCGACTTCCGGGTCGATTACACGAAGGCGTCGCTCATCGAGGGCGAGGGCGGCCCCGGGAGTGGCACCGGGGAGCTCGACGACGTCACCGAGATCTACAACTGCGCCGGCGCCTTCCGGTTCGGGATGGCGGAGGACGAGGCACGTCACGCCAACGTCGACAGCGTGCGCGCGGTCGTCGCGTTCGCGGCGCGGCTGCCGCGCCTGCGCCGTCTGGTGCAGATCTCCGGGTACCGCGTGAGCGGGGAGGACTCGGCCCCGTGGAGCGAGGAGCGCCGACGCGCGACCTACCGGGCGCTGGGGGCGTACGAGGCGTCCAGGGTCGAGGCGGACGCCGTGTTCCGGGAGTCGGCGACGAGCGCGGGCGTTCCGTGGTCCATCGTCAATCCGG
The DNA here is from genome assembly GCF_044754405.1 of Streptomyces sp. NPDC093089. NCBI lineage: Bacteria > Bacillati > Actinomycetota > Actinomycetes > Kitasatosporales > Streptomycetaceae > Streptomyces > Streptomyces sp. NPDC093089. The sequence continues at coordinate 189,535 of NZ_JBIVPA010000015.1, forward strand.
CCAGTGTGATCGGCGACAGCGCCACCGGTGAGTCCGACCAGTACCTGGGGCTCGCCACCAACATGAACGCCCTCTGGCAGGGATCGCTCCCCGCGTTCCCGGGCAACGCCCGGACGTTCGTGCCCGTCGTCGCGGCCGACCACCTCGCCCGGTTCATGACCCTGCTGCCGACGGACCCGGACACCGAGCGGACCGCGTACTGGATCCTGGACGACGACACGCCCGCGCTGCCCGAGCTGCTCACGCGCGTGGCGGAGCAGTACGGCGTCAAGGCGCCCCGGGCACGGGTTCCGGTGGCCTTGCTCAAGCGGCTTCCCCGCCGGCTCACGCAGGCCGATCCGGAGACGCTGACGTTCCTGTCGTCCGATCGCTACCCGACCGCTTCGGCCCGTGCCGTGGCCGCCCGGCACGGGCTGACCATGCCGGACACCGCCACGACGATCCGCCGCTGGGCCGACCACCTGGCGGCCCACCGCTTCGGCGACGCGCCCACGGGTGACAGACGGTTCACGACGACCGGCGGCGTACGGACCTTCGAGCTGGGCGAGGCCGGCGCGCCCACGGTGGTGCTCCCCGGTCTGCCGGTCAACGCCGACACCTGGGCGCCGGTCGTCGCGGCCGTCGGGAACGCCCGCGCCGTCGACCTCCCCGGCCTGGGCATGAGCACCGGACACCGCGACGACTGGCCGTCCTGGTCGACCGCGCTGGTGACCGAGACCGGCGCCCGCCACCTGGTGGGCCACTCCATCGGAGCCGCCGCCGCCGTCGAGGCGGCGGCCGCCCACCCCGACGCGGTGGAGCGCCTCACGCTCGTGGCACCGTTCTTCCTTCAGGCCGCCCCGCCGCGCGCCGTCACGTGGGCGCCCCTGACCCGCCGGTTCCTGAGCCGGATCGCTCCCGCCGCGCTGGCCGAGCGGCTGACCGGCACCGCGGACCACGCGGCGTCGCTGCGACCGGCCGTCGCGGATCTGCGCCGCGGCACCGCGGCCGCCGCTGCCGGGCTCCTGGCCGCCAGTGCGGACCCGCGGTGGCGCGCACACCTCCGGGCCGAGCTGCGGCGCTACCCCGGTCCCGTCCACATCGTCGTCGGCTCCGACGACCCCCTCACCCCTGAGGGGCGGTCGCTGCTGGACGCCCTCCCGCACGTCACCGTGACCGTGATCGCCGGCGCGGGGCACCATCCGCAGCTCACCCACGCGGAGGACGTCGCCCGGGCCGTCGGCGAGCGGACGACGATCCGCGTCACCCGGACGGAAGGGGGCGTCACAGCCGTACACACGGGCCCGTGACCGTGGCGGCGGGGAAGGGGGCGTCGGCGTCCGGAGGGATCTCGGCGCCCACGAAGCCGCCGCATGACGGACAATCCTTGTGGGGGCAGCGGGACACCTACCGACCACAGGGGTTGCCATGACCGATCTGCCGGCCGCCGGTGCGACGAGGGTCTTCCTCGTGGACGACCACGAGGTCGTCCGGCGGGGTCTGCGCGACCTGATCGACGACGAGCCCGACATGGAGGTCGTCGGGGAGGCGTCCACGGCGGACCAGGCACTGGCCAGGGGGCCCGCGCTGCGCCCCGACGTCGCGGTCCTCGACGTCCGGCTGCCCGACGGCGACGGGATCGCCGTCTGCCGGGAACTGCGCTCCCGGATGCCCGGGCTCGCGTGCCTGATGCTGACGTCCTTCGACGACGAGGACGCGCTGCTGGACGCCATCATGGCGGGGGCCGCGGGATACGTGCTCAAGCAGATCAAGGGGGCGGATCTGGTGTCGGCGGTACGGACCGTGGCCACCGGGCAGTCGATGCTCGACCCGGCCACGACCGCCCGGCTCATGCATTCGCTGCGCGCCCCGGAGGCGGCCACGCCACCGGAGGACGAGCGTCTGGCGGCGCTGTCCGAGCGGGAGCGCTCCGTGCTGGAGCTGATCGGCGAGGGGCTCACCAACCGGCAGATCGCCGAGCGGCTGTACCTGTCGGAGAAGACCGTCAAGAACCACATCTCACGGCTGCTCGGCAAGCTGGGCGTGGAGCGCCGGGTCCAGGCGGCCGTGATCGCGGCGCAGGTCCACGGGCACGAGTCCGAGAAGGGGTAGCCGGGGCAGCGTCCGTCACCGCTCGCCGGGGCCGCGGACAAGCGTCCCCGCTCTCCGGCCGCGGTGGCCGTCACCGCTCCCCGGGCGCGGTGGCCGTCATCGCTTCCCTGCCTCCTACAGCCGTCACCGCCCTCCGACCTCGGTAGCCGTCACCGCTCGTCGGTCGGCAGTGGGACCCGCCATGCGAGTACGGTTCCGCCGGCCGCGTCCGGTCGGTCTCCGACGGACAGGTCGCCGCCCAGTCGCTCGGCCCTCTCGGTCAGGTTGCGCAGGCCGCTGCGGGCGACGCCCGGCGGGACGCCGACGCCGTCGTCGCTCACCGTCACGGAAAGGACGCCGTCCTCGACGACGACGGCCACCTCGGCGTGGCGGGCCCGCGCGTGGCGGGCCACGTTGGTGAGGGCCTCTCCGATCACCGCGACGACCTCCTCCGCCTCGTCGGCCGGCACGTCGGTGTCGAGGAGGCCCTCCATGCGCAGGGCGGGGGCGAAGCCGAGCGCGGCGGCGGCCTGGTCCACCGCTTTGACGACGCGGTTCCTGAGCCTCGGGGCGGTTCCGGGGGTCTCGTGTTCCCGGAGGGCGAAGATGGTCGATCTGATGATCTTGATGGTGGCGTCCAGGTCGTCGATCGCCCGGGTCAGCCGCTCCGCCGCCTCGGGGTGCTCGACGAACCGGCGGGCGCTCTGCAGGGTCATGCCGGTGGCGAAGAGGCGCTGGATGGCCAGGTCGTGCAGGTCGCGGGCGATGCGGTCGCGGTCCTCCAGGAGGCTCACCTGCTCGGCGTCGCGGCGCCGCTCGGCCAGTTCGAGGGCGAGCGCGGCCTGTCCGGCGAATCCGGGCAAGGCGATGATCTCCACACCCGCGAAAAGCGACCGTCCGCGGCGCCGCGCGAGGATCATCACACCGCTCAGCCGCTCCTTCGTGCCCACCGTGACGGCCACCGCAGGTCCGAACCCGTGCCAGCGCTCGGGCTGAACCGTGATGCGCGCGTCGTTCTCGACATCGGCCGCGGTGACCAGGCCGTCCCCTTCGAGAGCCGCGGCGGCGAGGGTTCCCTCGCTGCTGGGCAGCACGACGCCTCGGTGGGCCTCGGCGCCCTCGCCGCTGGCCAGGGATCCGCGCAGCTCGCCGCCCTGCCCGACGAAATAGAAGACCCCGACGTCGGCGCCGGCGATGTCCACGGCTTGCTCCAGCATCCCGCCGAGCACCTCCGTCTCCTGCGCACCGGACAGCAGGGCGCTGGTGATGCCCGAAATTGCGGACAGCCAGCGTTGCCGTAGTCGTCCCTCCTCGTACAGGCGGGCGTTCTCGATGGCGATGCCGGCCGCGACGGCCAGGGTCGTCACCACGGCCTCGTCCTCGGAGTCGAAGTCGGCTCCGCCCCGCTTCTCGGTGAGGTAGAGGTTGCCGAACACCTCGTCGCGGACGCGGATCGGGACGCCGAGGAAGGTGTGCATCGGCGGGTGGTGGGGCGGGAAGCCGTACGAGGCCGGGTGCTCGGACAGCTCGGGCAGGCGCAGCGGCTTGGGGTTGCGGATCAGCTCGCCGAGGATGCCGTGCCCGGACGGCAGCGCGCCGATCCGCCCGCGCAGGGCGTCGTCGATGCCGACGGGCACGAACTCGGAGAGCCTGCGGTCGTCACCGATGACGCCCAGGGCCCCGTACTCGGCGTCCACGAGGGACACGGCGGCCTCCACGATGCCGTGCAGCACGTGCGGCAGGTCCAGCTCCCGGCCCACGGACATGACGGCTTCCAGCAACCCGTTGAGCCGGTCCCTGGTGCCCCTCACCTCGTCGATCCGCGCCTGCAGCTCGTCGAGCAGCTCGTCCAGCCTCAGCCGTGGCAGCCGCGCGTCCGCGGACTCGGCCTCCTCCCGGCCCATCGACACCTCCGGTCGCGTCAGAGGCGCGAACGTCACCCGTCGCGCCCTCCTTCACGGTAGTCCGGATGTCCGTTCCGTTCCTGCCGACGCGGACGCCACGCCCTGCCCGCCCGCCGACGTCGTTCGTGGCGGGCTCAGACGTCGGGAACGGTGATCACCGGGCAGTGCGCTCGGTGCAGCAGCCCGTGGACCACGGATCCGACGCGCATCCCGGTGTACCCGCCGCGGCCCCGCCGGCCGACGACCACGGCCAGGGCGTGCTCGGCGGCCTGCGCCAGCGTCTCGACGGGCGAGCCGGTCAGCACCTCGTGGGTGAGCCGGACGTCGGGGTACCGCTGCGCCCGGCCGGCGGTGGTCTCCGCCAGCAGGCGCCGCTCGGCGTGGAACAGGGTGTCGTCCGTGTGCGGGCTGAAGACGGGCTGCTGCCGGACGGCGACGGCACGCAGCTCGCAGCGTCGGAGGTCCGCCTCCTCGAAGGCCAGGTCCAGCGCGACCCCGGAGGAGGCGCTGCCGTCGACGCCGACCACGAGGTAGGCCGGCTCCTGGGTGACGTGTTCCGCGTCCCCCACGACGACGACGGGGCACTCGGCCCGGGCGGTGACGGGCACCACGAGGGAGCCTGAGCTCAGGAACTCCTCGGTTCGGCTCAGATGCCGGGAGCCGAGCACGACCATGGACGCGCCCCGCGACTGGCCGGTCAGCACTGCCACGGGGGAGCCGTCGAAGAGGGCCGAGGCGGCCGTGACGGCAGGACGGCGGGCCCGCGCCCAGTCGAGCGCGGTGCGCAGGGCTTCCCTGCCCGCCGTCGTGCGCGCCGCGTGCCGGGTGGTGTCGGCGGGGTGCTGTCCGTCGTGCGGCGGCGGTACGGCGACGACGAGACGGAGCCCCACGCCCCGCCGGTCCGCCTCGTCGGCCGCCCAGGCGAGGGCGAGGTGCCAGTTCCTGACGGGGTCGACGCCGACGACGACGTCGCCCCGCCGGTCGGTGCCGGTCATGAGGGACTCCCGTGTCCGGGGCCGTGCCGAGGGATGAGCTCCACGGCGCAGTGGGCGTATTGCAGCAGGCTCAGGGTGGTCCACCCGAGGGTGGGCCCGAGACTTCCCGGGGACCGTCGGCCGCCGGCGACGAGGAGGTCGGCGTGGTGGGACGCGTCGACGAGCGCACCGGCCACGCTGTGGCTCTTCTCGCCGTCGGCGTGCACCGTCAGCTCGGGGAACTCCTCCCGGACGCGGTCGGCGACCTCGGACAACGGCAGCACGTGCTCCCGGGCGTCGTGCTCCGCTCCGCTCCGCGGCACCGGACGGACCCCCGGGGGGGCTCCCTCCAGATGTGCAGGAGTCGCAGGTGGGCGTCGCACAGCGTGGCCTCGCGTGCCGCCGCCGTGGCGCAGCCGAGGTCGCCGGTGTCCCGTACGGCCGCGAGGACGGAGCCGGAGACGGCGGGCTCGGCGGCCCCGCGCACCACGACCACCGGTGTGGTGGCCGACGCCGCGGCTTCGAGACCGACCGCGCCGAGGAGGAGGGAGGGAACCCGCCGAGCCCGCGGTGACCGACGACGATCGTTCCGCCGAGGCCGGCGGCACGCCGCAGCGCTTCGGGCGGCGGGCCGTCGTCGAGCGCGGTGACGAGCGTCAGCCCGCGGCGGCGGGCCGCGACGGCCGCCGCGGTCTCGTCGAGCAGTCGGCGACCGTCCCGGCGCCTCCGGTCGGCCTCCGCCCCGGGGAGGGACGGGGTCCTCGCACCCGCTTCGGTGTCCGTCGCGTGGACGAGGACCAGTTCGCCGCCTCGCCGCATGGCCTCCCGGGCCGCCCACACGACCGCCGAGCGCGCGGACGGCGAGCCGTCCACTCCGACGACGACCCGGCCGGGGCCGGGACGGCCCGAGGACGCTTGCATGGTCCCTCCTCGTCCGTTCCGGGGACTGGTCCCACCCTGGCATCCGGGCCGGGGAGGGCGGAGGGCCGCTGGGGGCAAGGCCGGGGCCCGAAGGTCCCACGCCGGGCGCGCGGGCACCGGGGCGCGCCGCTCCGAGGCCGGTCGGGCCCGGCGGGGGACCGTTCGGCCCTCGCAGGCCGCCCGCGGACCGACGACGGTGGTGACGAGGGGCGGAGCGGCGACACGTTCGAACAGGAGGAGCGGCGATGAAGCACTTGAAAGTCGGCGGACTGATGACCGGCCAAGTGGTCTCGGCCGCCCCCGCGGCCTCGTTCAAGGACGTGGCGAAACTGCTCGTCGAGCACGACATCACCGGGGTCCCCGTCGTGGACGAGGACGACCGCGTGCTCGGCGTCGTGTCGGAGAGCGACCTCCTGGCCCATCGGGAGCGGACCGTGCGCGAGCTGATGACCGCGCCGGCCGTCACGGTGCACGCCGAGCAGTCGGTGGCGGACGCGGCCCGCCTGATGGTGCGTCGCGGAGTGGAGCGCCTTCCGGTCATCGACGAGGAGGAGCGACTGGTGGGCATCGTGACCCGCCGCGACCTGCTCTGCGTGTTCCTCCGTCCGGACCCGGAGATACGGCGCCGCATCCGCGAGGACGTCCTCGGCGACGTCATGGGCCTGGTCCGCGACGTGGTGGACGTGCACGTCCTGGACGGCGTGGTCACCCTGGAAGGCCGTCTGCGGAGGCGCAGTCAGGCCCGGATGCTCGTCGGCCTCGCCGAGCGGGTGGACGGCGTCGTCGCCGTCGTGGACCGACTCTCCGCCCTGGAGGACGACACCCGACTCGCGCCCACGGCGCGTACCACCCGCGGGGTCTTCGAATGAACCCGCGCACACGGACGGGAGGAACCGTGTCCACCACCGATCTGCCCCGGCCTCTCGTCACCTCGCTGGTCGAGGACGCCGTCACCGCGCCGTCGATGCACAACGCGCAGCCGTGGAGGTTCGTCCACCGGACGGGCACCGCCGTCATCGAGCTGTACGGGGACCCCTCGCGCGAGATGCCGCGCGAGGACCCCGACCACCGCGCCCTCCATCTCGGCTGCGGCGCCGCCCTGTTCAATCTGCGCGTCGCCGCCGCCCACCACGCCCTGGAGGCCGTGCCGTCGCTGCTGCCCACCCGCGGGGACCCCTGGCACTTCGCGGACGTCCGCGTCCGGGAGTCCACCGCCGACGAGGGGCTGGCCGCACTCCGGCCGGTGCTGCGGGAGCGGCACACCAGCCGGTTCCCGTTCACCGAGGAGCCGGTCCCCTCCGAGGTCCTGGACGACCTCCAGGCCGCAGCCCTCCTGGAGGGCTGCCGACTCGAGGTGCCGGGAGCCTGGCACACCGACACCGTCATGGGCCTCGTCCACGCCTCCGAGCTGTACGAGGCCGCGGACGACTCGGTCCGCGCGGAGGTCGCAGGCTGGATCCGCGCGGACGGGACCGGTGACGGCGCCGCGACCGAGGGCATCCCCCCGTACGCCCTCGGCCCGCGGCAGTACGACGTGACCTCTCCGGTGCGGGACTTCGACGCGCCGCGCCACCTGACCGACCGCCCCTCGGCCCGCTTCGAGAAGCGCCCCCGCATCGTCCTCCTCGGCACGACCGAGGACACCCCGGGGGACTGGCTGAAGGCCGGTCAGGCCCTGCAGCGGGTGCTGCTCCGCGCCACCCTCGACGGCCTGTCCACCTCCCTCATGTCCCAGCCCCTCGAATGGCCCGAACTCCGCTCCGACGCGCGGGATCCGGCCTCCGCCACCGGCTACGTCCACATGGTGCTCCGCCTCGGCTACGGGCCCCGCGGCACGGCCACCCCTCGGCGCCCCGTGTCCGAGGTGCTCACCTTCGTCTGAGCCCCGCGAACGGCGGCGTCCGGTCCGCCCCGTACGGCTGCTCCGCCACGACGCCTCCTCGTACGGCCCCTCCACGACGCCGCCCCGCACGACCCCGCCGCAGCCGGGACCAGCGGTCACAGCCGGAACCAGCGCACCTCCCCCGGGGCCACGGCGGGCCGCCGCCCATCGGGGAGCAGCACGGTGAGGGGGCCCCTCGCCGAGGCCGGGACCCGTACGGCCAGTCGCCCGGGGAGCACCCGGACGTGGACGCCCCGATGGCCGCCGGCGCAGAGGGTGAAGGCGAACCGCGGAAGCTCCCTGAGCGCCACCGGGGCGATCCGCAGCCCCTCCGGTCCCGCTTCGAGGCCGGTGATGCCGCGCTCGACCAGGTCGACGGTGCCCGCCATCGCCCCGAGGTGGATGCCCTCTCCGGTCGTGCCTCCCTGGACGTCGGCCACGTCGGCGAGGAGCGCCTCCTCGCAGTACCGCCAGGCGTCGGCGCCCTGCTGCCGGGCGAGCACCCAGCCGTGGACGAGGCTGCTGAGCGTCGAACCGTGGCTGGTGCGCCGCAGGTAGTACGAGACGGTCGCGCGCCACACCTCGTCGTCGAGCCGGTGGCCCAGGCGGGCGAAGAGCCCGTACAGCTCGTCGGGTCGGAACAGGTAGCCGAGCATGAGGGTGTCGGCCTGCTTCGACGCCTGGTAGCGGTTGACGGTGTCGCCCTCGGCCTCCAGGATCCGGTCGAGTCTGCGGATGTCGCCGTACCTGGCCCGGTACGCCTCCCAGTCGAGCTCCGCGAGGTCCCCGTAGCCTTCGAACTGGCTCACCACACCCTGGTGGAACGGCACGTGCACGCGGCGGGACACGTCCTCCCAGCGGTCGAGTTCCGCGTCGTCGAGCGACAGCCGCTCCCGCAGCTCCGACCGCCGGGCGGCGGGCAGTTCGTCCAGCAGGTCGAGCCCCCGGGCGAGCACCCAGGCGGCGGTCGCGTTGGTGTAGGCGTTGTCGTCGATGCCCGGTGCCGCGCGGCCGGGGTACGCGTCGTGGTACTCGTCGGGGCCGACGACCCCGCGGATCCGGTAGCGCCGGAGCGACGGGTCGAAGGAGGCGGCCCCGGCCCAGTACCTGGCGATCTCCAGGAGCGTCTCGGCACCCGCGGAGTACAGGAATCCGCGGTCGCCGGTGGCGTGCGCGTACCGCCACACGTTGTACGCGACGGCCGAGCCCACGTGCCGCTGGAGTCGCGAGTGGTCGGGCAGCCAGCGGCCGGAGCGCGGATTGAGGTGCAGTTCCTGCGTCTCCTCGCGGCCCGAACTCGCGCTCTGCCACGGGTACATGGCCCCGACGCCACCGCTCCGCCGCGCCGCCTCGCGTGCCGCCGGCAGTCGGCGGTACCGGTACATGAGCAGGGACCGGGCCACTTCGGGGAAGTGGAGGTCCAGGTAGGGCAGGACGAACAGTTCGTCCCAGAAGACGTGGCCCCGGTACGCCTCACCGTGCAGGCCCCGTGCGGGGACTCCCACGTCGAGTTCCGCCGTGTGCGGCGAGAGCGTCTGGAGCAGGTGGAAGAGGTGCAGGCGCAGGATCCGGCCCGCCTCGCCCGGGACGAGCAGCTCTCCCCGCCCCCACAGCCTCCGCCAGGCTTCCTTGTGGGTGGAGAGCAGCCGGGGGAAGGCCGGAGCGCCGGCCGCCTCGCCGCAGGCCGCCTCGCGGGGGTCTTCGGTGGGCCGGTCCGTGGAGGCTCGCCGGGGGTCTCCGGTGGGGCCGTCCGTCGAGGCATGCAGGGGGTCTCCGGTGGGGCCGTCCGTCGAGGCATGCAGGGGGTCTCCGGTGGGGCCGTCCGTCGAGGCATGCAGAGGGTCTCCGGTGGGGCCGTCCGTCGAGGCGCGCAGGGCGAGGGTCTTCACGACGGTCACCGTGCGGCGGTGACCGATCGGGAGGCGGAACGTCTGGACGGTGCCGGTCCTCGTCGCGACCTCGCGTGCGGTGCCCGCGGGGAGCGTGACCGTGCGGACGGCGAGGACGATCCCGAGGCCCGGGTCGGCGGTGCGGCAGGTGAGCCAGGCGACCCCTCCCCTCTCGAACCCGGACCGGTGGCCGGTGAGGTGCCGTCCGTCGAGGTTCCGGTAGCGCTCCACTCCCGCGTTCACGACCGCGCCGTCGAGGACGGACTCCACTTCGACGGTCCCGCTCCAGCCGTAGGCGCGGAGCATCGTGCACTGGGCCGCGAGCCCGGCGTCCCCCATGTGCACGATCCGCAGGTGGCTCACCCGCAGTCCGCGGCCCCGGTCGTCCCGGAAGAGCAGGTGCCGGGTCAGCACTCCCCCGCGCAGATCGAGCCGGACGTCGCAGTGACGCAACTCCTTCGCGTCGGGTGTCAGCCAGTCTCCGGGCGGCCCGTCGTCCGGACGGCACCGGTAGCGCAGCCGCGTCCAGTCGGGCAGGTTGACGAGGTCCTCGTTCTCGACCCGCTCACCGGCGACGAGCGAGGTGCGCCGGTCGTAGCAGCCGGCCAGGTAGGTGCCCGGGTAGTGGACGGCATCGGCGGAGCACTCGGGGCTGGAGCCCCGGGTGGCGAAGCGGCCGTTGCCGAGGGTGCAGAGTGCCTCGACCAGCCGCTCGCGGTCCGGCTCGTAGCGGTCGTAGGTCCAGCCCCAGCGATCCGGCTCGTCACGGTCGTGAGTCCGGTCCCGGCGGACCGGCTCGTCGCCGCCATGAGTCCCGTCCCGGCGGACCGGCTCGTCGCCGCCATGAGTCCCGTCCCGGCGGACCGGCTCACCGCCGCCATGAGTCCCGTCCCAGTGGTCCGTCACGGGACTCCCCCCGCACGCTCCCGTTCCAGGGGGCCGTCCCCCAAACCCGTCCCGCACCCTCCCGTTCCAGGGGTCCTCACGGAGACTCACCCCGCACGCTCTCCTTCCGGGAGTCCGTCATACGGGCTCGCCCCACACGCTCCGGACCAGCGCCGTCAGATCGGTGACCGTGAGGTCGGCTCCCCGGTCGCGCAGCGGTTCGGTCATGCTCCGGTCCGGGGTGCGGTCGAGTCCGACGACCGGACCGAAGCCCCCGCGCCGCGCGGCTTCGATGCCGGCGAGGGCGTCCTCGACCACCGCGGTGTCGGCCGGAGCGTTCCCGAGGAGGGCGGCCGCGCGCAGGAAGAGGGCGGGATCGGGTTTTCCGGCGATGCCGAGTCGTGCGGCGTCCCGGCCGTCCACGATCACGGTGAGGAGTCCGGCGAGCCCGGAGGCCCTGAGCAGCGTCCGGGCGTGCCGGGAGGCCGATACGGCGGCGCAGGGCACCCGGGCCGCGTGGAGGGCGTCGAGCGCGGGGCCGGTGTCCGCGAAGACCGGCACTCCCTGGGCGCCGACCAGGGTGCGGAACGCCCGTTCCTTGCGTGCGGCGACGGCCCAGACCGTATCGTCCCCCGGTGGGTCGCGGGGCGTGCCCGCGGGAAGGGTGAGGCCGCGGGCGGCCAGGAAGGCCGCGGCCCCGTCGAAGCGGGACCTTCCGTCGACGAGGTGGCGGTACTCGGCGTCGGCGTCGAAGGGCGCCTGCTCGTCGCCGCCGCTCGTCCGCGCGGCCAGGAAGGTGTCGAAGGCGCTCTTCCACGCCGCCGCGTGGACCCGGGCGGAGTCGAGCAGTACGCCGTCGGTGTCGAAGACGACGGCGCGCGGCGGTCGGGTGGAGGGTGTGTGGCCGCTCACGGTCCCAGCCCACCGCTCGGGGCCGCCCGCCGCATGAGCCGATCGGCCCTCAGAAGGGTCCTCTCGGTCCCCTGCGGCCCGGCTTCCTCGGGTGCGACGGTGGAGTGCGTACCGCACTCCGAAGGAGGGCCGGCCATGTCCGAGGCAGCCCCGAACTCGGCGCCCACGCTTCCCGGCCATCCCTGCTCGGCTTCCTGGGCGGCGTGGGGACGGTCACCGGAAGCAAGTTCCTCGTCGAGAGCGACCATGCGCGGATCCTCCTCGACTGCGGTCTCTTCCAGGGTTTCGCGAACCTGCGGCGCCGCAACCGGGAGCGCTTCGCCCGCGACGTCCACGCACGAACTGGCCCGGCTGCGGGAGACGGGCGTGCTGCCCCGCCCGGTGCCCGTCGTCCCCCGCCCCGGTGAGGCCCCTGGTCCGCTGACCGGGGGCAGGGGTCCCCGGTCGCGCCCGCGGCGGCCCGTCACGGGGGCGCCGGCCCGCAGCCACGGGAGGAGGAACGTGTCATGACCGTGCAGCGGTTCACCGTCGCGGACGTGATGACCAGGAAGGTCGTCGCCGTGCGGGGCGGTGCGGGGTTCAAGGAGATCGTCGCCGCCATGGAGCGGTGGAAGGTGACCGCCGTTCCCGTCGTGGAGGGCGAGGGTCGGGTCGTCGGCGTGGTCTCCGAGGCCGACCTGCTCGCCAAGGAGGAGTTCCACGACCACCGCCTCGGCATGGTCGAGCAGCTGCTGCGGCTCGACGCCACGGCCAAGGCCGGCTCCCGCCGGGCCCGGGACCTGATGACCTCGCCCGCCGTCACCGTCGCCCCGGACGCGTCGCTGCCCCGGGCCGCCCGCCTGATGGCCGCGCGCCGCGTCAAACGGCTGCCGGTCGTCGACGCCGACGGGATCATCCAGGGCGTCGTCAGCCGCTCCGATCTGCTCAAGGTCTTCCTCCGCCCGGACGACGACCTCGCCGAGGAGGTGCGCGGCAGCGTCGTGGAGCACCTGTTCCCGCTCTCCGGCCACCGGGTCGACGTCCGGGTCGAGGCCGGTGTCGTGACGCTGACCGGCGAGGTCGGCGACAGCTCGCTGATCCCGCTCGCGGCGCGCTTGGCGCAGGCCGTCGAAGGCGTGGTGGACGTACGGTGCCGGCTCACCGGCGCCGCCGGGTAGCGACGGCTCGCGGCCCCGGGCGGCTCGCGGCCCCCGTGCGAAGGTCCGCTCGGGCGCGCATGCTCGAAGCACGTACGACGTGACGGTCGTGACGACCGTGACGGCCACCGGCCGGTACGAGTCGCCGGGGCGCCCTCGTCAGGGGCCCGGTGGACGGCGACGTGTCGGCCGCCCGTGGGCGGTGGCGGCGGAAGGCCCGTGCCCTGTGCGGAAGGGAGCCGGAATGGCGTGGCTCTCCACCTTCGCGGGCGCCTTGCTGGTCCTGTTCGTCCTCCGGGACGTCTTCCACACGCTGTGGCATCCCACGCGTCACGGCGGGTTGAGCCGGCTGGTGATGCGGACGGTGTGGCGTCTTTCGGCGCTGCGCGACACGCGGTGGCGGTCGGCGGGGCTGGCTGGTCCGCTGGGCATGGTGACGGTCGTCGCCGTGTGGGCGCTCACGGTGTCCGTCGGCTGGGGCCTCGTCTACTGGCCCCACATGCCGGAGGGCTTCTCGTACGCCCCGGGGCTCGACCCCGCCGAGCACGCGGGCCCCGTCGACGCCCTCTACCTGTCTCTGGTCACCCTCGCCACGCTCGGTCTGGGCGACATCGCGCCGACCTCGGGCTGGTTGCGCGCCCTCGCGCCGTTGGAGGCCCTGGTGGGCTTCGTCCTGCTCTCGGCCACCGTCGCCTGGATCCTCGGCATCTATCCGGCGCTGGCCCGCCGCAGGGCCCTCGCCCTGCGGCTCTCGCACGTGCGGCGCGGCCCTGCCACCGCACGGGCGATCGACTCCGGCGGCGGTGCGGCGCTCCTGGACGGACTCGCCTCGGCCCTGTCGACGATCACGATCGACTTCCTCCAGTACGCCGAGTCGTACTACTTCTACGACGGGGACGCGAACACGTCCCTGCCCGTCCAGCTCGGTTACGCCACCGACCTGGCGGACAGGTCCGCCTCGGCGCGCCACCCGGACGTCCGGCTGTCCGCGGCGGTGCTGCGCACCGCCCTCGACGACCTCGCCACGGTGCTCGACGAGCGCTTCCTGCGCACCGGGGAAACGCCCGAGCGCGTCTTCGCGGCCTACGCCGCCGACCACGGGCACGCTCCCGCGGGACCGGACGGTGCTCCCCGGGCCCACGGCAGCGGGCGATCCTGAGAAGGGGGCGGAGAACGCGTACGGCGAGGACGGCAGAGGTGACGAACAGAGAGGAACGATGACCATGGACACGCAGCGCGCCCCCTACCCGCCGGTGGCGGTGACCGCCCGTCTCGACTCCCCACTGTCCCGCTGGCTCTGGCTGGTCAAGTGGATCCTGGTCATCCCGCACTGGTTCGTGCTGGTCTTCCTCTGGATCGCCTTCTTCGTCGTCACGGTGATCGCGTTCTTCGCCGTCCTGTTCACCGAGCGCTACCCGCGGGGACTGTTCGACTTCAACCTGGGGGTGCTGCGGTGGTCGTGGCGCGTGTCGTACTACGCGTACGGCGCCCTCGGCACCGACCGCTATCCGCCGTTCAGCCTGGGGCCCGAACCGGACTACCCGGCGCGACTCGACATCGCGTACCCGAAGCGGCTCTCCCGCTCGCTGGTCCTGGTCAAGTGGTGGCTGCTCGCCATCCCCCACTACCTGATCATCGCGTTCTTCACCGGCGGCGCGCGTGCGGACTGGTGGGGAGGAGGCCTGATCGCCCTGCTCTCGGTGATCGCGGGCTTCGCGCTGACCTTCACCGAGCGGTATCCCCGTGACCTGTTCGCCCTGGTGGTGGGCCTGAACCGCTGGGTCCTGCGGGTCGCCGCGTACGCGTGCCTCATGACGGACGCCTACCCGCCGTTCCGCCTCGACCAGGGCGGGGAGGAGCTCGACCAGGGCGGGGAGGAGCCGGACGGCGCCCGCTGACGGCGCTGTCGGCGCGGGCGTTCCTCGTGGGCGGTCGTTCCCGCGTGCGGTCATCGCTCGCGTGCGGGCGCTGACCGGGGGCGGTCAGGACTCGGGGCGGTCATTCCTCCCCGGTCCCGGGGCCGCTGCCCCTTCGGAGCCGTCCGGACCAGACGGGTTCCACCTGTTCCCACTCCCGTTCCCAGACCGCGAGCCGACGGCCCTCGGCACGTCGTCGTACGAGGGTGCGCACGCCCGCGCACGCCGCCCCGGCGGCGGCCGCCGTGGCCGTGCCGCCCGCGAGTGCCGTCAGCGCGAGGTTCGCGGTGCCGCCCGGTGGGCGGGTGGGGGCGCCGTGGTCGTCCACCCAGAGGGCGACGGTGCGGCCCTGCGGTGTCCGGGGTGGCACGGGGACGGTTCCCGACCTGCGGACGTCGTCGGGGTACTCCCAGACCGCGGGGGCGACGGCGCTCGTCGTGACGCCCTGCCGGGTGGCGGCCGGCGGTTCCTCGGCTCGTCCCGTCGTGGTCGCCTGCACCTGGTGCCGGTGGACGGCGAGCGCACGCTCGGCCCGGTTTCCGGCGTTCCACAGCATCCCGGCGGCGACGGCCCCGCAGATCAGGGCGACCGCCAGGAGGAGGGTGAGAGCGGTGCGCCCGGCGGGCCGCCCGCTTCCGGGCGCGGTGGGCCCCGGGTCCGACTGCTCCTGGTGCCTCATGCCGTACCTCCCGGGTGAGACGGTCGGCAGGTGGTCGCGGCGGCGCCGGTCAGGGCGCGGCGCCGAGTTCGCTTCCGATGTGATGGGCCCAGGCCCGGATGCGCGCGGGGTCGCGGAAGTCTCCGCCCTTGCCGTGGCGGACCATGGAGCGGGCGATGCGCCCGGACGTCTCGGCGGTCACGGCGCCGCCGAAGGTGATGTGCTCGCGCGCGCCGAGGGACTTCATCCGGCGGGCGACCCCGGGCACGGGCGGGATGTCGTGCTGTTCGGCGGAGCTGTCGAGGGGCCCGCTGCTGAAGAGCCAGACCGGTCGCCGGCTGAGCTGGTCGGCGTTGCGGCGGGCGCATCGGCGGGCCTTGCCGTCCCAGCGGCCGGCGTAGAGGGCGCCGCCGAGGACGACCCCGTCGTAGTCGCTGACGTCGGTGACGGTGTCGGCGGGCAGGACGACGGCGTCGAATCCGTCGTCGCGGAGCGTCCTGCCGATCTCGTCGGCGATGCCGGCGGTGGCGCCGTGCTTGCCGCCGTGGGCCACCAGGACGCGTTTCGTGTTCACGGCCGCGCTCCGTCCTTGCCGTCGGCTCGCCGGACGGGGACGCTCCGCCGGGTCCGGGTCCTCTCCTCGGGCATCGGGACGCGGACGGTGAGGATGCCGTCCGCGTAGGACGCGTCGACGTCTTCGGCGGGGACGGCAGTCGGGAGGCGTACGGTCCGCCGGAAGGAGCCGTAGCGGAACTCCGAGTGATCCGTGTCCTCCTCGCTCTCGCGGTGTTCGGCGCTCACGGTGACGAGGTCGTCCTCGATGGTGACGGTGACGTCGTCGGGGTCCATCCCGGGCAGTTCGGCGCGCAGCACGTAGGTGCCGCCGCCGCTGGACACCTCCACCGGGATGGAGTGCGCGGCGGTGCCGGGACGCCATCCGGGCAGTCCCGGGAACTCGCGGTTGAACCAGTCGTTGAAGTCGGGGAAGAGGCTGTGCCTCCGTCCCACCTTGGCTCCGGTCATCGTTCTGCTCCTCGTGTGCGCGTCCCGGGCCGGGGCGGCTGACGCGGATCCGCTCCGTCGTGCCACCGCTCCGGGGGCCGGGCGGCGGTCCGGGGTGGTTCTCGTACTCCCAGCACGCCGCCCGGGCCGGTGGTTCTCGTACTCCCACTGTGCCGCCCGGGCCTCGGCGCTCCCAGTGCCGAGGGGGTCAGGCCGTCGGGGCCGGTCGGTCCTTGCGGGATCGGGACCGTTCGGCCCCGGAAGGGGTGGTGTCCGCCTCTCCCGTCCCGGGCAGGGGGACGGCGATCACGGGGCAGGCGGCGTGGTGCAGGAGTCCGTGCACCGTGGAGCCGAGCCGCGTGCCGGAGTGGCCGCCCCGGCCCCTGCGTCCGACGACGACCGCGAGGGCGTCGAGGGAGGCCCGGGTGAGTTGTTCGACGGGGTTCCCGCGCATCACCGCCTTGTCGACGTCGACGTCCGGGTGGTGCCCGGCGCACCCGGCGACCGATTCGGCGAGCAATCGCTCGTCGTCGGCCGGGTCCTCGGTCCCGTCGTCGCGGGGCCGGAGGGGCCGGACCCGGACCGCCCTGAGCCGCGCCCGCCGGAGGCTCGCCTCCGCTGCGGCGAAGGCGACGGCGGCCCGGCAGTCCCTGCTGCCGTCCACGCCGACGACGATCAGCGGCGGGTGGACGGTCGTGTGCTCGGGCTGTCGGGTCACGACGACCGGGCAGTCGGCGCGTGCCGCCAGCGGGACGATCACCGAGCTCTCGCAGAGGACTTCGGCGAGCCTGCCGAGGTGTCGCGGGCCCACCACGGCGAGCGCGGCACCCCGCGCCTTGTCGCACAGCACGGTGGCGGGGGTCCCGTCGACGAGCTCCGTCGCGGTCCGCAGCCCGTCGTGCAGTTCCCTCACGAGGTCCTCGGCGTTGGCGAGGGCCGACTCCGCCCGGAGGCGCAGGGAGCTCTGGCGGGCGGGCGGGCCGTACGGGAGCCGGTCGTGGACCGGCGGAACGGCGGCGACCAGGCGCAGCCGGGCGCCTCTGCGTACGGCTGCGTCGGCGGCCCAGACGAGTGCGGGGGCGGAGAGTTCTCGGGGGTCGATGCCGACCAGGACGTCGTTCATGGCCCCTCGTCCCGTGTCGCGAAGCCCGAGGGGATGATCTCCACCGGGCAGTGGGCGTGGTGGATCAGGGTGTGGGCGACGCGGCCCAGGGAGGGCCCCGTCCCGAGCTGTCGGCGGCTCCGGCCCATGACGAGGAGGTCGGTGCGCCGGCTCGCCTCGATCAGGATGCCGGGGGTGCTGGTGCCCGTCTCCACGTGCTGCCCGACGATCAACTGGGGGTGGAGCGCGCGCACCCGGTCGGCGAGCGTCTTCACCTCGCGGACGCGCCGACGGGCGATCCCGTCGAGGTCGTCGAGCATGGTGGCGACACTGCCGACGTGGGTGAGCACGTTCCACACGCTCACGATGCGCAGGGCCGCCTTGCGGGCGTCGGCCTCGGCGGCGGCCAGCTGGAGCCAGTCGAGGTCCGTGGCGTCGTGCACGGCCGCGGTCACCGAGCCGGTCTCGGGCCGCTCGTCTCCCCCGCGTACGACGATCACGGGCACCTCGGCCCGGGCCGCGACGCCGAGGCCCACCGAGCCGAGCATGAGGGCGGAGAAGCCGCCGAGCCCGCGGCTTCCCACCACGATCGTGCCCCGGTCGCCGGCGGCCTCCCGGAGGCCCGAGACCGCCTCGCGACGGCTGAGCTCCTTCGTGACGGGAAGGTCGGGACAGCGCTCGTGAACGGCCCTGGCCGTCCCGCTCAGCAGGTCGCGGCCCGCCTCGCGCACCGCCTGCATCGTCTCGGCGTCGGTCCAGTAGGCGCGCCGGTCGGTGTCGGCGGCGTGCACGAGGCGCAGGGTGCGGCCCCTGCGGTCCGCCTCGATGGCGGCCCAGAGCGCGGCCGTGTGCGCGGAAGGGGACCCGTCGACTCCCACGACGACGTCGCCGAGCCCCGGCCGGACGGGAATCTCGCTGTCCATGGTTCCTCCTCCGGACTACGCCCGGGCGCCGGGAGCAACGCCACGGAAGCGGCACTTCCCACGCTGGCACCGAGGAGGCGCCGATGGGGATGGGCCGTTCGGCCCCGATCGCGCCCTGCCCGGCACCCCGCGTGCGGGCGGGACGGCACCCCGCGAGCCAGGCGGGACTTTCCGGACAGGGTCTGGGGGCCACCGGCCCCGGAAGGGGACCGTTCGGCACTCCTGTCGGGCAGGTCGGCGGGGCAGGGTGGGAGCGACGGAGACCGGCCGTGGTCGACGAGGAAGCGCGCGGAAGGAGCGGGTGATGCGTCATCGCAGGATCGGCGAGCTGATGACCCGTGAGGTGGTGGGTGTCCGCGGCGACGCGCCCTTCAAGGAGATCGTGCGGATCCTGTCGCTGCACCGGGTCACGGCGGTGCCGGTGGTGGACGGGGGGAACCGGGTGATCGGGGTGGTGTCGGAGGGTGACCTGCTGCGGAAGACCGCGGACCGGGCCGCCGCCCCGGGAGACCTGCCGGCCGTGCCGGGGCTCGGGGCGTGGGAGCGGGCGAAGGCCGAGGGCACGCGCGCCGAGGAGCTGATGTCGGCGCCGCCGGTGTGCGCGCGTCCCGAGTGGACCGCGGTGGAGGCGGCGCGTCTGATGGAGGTGCAGGGCGTGAAGCGCCTCGTCGTCGTCGACGACGGGGACCGCCTGGTCGGCATCGTCAGTCGCCGCGACCTGCTGGGCGTCTTCCTCCGGGCGGACGACGACATCCGTCGGGAGATCGTCGAGGACGTGCTCGCCGGTGCCCTCGGCCTCGATGCCGCCAACCTGGTGGTCGAGGTGCGGGACGGCCGGGTGGAGCTCGGCGGGAGCGTGCCGTACCGGGGCGTGATCCCGGCGGTCGAGCGCATGTGCGCGACCGTCGACGGGGTCGTCTCGGTCTCCCGCACCCGGCTCGCGTACGGGAACGACGACGGCTCACCGGGAGGTGGACGATCATGACGCAGGGAATCGTGGTCGGCGTGGACGGTACGGAGCAGGCGCGCGCCGCCGCCGAGTGGGCGGCGGACGAGGCCGTGCTGCGCGGCACCGGGGTGCACCTGGTGCACGTGAAGGAGCCCTCGCCCGAGCTGCTGCTGCCGTTCGTGTCCCGGGAGCCCGACGAGTCGTGGGCCGAGGACCTGCTCGTCCGTACGGCGGCGGAGCTCCGCGCGCGGTACCCCGGCCTCCCGGTCACCACCCGGCTGGCGGTCTCCTCCGGTCCCGTCCCGGCCCTGGTCGCCGCGGGCGGGGAGGCCGAGCTGCTGGTGCTGGGTTCGCGGGCGCTCGGGAGCGTGGCGGGCTATCTGCTCGGCTCGACCGGTCTGACGGTCGCCGGCGCGGTCGACCGGCCCGTCGTGCTCGTCCGGGCGCACGGCACGACCGCGCCGCGGGGGCCGGTGACGGTGGGGGTCGACGTGCGGCAGTCCGCCGACCCGATCCTGGAGTTCGCCTTCGACGAGGCCGCTCGGCGCGACGCGCGCGTGCACGTGGTGTTCGCGTTGCAGCTCGGCGCCTTCGCAGGCCTCGGACCCGCGATGGTGCCGGACGTCCGGCTCGCCGTCGTACCCGAGCTGGAGCGTTCGCTCGACGACTCCCTGGCGCCGTGGCGGGCGAAGTACCCCGAGGTGGCGGCCGTCCACCGCGTGGTGGTCGGCTCGGCCGGCCAGGTGCTGGTGGAGGCCTCCGGCGACGCGTCCCTCGTGGTGGTCGGCCGTCGCACCCGGCCCGCGGCCCTGGGCGCCCACATCGGCAGCGTGGCCCATGCGGTGCTGCACCACAGCCGCGCGCCGGTCGCCGTCGTCCCCCACGAGTGACGTCGCGGGGCCGGGCAGGACTTTCCGGACGGGCCTCGGTCAGGAACAGGACCTCGGTCAGGAGCCGAGGATCTTGCTCTTCTGCGCCGCGAACTCCTCTTCCGTCAGGACGCCTTGGTCCTTCAGCTGTCCGAGTTCCTTGAGCTGCTCGATCTTGCTGCTCATGTCGGGGGCCGGCGCGGCGGGCGCGGGCGCCTGGGCGGGCGGCGGGGCGTACTGCTGGGTCGGGGCCGGTTCCTCCTGCTGGGCCCAGCGGCCCCTCTGGCGGCGCGAGACCCTGTTGGAGACGGCGGTCGCCGTCCCGGCCACCACTGCCGTGCGCGCCACACCGCGAAGAAGTCCTGGCATGTCATTGCTCCTTGGCCGTTGATTCGAGTGGATCGGTTTCCGCGGTCGCCCCCGGGCGTCAGGCGGCGGCGCTGCCGCCCTCGGCCTCCAAGGCCTCCAGCGAGGCGAGGAGCGCCTGCACGGGGATGCGTCCGCCGGCCACGAGCTGCGCGCCGCCGCGTCGCAGTTCGCGCGCGAGGGGGGCGGCCCAGAGGTTCTCGTAGATGAGGATGGCGGCCGAGTTGCCCGGTTCGAGGGCCGCGCCTGCCTCGTCGAGGTCGTCCTGGCCGAGGAGTCCGGACGCGGAACCCTCGAACACGGACAGGTCCAGCTCGCCGTCCCCGTCGAGGTCACGCACCTCGACGGCGATGACGCTGCCGTCGGTGTCCTTCCGGACGAACGTGAAGTCGAGGACGCGGACGATGCCCCGGTCGACCAGGTCGACCAGGAGGGGCAGTCCCTTGCCCGTCATCCGGTTGCCGGGGAACTCGATGACCAGATAGTCGACCGGTCCCATGTCCTGGATTTCGTCGTCCTGGATTTCGTCGCTCATCACCGCTCCACACCGTTGCGAGGACATGACGGAGCCAGACCCCGTACCCGCCGCGTATCGGCGGACGTGACCGGGGCCAGTCCTGATCCCATTGCAGCACCGGTCGGAGCCCTCCGCACATTCACGGCCGGCGGCCGTCCCGTCCCGCTCCGGCCGCGGGAGCGAGGCGGGCGACGAGGAGGGCGATGTCGTCGTCCGCGGACGCGGGTACGAGGTGGGTGAGCAGGCGGTCGCACAGGGCGGACAGGGACGGGCCGGGTTCGGCGAGCAGATCGGTCAGTTCGGTGAGGCGGGCGTCGATGTCGCTGTTCCGGGACTCGACGAGGCCGTCGGTGTACAGGACGAGGAGGCTGCCGCGGGGCAGGGTGACCTCGGTGGTCGTGAAGGCCTCACCGCCGACGCCCAGCGGCAGCCCGGGCGGTACGTCGAGCAGGCGCACGGAGCCGTCGGGGAGGACGGCCACCGGCGGCGGATGGCCCGCGCGGGTGATGCGGCAGTGGCCGGTGGCCGGGTCGACCATCACGGACAGGAAGGTGGCGATCATCGGCTCGGCGAGGTCGCGCAGGGCGGCCTCCAGCTGGTACAGCAGGTCCTCGGGGGCGAGGTCGAGGCGCGCGAGGGCCCTGACGCTGGCGGACAGGCGTCCCATCACGGCGGCGGCCGCGGTGCCGTGCCCCATCACGTCGCCGATGACGAGGACGGCCCTGCCGTCCTCCAGCGCGATGACGTCGTACCAGTCGCCGCCGACCTCGTTGACGTCGCTGGCGGGCAGGTAGCGGTGGGCGACCTCGATGCCCGGGGGTGGGGTGATGTGCTGGGGCAGCATGCTGCGCTGGAGCACGGCGGCCGTGTCGTGTTCACGGCGGTACAGGCGTGCGTTGTCCACGCAGACGGCGGCACGGGCCGCCAGTTCGCCGGCGAGGTCGACCTCGTCCTTGGTGAAGGGGCCGATGGGGCGGGTCCGGTAGAACGTGGCCAGGCCGAGCACCACGCCGCGGGCGAGCAGCGGGGCCATCATGAACGAGTGCACTCCCAGCTCGAGCACCTCGGCGGGCCGGGTGGAGTGTCCGGCCGCCGGCGCGATGGACCGCGCGTCGAACTCGGGCACGACATAGGGGCGGCGCTCGCCGAGTGCCCGGGTGTAGGGCGCGTTGGCGGGGAAGTCGAGCGTGCGCCCCAGTGGGGCGAGGGCGGCCGTGACGGGTGATCCCGTCAGCGGGGCTTTGGCCAGCCGGCGCAGTACGGCGCCGCCCACCAGGCCCGCGCCGAGCTCTCCGTCGGCGGCCAGGCTCTCCAGGACGTCGACGGTGACGGCGTCCGCGAGGTCGGGCACGGCGACGTCGGCGAGCTCCTGCGCGGTGCGTTCCAGGTCCAGGCTGGTGCCGATCTTCAGCGTGGCCTCGTTCACCAGGGCGAGTTGGCGCCGGCTCTCCTCGGCTTCGAGCTGCGCCCGCTCCTTGGCGGTGATGTCGATCAGGGTGGCGACCAGCCCGATCGGGCGTCCGTCGGAGTCCTCGAGCCGGACGTACGACCCCGACCACACGTGGTCGTGGTCGGGGTCGGCCGGTGTGCGGCCCGTACGGCGGGAGTCCAGGACGGGCCGTCCCTCGTCCAGGGCCCGGCGCATCGCACGCTCCATGTCCGCGGCGTTGACGCCGGGGAGGATCTCGACCAGGCGGCGTCCGATGTGGGCGGCCTGCGAAAGGCCGTTCATCGCCTCCAGTGCCGGGTTCACGCGCAGGAAGCGCAGCTGGGTGTCCAGCACCGCGATGCCGACCGGCGAGCGGGAGAACAGTCCGTCCCACACCGCCGACGAGCCGCGGATCCGTCGTGCGGCCTCCGCCTCCGCCGCGAACACCAGCACCGTCGTCCCGCCCCGGTGCCGGGCCGGCACCGGGCACGCCCAGATCTCCAGGTCCAGCGGTCGTCCCTCGCGGTGCCAGGCGGTGACCGTGCCCATCACCCCGCGCCCGGTGGCCGCGCCCTCCCACAGCGACCGGCCGAGGCCACGGTCCGCGCCCGGGTGCAGCAGGTCGGCGATGTGCCGGCCGAGCACCTCGTGCGGGGTGTAACCGAGCAGGGCCTCCGCCGCGTTGTCCCAGCGGACGATCGCCCCGTCCGCGCCGGTGGCCACCACGGCGACCGGCAGGGCCCCCAGCCAGCCGCCCGCGTCCCGGGCCGCGCTGGTGGTCACTTCGTCGAAGGGCACCTGCTCCATCGCCACCGCGATTCTGGTCCGTACGCACCCCTGGACGGCCGCCGTCCTCCCCAGTATGGGCGCGCACCCCCGGTTCGTCGCGCGGACCGGAGGTGCGGGCTCCTACGGCTCCCCGCTCCGCAGCGCTTCCAGGCGCCTGCGGTACTCCGCCTCGTCGATCTCGCCGCGGGCCAGCCGCTCGCCGAGGATCTGCTCGGGCACCGCGGACGCCCGGCGGGCGGGCGGCCCGGCGGCGCGGTCCAGGGCGCGGAAGACCAACACGACGGCGGTGATGAGGAGGCCCCAGAACAGGACCATGCCCGCCGACATGGCGAACCAGCCCCATCCGTTCATGCCGTTGCCGTACCAGAACATCATGGCCACTCACTCTCCCGGCGGCCGGACCCGCAGGCACGGAGCGTCCCTGCTCCCGGTCGGGCCGGACACCCCCACGGTGTCTCCGGTCCGGTCGCGGCGCACGGGGCCGACCGGCCTCTGACGAGGGTCCTGTCGGGTACGGCTCACGGGGTCCTGTCGGGTGCCGATGGGGACGAGTGGCCCCGTCGGCGGCGCCCTTCGGGCCTCACGAGGCGGCCGGGTCCTCACCTCCCGGCTGCGCGTCCTCGTCCAGGACCGACAGGAGGGCGTAGTCGTACATGCCGTAGGCCGGGGACATCGTGATGTTCGCGGCCCGCGGTCCCCTGAAGACGACCGACTTGACGTACATGTAGGGGCACATGACGGCCTCGTCCATGGCGGCGCGGTCCACGGTGGCCCAGATCCGGGCGCGCTCCTTGTCGTCGCGCGTCGCGGCCCCGGTGTCGAGGAGGGCGTCGATCTGGGGGGAGGCCAGCTCTCCGAGGTTCTGGTTGCCGGTCTCCTTGATCGCCCGCGAGTCGGCGATCTGCTGGAGGAAGCCGTAGCCGTCGGGGAAGTCGGCGGCCCAGCCGAACATCACGATCCCGATGTCGTGCTGCCGCACGTACGCGGGGACGCCGACCGCCTTGGTGAAGTAGTCACCGGAGGCGAACGGCACCACTTCGGCCCGGATGCCGACGCGCGCCAGTCCGCGGGACAGGGCGAGGGCGGCGTTCCACTCCTTGGTGCGGTCCTCCCGGGCGGCGATCCTGGTGGTGAAGCCGTCCGGGAGGCCGGCCCGGGCCAGCTCGCGGCGGGCCGCCTCCAGGTCCCCCGTGCCCTCGGGTCCGACCGGGTAGCGGTCGAAGGGGTCGTGTCCCACCACGGACGCGGGCAGCAGGGTGGTGGCGATCTCGCCCGCCGGGTCGCCCCCGTAGGCGGCGAGCATGGCCTTCTTGTCGGTGGCGTACTGCACGGCGCGCCGGGCGTGCACGCTGGTCAGCGGGCCGACGTTCCGGTTGAGGCAGTAGAGCCACACGAACCCCGTCCGCGGGTTGTCCACCCGCTGCCGCAGCTCCGGGTCGGCCAGGAGCAGTTCCTGGGTCTCGGGCTGCACGCCGACGCCGGCGAGGTCGATGTCCGCCTCCCCGTCGAGCAGGATGCGGTCGACCTCCGGACCGCTCACACCGAGCCGGACGGTGATCCGGTCCGGCAGGGCCGTGCGTACGGGATCGGTGTCGGCCCGCCAGTGCGGGTTGCGGTCGAGGGTGAGCAGGTCGCCCGGCGTGTACGTGTCGATGCGGTACGGGCCCGAGGACACCGGGTGGCGGTGGTACTCGGGAAAGGTGTCGCGCCCGCGCGGCACCGCGATGGTGGTGGGCAGCGCGGCGAGGTAGTCGAAGGCGGCGAAGGGCTCGCTCAGCCGGAAGACGAGGGTGCGCTCGTCCGGGGTCTCGATCCCCTCCGGGCCGGTGAGGTACTGGCGGAAGTAGGCCGGCCCGCCGCGCGTGACCGGCCTGCCGTAGACCGCTTCGGGGTAGGCGGCCCGCAGCACCGCGTACTTGACGTCCTCGGACGTGACGGGCGTGCCGTCCTCGAACCGGATTCCCTCGCGCAGCCGGTAGGTCCAGGTGCGGGAGTCCTCGGTCGCCTGGCCGAGCGCCTCCGCCAGGTCCGGTACGAGCTGCGGGTCGCCCGCTCCGTCGGTCGTGTAGCCGACGAGGGGGCGCCCGATGAGCCGGATGAAGTTCCAGGTGTACGCGTAGTACGTGTCGGCGGGGTCGAGCGAGTCGAAGTCGTCGGTGCGGACGTACCTGAGGGTCCCGCCCCGGTGGTCCGACGGGTTCACGATGCCTCGTGCCTGCGCGTTCAGTGCCACGGGGTTTTCAGCGCCTCTCGTCGTGCGGATGGTGGGGAAGGCTCGTGCGTCCGGTGGCGCGGCACGCGCGCCCGCTCGTCGGCTCGGCGGTGAGGGGGGACCTCACTGGGACAGCCCCATGGCCTGGACGTCGTACAGCCCGAACGCGGGGTGCACGTACACGTCGGTGACGTCGGGATGCCGGTAGTGCAGCGTGCGGTCGTGGGCGATCGGAAGGATGACGGCCCGCTCCATGACCGTCTCCTCGACCCGCTGCCAGAGCAGGCGCCGGGCGGCTGGGTCGGTGAGGGCCTGGGCTTCGTCGACGAGGCGCCGGACGAGCGGGTCGTCGAGCTCGGCGAAGTTGAAGTTGCCGCCGCCGTGCTTGATCTGCCGGCCGTCGATCAGCGGGGCCAGGAAGCCGTACTCGGTGGGGTAGTCGGCGCCCCAGTCGGTCACCCCGAGGCCGAGGCCGAGGGTGCGCACGGTGTCGGGGTGGCCCAGGCCGGAGCGGTAGTACGAGGCGGTGTCGAGGACTTCGACGTGCGCGCGGATGCCGATCCGGGCGACGGATTCCGCGAGGGTCCGGGCGACGAGTTCGAACTTGCCCGGCTGGGTGGCGATCCGGGTCTCGAAGCCGTCGGGGAGCCCCGCGGCCTCCAGTTCGGCGCGGGCGGCCTTCAGGTCGCCGGTGAGGTCCGTGCCGCTGGGGTACCGGTCGTGGCCGGTGTGGGAGGGCAGTGTGGGAGGGATCAGGCTGGTGGCGAGCGACCCGCCCACCCCGTCGCCGCCGCGCGCCTCCAGGAGGGCGGCCTTGTTCGCGGCGTAGAACACGGCGCGTCGCGCGTGGACGTCGTCGAACGGGGGCACGCACGTCTGCACGGTGATGTACTGGAGGAAACCGGTGGCGGGGTTGTCGGACCGGGCCCGCAGGGCGGGATCCGCCAGGATCACGTCGCGTGCGGAGTGCTGGATGCCGCGGCCCTCGACGTCGATGTGGAACTCGCCGGCGATGAGGCGCCGGTCCAGCTCGTCGACGTCCACTCCGAAGGTGACGGTCATGTCGTCCGGCAGGGCGGGGCGGAGGGGATCGGTCGCGCGGTCCCACATCGGGTTGCGGACGAGGTGGAGGGAGCGTCCGGGGCGGTAGCTCTCGATGCGGTACGGCCCGGAGCACACCGGCGCCTTCTCGTAGTCCTCGCGGGTGTCGCGGTGCGCCGGGACGGGTGCCGTGTTGGGCTGCGCCATCACGAAGTCGAAGTCCGCGAACGGCCGTTTGAGGCGGAAGCGGAGGGTCGCGTCGTCCGGGCACTCGACGGCCCGGCAGCGCTGCCCGCCGTACGGACCCCGGTAGTCGCCGTGGTCGAGGAGGTCGAGGAGGTACGTGGGCCCGCCGGGGAGCGCGTCCTGCGCGAAGATCCGTTCCACCGCGTGGGCGATGTCCCGGGCGCGGATCACCTCACCGGTCTCGAACCTGACGCCGTCGCGTATCCGGTAGGTCCACGTCAGGCCGGCGTCCGACACCTCGCCGGGACCGCTCGCCAGGTCCGGCACCGCGGTGGGGGTGACCGGGTCGGTGCCGAAGGCCATGAGGGTGCGGTGCATGGTCCGCTGCAGCAGCCACGACCACACGTAGTAGGTGCGGGCCGGATCGAGCGAGTCGACGTCGGCCGAGGCCACCATGGCCAGGCGTCCGCCGGGCTTGCCACCGGGGTTCGCCACGCTCTTGACGGCGCCGTTCCAGCCGGACATCAGCCGATCTCCTTCACGTACAGGTACTGGGCGGACAGGGAGCATCCGCGGGACACCTTCGCGTCCGTGGAGCCGATGCCGTAGTGGACCGTTCTGACGCCGTGTCGCGGGGCGTGGTCGGCGAGCGTGTAGTAGAGCAGCTCGTAGTACAGCGGGAGTTTGCCGACCGCCCCGTAGTCGAAGCCGGCGCGGTGGGCGAACCAGGTGTCGCCGTGGGAGAGGACCAGGCCGAAGCCCACGACGCTTCCGTCGAGTTCGGCCCTGGAGACGAGTGCGCGGTCGCCGAGGCGTTCCGCGGCGGCCTCCAGGACGGCCTCGGAGCGCTTCGGGTCCCAGCTCGACATGCCGTACTTGGCGAACAGCTGGGTTTCCAGGAGGGCGAGCCGCGGGATGTCCGCGGGGTCCAGGGGGGCGAGGGTGATCTTCACGTCCGAGGCCTCGATGTGGCGCCGCTCGGAGCGGACCCGGCGCGAGCGCCGGGCGGGGAGGGCCATGGCGTAGTCCATGAACCCCTCGCCGGGCAGGGTGAGGGAGGCGAACTGCCCGGACAGGTGGGAGATGTAGCCGCGGTCGTGGAGCACCTCGCGCTGGAGGCGGTCGGACGCGTCGACGTACGGGAGGCAGATCGACCGGCATCCTTCGCCGGCGGCGACGCGCTCGGCCTCCTCCAGGATCCGGTGCGCCGTGTCCGTGCCGGCGTCGGGGTGCAGCATCAGGCGGGTCCGGCCCAGGTGCCGGCCGCCGCACATCATCGACGGCATCAGGCGGTCCATGTCGCCGAGTCCGGCGAGGACCTCCGCGGCGCCGTCCATCCGCTCCTCGGCGCAGTGCCGTACCAGCAGGTCGGTTCGGCCCAGCGACCACGGGGACTCACGCGTGGCCAGGACCATCGGCAGGGCGGCGAGCACGCCGTGGTCGGTCCGCGCGGTGAGGTAGCGCATCCACGCCCCGGCGGAATCCTGCAGGACGCGCATCCAGTCGGGGCTGAGGAAGAAGTCCTCACCACCGACGAGCGCGCTCCAGCCGGCGTCGCGCGCGTCCTCGGGCGTCTGCCATCGGTTGATCACAACTCCACTGGTCACGCGGCAGATCCTGGGCGGGGACGGTCTCAGTCCACTCTTCATCGGGTCCCTGTTCCTTGATAGCCACTTGAGAGCGGGACGAGAGCACACCGCCGGAGGGTTTGGCCTGATTCAACGTCACCCCATGAACAGGAGACCCGTTTCATGTCCCGTGTATCCACCGGCCCCAGTGAGCAGCCGACCACCGCGCACGCCCTGCTCAAGCGCCTGCGCGAGCACGGAGTCGAGAAGGTCTTCGGCGTCGTCGGCCGTGAAGCCGCCTCGATCCTGTTCGACGAGCAGGACGGCATCGAGTTCGTCCTGACCCGCCACGAGTTCACCGCGGGGGTCGCCGCCGACGTGCTGGCCCGCATCACCGGCCGCCCGCAGGCGTGCTGGGCCACACTGGGCCCCGGCATGACCAACCTGGCGACCGGCATGGCGACCAGCGCCCTCGACCGCTCCCCGGTCATCGCGATGGCGGCGCAGTCCGAGTCGCACGACATCTTCCCGAACGACACGCACCAGTGCCTCGACCTGGTCAAGATCGCCGAGCCGATCTCGAAGTACGCCGTCGAGCTGGAGCGCCCGCACGAGATCACCGACCTCGTCGACTCGGCCGTCTCGGCCGCGATGACGGAGCCCGTCGGCCCCTCCTTCATCAGCCTCCCGGTGGACCTGCTGGGCTCCTCCGAGGGCATCGACCTCGACAAGGACCACGGTCCCGCGCTCACCCCCGAGAAGCCGATCACCGCGATCCAGCCCGGTTGGGAGCAGCGCGCGGAGCAGGCCGTCGCCCTGGTGCGCGAGGCGAGCAACCCGGTGTTCGTCGTGGGCGCCGCGGCGATCCGCGCCGGCGCGGTCCCGCTGATCCGGGCCCTCGCCGAGCGCCTGAACATCCCCGTGATCACCACGTACATCGCCAAGGGCGTGCTCCCGCACGGCCACGAGCTGAACTACGGCGCCGTCACCGGCTACATGGACGGAATCCTGTCGTTCCCGGCGCTTGAGTCCCTGTTCGGCCCGGCCGACGTCATCCTCACCCTGGGCTACGACTACGCCGAGGACCTGCGTCCCTCGATGTGGGAGCGGGGCGGGGCGAAGCAGACCGTCCGGGTGTCCCCGACCGCCAACCCGGTTCCGCGGATCTACCGGCCCACGGTCGACGTGGTCACCGACGTCCTCGCCTTCGTCGAGTACCTGGACAACGGCACCGCGGACGTGGAGGCGAAGGACCGGCACGAGATCGCGGCCGTGCGCGAGCGGATCGGCGAGCTGCTGTCCGACCCCGAGTCGTACGACGACGGCATGCGCGTCCACCAGGTGATCGACTGCATGAACACCGTCATGGGCGAGACCGCCGAGGAGGCCGAGGGAACGATCGTCTCCGACATCGGCTTCTTCCGGCACTACGGCGTGCTGTTCGCCCGCGCCGACCAGCCGTACGGGTTCCTGACCTCGGCGGGCTGCTCCAGCTTCGGCTACGGCATCCCGGCGGCCATCGGCGCCCAGATGGCGCGCCCCGGCCAGCCGACGTTCCTGATCGCCGGCGACGGCGGCTTCCACTCCAACAGCGCCGACCTGGAGACCATCGCCCGGCTCAACCTGCCGATCGTGACCGTCGTCGTCAACAACGACACCAACGGCCTCATCGAGCTCTACCAGAACATCGGCCACCACCGCAGCCACGACCCGGCGATCAAGTTCACCGGTGTGGACTTCGTGCAGCTCGCCCAGGCCAACGGCGTCGAGGGTGCCCGGGCGACCACGCGCGAGGAGCTGCTCGCCGCGCTGCGCAAGGGCGTCGAGCTGGGTCGCCCGTACCTGATCGAGGTTCCGGTGAACTACGAGTTCACCGCCGGCGGCTTCGGAGCACTGAAGATCTGACATGGCCCAGACCGACCTTCCCGCCGCCTTCGGCTTCCTTGCCTCCGCCCACACCGGCGGGGGCAAGATCCCCGCGGCAGAGTTCACCACGCGGGGCCACCACACCCCGCTGTCCGAGCGGCTGCGCACGCAGACCGTGGACGCCGTCCTGGTCCGGCCCGACGGGGTCGCGCGCACTGCGCACGCCTCCGACGGGGACACCCTGGTGCTGTTCGCCGGGGAGATCTACAACCGTGACGAGATCGACGACGTCCTCGGCTCGCCCTCGAAAGCCTCGGACGCCGAAGTGGTCTCCGGCCTGTTCGAGAAGTACGGGCCCCACGCGTTCCGGTTGATCAACGGCCGGTACGCCGCGCTGCTCGTGGCGGGCACACACGTCTACGCCGCCACGGACCACGCGGGATCGGTGCCGCTGTACGTACGCCCCGAACCGGGGCACGTGCTGGCCGCCACCGAGGTGAAGGCGCTGGCGGAGGCCGGTGGGGCGATCCGCGGCGCCCCGGTCCCCGGGACGCGCCGCATCCGGAAGCTCCCGGGAGTCCACCAGGTTCCCGCCGGGTCGGTGCTCGACATCCGCGTGGACACCGGCGAGGTGACGGTGCAGCGCACCTGGACCCCTCCGGTGCACCGCCGCCTGGTGACGGAGAGCGAGGCTCTCGACAACGTCCGCGCGGCGTTGGAGAAGGCCGTGGTCCGTCGCCTTCCCGCCGGCGGCAGGCCGCTCGTGGTCCTGTCCGGCGGAATCGACTCCTCCGCGGTGGCCGCGCTGTCCGCCGGCGCGGCCGCGGCGGGGATCGACACCCTGTCGATGGGCACGGACGTCTCCGACGAGTTCCCCCAGGCCCGCGTGGTGGCGGAGCACCTGGACTCGCGGCACCGGGAGCTCACCGTCGGTTCCGGGGAGCTGCTGGCCCTGCTGCCGCACACCGTCCACGCGGCGGAGTCGTTCGACCCCGAGGTCATCGAGTACCTGCTGCCGCTGACCGCGCTGTACCGCCGCATCGACGGGCCGGCGCGGAGGATCCTCACCGGGTACGGGGCCGACATCCCCCTGGGCGGCATGCACCGGGAGGACCGGCTGCCGAACCTGGACACCGCGGTGGCCTTCGACATGGACACCTTCGACGGGCTCAACGAGATGAGCCCGGTGCTCTCGACGGTGGCCGGCCACTGGTCCACCCATCCCTACTGGGACCGCGAGGTGCTGGAGCTGCTGACGGTGCTGGAGGCCGGTCTGAAACGCAGGTACGGGCGGGACAAGTGGGTGCTGCGCGCCGCGATGTCCGACCTGCTGCCCGCCGAGACCGTCAACCGCCCCAAGCTCGGCGTGCACGAGGGCTCCGGGACGACCGCCTCCTTCTCCCTGCTGGTCCGTGAGGCCGGCGTGGCGGAGGACGACGTCCCGGCCGTCAAGGCGCGGGTCGTCCAGCAGCTGTTCGACCTGACCGTGGTCGGCCGCGTGCACCCGGACGACATCGCGGTCGAGGAGATCATCGGGGCGATCCTGGCCGAGGGCAGACGGTGACCGCGTACGAGCTCTTCCGGGGCAGACGGCTCGCCGTCGTCGAGTCGATGCTGCACGACGCGTTCTACTCCGGCATCCACCGCGCGCGGGACTTCGGCTGCGAGGTGTGGCTGCTGGTGCAGGGCGAGGAGTGGTACACGGGCGGCGGGCGACCGCTGTCCGAGCACCCGCTCGGCCGCGTCGACCGCGTGCTGCACGTCGACACGCACGACTGGCGCGCCGTCGTCGACGCCCTCACCGACGACGGCGGGAAGCCCCTGGTGGACGGGATCCTGTCGTTCTCCGACTACCACACGGAGGTGACCGCACGGGCGGCCGAGTCCCTGGGCCTGCCCTCCCAGGGACTGGCCGCGGTCCGCGCGGCCAACCACAAGCACCTGCTGCGGGCCGCGTTGGACGGGGACCCGGCCAACGTGCGGTGGCGGCTGGTGACCTGTGCCGAGGAACTGGACGAGGCGATCGCCCACGTCGGGCTGCCCCTGATCGCGAAACCCCCGTCCGAGGCCATCTCGTACGGCGTCCGCAAGTGCGCGACCCGCGCGGAGGCGGTCGAGGCGTGGCGGGAGCTGTCGGTCATCCGGCAGTCCCTGAGGGGGCAGCCGCGCCCCGGGTACGTGCTCGTCGAGGAGTTCGTCCAGGGCACCGAGGTCAGCGTCGAGTCGATGACCGTGGACGGAGTCACCCACTTCTTCGGCGCGACCTCCAAGTACCTGCACAAGGAGACCATGCTGGAGGAGGCCCACTCCTTCCCGCTGGCGCTCGAAGCCGAGGTCTGGGAGGGGATCCGGTCCTGCGTGGACCGCACCCTGCGGGCGATCTCGTACCGGCAGGGACCGGCCCACACCGAGGTGATGATCACCGAGGACGGTCCACGCGTCGTCGAGGTGAACCCGCGGCTGCCGGCCCACATGATCTCCACGATGGTCACCGACGTCTGCGGGACCAACCCCCATCTGGACGCGAAGCTGCTCGCCCTCGGTGCGGAGCACGCTCCGGACGGACGGCCCGGCCAGGGGGTGGCGGGCGGTGCCGCCGTGGTGGTGCTGTTCCCGGACGAGAGCGGCGAGTTCACCCGCATCGACGGCCTGGACGAGGCGGAACGGCTCGGCGTGTCGGTGCGCCTGCACCACGAGCCGGGCGACCTCGTCGCAGAGCGGCTGGACAACTCGGCCTCCGTCGGCTTCGTCTACGCCCACGGCGCCACCGCCGAGGAAGCGCTGGACAAGGCGCGGAGCGCGGCGGCACGCATCCACATCCACACCCGAAGGACGGCCCCGTGAGCGGTCAGATCAACTCGAGCGTCTCGCCGCGGTACGCGCAGATCCCCACCTTCATGCGGCTTCCGCACGACCCGGCGCCCCGGGGCGCCGACGTCGTGGTCATCGGGGCCCCCTACGACGGCGGCACCAGC
Source organism: Streptomyces sp. NPDC093089 (assembly GCF_044754405.1). Lineage (NCBI taxonomy): Bacteria > Bacillati > Actinomycetota > Actinomycetes > Kitasatosporales > Streptomycetaceae > Streptomyces > Streptomyces sp. NPDC093089. The sequence goes on from NZ_JBIVPA010000015.1 coordinate 222,476, forward strand.
TACCGTCCCGGTGCGCGGTTCGGCCCCCAGCAGATCCGCACCGAGTCCGGACTCATCCACGGCGTCGGCATCGACCGCGGACCCGGCGTCTTCGACCTGATCAAGGTGGTCGACGGCGGCGACATCGACCTGACGCCGTTCAACCAGCACATCGCCATCCGGACGGCCCAGGAGCACCTGTCCGCACTGCTCGCGGACAACGCCGCCTTCCTGATGCTCGGCGGCGACCACTCGCTCACGCTGTCCGCGCTGCGCGCCGTGCACGGCCGGCACGGCCCGGTGGCCGTCCTCCACCTGGACGCCCACTCGGACACCAACCCCGCCATGATCGGCGGGGAGTTCCACCACGGGACGCCGTTCCGGCACGGCATCGAGGAAGGGCTCGTCCAGGCGGACGCCATGATCCAGCTCGGCATCCGCGGGCACAACCCGAAGCCCGACAGCCTCGACTACGCGCGCGGTCACGGGGTGCGCATCGTCACCGCGGACGAGTTCGGCGACATGGGCGTGAAGGCCACCGCGGATCTGATCAAGGAGCGGGTCGGGGACCGCCCGGTGTACGTCTCGGTGGACATCGACGTCTTCGACCCCGCGTTCGCCCCGGGCACGGGCACTCCGGCCCCTGGCGGCCCCACCAGTCGGGAGGTGCTCGCCCTGCTGCGCACGGTCGGCGAGCTGAATCCGGTCGGATTCGACGTGATGGAGGTGTCGCCCGTGTACGACCACGCGGGGATCACCAGCCTCCTGGCCACCGAGGTCGGTGCGGAGCTGCTCTTCCAGTACGCCCGCGCGCACCAGACGAAGAAGAGGGAAGAGGAGAGGTAGGAATGGCCATTCTCGACGCCACCGAGCACCGGGAACTGCTGCTGTCGCTCGTGTCGCAGCTCCCCGCCGTGCCCCGTGAGGACCTGTACGGGTTCCTCGACGCGGCGCACAAGCTCGCGCAGCAACTGCCGTACGAGATCAGCGACACGCTCGACGCCTTCAACCAGGTCGGCAACGAGGACGGCTACCTGCTGATCCGGGGGCTTCCGGTCGAGCCGGACGACGAGCTGCCCACGACCCCGACGAGCACGCCGGCGCCGGTCGACCGGGACCGCCTCAACATGGAGGCCTTCCTCGCGATCGTCGGCCGCCGCCTGGGTCTGCACACCGGTTACGCGGAGCTGCGTTCCGGAACGGTCTACCACGACGTGTACCCCTCGCCGGGCGCGCACCACCTGTCGTCGGAGACCAGCGAGACCCTCTTGGAGTTCCACACCGAGATGGCCTACCACACGCTGCAGCCCAACTACGTTCTCCTGGCGTGCTCCAGGGCCGACCACGAGCGCAAGGCCCAGACGCTGGTGGGCTCGATACGCAAGGCCGTCCGGCTCCTCGACGAGGAGACGATCGACCGGCTGTACGAGGAGAAGCAGCCGTGCGAGGTCGACGTGGCGTTCCGCGGCGGGATCCCCGACCCCGGGGCCATCGCCAAGGTGAAGCCGCTGTACGGCCCCCAGGACGACCCGCTCCTGGGCTACGACCGTGAGCTGCTCAAGCCCCACGACGGCCCGGACGCCGAAGCCGTGGCGAAGCTGTCCCAGGCGCTCGACGAGGTGACCGAGGGAGTCTTCCTCACCCCGGGCGACCTCCTGATCATCGACAACTTCCGCACCACGCACGCGCGTACGCCGTTCTCGCCCCGCTGGGACGGCAAGGACCGCTGGCTGCACCGGGTGTACATCCGCACCAACTCCCACGGCCAGCTCCCCACGGGCGGCGAGCGCGCCGGCGACGTCATCACCTTCACCCCGCGCCGGTAGGCGCACCGCGAGGCCGTCGCGGGCCCGGGGGGGCGGGCCCCCCCCCCCCCCCCGCCCCCGGGCCCCGGGAGAAGCAAACCGCGCTGCAGGCCCCGCAAACCCCCGTTCCGCCGCGCGGGGACGCACGGGGCGAGGCACCACTCCCCCG
>NZ_JBIVPA010000015.1:224433-259180 GCF_044754405.1 Streptomyces sp. NPDC093089
CCTACCCCCCCCCCCCCCCCCCCCCCCCCCCCCCCCCCCCCCCCCCCCCCCCCCGCCCGCCCCCCCCCCCCCCCCCCCCGCCCGGCGGCCCCCCCCCCCCCCCCCCCCCCCCCCCCCCCGGCCGGTCGCGCTTCTCAGGAACCGCTCGTACCGGACGGCACTCAGCCGGTTGCCGCGGCCGGTGACGTCCGGTGCATGCTCAGCATGCCGAGGGCCAGCGCCACCGTCAGGGCCGTGAGCGACCACCACAGGCTCGTGGGCGCGTGCGTCAGGAGGAAGGCCACCAGCAACGGCGCGATGGCCAGGGACAGTCCGACGAGCACCTGGTTGAAGGCCTGGTAGACCCCGAGTTCCCGTTCCGGAGCGAGCTTCACGAGCAGCACCGAAAGTGCCTGGGTGGCCAGGATCTCCCCCAGCGTGTAGATCGTCACCCCCAGGATCAGCAGGGGAAGGAGCGCCGCGAACGAGAGGAGTCCGGCCAGTCCCAGCACCACCAGGAGGGCGCCGTGCAGCGCGCCGCCCAGTGCGATGACCTTGAGCGGTGCCCGGCCTTCGACGCGTCCGGTGATGGGGAGCTGGAACAGCACCATCAGTGCGGTGTTCACGGCGAAGACCAGACCGACCGTCCAGGTGGGCGTGCGCAACTCGTCGATCAGATAGACCGGAAGCCCCACCTCGGTGGCGACGATGACCGTGATGAGCGCGAAGTTGGCCAGCGCCACCCGCAGGAAGGCCCCGTCGCGCCAGGGGCGTCCGCTGCCGGCGGCCTTCCGGGCGCTTGCCGGGCGCACGGCGGGGAGCGGGAGGTACAGCAGCGCCGCCAGGGCGAAACTGGCGGCGTTGAGCAGCCCCATCGCGACGAATCCCGAGTCGTCGCCGGCTCCGACGAACACGAGGCCCGCCAGCAGGCCTCCCACGCCCATGCCCAGGTTGAAGGAGACCCGGGTCAGGGCCAGCCAGCGGCCGACCTCCTCCTCGGGGGCGATCCCCGCGGCGAGCACCGGCATGGAGATCTGCTCGGCGCGCTGAGCCACCGCCGCGACGACCGCGAGCGCGACGAAGGTCGCGACGTGGTGGACGAAGAGATAGCCCACGAAGACGCTCGCTCGCACGAGCGCGGCCATGATCAGCACGGTCCTGGGTCCCCAGCGGTCCACCAGCCGCCCCGCCATGAAGACGGCGGGCAGGGCGATCAGGGTGGCGACCGTGAGACCGGCGCCCACGGTGGTGAGCGAGAGGTCCGTGACCGCGATGAAGAACAGCAGCTGGTACGGGTAGAAGAAGCCGGTGCCCACCGCGTTGACCAAGGCGGCCGTGCCGAACCAGCCGACCCCTTCGCCCCTGGGCATCGTCCGGGCGCGCTTCTCCGCCCCCGCGTCCGGGGAGGGCACCCGCGCGCCGTCGTCGGTCCTGCGCCCGGTGCTCACAGCAGGTCCCCTCCGGAGAGCGCCGAGGAGGGCGCGGACAGCGCCGTGTGCAAAGGCGGCTGACTTCCGGCCAAGTCGGGTGTTAGCCTGCTGTCCTGAACGAGAATGGCCTGGGCCAAGGTACGAAGCTCGGGCCCCGGGTCGATGCCGAGTTCCTCGGCAAGGGTCTGTCGCACGCCGTGGAAGACCTCCAAGGCGTCCGCCTGACGACCCGACCGGTAGAGGGCGAGCATGAGATCGGCGTGGAGACCTTCCCGCAGGGGATAGTTGTCCACCAGCTCGAACAGCTCGGGGATGACCTCCTCATGGCGCCCGAGCTGGAGTTCGAGGGAAGCCCGGTATTTGAGCGCGACGACGTGCTCCTCCTCAAGACGCGTGGACCAACTGCGTAGACCCTGATGGGTGAGGTCCACGAGGGCAGGGCCGCGCCACAAAGCCTGCGCCGATCGGACGAGCCGCACCGCCTCGTCGAGCTGACCCCGGCGCTGCATGGCGCGGGCCTCCGAGAGCTTCGTGCGGTAGCTCGTCACGTCGACCGAGCACAACTCGCCGTTCAGCCGGTATCCGGTGGCACACGACTGCACCGCCTCCGCCGGCGCTCCTGCCTCGATGAGGGTCGTCCGGAGCATCCATATACCGGTCTGCACCTGGCCCATGACGGTGCGGGGCGGCTTGTCGTACCAGACCGCTTTGACCAATTGATCGGCGGCCACGATGCGCCCCGACTGAAGCGCCAGCGCGGCCAGGATCCCCCGCTGCCGGTGGCCCGGCACGGTGACGAGATCCGAACCGACCCTGACCTCCAGCGGCCCCAACACGCCTATACGAACGGGTCGATATCTACTATCGGTGGCATCTGTGTCATCTGTGAACATCCTGGGACCCTTCACGTGGTGACGCGCGTCGACTACTGGTCGAACTGTGCGTGAGAAGTAGACGAAAGGTGCAGGGGGCGTGTCAATGGAGGCCTCTGGCAGCGGATTGATTGGCTGATTTCATCCAGAGGCGGTCAGAACCGATCACGGAACACCGCATGCCGGACAGTGCTCCCACAAGAGCGGACGTACGGCGCGGGAGAAACCCCGCTCCGGTCGCCACCGCGGAGCCGCCGAACGCCACTCGCCCCGCGCACCGGTCGAACCGCCGCCATGATCGAACGGCGTCGCCGACGTTGCCGGCGTGATCGCGCAACGCCCCGCGCCGCCCTGTCCGAAGATGATCCGGCGGACCACTTCCCCTCGTCCCACGGGCGGCGTGGCGGAGACAAGTACATTGATCGGACACGGAGTTCACTTCAGAAAACGGTCGAGGGGGGGGCAGTGAGGCCTCCGCTCCGCTCATGTGCCGACGGAGCCGAACCGGCTGTGCCGCGTCGTCGAGGTGCCATCCGGCCTTCCTCGACCGCCCCCCGACGGGCGGGTGATCGACTGGGCGGCGGCCCCCGCACTCGCGTACACGCGACGCCACGGGTTCCGCACCTCGCGTGCGGGCGGTACGAAGCCCAGCGCCTTTTCGGCCAATCGACGTCGCGCCCCGCGGAGAGAGGGCAGAAGCACGCCCGGACTCGCCCTGCTCACAAGCGAGTCGGGGAGCGGCGGAGTGGTGCACGACGGCGGGCTCCACCACCTCGACCCCGCCTCTTGCCGCACTCTCGACCGGCTCTCACTCCACCGGCGCCCTGACACCGCACGCCACTCGACCCACGGCGATGACCTGCACGAACGCCCGGAACGCCGCGACGCCCGGCTCTCGGGGGCCGTTGCAGGGCACGCGCAAAGCGCATAGCTTCTGCACGTCCCTGGCGCCCTCCCCTCCGCGGCGCATGATGCCCAGACGACTTCACGGCGGTGCCATGCAGCTCAGCAAGTTCCGCGGCGGCGTGACCCGAACGACCGCATCGCCCAGGCCGTTCCCGGGCCTTCACCAGTTGTTGATCGCTCAATCGCTCAGCCAGGGCGGATTCGCGGTGCTGAACCTCGCGATGCCGCTGCTCGCAGCGACCGTGCTCCGCGCAACGCCCTTTCAGGTGAGCCTGGTTGCCGCTTCGCAGACGGTCGCCTTCCTGTTGATCGGACTGCCCGTCGGCGTCTGGGTCGACCGGATGCGCAAGCGTCCTGTCATGATCGCGGCCGACCTCGTCCGCGCCGTCGCACTCGCGGCGGTCCCCGCGCTGTGGGCGCTGGACTCGCTCACCGTCGCCCATCTCTGCGGAGTCGCGTTCGTGGTCGGCGTCGCCACCGTCTTCTTCGACGTGGCCGACCAGAGCTACCTTCCCCATCTCGTCGGTACCGAAGGGCTGGTGACGGCCAACGCGCGCCTGGTCGCGGTGGACCAGACGGCCGCGGTGGCGGGACCCGGCATCGCCGGTCTGATCGTGCAGGCCGTCACGGCGCCGCTGGCGGTGATGGTCTCGGCGATCGCCTACGTCGGCTCCGCCTTCTCCGTGGCCCGCATCAAGGACCGGCACCCCGAGACGGTCGACCCGACGCCGCGCGACCGCCTCGGCCGCTCCGTCCTGGAGGGCATCCGGTACCTGTGGGGCCATCCGGTGCTCCGCGTGCTGGTGGCCTGCTCCACGACCGTGACCTTCTGCTGGAGCATGGGCTACGGCATGCTCCTGGTCCTGCTGGCACGGGACCTGGGGGTGTCCGCCGTCACCATCGGGCTGCTGTTCACCGCGGGGGGTGCGGGCGGCCTGTGCGCGACCGCGGTCGTGGGCCGCGTCGTCGAACGCTTCGGTGACGGACGGGCCGTCGTCGTGAGCGTGACCCTGGCCGCTCCGTGCACCCTGCTGGCGGGGCTGACGGGGCCCGGACCACGGCTCGCGTTCGTGGTCTGCGCGCAGTTCGCCTTCGCGGCGGGACTCGTCGTCTACAACGTGGCGCAGGTGAGCTACCGCCAGCGAAACGTCCCCACCCACCTGCTCGGCCGAGTGAACGCGACGGTCCGCTTCTTCGCCTGGGGCGCGCGGCCGCTGGGCATGCTCCTGGGCGGCGTCTTCGCCGAGTTCCACGGTGCGCGGTCCGCGGTCTGGGTGGGAGCCGCCGGGACGGCCCTCGCCTCGCTCTGGCTCCTCTGTTCCCCCCTGCGCGGCATGCGTGTGCTCGCGCAGCACCCGTCCGAGTCGTCCGTCACCAAGGAAGCGCTGTGAACGACACCTACACCGACCCCTCCGCGCCCCCGAAGCTGGTGTGGATCACCACCCCCGACAACTACGACCCGCGCGTGCAGGAGCGTCTGCAACGCGAGGGATCCGAACGCGTCGACATGCTGCGCGCGGCGGGCTTCGACGTGCGCATCGCCCACTCCTGCGACATCGTCCCCGCCTGGAACGGCCGCCCCCGCCTCCTGTGGCGGAAGGAGGACCTGCTCGCGGAGTACGCGGGATTCCTCGTCACCTCCTGGTCCTGGGATCCGGCCGTCACCCGGCACCTGGAGGCGGTCACGCGGACCATCCGGGCCTCCGACTGCGTCCTCCTCACGGACGGGACCCTGGATCCCGAGGTCTTCGGCCTCGACAAGCTGGCGATGTACCACCACGCGGCCGCGCTGGGAGCCCCCGTGCTGCCGACCGTCTCGGTTCCCTTCGGGCGCTACGCCCGACGCGCCCTGGAGGCCGTGGACACCGAGCTGCCGGCCGGGCCGTACGTCGTGAAGCCGCGCTCCATGGCCATGGGGTTCGGCGTGCTCAAGGCCGACACGGCCCAGCACCTCTCCTCGGCGATAGACCTGCTGACGCCCGGCGGGCTCGGCTGCCTGATCCAGCCGCACGTCCCCAACAACGGCGACGTCCGGGTCTACGTGCACGAGGGCAAGGTCATCGCCGCGCTGCTGCGCGAGCCGACGGGCGAGGCGTACCTCGCCAACGTGAGTCAGGGGGGCAGCGGTTCCGGCTACGAGCCGCCGGCCGACGTGGTCGAACTCAGTGAGCGGCTGGCCCGGAGCCTGGAATCGGACTACCTGTGCGTGGACTGGCTGGTGACCGACACGGGCCATGTCTTCAACGAGTGGATGACCGTCTCGGCCGCCTACGAGGACCTGCCCGAGCGGGATCGCCGCCGTGTCGCGGACGCCCTCGTCCAGTACCTCCGTCGGCGCCTGGACGAGGGGGCGCGGCGCGCTCTCTGATCGCCCTCGATCAGCATCCGTCAGGACGGACCGCGTCCGGTTCCGCGGCCCTCGGGCGTGCGCGCCCGAGGGCCGCGGAGCCTTCCGTCAGCCGCGCGGTGAGCGGGTGCCGCGGCGCCGTGAGGAGCCGCGGCGCCGGACCTTCCTCGACGAGGCCACCGGCCTCCAGTACGGCGATGCGGGAGGCCGTCGCGGCGATGGCCATGTCGTGGGTGACGAGCACCAGGGACAGGTCGCGCCGGTCGGCCATGAGGACGGCGAGGGTGTCGAGGAGGCCCTGGCGGGCGACCGTGTCGAGGCCGGAGGTGATCTCGTCGCAGATCAGGACGCGGGGGCGGGCCAGGAGGGCGCGGGCGAGCGCGGCGCGCTGGAGTTCGCCGCCGGAGAGCTCGCCGGGGCGACGGCGGGCGACGGCTTCGGCCAGTCCGAGGGAGGCGAGGGTGGTGCGGGCTTCGGTCAGCGCGGCGGCTTCGGTCGTGCCGCGGAGCCGGACCGCCGTACGGGCCACCTGCTGGAGCACCGGGCGGTGCTCGTCGAATGCCGCCGCGGCGTCCTGGAAGACGTACTGGACGGCGGCGAGCTGCCGGCGCGTGCGGTCGCGCAGGCTGCGCGGGAGGGGGAGGCCGTCGAGGAGGATGTCCGCGTCGTGGTGCCGGTGCAGACCGGCGAGGCAGCGGGCCAGGGTGGTCTTGCCGCTGCCCGAGCGGCCGACGACGGCCAGGCATTCGCCGGCGCGGAGGGTGAGGCCGGGCAGGCGGAGCACGGCCGTCCTCCCGTGGCGGGCGGTGAGGGGGCCGGTCGTGAGGACCGTGGCGCCGGTGGCCGCCGGTGCGACGGGGGTGCCGCCCGAGGCGGATGCCAGGAGCTCGGCGGTCCAGGGGTGCCGCGGCGCGAGCCGGAGCCGTTCGGGCGCGCCGGACTCCACCACCCGACCGTTCCGCAGGACCAGGACCTCGTCGGCGAGTGCCCGGACGACGTCCAGGTCGTGGCTGAGCAGGACGACGGCGATGCCGTCGCGGGCCGCGGCGGCGAGTCGGTCGACGATGCCCCGCTTCGTCAACGGGTCCTGCCCCGTGGTCGGTTCGTCGGCGACGAGCACTTCGGCGCCGAGCAGCAGGGCCTGGGCGAGGACGACGCGTTGCTGCTGGCCTCCCGAGAGTTGGTGGGGACGGCGCCGGAGGATCGTCTCCGCGTCGGGCAGTCGGGCCTGTGTCAGGGCCCGGAGGACGCGCTCGCGGACGGCGGCGCGGCGCGCTCGCCGCGGCAGGTGGCGCACCTGCGCGCGGGCGATGTCGCCGAGCAGGGCGCCGATCCGGCGGGCGGGGTTGAGGACGGCCGCCGGGTGCTGCGGGATGTAGCCGACCGGGCCGTCGGGGAGGCGTACGTCGCCGGACACGCGGGCGCCGGCGGGGTGTTCGCCGAGGAGGGCGAGACCCGTGGTCGTCTTGCCGCTGCCGGAGGCGCCCACGAGCGCGGTGATCGTTCCGCGGAGCACGCGGAGGTCGATCCCGTCGACGATCGTCCGGCCGTCGATCTCCACGCGCAGGTCGCGGATCTCCGCCACCGCGCGCAGGGGGCTCGCGGCATCGGCGGTGTCCGCGCCGCTGACGGTGTTCACGTCTTTCTCCTCTTCTCCAGTCCGGTGTCCACGAGGAGGTTGGTGCCCGTGGTGAGGGCGACGACGAGCAACGCGGGTACGACCACGGCCCAGGGCTGTACGAGCAGTCCGGTGCGGTTGCGGTCGACCATCACCGCCCAGTCGGCGGCGTCCGGCTCGACGCCGATGCCGAGGAACGCCGCGGTGGCGACCAGGTAGAGGACGCCGGTCAGGCGTACGCCCGCGTCGGCGGCGAGGGTACGGGCGAGGGACCGGCCGACGTGGCCGACGGCCGTGCGCCACCAGGTCTCCCCCTGCATCCGCAGCGCTTCCACCGCGGGTCGGGACGCGGCGTCGGCGGCCGCGGCCCGGACGATGCGGGCGGCGTCGGGGATGTTGACGAGTGCCACCAGGAGGGCGAGGGCGGGGGCGCCGGGGGTGAAGGCGGCGGCGACCAGGAGGATCAGCAGGAGGGACGGTACGGCGAGGAGGACGTCCAGCGGTCGCATCAGGAGTTCTTCGAGCCAGGTGCGGTGGGTGAGGGCGCCGACGACGCCGACGGGGAAGGCGATCAGGTAGGCGAGGGCCGTCGCGGCCAGTGCCACGAGCACCACCGACCTTCCTCCCAGCAGGACTTGGTGCCAGACGTCACGGCCGACGAAGTCGGTCCCGAGCCAGTGCCCGCCGCCGGTCGTGAACGAGGCGGCGCGAGGCCCGGGGGCGCCGGCGAGCAGCGGGCCGAGCAGGGCCAGGGCGAGGGGAACGCCGACGAGGGCGGCGCCGAGCGCGAAGCGGGACCTCGCTCGGCCGCCCCCGTCCGGAAGGCGCGTCGGGATGCGGGACCTCATGCGGCCACCTCCGACCGCGGGGCGAAGCGGTGGGCGATCAGGTCCGCGCCGAGGTTGAGGACGACGGTGGTGACGCCGAAGACGACGGCGAGGCCCTGGACGACGGGCACGTCGCGCTCGGCGACGGCGTTCATGAGGACGGTGCCGAGGCCGGGGATCACGTAGAGCGTCTCGACGACGATGACGCCGCACAGCAGCCAGTCGATGGTGCGGGCCAGTTGCTGGGCGGCGGGGGCGAGGGCGTTGGGGAGGGCGTGGGCGTAGCGGATCCGGGTGCCCGGGACGCCGCAGCGGCGGGCGTGGGTCGCGTACGGCGAGGCCAGGGCGTCGATCATGCCGGCGCGCACCAGGCGGGACAGGGAGCAGACCGGGCGGGAGAGGAGGACGAGCACGGGGATGACCAGGGCCGTGGGGTGGGCGAGGAGGTCGGTGCCGTAACCGACGGCGGTCGGCGGGACCCAGCCGAGGCGCAGGGCGAGGACGGTGACGAGGAGCATGCCGAGGGCGAACTCGGGTACGGCGTACGTGCCGAGCGTGGCCGAGCTGATCAGCCGGTCCGCGAGCCGGCCTTCGTGGCGGGCGGCGAGGACGCCGAGGCCGACGCCGAGCGGGACGAGGAGCGCGAGGGTGAGGCCGGCGAGCAGCAGGGTGGGGCCGAAGGCGTCGGTGAGGTAGGCGGCGACGGGGCGGCCGGAGGTCAGGGAGGTGCCGAGGTCGCCGTGGGCCAGCCCGGCCGCCCAGTCCGCGAGGCGCGCGGGTGCGGGCCGGTCCAGGTCCATCGCCTCGCGGAGGGCGGCGATGCGCTCGGGGTCGGGCTGGTCGCCGGCGAGGGCGACGGCGGCGTCGCCCGGCAGGGCTTCGGTGAGGACGAAGACGAGCAGGACGACGGCCGCCGTCTGTACCGCGCCGAGCAGCAGTCGCCGGGCGATCCAGCGGCGCGGTGCGGTCACGCGAGCCACACCTTGTCGAAGCGTGCCCAGTCGAGGGAGTTGGCCGGCGCCCCGGTGGCGACGCCGCGGACGTTGCGGGCGGTGCCGAGGATCCAGTCGGCGAAGCCCCAGACCAGGAAGCCGCCTTCGGCGTGCAGGCGGCGCTGCATGCGCTGGTAGAGGGCGGCGCGGGCGGTCCTGTCCCTGGTGGACTGGGCCTGGCGGTGGAGGGCGTCGAAGTCCTTGTGGTGCCACTTGGTGGCGTTGGTGGTGGATCCGGTGAGGAGGCGCTGGGAGATGTGGGCCTCGATGGGCATGGCACCGGAGCGGTAGGAGCAGAGGGTGCCGGAGTCGAGGACGTCCTTCCAGTAGCTGTCCTTGCTGCCCGTCCTGAGGGTGATGGTGACGCCGGCCTTCGCGGCCTGGTCGCGGAAGATGGCGGCGGCTTCGGTGAACCCGGCGGCGACGGGCGAGGTGTCGAGGGTGACCTCGAGGCCTTCGGCGCCGGCCTCCTTGAGCAGGGCCTTGGCCCGGTCGAGGTCCTGTTCCCGCTGGGGCAGGTCCGCGGCGTAGTACTCGTAGCCCTTGCCGAAGAGGTCGTTGCCGATCTCGCCGGCGCCGGACAGGGCGCCGGCGACCAGTTCCTCGCGGTCGGCGATCAGGAAGAACGCCTCGCGCACCCGCTTGTCGTCGAACGGCGGGCGGTCGGTCTTCATCGCGAACGCCTGCATGGTGCTGTTGCGGAGCCGGACGATCTCGATCCGGCCTTGCCCCTCGTGGGCGCGGCCGGTGGTGGGGTGGAGCTCGTGGGCGTAGTCGATCTGGCCGCCGAGGAGGGCGTTGACGCGGGCGGACTCCTCGTTGGCGATCAGGAACTCCAGCTCGTCCAGGTAGGGGGCGCCGTCCCAGTGGTCGTCGTTGCGCCGGAAGACGGCGGACTTGCCGGGCGTGAAGGAGACGAAGCGGAAGGGACCGCTGCCGACGGGGTTACGGTCGAAGTCCTGCTCCCCCTCGGGGACGATGTACGCGCCGAACGCGGCCAGCACGTTGGGGAATTCGGCGGTCGGGCGCTTGAGCACGAACTCGACGGTCCGGTCGTCCCGTGCGCGGCTGGCCTCCAGGTCGATGGGTTCCAGGGAGGCCTTGGCCCGGAACGCCTTCTTCGGGTCGGTGATGCGCCGGTAGCTGTGGAGGACGTCGGCTGCGGTGACCGGCTTCCCGTGGTGGAAGACGGCCTCGCGCAGCGTGACCGTCCAGCGGTCGAGGCCGGCGTCGGGCTCCCACCGCGCGGCGAGGCGCGGCCGGGCGGAGAGGTCGGGGCCGTGGTCGGCGAGCTTGTCGAAGAGGGCCTTGGCGCGGGCCACGTCCACGAAGAGGTTGGCGAGGTGCGGGTCGAGCGTCTCGCTCGCTCCCCCGCCGGCGAAGGCGGTGCGGAGGCGTCCGCCGCGCCGGGGCTTGCCGTCGGCGCCGCCTGCGGCGCGGTCGGTGTCGCCGGCGGGTCCGGGGCCGCCGCAGCCCGTCAGGGCGAGGGCGCCGAGGCCGGCGGCGCCCCCGGCGGCGGCGAGGAAGCCCCGGCGGCGCAGCCCGGGGAAGCGGGTGTCGTGGACGGAGGCGTCGTGGGCGGAGGTGTCGTCGATCGGGGTGGTGCGGACGGGGATGCCGTTCATGGGGATCGTTCCTTGCGGTGGGCGGCTGCGAAGCCGAACGGGTGAGCCGTACGGGTGAGCCGTACGGGGGCTCAGGGGTGGAGGGGCACGGCGAGGCGGGCGACGAGGTGCGTCCGGTCGCCGTCGGTCGTCCCGGAAGGCCGGTCGCCCTCGCGCCACGGCGGATCGGTGCGCGGCCCCGGCCCGTCGTGCAGGGCGAGTACCTCGAAGCCGTGGGCCGTGAGGAAGTGGCGCAGTTCGTGGGGGAAGAGCAGGCGCCACGCGGAGTGCTGCCGGACCGGCGGCGAGCCGTCGTCGGCGGTCCACACGCGGTTGCGGCGCAGCAGTTGGGCGGTCCTGTCCACGGACAGGGTGGTGGTGGAGCGGTAGGCGGTGCCCTGCCAGGTGAAGTCGTCGACGGTGGGGGTGGAGAGGAGGTCGGTGCGCCCGAGGAAGAAGGCGCCGTTGCGCATCTCGGCGACGAGCAGGCCGCCCGGTGCGAGGGATCGGCGGCAGGAGGCCAGAAGGCCGTCGAGCTGGTCGTTCGTGTGGCAGTAGAGCAGGGCGCTGTCCAGGCACACCACCGCGTCGAAGGTGCTCCGTCCCAGGTCGAAGCCGTGGAGGTCGGCCCGGACGTACGCGGGGCCGGGGTGCCGGGCGCGGGCGTACGCGAGCATCGCGTCGGACAGGTCGGCGCCGGTGACGTCGTGGCCGGAGTGGTGGAGGTGCGCGGCGTCCCGGCCGGTGCCGCAGCCCAGGTCCAGGACACGGGTGCCGGGTGGTCCGTGGCGGCGGAGGCAGTCCTCGGCCCAGCGTGCGGCGATCCGGTCGGGGTCGGGGAAACGCGCTTCGTACAGTGCCGGGTTGTCGGTGAGCAGGTTCGCGCTGGTGCTGTTCATGGGTGGTGTGGTCCTCACGTGGTCGCCGGTACGGCGGCGGGGCGGGCGGGCAGGGCGCCGCGGCGGTGCAGGAGGGCGAGGCCGGCGGCGGAGGCGAGCCCGAAGGCCAGGCAGCACGCCCAGGGCAGCCAGGACGCGTCGGTGCGGTGGCCGGTGTCCATGGCCCAGCCGACGAGGGCGTTGCCGACGGCGGCGGCGATGCCGGAGACGGCGTAGAACAGGCCGAAGTAGGTGCCGGTGAGTTCCGTCCGGCCGAAGGCGGGGATCAGCTCCATCACGAAGGGCTGGGCCAGCATCGTTCCCAGGTGGAGCAGCAGGACGCCGGCCAGGACGGCCAGCACGCGCGGCGCCGCGCCCGCGAGGCCGTCGGGGGTGCCTCCGTGACCCGACACGGCCATCGGCGGGACGAAGGACAGTCCCATCAGCACGAGTCCGGTGCCGATCCAACGCGCCCTCGGTCCGCGCTTCTTGAGCGCGGTGGTGAGGCGCAGCTGGAGCGCGAGGTTGGCGAGGGTGCCGGTGAGGAAGACGAGTCCGGCGGCGCCGTCCCAGCCGGTGGCCCGGCGGGCCGCGTCGGGCAGCAGCAGGTACAGCTGGTTCTCCAGGGTGAACATGCCGACCATGGCCAGGGCGAAGGCGAGGAAGCGCCGGTCGCGGACCGCCTCGCGCCAGTCGCCGAGGACGCTGTTGCCGGTCGGCGCAGCCGGGCGGGCCGGGAGGACCAGGGCCTGGGCGGCGGTGAGTACGGCGAAGATCCCGGCCGCGGTGAGCGCGGAGGCGCGGAAGTCGACGAGGAGCAGGGCGCTGCCGAGCAGCGGTCCGATCAGGGCGCCGGTGGTGGCGAAGACGTTGAACAGGGCGAACGCCTCGGCCTTCCGCTCCCCCGCCTCCAGGGCGAGATAGGCCCGTACGGCGGGGTTGAAGAGCGCCCCGGCCAGGCCGCTGAGCACGGACGCGGCGAGGAGTACGGGCAGTCCGTCGCCGAGGGCGAACAGTCCGAAGCCGACGGTGCGCAGGGCGCATCCGGCGATGATGACGCCGCGGGCTCCGAGCCGGTCGGATGCCGTCCCGCCGATGAGGAACAGTCCTTGCTGGCTGAGATTGCGCACGCCGAGGACGATGCCGACGACGGCGGCCGACATCCCCAGGTCCTCGGTGAGGTGCAGGGCGAGGTAGGGGACGAGCAGGTAGAAGCCGGTGTTGACGCCGAGCTGGTTGACGAGCAGCAGCCGGATGGCAGGCGGGAAGGCGCGTATCTCGTGCCATGTCCTCATGTGCGGGCCTCCCCGTCGGCGCGTTCGCGGACGCCCAGGCCCGGGTGCCGGCTCACCCGTACGGTGCCGTCGGTGCCGCCGATGCCCGTCCAGGGGTCGTCGGCGAGCAGCAGGTGGCCGTCGAGGTCGACCCAGCGGGCGCGGTCGGCGAGGTGGACGGCGGGGGCGATGCCGAGGGTGCTCGCGGTCAGGCAGCCGAGCATCAGCTCGGTTCCGCTGCCGGCCAGCAGTTCGGCGATGCGGAGTGCGGGGCCGACGCCGCCGCACTTGGCCAGCTTCACGTTGATGCCCTGGACGCGTCCGGCGAGGCGGCGGGCGTCCTCGTGGTCGACCGCGTCCTCGTCGGCGATGACGGGGAGCGGTGAGCGTTCCGCGAACGTCGCCAGCGCCTCGGGGTCGCCGGGTGCCAAGGGCTGCTCGACGGCCTCGACCCCCAGTTCCGCGAAGTGCGGGACCAGTTTCTCCGCCTCCCGCGCGGACCAGGCCCCGTTCGGGTCGAGGAGCAGCCGGGCGTGGGGCGCCGCGGTCCGCACGGCCCGCACGCGGGCGAAGTCGTCGTCCGGGTCGGGTGTGCCGGCCTTGAGCTTGAGGACGGTGAATCCGTCGCGTACGAGGCGGGCCGCCAGCGCCCCGGCCCTCTCCGGTGCGGTGATGCCGACGGTGCGGGCGGTGGTGGCGCGGGGCGGGGCACCCTGGGTGCCGAGCAGCCGGTGGACCGGCACGTCCGCGCGCTTGCCGACGAGGTCGAGCAGCGCGGACTCGACGGCCGCGGTCACGGCGGGCGGGGCGGCGGCCCGGCGCGTGTCGTCCTGGAGTGCTTCCAGGGCGGTCTCGGGGTCGGGGAAGCCTGCGAGCCGGCGGGACTCCTCGTGGACGAGCCGTCCCAGGGTGTCGGCGTCGAGGCCGTAGTACACGCTGGTGACGGCCTCTCCGTGGCCGCGCCGCCCGTCGTGCTCGACGGTCAGCCAGACGGCTTCGCGGGCCGCCGTGGTGGAGCGGGAGATGCGCAGCGGCTCGGTGAGGGCGAGCCGTACGGTGCGCTGACGGGACTTCACGGGGTCTCTTCCGGAGTGGTGGCGGTCGTTCGGGTCAGGAGCGGGTCGGTGACGGTGCGGCAGCGGGCCCAGCCGGTGGCCTCGACGGCCCGGGGGTGCGGGATCTCGACGGGGCGGGTGGCGGCGGTGGCGGGGTCGATGCCGTGGGCGGTGGTGAAGTCGTCGTCGAAGACGCTGCCGAGGTAGCGCTGCGGGCCGTCGGGGAAGACGGTGGCGACGACCGCTCCGGAATGGACGCGGGCGGCCCAGGCGGTGACGAGGGCGACGGCGCCGGTGCTCCAGCCGCCGCTGACGAAGGCGGTGCGGGCCAGTCGGCGGCAGGCGCCGGCGGCTTCGGCGGGGCCGACCCAGTGAACCTCGTCGAAGGCGTCGTAGGCGACGTTGCGCGGATGGATGCTGCTGCCGAGGCCGCGCATGAGGCGGGGTCTGGCGGGCTGGCCGAAGATGGTGGAGCCGGTGGCGTCGACGCCGATGAGCCGCAGGTGAGGCCAGTGGCGGCGCAGCGGTCCGACGATCCCGGCGCTGTGGCCGCCGGTTCCGACGCTGCACACCAGCACGTCGAGGTGGTCGAGCTGGGTGGCGAGTTCGGCCGCCAGGGAGGCGTAACCCGCCGTGTTGTCGGGGTTGTTGTACTGGTCGGGCCAGTAGGCGCCGGGGAGCCGGGCGAGCAGTTCCCGCAGCCGGGCGAGCCGGGCGGCCTGCCAGCCGCCCTCGGCCGCCGGACGGTCGACGAGCTCCAGCCGGGCGCCGTGCGCGCGCAGCAGTCGCCGCATCGAGGGCTCCAGCTCGGCGTCGCCGACCAGCACGACCGGGTGTCCGAGGGCCTGTCCGGCGAAGGCGAGTCCGATGCCGAGGGTTCCCGAGGTGGACTCCACCACCGGTGCGCCGGGCAGCAGTTCGCCGCGCTCCTCCGCTCCCAGGAGCATGGAGACGGCGGCGCGCGCCTTCATTCCTCCGGCGCCGAGCCCTTCGAGCTTGGCCCAGAATCCCGGTTGGGGGCACGGCAGGTCGACGGTCACGCGGGCGAGCGGCGTACGGCCGAGCAGGGCGAGGAGCTCCCGGTTGCCTGCGGTGCGGCGCGGGGAGCCGAGGACGGCCGTGGTCACAGGGTGCCTCCGTAGCGGTGCACGGTCCCGGGACCGCCGTCGAGCCAGAAGAAGGGGTACGGCTCCGCGGACACCGCGGTGACACCGGAGCCGATCAGCCGCGGCAGGACCGCGCTGCCGGTCTGCGCGAACATCACCAGCGGGACGCCGTGGCGCCGCGCGTGCCGGCGCAGCGGCTCGAAGGTGCCGTTGCCGAGGGTCATCCCGGAGGCCAGGACGGCGTCGCAGCGCTTCAGTTCCGCCAGGGCGTCGGTGCGGACCGGCTCGCCCCACTCGGTCGTCCCGCCCTTGAGGTCGCAGGGGACGTACGCCAGACCGCGCGCCCGCAGGGCTTCGAGCAGGGAGTTGACCACGCCCACGACGAGCACGGTCGACCCGGGTGCGACGCCGACCAGGTCCACCACGGCCGCGGCCCTGGCACGGGACTTCTCCAGCGACGTGCCGGCGGGCAGCGGGCAGGGCCGTGCGCCGTTCTCCGGTCCGTGCGGCAGGACATGCGCGAGGTACGCGTCGAGGGCGGCGACCCGGACCGGTGCCGCGTCGTGCTCCAGGAGCCGGGCGACGTCGGCGCCGACGCAGTCCTCGACGGCGCCGTCGGGCAGCTCGCCGGGCTCGACCGCGCAGGACCCCACCGCCTCGGCGAGGCGCAGGCTCAGCACCTCGTTCCGGTAGCCGGAGCCGCGCCCTTCGTGCCGTACCGCCTGCCGGGTGGTGAAGGCCACGGAGACGTGCCGCGTGCGCGGGTCGGGGCCGTATCCGCCGGCCAGGACGCGCTCGACGAGGTCGTCGTACGAGGAGGCGGCGGACGTCGCGGTGAGGGCGGTCATCGGGTCACCACCCGGGGGGCGAGCTGGGCGAGCAGGGCGGCGACGCGGTCCCGGGCGGCCGTGCCCCGGGCGTCTCCGGCCATGACGTGGCCGAGGTAGTCGTTGTTGCTGCCGGTGGCCCTGACGGCCTTGCCGGGGTCGGCGAGCCGGAGTTCCAGCAGGTCGTCGGCGGCGCGGACCGCTTCGGCGCCGTCGACGGCCTCCAGGACGCCGTCCGTGTCCGGTACGAGGAACCCGATCGCGGCGCTGGTCAGGCCGGTGGCGCGGCGGTGCAGGTCCGGTTCCCTGCCGAGTGCGACGTCCACGCAGGCGGCGGCCAGGTCGACGCCGGTGACATGGCGCACGAGTTCGGTGATGCGGTTGCCGGCGGGCCGGGGGTTGACCTCGACGACGCGGGGCCCGTCGGGCGTCAGCTTGATCTCGGTGTGCGCGACGACCCCGTCGAGGCCCAGTGCCTTCAGCGCCCGGCGCGCGGTCTCCCCGGCGCCTTCGGTGTCCGCCGGATCCAGTGCGGCGGGGAACATGTGGCCCGTCTCGACGAACGCGGGAGCTCCCCCGAGGCTCTTGTCGGTGACGCCGACGACGTGCACGGCCCCGTCGTACGACACGGTCTCGACGCTCACCTCGGGTCCTTCGAGGAGTTCTTCGAGCAGCACCACGGGCTCGCGGCGCTGCCCCCGGGCGTTGACGGGGAACGCGGCGAGCGCCCGGTAGGCCTCCGCGAGCGCCGCCTCGTCGTCGACGCGGCGCACGAACATGCCGGCGCACAGGTCCACGGGCTTGAGCACCAGCGGATAGCCGATGCGGTGTGCCGCGGCGGTGGCTTCGGCCCAGTCCGCGCACACGGCGAACCTCGGTCCCGGAAGGCCTGCCTCGGCCAGCACACTGCGGGTCGCGTCCTTGCGGCAGGCGTTCCCGACCGCCTCGGGGGTGGGGCCGGGCAGCCCCAGGCGGCCCGCGATCTCCGCGGCCGTCCGGAGGTAGTAGTCGCAGGAGGTGACCACCCCGTCGAAGCGCAGCACGTCATGGGCGCGCTCGACGAACGGCAGCAGCGCCTCGCCGTCGTTGGTCTCCGCGGTGAGCACGTGCCGGGCGGCGAGGAGCGGGTGCGCGGTGCCCTCGGGCGCGGAGCGCAGGTAGTGGTGCAGGTCGCGGGTCAGGAAGGTGAACTCGTGCCCTCCCTCCCGCAGGGCCCTCGGCAGCAGCCTGCTCATGGACCCGACCCAGCTCTCGACCATCAACAGATGAGCCACGACTTCCCCTTTTCACGGCGTGGTTGAGGTGCGGAACGGTCATGGAGGCGGCGCTGTGCGGTGCGTCGCGCTCGCTCGACCGAACGAGACCTTATCGACAATAGTTTTCATTGTCATCTAGAGGGAGCGTGACGGATCCCTCACCGCCGGAGGGTGGCCGAGGCGTCCGGCGGTCGGACTCGCGCGCCTCGACCGGGACCCGAGCTCCGGTCGGTAGCCTCCGGGCATGTTCCGCGTCGGCCGGTCGAGGTGGCGCCGAGGTCGAACGGGAGGCGGACGGTGGGTTGGGGTGCCGGAATCGTGAGCGGCGGCTTCGGCGAGGTCTTCCGCGCCCTGCGCGTACGGGACTTCCGGTTGTTCGTGCTCGGCCAGATCGTGTCGGTGGCCGGCACGTGGATGATGGTCGTCGCGCAGGACTGGCTCGTCCTCGGCCTGACCGGCGGGTCGGCGAGCGCCCTGGGCACGGTGACGGCACTGCAGTTCGCGCCCCTGCTGCTGCTCACGCTGTACGGGGGGCGGCTCGCGGACCGCTACGACAAGCGGGCCCTGCTGACGGTCGCGAACGTGGTGTCGTGCGCACTCGCCCTGGTGCTGGCGGTCCTGGTCCTCGCGGGCGAGGTCCGGCTCTGGCACGTGTACGTGTTCGCGTGCGCCCTGGGCGTGGTGAACTCGGTCGAGGTGCCGGCGCGGATGGCCTTCGTCGGCGAGCTCGTGGGATCGGAGCTGCTGCCCAACGCCTCGGCGCTCAGCGCCGCGTACTTCAACGTCGCCCGGGTCGTGGGCCCGGCGCTGTCGGGGCTGTTCATCTCGGTGGCCGGTGTCGGCTGGGTGATGCTGGTGAACGCGGCCAGCTACGCGGCCACCGTGGTCGCGCTGCGCCTGATGCGGGACGGTGCCGGACGGGCGCGGCGGCGCGGCGACCGGGTGCGGGTGGTGGACGGGCTGAAGGCGGCGGGCCGGTTCGATCTGGTGGTGCCGCTGGTGCTGGTCGCGGTGGTGGGCCTGTTCGGTCTGAACTTCCAGTTGACCCTGCCGCTCCTGGCGACGCAGGTGCACCACGCCGGCGCTTCGACGTTCGGCGTGGTGACCGCCGTGTTCGCGGCGGGATCGCTGCTCGCGGCGATGCTGACGACCGTGCGGCGGGGCCGCCCGTCGGCCCGGCTCGTGGCGGGAGCCGCCGTCGGCTTCGGCGTGCTGGAGGCCTCCGTGGGCGTGGTGTCGGCGTACGGGCCTTCGATGGTGCTGCTCTTCCTCACCGGCGGCGCGTCGATCTACTTCGCGCAGGCCGCCAACCACCGGGTCCAGCTCGGCGTCCCGCCCGAGCTGCGCGGCCGGATCCTGGCCCTGTACACGCTGATCCTCCAGGGATCGACGCCGCTCGGCGCGCTGCTCGTGGGGTGGCTGGCCGACCGCTGGGGGGTGCGCTGGGGATTCGTCGCCGGCGGCCTGGTGTCGCTGGTTGCGGGGCTCGCGGCGGTCGCCGTGGAGCGACGCGACAGGACCGCGGCCGCACCGGCCGACCCCGCGGTGCGGGAGCCGGCCGGAAAGCGCGCGCGGCCCTGACGGAGCCGGGTCAGGTGGCGGTGGGCCAGGCCCGCAGCAGGGTGGCGATCTTCCCGGCCGTGCAGGCGGGTGCGAGGAGCAGGTCCTTCAGGGCGAGGACGTCCTGGCGGGTCGGCTTGACGCGGATCCCGGCGGCTTCGAGGTACATGACCCCGGTCGCGGCGGCGACGGCGAGGTTGGAGCGCTCCAGCCAGTGGCACCGGGCGAGGGTGTGCACCAGGGCGGCGGCCTTGGCGTAGGGCCCTTCGTATATGGGCTGTTCGAACAGCTCGGCCCGGTGGCGTGCGACGGCCGCGACCGGGACGCCGTAGTCGTCGGGAGCCGGGTCGTTCGCCCCGGCGATCTCGGCGACCTGGAGGATCCAGGGAACGTCGATGTGCAGTTCCATCAGGCCGCGCGCTCTCCCCCGGACATCGACCCGCCCTGTTCGGCCTCGTCGAAGACCCCCTGGTGTTCGGCCAGGAAGCGGGCGGCCGCGTCGACCGCTCGGGTGCGCAGACCGCTGGCGTCGTCCTGCACCAGCCGGGCCAGGTAGTCCCCGACGCTCAGTCCCAGGTCGGCCGCCCGCTTCCGCGCGAGCTCCGCCACGTCCTCGTCCACGCGCGCACCCAGCTGTGTCTTCGCCATACCCGCATGGTAACAGTCGTTACCACGCCGGTACAGGCTTCGGCGGCACACCGTACCCCTCCGACACAGGAGCCGGAGGGGTTGTCAGGCGTCATTGAAGATACCCATGAGTACGGCAGTTTGGGCAGCTTGGTGCCGACATGATCGGTAAGCGTGCCTGCCGACGAATGGGTGCAGATTTGGGGCGGCACCTTGCCGACGAAGAGCGCGCGAGAAGGCCCTCCCGGTATCTCTTGGCCGAGCGCCGGGAGGGCCGTGTAGCGCGCGGGGGCGCTGTGCTCACGGTAGAGGCCGACCCGGCACGAGTCGAAGTTCGTCTGGTGCGGGGCGAGTTGGTTTGCCCTGGTTGTTCGGGTGTGTTGCGGCCGTGGGGGTGGGCACGTTCGCGTGTACTGCGGGACGCGTCGGGTGGGACGGTCGGGGTCCGTCCTCGGCGTTCGCTGTGTGAGGGCTGCGGCATGTCTCATGTGCTCCTTCCGGTATTCGCGCTGGTCAGGCGGGCGGATCTGGCGGATGTGATCGGTGCGGCTCTGGCGGCGAAGGCGGCCGGGGCCGGGGTCCGGGTGATCGCGGGCCGACTGGGGGGGCCGGTGGAGACGGTCCGCGGATGGATTCGCCGGTTCGCCGGCCGGGCGGAGACGGTTCGGCGCATCTTCACGGTGGTGCTGGTGGACACCGGCGTTGACCCGGCGCCGCCGGGACCGGCCCGGACACCCTTCGCGGACGCGGTCGGTGCCGTGCTGGGTGCCCGGTGGTCGGTCGCGTCACGGTGGCCGGACATCGGCAAGGTGTCGCCCTGGCGGGTGGCCTGCGCGGTGACGGGCGGGATACTGCTGGCGCCTTCCTGGCCGGTGGAAACGATCAACACGAGCCGCCCCTGACGCCACGCCGACACGTTCTGTCACCGTCACGCATGTGTGTTCACGCTGCGTGAGAGGGCTGGTGGTCAGGTGCCAGGTCAGGAAGAGCCAGACACGGCTGGAGCGGGCTCAGGCGATCGGCCTGTTCCGCTACATGCTGATCAGGGAAGCCGCGGATCCGACGTTGTCGCGCCGCCAGCGCGGCGCGATGGTCCGCCAGTTGGCGTCCATGACACACGTCGACCCGGACGGGCGGGCGGTGCGGATCACCCGGTGGACTCTGGACCGGTGGATCTACGAGTGGAGACGGGCCGGCTTCGAGGCCCTGGTCCCCTCACCGCGCCAGTCCCGGCCCCGCACCCCGCCGGAGTTCATGGACCTGGCGGCGGCCCTGAAGAAGGAGAACCCGTCGCGGTCGGCGGCTCAGATCCGCCGGATCATCGGCGCCCAGCGGGGCTGGGCGCCCGACGAACGCACCATCCAGAGGATGCTCGTCCGAGAGGGACTGAACGCTTTGAACGCTCCTCCTGTCGCGCCGGCGGTGTTCGGACGGTTCGAGGCCGACGCCCCGAACGAGTTGTGGACCGGCGACGCCCTGCACGGGCCGATGGTCCAGGGCCGCAAGACGTACCTGTTCGCCTTCCTCGACGACCACTCGCGGGCGATCATGGGGCACCGCTGGGGCTTCGCCGAGGACACCGTCCGCCTGGCCGCGGCGCTTCGGTCGGCCCTCGCCGCCCGCGGCGTCCCGCGCTACATCTACGTTGACAACGGGAGTACTTTTGTCGACTCGTGGCTGTTGCGGGCCTGCGCGGAACTCGGGATCAAGCTGGTGCACTCCACCCCTGGACGCCCGCAGGGCCGGGGCAAGATCGAGCGATTCTTCCGCACCGTGAACAGCGAGTTCGTCGTCGAGATCGCTTCCGGGTGACGGCCAGGCGGGCCGGCAGATCGACAGCCTTCTGGAGATGAACCGCCTCTTCACGGCCTGGACCGAGAACGTCTACCACCGCCGGGTCCACTCCGAGACCGGAGCCGCCCCGCCGGCCCTCTGGATGAACGGCCATCCCCTCATCGTCCCCAACCCGGCTGACCTGGCCGAAGCCTTCCGCTGGTCAGAGCACCGCACCGTCTCCCGGGCCGCGCTGGTCTCCCTTCACGGAAACCGCTACCAGGTCGACCCACTGCTGGTCGGCCAGCGGGTTGAGCTGGTCTTCGACCCCTTCGACCTGTCCTTCCTGCGAGTCCGGGCCAACGGCCAGGACGCCGGGACCGCGCTGCCCTTCCAGATCAGCCGTCATTCCCACCCCAAGGCCCGACCGGAGACCCCGACCGAGGAACCACGGCCGACCACCGGCATCGACTACCTCGGCCTGATCGACACCGCCCACCGGGCCGAACTCGCCGACAAGGTCAACTACGCCGCCCTGGGCGAGCCGGTGCCGAACACCGTGGGCCTCACCGACCTGACCGGCGAATGACCGGGCCCCGCCAACCACACGGAGGACCAGCGTGATCGAGAAGCTCCAGGCCCACTACGGATGCAGCCGCATGCCCTTTGGCCGAGACCTCGCCCCCGGCATGCTCCACCGCCATGCGTCCCACAACGAAGCCGTCGCCCGCATCACCTGGTGCATCTCCGAACGCTCCATCGGCATGGACCAGGACTCGCCCCCGTCCTGCCTGCTGGTCGGTCAGCCGACCCTGCGGCGGACCATGAAACTCGCCGTCCTCGCAGCACTCGAACAGCGGACCGCGCTTCGCTACACGATGCCCGGCATGACCGCGACCGAGACCGCCAGCCACATCAAGCACCACCTCGGCCTCGCCGGCCGCAGCGACCAGCTGTTCACCGACGACGCCGTCACCCTCATCCACACCACATCCCGCGGGTTCCCCCGCGCGGTCAACAACCTCTGCCTGCAATCCCTCGTCGCCACGTTCGCCGCAGGCAAGTCCCTCGTCGACGAGAAAGCCGCTCAGTCCGCCGTCACCGAAGTTCTCGACTGAACTGCTTCAGGGCGTGCAACAGGCATACAAGACTGCGGTGATCGTGATATCGGATCATTCGAGGAGTCCAACGAGCCAAGGAGTAGCCAGTGCAGTTGCGCAACGTCGAGCTTGTCGACGTCGATGCATACGTCAGGATGCGGTGCGATCCCATCATGATGGCTGACCTCGGCGGACCGCTGCCACGCGAAGGCATGGAGGACAAGGTTCGGCGAGACGTCCACAAGGCGGCGGCAGATATCGACTGGACCAAGATGATCATTCCTGACCCAGCCACGCCTGAAGTGGTGGCGGGAACAGTGACCATATGGTCCCACGACGCCGAGGACGGGCCCATGTCGGAGATCGGATGGATGGTCCTGCCGGAGTACCAGGGACGCGGACTGGGCAAACTGGCCGTCCGCACCCTGCTCGAACAGGCACGAGACGCGGACCGTTGGGGACTCGTGCACGCATTTCCTGCAACGGGCAATGGCGCTTCGAACGGCATCTGCCGATCTCTCGGCTTCCGGTTCATCGGCGAACGCAATGTGACGTTCGCGGACCGATTTCTGCCAACCAACCACTGGGCCATCGATCCTCTCACCGCCCTCACATGAAGGTGGTGTTCGGAAGTCTGGCTGCCGTCTGACTGCCAGTCCACAAACACAACCTGTATGAACCGCCCGACACCTTGCCGACTAAAGCGACACCTCACCGACAACCGCCCCGCTGGGAATACTCCCAGCGGGGCCTCTTCGTTCCGTTGGTCGGCATCCTCAATGCCGCCCCCGTCGGCATTTTCAGCGTCGCCCAACAGAGGGGTACGGGGCGGAGTGCGGAGCGAACCGTGGAGCGGGCTGTCAGGTTGCCGCCGCGTCGTCGTCGAGGCAGGAGAGCAGGAACTCCTTGACCTCGGTGGCGTGGAAGCGTTCGCGGGCGTGGGTGGGGCGCGAGCAGAGCAGGACGGGGCCGTCGGCGGGGTCGTCCGGCAGACGGCCGTGGCTGCCCTTGACGCAGGACGGATCCGTGGGCACGACGGAGACGGCGGTCCGGATGCCGAGCTTCACCTTGGCCAGGGTCAGGGCGGCCTTGGCCATGACCATGGGGTCGGCGGGGTCGAAGAAGAGCTCGGCCGGGTCGTATCCGGGTTTCCGGTGGATCTCCACGCCTCGGGCGAAGTCCGGGGCCCGGTCGTCGTCGAGCCAGTAGTAGTAGGTGAACCAGCTGTCGGCGGCGGCGAGCGCGACGAGCTCGCCGGCACGGGGGTGGCCGAGCCCGGCCTTCAGCCGGTCGTCCTCGTCCAGGACCCGCTCGATCCCCTCGGTCGCGAGGAGCACGTCCCGCACCCGGGGCAGGTCCGCGGGGTCGGCGACGTACACGTGGGCGAGTTGGTGGTCGGGGGTCGCGAAGGCGCGGGAGGTCCAGGGGTCGAGGTACTCCATGCCCTGCTGGGTGTACACGTTCAGGAGGCCCTCACGGCGCAGGGCGCGGTTGATGTCGACGGGGCGCCGCACCTCGCCGATGCCGTACTCGCTCAGGGCCACCACGGTGCTTCCGCGCGCGTCCAGGGCGGCGAGGAGGGGGGCCAGGGCGTGGTCGAGTGCGCGTGCGGCGGTACGCGCCTGCGGGGAGTTCGGGCCGTGCCGCTGGAGGTCGTAGTCGAGGTGGGGGACGTACACGAGGGCGAGGTCCGGATCGTGCTCGGCCAGGACGCGCCGGGTGGCGTCGATGATCCATTGGGAGGAGGCGATGCCGGCCCTGGGGCCCCAGTAGTCGAAGAGGGGGAAGGGGCCGAGCTCGGCGGTGAGGGAGTCGCGCAGTGCGGCCGGGACGGTGTAGCAGTCGGGGGACTTGCGTCCGTCGTAGTGGTAGACGGGACGCGGGGTGACGGTGATGTCGACGTCGGCCCCCATGGCGTACCACCAGCAGATGTTGGCGACCTTGAGGCCGGGGCGGGTGCGGCGGGCCGTCTGCCAGACCTTCTCGCCCCGGACGAGGGCGTGGTGCTGCCGCCAGAAGGCGACTTCGCCCATGTCCCGGTCGTACCAGCCGTTTCCGACGATGCCGTGGTCGGTGGGGAGGGTGCCGGTCAGGAAGGTGGACTGGACCGAGCAGGTGACCGCGGGGAGGATCGTGTCCAGTCCCGCGGTGAAGCCCTGGGCGGCGGCGGACCGCAGCCGGGGCATGTCGGCGAGGGCCCGCGGTGTGAGGCCCACGATGTTCAGGACGACGACGCTCATCGGGCGCTCCTGTCGGATCGGGTGGCGTGCTCCCGCTCGGGGTCTCCCGCCCCGGGACGGGAGAGCCCGAGGTCGAGCAGTTCGCTTCGTGTCCAGGCGAGTTCGGCGGCGATGCCCGCGGCGAGACCGGCGGCGTCCCGGGGCGGTTCGGGCAGCACCGACCAGGTGTAGGTCTCGGTCTCCAGGTGCCGTGTGACGGGGTGGTCGGTGCGGAGCAGCGCGGACAGCGCGCTCCGCAGGACGGGCCGGGTCGATGTCAGCGGGGGCGCCGGGTCGGCGTGGACGGGGATGTGGAAGTGGGTGCGCCAGGGGTCTCCGGTGGGGAGGGCCGCCGGTCCGGTGAGTGCTTCCGGCACGTCGTCCGTGCCGGTGGCGGGCCGCCCCCTCCGGCGCGTCTGGTGGAGGAAGCGGGGCTCGGCGAAGGCCGCGAGGGCGGCGCGCGTGGCGCCGTCCGCCGGGTCGTCGGCGTGCAGGGCGCAGGAGATCTGCGCCTTGAGTACGGGGATCCCGGCGCGGGCCAGCCGGTCGAGGGCTTCCTGCGGTGTCTCGAAGGCCACGGCGAGGTGGCAGATGTCCAGGCAGAGGCCGAAGTGGCGCGGGTCGAGGTCCGACAGGTGGCGCACCGCGTCCGCGGTGGTCTCCACGAGGCAGCCGGGTTCGGGCTCGAAGGCGATCCGGATGCTCCGGCCGGTCCGCCCGCGCAGCTCGGCGAGTTCGTCGCCGAGGATCCGGATCTGCCGGGCCGCCCGGCGGAGGTGGCGCGGTCGCCAGTCGGCGCGCCATCCGAAGGGGAGGGTGGAGATCGTGCCCTCCGCCACGTCGTCGGGGAGCAGGCCGGCGAGGACGCGCGCCAGGTTCGCGGTGTAGCGGCGCCGTTCCGGGGACGTCCAGTCCGGGCGGTAGACGGCGTGCTTGACGACGGGCCGGTGGAAGCCCTCGTACGGGAAGCCGTTGAGGGTGACGACCTCCAGGCCGCGTGCGGCGAGTTCGCTGCGCAGCGCGCGCGTGAGGCCGGGGTCGGCGGCCAGCGCGGCCGCCACCTGGTGGGCGAGCCAGAGTCCGACGCCCAGGACCGGTTCGTCGAGGTGCTCGCGTACGGGCAGGGCGTAGGCGTCGAGTTGGGCGAGGATGCCGTCCAGGTCCTCGGCCGGATGCACGTTGGTGCAGTAGCCGAGGTGGACGAGCTCGCCGCCGGGGTGGCGCAGGCGCATCAGCTGCCGCCCCTGCGGATCGAGTTTCCGGCGAACAGCGCCTCTTCCTCGGGGCGTTCGACGTCGTCCAGGACGAGCCGGCCGCTCTGGCCGTAGAACTCGACCGGATTGCGCCACAGGACCTGGTCCACGTCGTCCTCGGTGAAGCCGGCGTCGAGCATGGCGAGGGCGGTCGCGTGGGTGCGCAGCGGGTCGCTGTGGCCCCAGTCGGCCGCCGAGTTCACCAGGACGCGGCGGGTGCCGTGCTCCTTGAGGATGGCGACCGTGCGGTCCGGGTCCATCTTGGTGTCGGGGTAGACGGAGAAGCCCATCCAGCATCCGGACGCGGCGACGATCGGCGCGGTGACCTCGTTGAGGTGGTCGACCGCGACGAGGGCGGGGTCGATGCCGTCGGCGCGGACGAGGTCGAGCGTGCGGGCGGTGCCGACGGCCTTGTCGCGGTGCGGGGTGTGCACGAGGGCGGGCAGGCCGTGCTCGCGGGCGAGGGCGAGCTGCCGGGTGAAGGCGTGTTCCTCGGCGTCGGTCATCGAGTCGAAGCCGATCTCCCCGACGGCGACGACATTGTCCTTGACGAGGTAACGCGGCAGGTCGTCGAGGACCGGCAGGCAGCGGGGGTCGTTGGCCTCCTTCGGGTTGAGCGCGAGGGCGCAGTAGTGCCGGATGCCGTACTGGGCGGCGCGGTGGGGCTCCCAGCCGAGGAGGGCGTCGAAGTAGTCGCGGAAGCTGCCGGGAGAGGTGCGCGGCTGGCCTAGCCAGAAAGCGGGTTCGACGAGGGCCCGGACGCCGGCGGCGTGCATGGCCCGGTAGTCGTCGGTGGTGCGGGAGGTCATGTGGATGTGGGGGTCAAAGATGCGCATGTCGCTCTTCCGTGTCGTGGAGGTCGAGCTGGGTCAGCAGGTCGTCGGGGACCGGTCGGCCGGCGGCGAGCCGCTCGGCGGCGAAGGCGTGGAACATGCGGACGAGTTCGGGGTCCGTCCGCCGGGTGAGACCGGCGACGGCGTACAGCGGGACGCCCATGAAGACGCACTTCAGGACGGCCTGCCGCCAGGCCGGCTGGTCGAGGTGCCGGGCGGTGTACGGGCCGACGGCGGCCGTGACGAGGCGGACGTCGTTGGTCCGCAGGGCGTCGGCGACCAGGGGCAGCGCCGCGGCGCCGACCCCTCCGTCCCGGTCGAGGAGCGGCAGGGCGCGCAGCACGGCGAGGCGCTCGGCCGTGTCCCCCCGCTGGTACAGCTCCTCCAGGACCGCCGCCCGCTCGGGCGCCGAGCCGGGCAGGGCCTGGAGGAGTTGGGCGCGGACGGCCGGCCCCGCGTCGGCGCCCGCGTGGCGGGCCGCGAGGGGGAACAGCGTGCTCAGGGCGGTCGGATCGGCCTTCACGCGCTGGACGGCCTCGGTCGTCCAGGGCAGCGCGGAGGCGGCCCGGAGGGCGTCGAGCGACCGGGCCGCGGTCGCCGGGCCGCTGTGTCCGTGGCGGGGCAGCTCGACGGACACCAGTCCGCGGTAGCCGGCCTCGGTCAGCGCGGCGAGGACGGGAGGGAAGTCGATCTCGCCCTCGCCGAACTCCAGGTGCTCGTGGACGCCGCGGCGCATGTCCTCGATCTGGACGTTGACCAGCCAGGGCGCCGCCCGCCGTACGCACTCGTCCGGCGGGAAGGGTTCCAGGCACTGGCAGTGCCCGATGTCGAGGGTCAGGCCGAAGGCCTCCGGGTTCCCGAGGGCGTGGCGCAGGCGCTCGTAGCCGTCCAGGTCCGCGACCAGCATGCCCGGTTCCGGTTCGAACCCGAGCCGCACGCCGACGAGTCCGGCGGTCTCGACGACGGTGGCGCACCCCTCCGTGAGGTGCTTGAACGCCTCGTCGTGGTCCGTCCCCGGTTCGGGGGTGCCGCTCCAGAAGGAGACCGCCTCCGCCTCCAGGTCGGCGGCGATCCCGACGGCCCGTCGCAGGAAGCCGAGCCGGCGCGCCCGTCCCTCCGGTTCGCCGTCGAGCAGGGTGGGGGCGTGCTTGCGCCAGGGGTCGAGGACGTAGCGGCCGCCGGTCTCCACGACGACGCCGAGGCCGAGGGCGGTCAGCCTGCGCCGGATCCTGGCGAGCCGGCGGCTCAGGCCTGCGCTGTAGGGGTCGAGGTGGCCGCGGTCCAGGGTGAGGGCCACTCCGCTGTATCCCAGGCCGGCGATCACCTCCAGTGCCTCGTCGAGACGGTGGTCGCCCAGCCCGTTGGTGCCGTAGCCGAAGCGCGGTGCGGTCATGTCGGGGACACCTTCCGGGACAGCCTCTTGGCCAGGGGGTAGGCGGCGAGGAGCGGGAGCGCGGCGCGGACGGAGCCGCCGCGCACGGCCAGGGCCGCCTGCAGCGGGATCATGGCGTGGATCCCGGCGCCGACCGCGCGCCGCAGGCGGGTGGCGTCGGGGCGGACGGTCGCGGTCAGCTGGGCGGAGCCGGCCGCGAGGACGTAGCCGCCGAGGAGCGCGGTCGACGCGGCCCGGTGGGCGCGCCGCGCGGTCGCCGGGGTCAGCGCGGCGGCGAGCAGGCCGACCGTGCCGGTGGCCGCGAGCGCGGCGGCGGGCAGGGAGGCGCCGGAGCCGAGGGTCTCCTTGCGGCTCACCGCCGTGACCGCGTACGTGTGCCCGGCGAGGAGGGCCGCCGGGGCGAGGGCGTGCCGCGCTCCTCGGGCCCCCGCGCCCATCAGGACGTCGAGGCCCCGTGCGGCGGCCATCGCGGCGGGTCCGTACGGCGTGTTCTTCAGGGACAGGTCGTAGGCCCAGACGGTGGCCGCGAGGGGGACGGCGACGGCCAGGCTGTCCCGGCCGTCGGCCGCCGCGGCGGCGAGACCCGCGCCGGTGAGCGCGGTGGCGGCGGCGAGGGCGGCGCGGGGGCTGATCCGGCCGGAGGGCACGGGGCGGTGGGGGCGTTCCTCGGCGTCCACCTCCCGGTCCGCGTAGTCGTTGAGCGCCATGCCCGCCCAGTAGAGGCAGGTGGAGGCGAGCGCGAGCCGCGCCCGCCGTCCCGCCGTGGCGGGCCGGCCGCTCGCCGCGGCGCCCGCGAGGGTGTCGCCGAGCACGGTGAGCGCTGCCGGGGCCCGTACGAGCTCCAGCGCGGTCCGGGCTCCGGTCACGAGCGCGGCACCGGCCGTGGCGCCGGCCGTGGTCCCCGTCATCGCCCGTCTCCCGCGTACCAGGCCCTGAGTGCCTCGAACTGGGTGACGAGGCGGTGCTCGGCCGGTGAACCGTCCGCGTGGAGGGGGTCCTTGAAGAAGAAGGAGAGCTGTTCCTGCGGCCCGGCGGCGCCGGTGTCGCGAGCGCGGGCCAGGAAGCGGGCCAGGTCGAGGACGAGGGGCGCGGCGAGCGCCGAGTCGACGCCCTGCCAGGTGAACTGGAGGGTCATGGGCGTGCCGAGGAACCCCTCGAACGCGATGTGGTCCCACGCCGTCTTCACCTCGCCCATGCTCGGCACGTAGTCGATGTGGGTCAGGCCTTCCACCCGGTCGCCGAGGAGGGCGGTCAGGCCGCTGCGCTTGGACGTGTTCTTGCTGAGGGCCGCCTCCGGGTCGGCGAGGGTCGCCCCGTCCCCGCCGCCGAGCAGGTTGGTGCCCGACCAGGACCGCACGCGCAGTCCCCGGTGGGCGAACATCGGCCCCAGGGCCGTACGCACCAGGGTCTCGCCGGTCTTCCCGTCGCTGCCCGCGTACGGCAGTCCGCGCAGGCCGGCGAGTTCCCGCAGGGCGGGGACGCGGATGCCGGGCGAGGGGGTGAAGTCCACGTATCCGCAGTCGGCGCGCAGGGCCGCGTAGGCGTACAGCGAGCTGGCGGGGAGGACGTCCGGGGCCTGGGCGAGGGCCGCTTCGAGTGCGGGGAGGCTGTCGTGGGCGGGGTGGGCGACGGCCGGGGGCTCGGTGGAGGAGACGTTGACGACCACGACCTGGTCGAGTCCGTGGCGGTCGCGGAACGAGGCGATGTCCGCGGTCAGCTGCTCGGCGGCCGCCCGCTGGGGTCGGTCCGGGGCCGTACGGGATCCGGGCCGGATCTCCCGGTCGGCGGCCCGGAGCGCCGCCTCGACGCCGGGGAGGAGGACGGGCGGGAACACTCCGGCGGCGGCGAGCTGCTCGGCGCGCTTGGGCAGGGGCGTGTCGGTCACGTCGTGGCCGCCGAAGACCAGCCCGTCGACGGGCGGCAGCCCGGCGTCCGCGAAGTCGTCCAGCTCGGCGACCATGCCGACGGGCGGAACCAGTCCCGCTCCGACCGCGGCGGCGCCGACGACGGCCGTCGTCGCCACCGAGCCGCGGGCGCCGACGAACCAGACGCCGGTCCGGCCGTTCTCGCACGTGGGGGTGTCACTCATGTCTGGTTCCTCGCTTCCGGGCGGGGGTGGCGAACGCGGCGTCGAAGGACGCGGTGGAGGGTCTCGTCTCGGCGAGGCGGCGGATGAACCCGACGGCCTCGGCGGCGCCGTCCAGGCGGTCCATCCCGGCGTCCTCCCACTCGATGGACACCGGGCCCTCGTAGCCGATGGCGTTGAGTGCCCGGAAGCAGTCCTCCCAGGGCACGTCCCCCCGACCGGTGGAGACGAAGTCCCACCCTCGGCGCGGGTCGCCCCAGGGCAGGTGGGAGGAGAGGCGGCCGCGGCGGCCGTCACCGACGCGGACGCGGGTGTCCTTGCAGTCCACGTGGTAGATCCGGTCCGCGAAGTCCAGGAGGAAGTCGGCGGGGTCGACGTCCTGCCACACCATGTGGGACGGGTCCCAGTTCAGGCCGAAGGAGGGCCGGTGGCCGATGGCGTCGAGGGTCTTCCGGGTGGTCCAGTGGTCGTAGGCGATCTCACTCGGGTGGACCTCCAGCGCGAACCGGACCCCCTGCTCCTCGAAGACGTCGAGGACGGGGTTCCAGCGGTCGGCGAAGTCGCGGTAGCCGGCCTCGATCATGCCGGGAGTGGGGGGCGGGAACATCGCGACGGTGTGCCAGATCGAGGAGCCGGTGAACCCGACGACGGTGTCGACGCCGAGGAGCGCCGCGGCCCTCGCGGTGGCAGCCATCTCGCGCGCGGCGTTGCGGCGCACCGTCTCCGGGTCGTCCGACCACAGTCGGGCCGGCAGGATGGCCCGGTGGCGCTCGTCGATGGGGTCGTCGCAGACGGCCTGGCCGACGAGGTGGTTGGAGATCGCCCAGACCCCCAGTCCGTGCCGGTCGAGGACTTCGCGCTTGCGCCGTACGTAGTCGGGGTCGTCGAGTGCGCGGTCGACTTCGAAGTGGTCGCCCCAGCAGGCGATTTCGAGGCCGTCGTAGCCCCATTGCGCGGCGAGCCGGCAGACCTCGTCGAACGGCAGGTCGGCCCACTGCCCGGTGAAGAGGGTGATCGGACGTGTCATGGCGTGTCCACCTCTGATGGCGAGTGCGGGTGCGGGAAGGGGTGTGGTGGGGCGGGAGGGACGGGTCTCCCGCCCCACCGGGGCCCGGTGCCCGCCCACGGTCAGGTGCGGGCGGACACCGGGTGCTTGCGGGGGGCTCAGCCGACCTGGCCGAACCTCCACTTCTGGCTGGCCGCGGTCGTGGAGCAGGTCGACTGGACCAGCTGGACGTCGTCCGCGGTGGAGGCCTGCGGGATGTTCAGGCACTTGTTGCTGAGGACCGAGACGATCCGGTAGTTGCCGAGCCCGGCCGACACGAGCTTCCACTTCTGGTCGGACGCGCCGGCGACGCACGCCGACTGCTGGACGTTGGCGGCGGTCTTCGACGCCAGGTCCAGGCACTTGCCGCTGTGCTGCGCGGTGAGGGTGAAGGCCCCGCTGCCCGCGTCGGTCAGCTGCCACTGCTGGTTGGTGCCGCCGTTCGCCGTCCACTGGATGACGGCGGCGCCGTCGGCGGTCGACCCGTTCCGCACGTCCACGCGCTTGGCGCTGTGGGCGCTCGTCACGGTGTAGGTGCTGCCGCTCTGCGGGGCGGTCCAGCCCGTGCCGGGAGCGTTGAAGACGAGCGCGTCGACGTCGAAGGAGTCGGCCGTCGGGGCGTTGAAGACCGCGTACACGGTCTGGGTGCCGCCGGGGTCGGTGACCGCGACGGGGTCGAGGTTGACGTAGTTGTCCCAGCCGCCGGTGGACGGGACGGGGCTGGTGGCGATCAGCGCGCCGGTCGGCGAGCCGGCCCGGAGTTCGATGGAGCCGCCCGTACCGGAGGGAGCCGAGACCCGGAAGGTCACGGACTCGACGCCGGACAGGTTCACGGGCTTGAAGGAGATCCAGTCACCGTTCGAGATGTCACCGATGCGCTTGCCGTTCTCGGCGCCGCTCTGCTCGACGACCCGGACCCCGGACTTGCCGGTGAAGTACTCGGCCTGCTTGTGGCGGGGCTGGAGCACGATGGAGGTGGTGCCCTGCAGACCGCCGTTGTCGGTGTAGTCGGCCGACAGGACGAGGTAGGTGTTGGCGGTGGCGTCGTGACCCGAGGCGCCGGTGGTGATGGTCCCGGTGCAGCCGGTGTACTGGCCGGTGTCGTGGCTGTGGCTGTCGTGGCCGAGCGCGGCGGTCACCACGACCCGGGAGCAGTCGACGGCCCCGTCCTCCGGGTCGGTCACGTTGACCTGGTAGGTGAGGGTGTCGCCGTAGTCGATGAAGCGACCGTTGGCGGGGGAGGTGAAGGTGACCGTGGGGCGGGTGTTGCCGACGATGATCGGCACGTTCACGCCGGCCGACTTGCCGCCGCTGTCGGTGACCGTCAGTTGGGCCGAGTAGGTGCCGTTGGCGGTGTAGGTGTGCGTGGGGCTCGGGCCGGTTCCGGTGGAGCCGTCACCGAAGTCCCAGGCGTAGGTGAGCTCGTCCCCGTCCGGGTCGCTGGTGCCGTCGGAGGAGAAGGTCACCTGCAGCGGGCCCTGCCCGGTGTCGGGGGTGGCGCTCGCCTTGGCCAGCGGGGTGCGGTTGCCGGCGACGTAGTCGATCCGGTAGATGCCGTCGTCGGTGTTGGAGCGCGAGTAGCCGATGCCCCATTCGGCGACGTACATCGCGCCGTCCGGGCCGAACTTCATGTCGATCGGCGCGCGCAGGCCGAGGTCGGCGACGAAGGGGTTGATCTTCAGGAGGTCGCCCGCCGCGTCGAGGCGGAACTCCTTGATGAAGTTGCGGCTCCACTCGTAGAAGAACGGCGTCTTGTCGTAGTACTCGGGGAACTTGCGCTCGGAGGTGCTGGCCGCGTCGTAGTGGTAGAACGGGCCGCTCATC
Source organism: Streptomyces sp. NPDC093089 (assembly GCF_044754405.1). Classification (NCBI taxonomy): domain Bacteria; kingdom Bacillati; phylum Actinomycetota; class Actinomycetes; order Kitasatosporales; family Streptomycetaceae; genus Streptomyces; species Streptomyces sp. NPDC093089. The sequence goes on from NZ_JBIVPA010000015.1 coordinate 257,118, forward strand.
GGGGCCGCGCCCTGGCCGCCGTCGATCTCGGGAAACTCCTCGGAGGCCTGGTAGTCGTACCAGACCGTCGCGGCCTTGGCCGGGGGCAGGTTGGTCAGGCCGGTGTTGTTCGGCGAGTCGTTGACCGGCGCCGCGCAGTCGAACTTCGCTCCGGAGGTCCCGGTGGCGAAGTCGTAGTCGTTGAAGGGGACGTTGTCACCCACGCAGTACGGCCAGCCGTAGTTGCCCGGAGCCTTGATCAGGTTCCACTCGACGGTGCCGATGGGGCCGCGGTTGGGGTCCTCGTACTGCGCGTCGGGCCCGTAGTCGGCGGCGGAGATCCAGCCGGTCTCCGGATCGACGGAGAAGCGGAAGCTGTTGCGGAAGCCCATCGCGTAGATCTCGGGCCGGGTCAGGGCGGTGCCGGGCGCGAACAGGTTGCCGGCGGGAATGGTGTAGCCGCCGGCGGCTTCGGGGTGGATGCGCAGGATCTTGCCGCGCAGGTCGTTCGTGTTGCCGGACGAGCGCTGGGCGTCGAACTTCTCGCGGCCCGGTCGCTCGTCGATGGGCGTGTAGCCCTGCGAGTAGAACGGGTTCGTGTCGTCGCCCACGCCGACGTAGAGGTTGCCACCGGGTCCGAAGTGGAGGTAGCCGCCGGTGTGACCGGGCTCTTCTTCGTCGCTGCCCCGGAAGGCCGGGACCTCGATGACGGTCTTCGCGCTGGCCATGTCGAGCGTGTCGTCGGCGTTGACGGTGAACCGGGTGACCCGGTTGATCTCGGCGCTGCCTACGGGCGAGTGGTTGATGTAGATCCACCGGTTGGTGGCGAAGTCCGGGTCCAGCGCAAGGCCTACGCCTCCGTCCTCGCCGTTGGAGTAGACGTCGAGCTGAGCGGCGAGGTGCGTCTCGGGCGCCTCGCCCTCGTGGCTGTGGATGACGTTCACCTTGCCCGAACGGGAGATGTAGAACACATCGCCGTCAGGGGCCACGTCGAGCTGCATGGGCTGGTCGGGCGCGCCGTCCAGCGTCACCTTCTGGTAGCGCTGGGAGACGGTTCCTCCGCAGTCGCCTTCCGCGGCGCCCGCCGCCCACTTGAGGCCGCCCAGGAGGTGCTGCCGGAACAGCGGCTCGGAGTAGGAGGACGTCTCGTGGCCCATGGCGGTGGCCCAGACCTTGCCGCCCTCGGCGTTGCGGCACCAGGAGATCGGGTGGTCGGCCCCCATCTTGGCGCCGCCGGCGTCGTAGGTGGTCTCGTCCGCCGTGACGAGGACGTGCACGTCACCGCGGGCGTTCTTGTCGAAGTTGTACCACTCCTCGGTCCGCACCCAGCGGTCCGGAAGGCCGACGGTGGACGGGTGCACCTTGTCCGCGACCTTGGCCGTGCCCTGCAGGATGCTGGAGTGCGACGTCATGTGGGCGCCGGCCATGACGACCTCGTCCCACCAGGGAAACTCGGTCTCGATGTTCATGTCCGTGGCGTTGTGCAGCGCCACGATCCCGTGGCCGCCGCGCACGAACTCCTGGGCGGCGGCACGCTGGGCGGCGGTGTCCCAGACCATGCCCGAGGACTGGACCATGACCACGGCGTCGTAGGTGCTGAGGCCGGTGGTGCTGAAGACGTTCGCGTCCTCGCTCTGGTCCACCTGGATGCCGTTGGCGGCGCCGAGCTCCTGGAAGGCCTGGATGGCCGCGTCCATCGAGGCGTGCCGGTAGGCGCCGGCCGCCGTCTTGGTGAAGAGGAGGACCTTGAACTCGGCGTCGGCCGTGTGTCCTTCGTGGGCGAGGACGGGTGCGGCCTGCAGGGTGGTGAGACCCAGCAGGGACACGGTGAGCGCGGCGAGGCCGCGCTTCACCCATGGTCGTGACATGGGGGTGCTCCTTGGGGATGGTGAAAAGGTGACGGAGAGAGGTCACATGGTGCGGAGGAACGCGAGTCCGTTCGTGGCGAGTTCGTCCTGGCTCGCCGCGAGCGGGCGCCAGATGGACGCTGCCGTCGCGATGGTGGTGTTGTCCGGCGTGAAGGACTCGATGACCAGCGGGCCGGTGTAGTCGACGTCCTTGACCGCCGTGGCGAAGGCCGACCA
>NZ_JBIVPA010000016.1:0-54865 GCF_044754405.1 Streptomyces sp. NPDC093089
CTCTACTTCGGCGGCCTGCAGTTCTCGGCCTCCACCTGGAACGGGTTCGGCGGCACCGCCTACGCGGCCCGCGCCGACCTCGCCACCAAGAAGGAGCAGATCCTCATCGCCGAGAAGGTCCTCAAGGTCCAGGGCGAGGGAGCATGGCCGACCTGCGGGCCCGCCGCCGGCCTGGGCGCCGACCACGCGGACCCGTACCCCGACCCCGTACCGCCGGTCTCCCGGGTCGTCGGCCCGTCCTCGGGCACGGTGGCCACCGGCACGATCACCCTCACGGCCTCCGTGACCGACGCCGTCGGCACCCCGACCAAGGCGACCTTCTACGTCGACGGCGTCGCGGTCGGCACCGACACCGGCGCGGGCCCCGCCTACTCCGTCTCCCTCGACACGACGACCCTGGCCGACGGCTCGCACACGGTGACCGTACGCGCCGCCAACGACGCCGGGCAGACCGGCCCGCTGTCGGACGGGGTCGCCTTCCTCACCGCGAACCGCGCGACCACCACACAGAGCACCGGCGACTTCAACGGCGACGGCAAGGACGACATCGCCGTCTTCTACGACAACGGCCAGGCCACGGACGGTACGGGCTACCGCTCCGCCCTGTGGACCTTCACCTCCACCGGGTCCGGCTTCGGCGCCCCCGTCAAGAAGTGGGACAACGTCTCCACCGGCTCCGGCTCCTGGAACTGGGACCGCTCGAAGGTCACGACGGGCGACTACAACGGGGACGGCAAGGACGACGTCGCCGTCCTGTACGACCAGGGGATCTCGCAGACCGGCGGTCGCTGGACCGCGCTGTGGAGCTTCACCAGCACCGGCACCGACTTCGCCGACCCCGCCAAGAAGTGGGACAGCCTGGAGTCGGCCGACTCCTGGGACTGGTCCCGGTCGAAGGTCACCTCGGGCGACTTCGACGGCGACGGCAAGGACGACGTCGGCGTCCTCTACGACAACGGCCAGAACACGGGCGGCGAGTTCGTCTCGGCCCTGTGGTCCTTCCGCAGCACGGGCACGGACTTCGCGAAGCCGGTCAAGAAGTGGGACAACGTCTCCACCGGCTCCGGCTCCTGGAACGCGGACCGCGCGAAGCTGCTCGCCGGCGACTTCGGCGGCGACGGCAAGGACGACGTCGGCATCCTCTACAACAACGGGCAGCAGGCGGACGGCACCAACGTCACCGCGCTGTGGACGATGACCAGCACCGGCACCGACTTCACCAACCCCTCCAAGAAGTGGGACAACGTCTCGACGGGCTCCGGCTCCTGGAACTGGAACCGGTCGAAGGCGACGTCCGGCGACTTCAACGGCGACGGCAAGACCGACGTCGGCGTCCTCTACGACAACGGCGAGGCCTCGGACGGCCGCAACCAGGCGGCGCTGTGGACCCTCACCAGCACCGGCACCGACTTCACCAACCCCTCCAAGAAGTGGGACTCGGGCACGGGCAGCTGGAACGCCGCCGCGAGCAAGGTGACGGCCGGCGACTTCAACGGCGACGGCAAGACCGACGTCGGCGTCCTCTACAACTACGGCCGGCAGACGGACGGCACCAACCGCACCGGCCTGTGGAAGTTCACCAGCACGGGCACCGGCTTCGCCGACCCGGTGAAGCCGTGGGACAGCACGGGCTTCGGCAGCTGGAACTGGTTCGCCAGCGACCTCGTCTGAGCGTCGACCGCACGCGTGAGGCCCGCCACCCCGGGGTGGCGGGCCTCACAGCCGTGTACGGCTCCCCCCTGTAGATCAGAATGAGGTTAGGCTAACCTATCTTTGATTTGCCCGGGCCGACCCAGGCCCGCACGGAGGCGACGTCGCCGTGCCCCGAAACGCCCGAGCCACCCAGAAGGTGTCCTGACCCATGACGAACGCCGAGAAGGCCCCCTTCCAGTTCTTCGCCCTCCAAGTCGACCGGACGCGACGGCTCGGCCCGTCCCTGGTCCGCGTCACCTTCACCGGGGACGACCTGAAGGAATTCGCCGCCGGGGGCCGCGACCAGTCGCTCTCCCTCTTCCTGCCGCACCCCGGCCAGGAGGCGCCCGTCCTGCCGCCGCTGGACAACCCGGACATGTACGCGATCCTCGGCGCCTGGCGCGCGATGCCCGACGACGAGCGGGCCGTGATGCGCTCGTACACCGTCCGGGAGCAGCGCACCGAACCCCGCGAGATCGACATCGACTTCGCGATCCACGAGGACGGCGGGCCCGCCTGCCGCTGGGCCGGCCGCGCGAAGGCCGGCGACCAGGTGGTCGTCCTGGGTCCGGCGGTCGCCGACAACACGGGCGTCCGCTTCCGGCTGCCCGAGGACGCCGACTCGGTGCTGATCTGGGCGGACGAGACGGCCCTTCCCGCGGCCTCGGCGATCCTGGAGTGGCTGCCGGCCGAGACCCGCGCCCATGTCTTCCTGGAGGTGCCGTTCTCCGGCGACCGCACGGAGCTCGCGACCGAGGCGGACGCGACGGTCACCTGGCTCGTACGGGAGGAGGGCGCGCCGTCCGCCGTGGACGCGGTGCGCGGGGCGGAGCTGCCCGGCGCGTCCCCGTACGTCTGGATCGCGGGCGAGTCCGGGGCGGTCAAGGCGCTGCGCCGGCACTTCGTGCGGGAGCGCGAACTCGACCGCCGCCGGGTGACGTTCGTCGGCTACTGGCGCAAGGGGCTGTCCGAGGACGCGCTGCGCGAGGTCCCGGACGAGACGCAGGAAGAGGTCTGACCTCCCCTCCCCCGATGACCCTCCATCCCTTCGGGGCTGGGGGGTCATTGCGTTGCAAAATTAGGTTAGGCTAACCTAACTACTGCTGATCGCCCGGCGGTCCGGCATTCCCGGCGTTCCCTCCCGAAAGGGCCCTCCATGCGCTCCCACCTGCTCAACGACACCACGGCGGAGAGCTACCGACGCTCCGTCACCGAAGGAGTCGAGCGGGTGGCGAGCAAACTCGCCGCGACGCGAGGCCCCTTCACCGGTGTGACGCCCGCCGAGCTCGCGCCCGTCATCGACGCCGTCGACCTCGACCGGCCGCTCGGCGACTCCTCCGCCGCGCTCGACGAGCTGGAGAGCGTCTACCTGCGGGACGCCGTCTACTTCCACCACCCCCGCTACCTGGGCCACCTCAACTGCCCGGTCGTCATCCCCGCCGTCCTCGGCGAGGCGGTCCTCTCGGCCGTCAACTCCTCGCTCGACACCTGGGACCAGAGCGCCGGCGGCACCCTCATCGAGCGCAAGCTGATCGACTGGACCACCGGCCGGATCGGCCTCGGACCGGCCGCCGACGGCGTCTTCACCAGCGGCGGCACGCAGTCCAACCTCCAGGCCCTGCTCCTCGCCCGCGAGGAGGCCAAGACCGCGGACCTGGCCAAGCTCCGGATCTTCTCCTCCGAGTGCAGCCACTTCAGCGTCCAGAAGTCGGCCCAGCTGCTCGGCCTCGGCCGCGACGCCGTCGTCCCCGTCCCGGTCGACGGGAACAAGCGGATGCAGTCCGTCGTCCTCGCCGCCGAACTGGAGGCCTGCCGCGCCGAGGGCCTCGTCCCGATGGCGATCGTCGCCACCGCCGGCACCACCGACTTCGGCTCCATCGACCCGCTGCCCGAGATCGCCGCCCTGGCCGAGGAGTACGGCGCCTGGATGCACGTGGACGCGGCCTACGGCTGCGGCCTGCTCGCCTCCCGGACCCGCCGCCACCTCCTCGACGGCATCGAGCGGGCCGACTCGGTCACCGTCGACTACCACAAGTCCTTCTTCCAGCCGGTGAGTTCCTCCGCCGTCCTGGTCCGCGACGGCGCCACCCTGCGCCACGCGACCTACCACGCGGACTACCTGAACCCGCGCCTCCCCCAAGTCCTCGACTCCGCTCGAACAGGGGGGACCCCCATGGTCGCCGAGCAGATACCGAACCAGGTCGACAAGTCCCTCCAGACCACCCGCCGCTTCGACGCGCTCAAGCTGTGGATGACGCTGCGCGTGATGGGCGCCGACGGCGTCGGCGAGCTCTTCGACGAGGTGTGCGACCTGGCCCGGGAGGGCTTCGACCTGCTCACCGCCGACCCGCGCTACGACGTGGTGGTCGCACCGCAGCTCTCCACCCTCGTCTACCGGTACGTCCCGGAGGGAGACGTCCCGCCCGCCGAGGTCGACCGGGCCAACCTCCACGCCCGCAAGGCCCTCTTCGCCTCGGGCGAGGCCGTCGTCGCCGGAACCAAGGTCGACGGCCGCCAGTACCTGAAGTTCACCCTGCTCAACCCCGAGACCACCGCGGCCGACATCGCCGCCGTCCTCGATCTGATCGCCGGCCACGCCGAGCAGTACCTGGGAGAGAACCTTGTCCACGCCTGAGACGCCCGAGATCCACGACTTCATCGGCATCGGGCTCGGTCCGTTCAACCTCGGACTCGCCTGCCTGGCCGAGCCGATCGACGAGCTGAACGGCCTCTTCCTGGAGTCCAAGCCGGACTTCGAGTGGCACTCGGGGATGTTCCTCGAAGGCGCCCACCTCCAGACCCCGTTCATGTCGGACCTGGTCACGATGGCCGACCCGACCTCGCCGTACTCCTTCCTCAACTACCTGAAGGAGAAGGGCCGGCTGTACTCGTTCTACATCCGCGAGAACTTCTACCCGCTGCGGACCGAGTACAACGACTACTGCCGCTGGGCCGCCGGGAAGCTCTCCTCGATCCGCTTCTCGACCACCGTCGCGACGGTGTCCTTCGACGAGGCCGACCAGGTGTACGTGGTCGCCACCGAGGCCGGTGAAACGTTCCGCTCGCGCCGGATCGTCCTCGGCACCGGCACCCCCGCCTACGTCCCCGAGACCTGCCGGGACCTCGGCGGCGACCTGATCCACAACTCGCGCTACCTCCCGAACAAGGAGGAGCTCCAGAAGAAGAAGTCCATCACCCTGGTCGGCAGCGGCCAGAGCGCCGCCGAGATCTACTACGACCTCCTCTCGGAGATCGACGTCCACGGCTACCGCCTCAACTGGGTGACCCGCTCCCCGCGCTTCTTCCCGCTCGAATACACCAAGCTCACCCTGGAGATGACCTCCCCGGAGTACGTGGACTACTTCCACGCGCTGCCCGAGCGGACCCGCTACCGCCTGGAGACCGAGCAGAAGGGCCTCTTCAAGGGCATCGACGGCGAGCTGATCGACGCCATCTTCGACCTGCTCTACCAGAAGAACCTGAACGGCCCCGTCCCCACCCGGCTCCTCACCAACTCCGCGCTGCGCAACGCCGCGTACGACGAGGCGGCCGGCACGTACACGCTCGGCTTCCGCCAGGAGGAGCAGGAGAAGGACTTCGAGCTGGAGACCGAGGGCCTGATCCTCGCCACCGGCTACAAGTACGCCGTCCCCGCCTTCCTGGAGCCGGTCCGCGACCGCCTCAACTGGGACGGCCAGGGCCGCTTCGACGTGGCCCGCAACTACGCGATCGACACCACCGGCCGCGGGGTCTTCCTCCAGAACGCCGGCGTGCACACCCACTCGATCACCTCGCCCGACCTCGGCATGGGGGCCTACCGCAACGCGTACATCATCGGCGCGATGCTGGGCTACGAGCACTACCCCGTCGAGAAGACCATCGCCTTCCAGGAGTTCGCCGCATGACCGTCCAGATACGTCCCTTCGACCCGTCGAAGGACGCCCGGCTGATCCACCCCTGGGTCACCCACCCGAAAGCCGCCTTCTGGATGATGCAGGGCGCGACCCTCCAGGACGTCGAGCGCGAGTACGCGGCGTTCAGCGCCCACCCGCACCACCACGTCTTCATCGGCCTGGTCGACGGCGAGCCGGCCTTCCTGATGGAGCGGTACGACCCGGCGCACCTGGAGCTGGTCGGGCTGTACGACGCGCTCCCCGGCGACGTCGGCATGCACTTCCTCGTCGCACCCACCGACACCCCCGTGCACGGCTTCACCCGCCGGGTGATCACCGCCGTGATGGCCGAGCTGTTCGCCGACCCGGCGACCGAGCGGGTCGTCGTCGAGCCCGACGTCTCCAACAAGGCCGTCCACGCGCTCAACGCGGCCGTCGGCTTCGTGCCCGAGCGCGAGATCCAGAAGCCCGAGAAGAAGGCCCTGCTGAGCTTCTGCACCCGCGCGCAGTTCGAGGCCGCCGTGGCGGTGGCGGCATGACCCTCACCGACCCCGTCGCCCACCTCACCCCCGAGCGCTGGGCCGACGCCAACCGAGCCCTGATCCGCAAGGGCCTCGCCGAGTTCGCCCACGAGCGGCTGCTGCACCCGCAGGAGCTCGGCGAGAGCCGCTACCAGGTCCGCAGCGACGACGGCACGACCGAGTACCGCTTCACCGCCGACCGGTTCGCCCTCGACCACTGGCAGGTCTACCCCGATTCGATCAGCCGCCACCGCGGCGACGAGCAGCTCCCGCTCGACGCGCTCGTCTTCATCACCGACCTCCGCGGCTCCCTCGGCCTCAGCGACGAGATCCTCCCGGTCTACCTGGAGGAGATCTCCTCCACCCTCGCCGGCACGGCCTACAAGGCGACCAAGCCGCCCGTCACCGCCGCCGAGCTCGCCCACGCCGGCTTCCAGGCGATCGAGACCGGCATGACCGAGGGCCACCCCTGCTTCGTCGCCAACAACGGCCGGCTCGGCTTCGGCGTCGACGAGTTCCGCGCGTACGCCCCCGAGGCCGCGAGCCCCCTCCACCTGATCTGGCTGGCCGCCCGCCGCGACCGCGCCACCTTCACCGCCGGCGCGGACATCGAGTACGACGCCTTCGTCCGTGCCGAGCTCGGCGACGCGGCGGTGGACGGCTTCGCCGCGACCCTCACCGGCCGCGGGCTCGACCCGGCCGACTACCTCCTCATGCCCTGCCACCCGTGGCAGTGGTGGAACAAGCTGTCCGTCACCTTCGCCGCCGAGGTCGCCCAGCAGCGCCTGGTGTACCTGGGCGAGGGCGACGACAGCTACCTGGCCCAGCAGTCCATCCGTACCTTCTTCAACACCTCGGACCCGGCCAAGCACTACGTCAAGACGGCCCTGTCCGTCCTGAACATGGGCTTCATGCGCGGCCTCTCGGCCGCCTACATGGAGGCCACCCCGGCCATCAACGACTGGCTGCACCAGCTGATCGAGGCCGACTCCGTCTTCGCCGCGGCCCGCTTCTCGATCATCCGCGAGCGCGCCGCCGTCGGCTACCGGCACCTCGAGTACGAGGCCGCCACCGACCGCTACTCCCCGTACCGCAAGATGCTCGCCGCCCTCTGGCGCGAGTCGCCGGTCCCGTCCCTCGCCGAGGGCGAGCGCCTCGCCACGATGGCCTCGCTCCTCCACGTGGACCACGCGGGCGCGTCCTTCGCGGGCGCCCTGATCAAGGAGTCGGGCCTGGAGGCGGCCGTCTGGCTGCGCCGCTACCTGGACGCCTACCTCCTGCCGGTCCTGCACAGCTTCTACGCCTACGACCTGGCCTTCATGCCGCACGGCGAGAACGTCATCCTCGTCCTCGACGAGAACGGCACGGTCTCCCGCGCGATCTTCAAGGACATCGCCGAGGAGATCGTCGTCATGGACCCGGCGGCGGTGCTGCCGCCGGCCGTCGAGCGCGTCCGTGCCGAGATCCCCGAGGACATGAAGCTCCTCTCGGTCTTCACCGACGTCTTCGACTGCTTCTTCCGCTTCCTGGGCGCGACCCTGGCCGCGGAGGGCGTCCTCGACGAGGACTCGTTCTGGCGCACCGTCGCGGACTGCGTGCACGCCTACCAGGCCTCCGAGCCGGAGCTCTCGGACCGCTTCGCGCAGTACGACATGTTCGCGGAGACCTTCGCCCTCTCCGCGCTCAACCGCCTCCAGCTGCGCAACAACAAGCAGATGGTCGACCTGGCGGACCCGTCGGCGGCCCTCCAGCTCGTCGGCGACCTGGTGAACCCGATCGCCCGCTTCGCCTGACCTCCCCAGGCCCGAAGACCGATGCGAGCCCCGCCGGAGTACGGTCCTCCGCCGGGGCTCGCATCTGTTCCACGCCCGCCCGACGCGGGTGGGCGCGTTCCCGCTCGTACAACCTTCCGGCAGGTCGTTGGTCTCACCTGACGAAAGGGGAACACATGCGCACGATGATCAAGCGCGGTCTGGCGTCACTGCTGGGCCTCGCGACCCTGGGCGGCGTCGCCGTCGGCACCGCGGCGCCGGCCCAGGCCGCCGTGTCCGACTGCCCGGCGGGCTACTTCTGCGCCTGGACGCAGGAGGACGCGAAGGGGTCGATGCTCAAGACGAAGACGAACATGGCCACGATGGGTTCGTGGGGCACCCGGTTCGGCTCGTACATCAACCGGACGTCGCTGTACACCTGTCTGTACGAGTCCCCGGAGTACAGGTGGTACGACGGCTACTGGTCGGAGGATCCGGCGGTCAACGGCTCCTGGACCACGGGACCGATGACCACGATCGCCTCGCTGAAGTTCGTCCGGACGGAACGCGAGTGCTCCCGGCCCGCGTACCCCTCGTGGAACGCGGCGTCCTCCCCCACGACGGCCGGCTTCGGCGACCTGAACCGTGACCGCAGGGCCGATGTCCTCGCCCGGGACCTGGTGGGGCGGCTGTGGTTCCTGCCCGGCGACGGCTCGGGCCGACTGGTCGGCTCCGGCGGCTGGAACGCCATGAACGCCTTCGTGCGCCACGGTGACTTCACCGGCGACGGCCGCGAGGACGTCCTCGCCCGCGAGGGCTCGACCGGCAGGCTGTGGCTGTACGCCGGCGCGGGGACGGGCGGGCTCGGCACGCGCAAGCTCATCGGGTCGGGCGGCTGGAACGCCATGGGCCGGATCGCCGGCGTCGGGGACCTGTCCCGGGACGGCCGCCCCGACGTGCTGACCGTCGAGAAGTCCACGGGCAGGCTCTGGCTCTACCCCGGCACCGCCTCCGGTGGCCTCGGGGCCCGCAAGCTGCTCGGAACCGGCGGCTGGAACGCCATGGACGCCCTGGTCGGCCCCGGTGACACGAACGGCGACGGCCGCGTGGACGTGATCGCCCGGGAGAGGTCCACGGGCAGGCTCTGGTCCTACCCGGGGACCGCTTCGGGTGGCCTCGGGGCCCGCAAGCTGATCGGAACCGGCGGCTGGAACGCGATGGACACGTTCCTCGCGGTCGGTGACACCACCGGCGACGGCCGCCCCGATCTCTCGACCGTCACCAACAGCGACTACGTCCTCGGCGGTTCCCGGGGGAACCCGGGGTGGCTGGTCACCTACCGCGGCCTCGGCACCGGCGCCTTCGCGGCCGGTGAGACGACCGACGGCGAGTGGTGGGGCCTCAACGGCGCCTTCTGACCCACCGGCGGGGGACGGCCCCGTCCGACCGCCGCACCGAAGCGGAACGCCCGGCCGGGTCTCCCCCGGCCGGGCGTTCCGCTTCGGTGGGCGTGCTACTCCGCCGGCCAGGGCACCTGCGGTGACCTGTAGTAGGTGATGCCGAGGGCGTCGAAGCGGGGGGCCTGTTCGGCGAGGCGGAGCTTGTAGGTGTCCCAGTCGTGGGTGGAGGCCGGGGACCAGCCGAGTTCGGCGATGCCGGGGAGGCGGGGGAAGGCCATGACGTCGAGGTCGGCCGTGGTGGCGAGGGTCTCGGTCCAGAGGGGGGCCTCCACGCCGCGGACCGCGGTCCCGGGGACGCCGAGGTAGGCCGCCGGGTCCCAGTCGTACGACCGCCGGACCTCCACCGTCCCGGCCCAGGCGAGGCCGAGGGGGGTGTCCTTCGTGTACTTCATGTCGAGGTAGGAGCGGTCGGCCGGGGAGAGGATCAGCCCGGTCCCGTTCCGCGCGGCCTCGGCGACCCGGTCCTTCTCGGCGGCGGGGGTGCGGTCGGTGCCCCAGTACTGGACGAGGGCGCCGGGGGCGGGGGTGGCGCCGGTGAGCTGGTGCCAGCCGATGACGGTCTTGCCGTACTTGGCGACGACGGGCTGGACCCGGTCCATGAAGGCGACGTAGTCGTCGTGGCTGGTGGAGCGGGCCTCGTCGCCGCCGATGTGGACGTAGCGGCCGGGGGTGAGGGCGGCGATCTCGCGGATCACGTCGTCGACGAAGTCGTACGTGACGGGCTTGGGCGCGCAGAGGGAGCTGAAGCCGACCTTGGTGCCGGTGTAGAGGGGCGGGGCGACGCCGTCGCAGTTGAGTTCGGGGTAGGAGGCGAGGGCCGCGTTGGTGTGGCCCGGCATGTCGATCTCCGGGACGACCTCCTGGTAGCGGGAGGCGGCGTACCGGACGATCTCCCGGTACTGCGCCTTGGTGTAGAAACCGCCGGGGCCGCCGCCGACCTGGGTGGAGCCGCCGTGCGTGGTGAGGCGGGGCCAGGAGTCGACGGCGATGCGCCAGCCCTGGTCGTCGGAGAGGTGCAGGTGGAGGGTGTTGACCTTGTAGAGGGCGAGCTGGTCGATGTACCGCTTCACCTCGTCGACGGTGAAGAAGTGGCGGGAGACGTCGAGCATCGCGCCCCGGTAGGCGTAGCGCGGGGTGTCGGTGACGGTGCCGCCCGCGATCTTCCAGGGGCCGTTCTGGACGGTCTTGCGTTCGACGGCGGCGGGCAGCTGCTGGCGCAGGGTCTGGACGCCGCGGAAGAGGCCGGCGGGCTCGCGGGCGGTGAGGGTGAGGCCGTCGGGTCCCGAGACGAGCCGGTAGCCCTCGGCGCCGAGGGCGGTGGCTCCGGGGTCGACCCGGAGCCGGATGCCGCCCGGGGCGGCGGCCTCCTCGACGACGGGGAGCGGGAAGCCGGTGGCGGGGCGGAGGAGCCCGGCGAGGTAGTGGCCGAGGGCCCTGGACTCGCGGGAGGTGCCGTCCACGCCGATGCGGGTGTCGCCGGTGAGGGTGTACGGCTCGCCCTCGGGGGTGACGGAGGCGGGGGCGGGCACGATCCGGCCGAGCGGGCGGACCTCGGGTTCGGCGGCCGCGGCGGTCCCGGTGCCCGCGGCGGCCTCGCCGCAGGCGGCACCGGCGGCCGCGACCAGGAGCAGCGAACCGATCAGGCGTGGAATCCTTCGGCGCGGTGTCACGGGCGGCTCCCCTTCGGTCGTTGGACGCGTCTGACGTGTTCTATATCCGTACGGTCACCTTGCGTACCGCCCTGACTCCGATCGGTTGAGGTCTGGACCAATTTCGCCGATCGGAGGCTGGACCGGGACCCTCCTGCCCGATTTCGGGCAGGATTCTTGCGAAAATGGGCCCGGCGCCTCACTATTCATGGGTGCTCGAACGCCGCCCGTCGCACGACGACCTCATCGACCATCTGGTCCGCAGCACCGCGCTCCAGCGCGGTGAGGCCGCCCGGGTGGTGCTCGACGTGCTGGCGTACTTCGACGAGACGACCGAGGAGTTCGTCCGCCGCCGCCACCGCGAGCTGCAGTCCGGCGGGGCCGTGAACGCCGAGATCTTCGAACGGATCTCGGGCGAACTGCCGCACCGGGCCGTGGCGCCGCAGGAGCTCTCGCTCCGGCAGCTGCGCCGCATCGTCTACGGCTGAGTCGGCCGGGCACACTCACCGATCTGGAGGGGTAACACCTTTATGTGCGGAATTGTCGGTTACATCGGTAAGCGTGACGTCGCCCCGCTGCTGCTGGAGGGCCTGGCCCGGCTGGAGTACCGGGGTTACGACTCCGCCGGCATGGTCATCACCAGCCCGAAGGCCGCCGGCCTGAAGATGGTGAAGGCCAAGGGCCGCGTGCGCGACCTGGAGGCCAAGGTCCCCAAGCGCTTCACCGGCACCACCGGCATCGCCCACACCCGCTGGGCCACCCACGGCGCGCCGAGCGACATCAACTCGCACCCGCACCTGGACCCCGAGAACAAGGTCGCCGTCGTCCACAACGGCATCGTCGACAACGCCCAGGAGCTCCGCGCCAAGCTGGAGGCCGACGGCGTCGTCTTCGCCTCCGAGACGGACACCGAGGTCATCACCCACCTCATCGCCCGCTCCCAGGCCGACACCCTCGAGGAGAAGGTCCGCGAGGCGCTCAAGGTCATCGAGGGCACCTACGGCATCGCCGTGATGCACGCCGACTTCAACGACCGCATCGTGGTGGCCCGCAACGGCTCCCCGGTCATCCTCGGCATCGGCGAGAAGGAGATGCTCGTCGCCTCCGACGTCGCCGCCCTGATCGCCCACACCCGCCAGGTCGTCACCCTCGACGACGGCGAGATGGCCACCCTCAAGGCCGACGACTTCCGCACCTACACGACCTCGGGCGCGTCCACCACCGCGACCCCCGAGACCGTCGAGTGGGAGGCCGCCTCCTACGACATGGGCGGCCACGACACGTTCATGCACAAGGAGATCTCCGAGCAGCCCGACGCGGTCGACCGCGTGCTGCGCGGCCGGATCGACGACCGCTTCTCCACCGTGCACCTCGGCGGCCTGAACCTGGACGCCCGCGAGGCCCGCACCATCCGCCGCATCAAGATCCTCGGCTGCGGCACCTCGTACCACGCCGGCCTCATCGGCGCCGGGCTCATCGAGTCCCTGGCCCGCATCCCCGCCGACGCCGAGCCGGCCTCGGAGTTCCGCTACCGCAACCCGGTCGTGGACCCCGACACCCTCTACATCGCCGTCTCCCAGTCCGGTGAGACCTACGACGTGCTCGCCGCCGTCCAGGAGCTCAAGCGGAAGGGCGCCCGCGTCCTCGGCGTCGTGAACGTCGTCGGCTCGGCCATCGCCCGCGAGGCCGACGGCGGCGTGTACGTCCACGCCGGCCCCGAGGTCTGCGTCGTCTCCACCAAGTGCTTCACCAACACGGTGACCGCCTTCGCCCTGCTCGCCCTGCACCTGGGCCGCATCCGCGACCTGTCCGTCACCGACGGCAAGCGGATCATCGAGGGCCTGCGCAAGCTCCCCGCGCAGATCGAGGAGATCCTCAAGACCGAGGACGAGATCAAGGAGATCGCCGCGGAGTACGCGGGCGCCCAGTCGATGATGTTCATCGGCCGTGTGCGGGGCTACCCCGTCGCCCTGGAGGCCTCCCTCAAGCTGAAGGAGATCTCCTACATCCACGCCGAGGCCTACCCGGCCTCCGAGCTGAAGCACGGCCCGCTCGCCCTCATCGAGCCGGCCCTGCCGACGGTCGCCATCGTCCCCGACGACGACCTGCTGGAGAAGAACCGCGCCGCCCTGGAGGAGATCAAGGCCCGCAGCGGCCGCATCCTCGCGGTCGCGCACCAGCCGCAGGCGAAGGCCGACCACACCATCGTCGTGCCGAAGAACGAGGACGAGCTGGACCCCATCCTGATGGGCATCCCGCTCCAGCTCCTCGCCTACCACACGGCGCTCGCCATGGGCCGCGACATCGACAAGCCGCGCAACCTGGCCAAGTCCGTCACGGTCGAGTAGCAGCGACCTCGGGGCCTGTCCCCCCGAGCCGCGCCGCCGGGCCTGTCCCCCGGCGGATCTCGGCCTGACACGCAGCGGTCCCCGTGCACACCCAGGTGCACGGGGACCGCTGTCCTTTGCGGTGGAGCGCGGTGGAGCGGGGTGGATCAGCCGGCGGCCGGAGCGCTCGCCGTGCGCCGGAGGGACGTCGGCCAGCCCGCCACCGCCGCCGTGGCGCCGTACCAGGCGACGAGGCCGGCGACGGCGGCGACCCAGCCGCCCGCCTTCCCGAGGCCGCCGTTGTCGACGAGGGCGCCGACGCCGAGCAGCAGCAGCGCGACGAACAGCAGGCCGTACACGCCCTGTCCGAAGAGCCCGCTGCCCGAGGAGGCCATGGTCAGCGTGAGCGCGAGGAGCGCCCACAGGAGGAGGAACAGGCCCGCCGCGTCGGCCGAGCCGGTGCCGCCGACGCCGGTCCCCCAGGTGAACCAGAAGGCGCCGAGCGCCGTGTACGCCGTGCCCTCTCCCTTGTCGCCCGCCCTGAGCGCGAGCAGGCCGACGAGGAAGAGCGTGACCCCGCCGACCCAGGTGGCGAGGCCTGCGGCATCCGCTGCCGCGACGTTGTCGACGATCCCCGTGCCGCCCAGGCCGAAGGCCAGCAGGGTCAGTCCGAGGGCGAGGTGTCCGAGAGTGGAGGCGGTGTTTCCCGCGGCGACTTCGTTGTTCACGGCGGGCTCCCTTCAGGTGTGCAGTCGTGCTGCGTGAGCTGCGTGATCCGGTGACCTTTATGTACCCTTCACAAGCGCACAATTCACCTGCGGAAGGCCGAATTTATGGCCGAATGACGGTAGTTGGCGAAGAGACCTGACGCACCGTGAGCGAAGGCGCCGGACCGGGCGGCCGCACGGGTCCCCGGGAGGGCCCGGAGAAGTCCCCCGGAAGGGTGACGCGGAGGGTTTACGGGATGACGATGACGGGCCGCTGGGCGCGGCGCGCGAGGCGGCCGGCCACCGAGCCGAAGATCCGCCCGACGATCCCGTGCGTGGAGCCGACCACGATGGCGTCGGCCGAGTACTCGCGGCCGACCTCCTCCAGCTCGTGGCAGATGTCCCCGCCGCGCTCGACGAGGATCCACGGCACCTCGGAGAGGTGCTCGGCGCAGGCCAGCTCCAGACCGAGGACCTCGGTGCGGTGGTCGGGCACGTCGACGAAGACGGGCGGCTCGCAGCCGGCCCACACCGTGGTGGGCAGCCGGTTGGCCACGTGCACGATGATCAGGCCCGATCCGGAGCGCCTGGCCATGCCGATGGCGTACGCGAGGGCTCGCTCACTGGACGTGGAGCCGTCGAAGCCGACGACGACGCCGTGCCGGAAGGCCGGGTCGCAGGCGTGACGTGGCTGTTCCACCGCGAGGGGGTCGACCGTGGAGTCGGCGACGCGCTTGCGGTCCGCGGGTTCGGGGAATTCGTGACCGGCCATCGGTGTCTCGGCGAAGAGGGTCCTCGTGCGAAGGGACGGGGAAAAGAGGGGACGAACGACGGGTGGCGGCGGAGCTGTGTCCGGGAATCATCTTCCCAACCCCATACCCCCAAGGGTACGGCGCCACTCCTCTCCTGCCCAGAGCCCGCCGTCTCACGCCCGGCGTGCCCGCCGCCCGCGGGCGGCGCTCCAGGGAGCATGCACGAGCGGCTCGCGATCTGGCAATGCCGGTTGTGCCCTACAGGCGTCCGTACGGGGGCCAAACGGACGTCGCCCAGAGTGACCGGAACGTTCCACTCCTCGTTGCCACAGGTCCAGCCCACCGTCGCAGGGAGACCGCCCGTGCCCGCACCACCGACCGCCGTCGGCCAGACCTCCGCCACCCCCTCCTCCTCCGCCCTCGGGGCCCCCCGCGGCCGCCGCCGGGCGCCCGCTCCCGCACCGACCGTCGCCGTCGTCGTCGCGGAGTCGGAGCCGGGGCCGGCGGCGGGAGCGGGAGGGGGAGCGAGGGGTCCGGCCGACGACGTCGTCCGCTGGGCGGCCTTCTGCTGCGTCCTGGTCCCGGTGGTGCTCGTCGTCTACGGCACCTCGCTCGGCGGGGCCGCCGGGGCGGCGCTCGGACTCGTCTCGGTGACGGCGGCCTGCCGGGTGCTGCTGCGCCGCTCGGAGCGCGGACTGCGGACCGAGGGCGGCCGCTGCGGGCGTCGCGATCAGGCCTGAGCGGGGCACCGAGCCACCCCCGCACCCCTTCGAGTTGACAGGTTCGTACACCCGAACCCATATGATTTCAGCCAAGTTCCATGCGTCGGCGAGTCCTTGGCGGAACGATTGGCCAGCCCCGGCAAGGAGACCGGCGAAAGCCCGGCTCCCAGGCCCCGCACCCCCCATGTACGGGGTCGTTGGCGGTCGCGACCCCTTCCCCCCGCCACCCGGCGGGGACAGTTCGCGATCGATCGCTTCACGCCAAGTTGCCTTGTCGACAATCCACCGGATGGAGAACTTGTCACGCCGGCGCCACGGGACACAGTAGATTCGATCATGGGTACCGAAGACTGGGGTCTCGTGCAAAACCGAGGGGAAACGTGCAGGAGCGACACGACCAGGGAGACGCGAACACCGAGGGGGGCTTAGCGTCATGAGCCAGGACTCCGCCGCACCGGAGGTCGCACGGAAGCTGTCCGGGCGCCGCCGTCGCGAAGTCGTCGCGGTGCTGCTGTTCAGCGGCGGCCCCATCTTCGAGAGCTCCATCCCGCTCTCCGTGTTCGGCATCGACCGGCAGGACGCCGGAGTGCCCCGATACCGGCTGCTCGTCTGCGCCGGCGAGGAGGGACCGCTCAGGACCACGGGCGGCCTCGAACTCACCGCGCCGTACGGCCTGGAGGCGATCAGCCGCGCGGGGACCGTCGTCGTCCCGGCCTGGCGGTCGATCACCTCGCCGCCGCCGCCGGAGGCACTCGAAGCGCTGCGCCGCGCGCACGAGGAGGGGGCCAGGATCGTCGGCCTCTGCACCGGGGCGTTCGTCCTCGCCGCGGCCGGCCTGCTCGACGGCCGCCCGGCGACCACGCACTGGATGTACGCGCCGACGCTCGCCAAGCGCTACCCGTCGGTCCACGTGGACCCGCGGGAGCTCTTCGTCGACGACGGGGACGTGCTGACCTCCGCCGGCACCGCGGCCGGAATCGATCTGTGCCTGCACATCGTGCGGACCGACCACGGCACCGAGGCCGCGGGCGCGCTGGCGCGCCGGCTGGTCGTCCCGCCGCGGCGCAGCGGCGGTCAGGAGCGCTACCTCGACAGGTCTTTACCGGAGGAGATCGGCGCCGACCCGCTGGCCGAGGTCGTCGCCTGGGCGCTGGAGCACCTCCACGAGCAGTTCGACGTGGAGACGCTCGCCGCTCGCGCGTACATGTCACGGCGGACCTTCGACCGCCGGTTCCGCTCGCTGACGGGCTCGGCCCCCCTCCAGTGGCTGATCACCCAGCGGGTGCTCCAGGCGCAGCGGCTGCTCGAGACCTCCGACTACTCGGTCGACGAGGTCGCGGGCCGGTGCGGCTTCCGCTCCCCGGTGGCGCTCCGCGGCCACTTCCGGCGGCAGCTCGGCTCCTCGCCGGCCGCCTACCGGGCGGCGTACCGCGCCCGGCGGCCGCAGGGTGAGGCCGGCACGGTCGTGCTCGACCCGATCGTGCCCTCCCAGGTCCCGGTGGGCATGCGACGCCCGTCACTCGACCCGGGCAAGCCGCAGTCCGACGCCTACGCCCCCGGCCGCGCCTCGCTGCCGGGCCAGCGCAGCGCGCCGTAGCCACGACCCGCACGGCCACAAGCCGCGCACCGCAGGAACCACGGGCGCCC
The DNA here is from genome assembly GCF_044754405.1 of Streptomyces sp. NPDC093089. Taxonomy (NCBI): domain Bacteria; kingdom Bacillati; phylum Actinomycetota; class Actinomycetes; order Kitasatosporales; family Streptomycetaceae; genus Streptomyces; species Streptomyces sp. NPDC093089. The sequence continues at coordinate 17,122 of NZ_JBIVPA010000016.1, forward strand.
GGGGACACCTCCCCCGGGCGCCCGTCGGCCTGCCACGAGCCCGGCCCGATCGGCACGGCACCCCCTAAGGTGGACACATGAACGATCGCATGGTGTGGATCGACTGCGAGATGACCGGGCTCTCGCTGACGGACGACGCACTCATCGAGGTGGCCGCACTGGTCACCGACTCGGAACTGAACGTGCTCGGCGAAGGGGTGGACATCGTGATCCGCCCGCCGGACGCGGCCCTGGAGACCATGCCCGAGATCGTGCGCCAGATGCACACGTCCTCGGGGCTGCTCGACGCGCTCGCCGAAGGGACCACGCTCGCCGACGCCGAGGCCCAGGTGCTCGCCTACATCCGCGAGCACGTCAAGGAGCCGGGCAAGGCGCCGCTGTGCGGGAACTCGGTCTCCACGGACCGCGGCTTCCTCGCCCGCGACATGCCGGCCCTGGAGGGCCACCTGCACTACCGGATCGTCGATGTGTCCTCGGTCAAGGAGCTGGCCCGCCGCTGGTACCCGAGGGCGTACTTCAACAGTCCGGAGAAGAACGGCAACCACCGGGCGCTCGCCGACATCCGCGAGTCCATCGCCGAGCTGCGCTACTACCGCGAGGCGGTCTTCGTCCCGCAGCCCGGACCCGACTCGGAGACCGCGAAGCAGATCGCGGCCCGCCACGTCCTGCCCGCCGAATGACCACCCGCTCGCGCCCTCGGAACCCCCTCGGGAAAACGCGGGCGCGAGCACCCTCCGGGACCCTGTAGACTTCTTCTCGGCCGGTCAGGGAAACCTTCGGGAAAACCGCCGGTCATGGTGGGTATAGCTCAGCTGGTAGAGCACCTGGTTGTGGTCCAGGATGTCGCGGGTTCGAGTCCCGTTACTCACCCTGAAGGCTCAGGCCCCGGTTCGAAAGAACCGGGGCCTGAGTCGTTTCCGCGCGCCTCACCCGCAGGTGAGGGCCGCCGGGGCCGGGTTGGTGCCCGTCCAGGCGCCGTTGAAGCCGAAGGCGGTCGAGCCGCCCGGGGCGACCGTCGCGTTGTACGGGAGGTGGGTGGCCGTCACCTCCGCACCGGTCTGGGCGACCGCGGCGTTCCAGGCCTGGGTGACCCGCTGCCCGGCGGGCAGGCTCCAGCGGACGGTCCAGCCGTTCAGCGGGGCCGTACCGGTGTTGCGGACGGTGACCTGGGCCGTGAAGCCGCCCTGCCACTGGCTGACGACCTGGTAAGCGGCCTCGCAGGCGCCGGTGGGCGGGGTGCCGGGGTCGGTTCCGCCGCCGTCTCCGCCGCCGGTCCCGGCGGTGTCGCCGTAGAGGATGCCGCGCCCGTTGGTGGAGACGTACACGCGGCCGTAGACCCGGGGGTCGCCGGTGATCGCGGCGCCGGTCCAGCCCCACTGGTGGGCGTCGTCGTTGACGCGGACCCAGCTCGCGCCGGCGTCGGTGGAGCGGAAGATCCCGCGGACGCCGCCGATCTTCGCGCTGCTGTAGAGGGCGGGGTAGGAGGCTCCCGGGGCGGCCTTGCCGAAGCCGACGGTGTCGGCCTGGTCGACGCCGGCGACCCGGGTGAAGGCGGCGCCGCCGTCGGTGGAGTGCCAGAGGCCGTACGTGGAACCGGTGGACCCGCCGGCGAGCCAGATGTCGCCCTTCCGGCCGGGGACGGCCTTGAAGCGGACGGGGCCCGTGACGGGGAGGCCGGTGGCCTCGGCGGTGAAGCTCGCGCCGCCGTCGGTGCTGACGTAGAAGGTGCCGGCCGCGAAGCCGTAGAAGGTCCGCGGGTCGACGCGGTCGGACTCGACGGTCGCGCCGGCCGGGATGCCGGTGGAGGCGGTCCAGGTGCCCCCGGTGCCGGTGTGGACGCCGGTGCCGTCCGGGCTCCAGACGAAGCGGGTGCCGTCGGCGGACGCGGCGACCGTGCCGCCGCCGGTGACGCCCGGCGGCTCCTGTCCCCCGCGCCAGGTGGCGCCGTTGTCGGCGGAGAAGGCGACGCGGGGTCCGCCGTCGAGGTGGCCGGCCCGTACGACGGTGTCCGGCGCGGTCTCGGCGAAGTCGACGCTGGTGGTGGAGGTGAAGTTCGGGCCGGTGAACATCATGGAGGGGACCTCGGCGAGGTCCGTGTGCCGGAAGCCGCCGATGTCGCCGAGGGCGCTGAGGAGCGGGGCGCCGGAGGGCGGCGAGGCCAGGTCGAGGACGGCGGTCTCCTCCAGGCCCCGGACCATGGGCCTGATGGTGAAGGTGGCCCCGGTGTCCCACTTGCCGAGGTCGGTGGTGCCGTAGAGCGTGGCGCCGGTGCCGTACATCATGCGGTTCGAGTCGAAGGGGTCGATCTCCAGGGCCTCGGTCATCCAGCCGAGCTTCGGCGACTGCTCGGGCGGGGCGGGGCTGGCGCCCCAGGTCAGCCAGGGCGAGGAGGAGACGTCCAGGGTGTAGCGGTCGGCGCGGTTCGGGTACGAGGTGTGGTCCCAGGCCCTGGTCCAGGTGGCGCCGCCGTCGGTGGTGCGGAAGATCTGGGTGTCGGGGTACCAGGAGCTGTAGCCGGAGACCATGACGGTGCCGGGGCGCTGCCGGTCGACGGTGAGGCCGCTGAAGCCGTAGGAGGTGTCGGCCTCGGCGACGGGGCTGATGTCCTTCCACGCGCCGGTGGCGGTGGCGTACCGCCAGACCTGGCCCCTGCCGCCGTCGTACGGGCCCGCCCTGTCGCTGTAGGCGAGGTAGAGGTGGCCGTTCGCCGCGTCGAGGACGCCCTTGTGGGCGAGGTACCCGGTGGGCTGGCCGGGGAGCCGGGACCAGGTGGCGCCGGCGTCGGTGGAGCGGTAGACGGCGTTGTCCTTGTCGCCGACGCCGGCGTAGATCGTGCGGGTGGCGGTGCCGGCGGTGCCGGTGGACTCGTCGAAGGTGACCCAGACGACGCCCTGCTGGTCGGAGTTGTAGCCGCTGGTGTCGGCCGGGTCCTGCCGGTAGCTCCCCGGGTTGGTGAAGGAGGTGACCTTCGCCCAGGTGGCGCCGGAGTCGGTGGAGCGCCAGAGGCCGTTGCCGCTGGGCGCGCCGAGGTAGAGGACGCTGTTCTTGTGCGGGTCGACCGCGAGGCGTTCGCCCATGCCGCGGCCCGGCATGTTGCCGCCGAGCTTGAAGGGGAGGTCGGCGCGCTGCCAGGTGGCACCGCGGTCGGCGGAGCGGAGGACGGCGCCGTTGCCGGGGTCCCAGTCGTTGGTGTAGGTGCCGACGGCCGCGTACACCCGGTTCGGGTCGACGGCGTCGGAGGCGAGGCCGACGACGCCGGTGTGGCCCCAGTGGTCCCAGTCGACGGAGTCGAGGAGCGGGGTCCAGGTGGCGGAGGACTGGTTCCAGCGGTAGGCGCCGCCGATGTCGGTGCGGGCGTAGACGAGGTTCTTCTCGGTCCGGTTGAAGACGATGCCGGGGACGAAGCCGCCGCCGTCGATCCGGACGTTCTTCCAGCTGTACGAGGTGCTCGTGGCGGCCGTTTCGAGGGGTGCCGGTGCCGCTGCGACGTCGGGTGCGGCTCCGGCGAGGAGGCCGGCGGTGAGGGCGAGCCCCGCCAGGAGGTGGCGTGTTCTGTGCATGGGTGTCCTGTCGAAGATTGAATGGGAGCGCTCCCACTATTGAGTCGCCGTCAGAACACGGTCAAGGTCCGTACGTCGTCGAAGACGTTCGACGGTCCTCGGCCGAACGGGTGAGCGGGAGCGTCGAGTTCCGCCTTCCCGGCGAGCTGCCCCCGGCCGCGCGGAAGGCGCCGCACTACGGTCGGGCGCCATGGGGTGGAGACGGAGCCGGGACCGGAGGCGGACGGGCGGCGGGGCGTACGGACTCGCCCTAGCCCTGCTGCTCGGCCTGGCACCCGCCGCCGGCTGCGCGACCGACCCCGCAGAGCCGCGCCCGGCGGGCGCCCTCGCCCCGGTCGACGGCCGCGGGCGGCCGGTCACCCTCACCGTCGGCGTGTTCGGCACCTTCGGCTTCCAGGAAGCCGGCCTCTACGACGCGTACATGCGGCTCCACCCAGACGTCGCCGTCCGGCAGACCTCGCTCACCCGCAACGACGTCTACTACCCGCAGCTGCTCACCCATCTCACCGCCGGCTCCGGCCTCGCCGACGTCCAGGCCGTCGAGGTCGGCAACATCGCCGAGGTCCTCGACACTCAGGCGGACCGGCTCGACGAGCTGGGCACCGCCCCCGGCGTCGACCGGCGGGCGTTCCTGCCGTGGAAGTGGGCGCAGGGCACCACCCGCGACGGCCGCACCCTCGCGCTCGGCACCGACATCGGGCCGCAGGCCGTCTGCTACCGCAAGGACCTCTTCGCCCGGGCCGGACTGCCCACCGAGCGGAACGCCGTCGGGCGGCTGTGGGCCGGGGACTGGCGCAAGTACCTGTCCGCGGGCGTCCGTTACCGCGAGCGGGCGCCGCGGGGCACGGCCTTCACCGACTCCGCGTCCGGGGTCCTCGCGGCGGTCACGGGCGGGGTGTCCCCGCGCTTCTACGACGAGCGGGGCGAACTGATCGTGGCGGAGAACCCCGCCGTACGCGCGGCCTGGGACCTCGCCGCCGCGTTCGCCCGGCAGGGACTGACCGCCCGGCTCCAGCAGTTCACCCCCGGCTGGGACCAGGCCTTCGCGAACGGGGCGTTCGCCACGATCGCCTGCCCCGCCTGGATGCTCGGCTACATCCAGGACAAGGCGGGCCCGGCCGGGCGCGGCCGGTGGGACGTGGCCCCCGCGCCCCGGCCGGGCAGCTGGGGCGGCTCCTTCCTCGTCGTGCCGTCCGCCGGGCGGCAGCGCGCCGAGGCGGCCCGGCTCGCCGCCTGGCTGACCGCGCCCGCCCAGCAGGCGACGCTCTTCGCACGGCGCGGCAGCTTCCCGAGCGCCTCGGCCGCGTACACGCTGCCGGCCGTCGCGGGCGCCCGCCACCCGTACTTCGGCGACGCCCCGGTCGGCGCGATCTTCGCCAAGGCGGCCCTGGGTGTCCCCCGGGCCCCCGTCGGCCCGAAGGACGCCCTGGTCTGGCAGGCCCTGGCCGACGTCGGGATGCTCCAGGTCGACCAGACGGGCCGGTCGCCCGACTCCGCGTGGCGGGCGGCGATGAAGGCCATCGACAACGCGCTGGACCGGTGAGCGGGATGCCGGTGACGAGGACCGCGACGGGCCCCGCGCACGGGCCCGGCCCGCACGGCCGGGCCGCCGGCGCCCGCCGTTCCGCGCCCCGGCGCACGCGGACGGGCTCGCGGTGGGCCCCGTACGTGCTCGTCGCGCCGTTCTTCGTGTTCTTCGCCGCCTTCGGGGTGTTCCCGCTGGCCGCGACCGCCTGGGCGTCGCTGTACCGGATGGAGCTGACCGCGCCGGACGAGCGGGAGTGGGCGGGGCTGCACAACTACGCGCGGCTGGCCGGCGACGAGTTCTTCTGGAACGCGCTGGTGAACACGGTGACCATCGGGGTGCTCGCCACCGTCCCGCAGCTGCTGCTCGCCCTCGGCGTGGCGCACCTGCTCGACGTGCGGCTGCGGGGCCGGGGCGTGTTCCGGGTGGTGGCGCTCGCCCCGTACGCGACGTCGGTGGCGGCGGCGACCCTGGTGTTCGCGCTGTTCTTCGGCCGGGACCACGGGATGGCCAACTGGGCGCTCGGGCTCGTCGGCCTCGACCCGGTCGACTGGCAGAACGGCCCGTGGGCGTCGAAGTTCGCGGTGGCGTCGATCGTCATCTGGCGCTGGACCGGCTACAACGCGCTCATCTACCTGGCGGCGATGCAGACGGTCCCGCACGAGCTGTACGAGGCGGCGGCGCTGGACGGGGCCTCGCGGTGGCGCCAGTTCCTGCACGTGACGCTGCCGGGGCTGCGGCCGGCGCTCGCCTTCACGGTGCTGGTGTCGACGATCGGCGCGACGCAGCTCTTCGGCGAGCCGCTGCTGTTCGGCAGCGGGGGCGGGGCGACGGGCGGCGCGGACCACCAGTTCCAGACGCTGGGCCTCTACCTGTACGAGCAGGGCTGGGTGAACCTCCATCTGGGGCGGGCCGCCGCCATCGCCTGGACCATGCTGCTCATCCTGGTCGTGCTGTTCGGCGCGGTCCGGCTGCTGCGGGCGGGCCTCGCGCGCCGGGAGCCCGGTCGCCGGGGGTCCGCGAGCCGGGGGTCCGCGAGTCGGGAGTCCGCGAGTCGGGAGTCCGGTGACCGCGAGCCCGGTCGCCGGGGGTCCGCGCGCCGGTGGTCCGGTCGCCGGAGGTGGTCGAGGTGAGGACGGTGCGGGCCGGCTGGGGTACGTACACCCTCCTCGCGCTGTTCACGGCCGTCTCCCTCTTCCCGCTGGTGTGGACGGCGGTCGCGGCCTCGCGGACCAACACCCGGCTCGCGGCCACCCCGCCACCCTTCCGGTTCGGGCGGAACCTGCCGCGGAACGTGGAGATCGCCTGGACCGACGCCCGGCTCGGCGAGGCGCTGGCGAACACCGCCGTGGTGGCCGGGGCGGTCGCGGCCGGCACCGTGCTCTTCTCCACCCTCGCCGGCTTCGCCTTCGCCAAGCTGCGGTTCCGTCTCCGGGGCACGCTCCTCCTGCTCGTGGGCGCGACGATGCTGATCCCGCCCCAGCTGGGGGTGGTCCCGCTCTACCTGCTGATCGCGCGGCTCCGCTGGACGGACGAGCTCCAGGCGGTGGTCCTGCCGTCGCTCGTGTCGGCCTTCGGCGTCTTCTTCATGCGCCAGCACCTGCTGCGGGCGCTGCCGTCGGAGCTCCTGGAGGCGGCGCGGACGGACGGCGCGGGGACGGTCCGGACGGTGTGGCACGTGGTGCTGCCGGCGGCGCGCCCGGCGATGGCCGTGCTCGGCATGCTGTCGTTCGTGGCGGCCTGGAACGACTTCTTCTGGCCGGTGCTCGCGCTGACGCAGACCGGTGACCCGACGGTGCAGGTGGCGCTCACCGGACTGGGCCGGGGTTCGGTCCCCGACCAGTCGGTGGTGATGGCGGGGGCGCTGCTCGGGACGCTGCCGCTGCTCGTGGTCCTCGCGCTGTTCGGGCGGCACATCGTGGGCGGGGTGATGCGGGGCGCGGTGAAGGGCTGAGCCGCGCGCCCGCCTCCGATCGGCCCCGTCCGCGGTCGTCCACCCGTACGGCGCGGCGGTGGTCCGCCACGGTCGGCGCGCCCTGTTAGCTTCCCCCCATGTCCATGATCTTCACATCTCATACCCTTCGGGTCGAGTGAGGGCGGATGGGAGTTCCGCGCGACCACCCCGAACCGGCTCACGAAGGACCCGTCGTGCCCGAGACCACGTTCACCCGTGAGGAGATCCGGTCCTTCGCACGGCTCTCGCCGTTCGAGCTGAAGGACAGGTTCATCCGGATCGCGCAGGCCGGCGAGCCCGGCCGGAAGGGGGCGTCGCAGACGCAGATGCTCAACGCGGGCCGCGGCAACCCGAACTGGGTCGCCACCGGCCCCCGCGAGGCCTTCCTCGCGCTCGGCCACTTCGCGCTCTCCGAGTCGCGCCGGGTGTGGACCGCCGACGACCTCGGCGGCATGCCCGAGCTCGCCGGCTCCGGCGCCCGCTTCGCCGCCTTCGTGCGGCGGCACCCGGGCCTGCCCGGCATCGAACTCCTGCGGGACTCCGTCGCGTACGCGATCCGGCGCTTCGGCTTCGACGAGGACGCCTTCGTGCACGAGCTGACCGACGGCTCGATCGGCGACAACTACCCGGTGCCGAACCGGATCCTGGCGCACACCGAGCAGATCGTGCGCGGCTACGTCCACGACGAGTTGTTCGACAAGCGCCCGCCGGCCGACCGGCTGTCGCTCTTCGCGACCGAGGGCGGCACGGCCGCCATGTGCTACGTCTTCGACTCCCTGGTCGAGAACGGGATCCTGAGGAAGGGCGACAGGATCGCCCTGATGGTGCCGGTGTGCACCCCGTACATCGAGATCCCCGAGCTCGACACGTACGGGTTCGACGTCGTCACCGTCACCGCGAGCCTCTTCGCGGAGACGGGCGTGCGCGAGTGGCGCTACCCGGCCGAGGAGGTCGACAAGCTGGCCGACCCCTCGGTCAAGCTGGTCTGCGTCGTCAACCCGTCCAACCCGCCGTCGCTCGCGCTCAGCCGCCGGGTCACCGAACGGATCAAGGACGTCGTCGCCGGCCCGAACCCGAACCTGCTGATCGTCACGGACGACGTCTACGGCACCTTCGTGGAGGGCTTCCGCTCGCTCGCGGCCGAGCTGCCGCGCAACACGCTGCTGGTGTACTCGTACTCCAAGCACTACGGCTGCACCGGCCACCGGCTCGGTGTCGTCGGCCTCCACGACGACAACGTGGTCGACGGGATGCTCGCCGACCTGCCGCAGGCCGAGAAGGACCGGCTGAACGGGCGGTACGGGTCCCTCAGCCTGGAGCCGGAGAAGATCCGTTTCATCGACCGCATGGTGGCCGACTCCCGGCAGGTCGCCCTCCGCCACACCGCCGGGCTCTCGCTGCCCCAGCAGGTGACGATGGCGCTCTTCTCCCTCTTCGGCATGCTGGAGGAGGGCCGGGCCTACAAGGAGAGGATCCGGGAGACCGTGCGCCGGCGCCTCGACCTGCTCCTCGAAGGCGCCCGGATGAAGATCGCCGAGGACCCGGAGCGGGCCGGGTACTACGTCGAGCTCGACCTGCTCGCGGAGGCCGAGCGGGTGCACGGGAAGGACTTCGCGGACTTCCTGGAGGAGCACTACGAGCCCGTCGACCCGCTGTTCCGGCTGGCCGGGCAGACCGGCGTCGTCCTGCTCGACGGCGGCGGCTTCGACGGCCCCGAGTGGTCGGTGCGCGTCTCGCTCGCCAACCTGGACGACCTCGACTACCTGAGGATCGGCCACCACCTGCGGGTGATCCTCCAGGAGTACGCCGAGGAGTGGGCGTCCTCGCGCACCTCCTGACGGAGGGAGGGAAGGGGTGCGCGCCCCGGTCGGCGGTGGGGTGGTACCGACCGGGGCGCGCGGTGTGGGGGGGTGGGGGTGTGGGGGCTCGGGAGGGGTTACTTGTAGGCGGCGAAGGCCTTGGTGAAGGCCAGGGGCTGCTGGAGGATCGAGGAGCAGGTGGCGTCGGCGTGGTTCACGGCGCCGGCCGCGCACTGCTTGTCGCGGGTCGAGGACCACATCGACAGCCAGCCGATGCCCTTGGACTTCGCGAAGTCGACGAGCTGGGTGGCGTCGTCGACCTTGAAGACCTCGCTGACGACGTCGTTGACGCCGATCATCGGGGTGACGGCGACGGCCTTCCAGGCGGCCGCGTCGGAGAGCCCGAGGACGCCCTTGATCTGGGCCTGGGTCGCGGTCGCGGCCTGGATCGCGTACGTGCCCATGTCGGCGCTGTACGCCGGCCCGTAGTCCATCGCCATGATGTTGACGGCGTCGACGCGGACGCCGTTGCGCTTCGCGTCGGCGAGCAGGTCCACGCCCGGCTGGGTGAGGCCCTCGGGCATGACCGGCAGCGTGAAGGAGACGTTCAGACCCGGGTGCGTCTTCTGGAGCTGGGCGATCGCCTGGGAGCGGCGGGTGTTGGCGGCGGTGTCGGGCAGGGCCGCGCCCTCGATGTCGAAGTCGACCTTGGTCAGCTTGTACTGGTCGACGACCTTGCCGTACGCGGCGGCGAGCGCCGAGCTGGTCGAGCAGTTCAGGGCCAGCTCGTGGCCGGCGGCGCCGCCGAAGGAGACGCGGACGTCACCGCCCTTGGCGCGCAGGGCGCCGATCTGGGCCGCGACCTTGTCGTTCGCCAGGTCGGTGACCCCGCCCCACAGCGGGGCGCAGGCGCCGCCGGAGGTGATGAAGGCGAGGTTGAACTCCTTCACGCCGGTGGCGTCGGCGGTCGCGAGCAGGTCGTACGCCGGGTAGAGCGAGGTGTCGACGTACGGGGCGTACTTCGCGGCTGCCGCGGGAGCGCCCGTCGAGGTCGCGGTGGGCGTGGGGGTGGGGGTCGCCGTGGCGGTCGCGGTGGGCTTCGGGCTCGCGGTGGCGGTGGGCGTGGGCTTCGCGGTGGCGGTCGCCGAGGGGGTGGCGGTCGCGGTGGGCTGTTCGGTGGGGCGGCCGCTGGGGGTGGGGGCCGGGCCGCCGGCCGAGCAGGCGGCCTTGTCGATGAGGCAGTTCGCCGGGTCGCCGGCCTCGCCCGCGGCGGCCGTGACGAAGCCGACGGTGACGGACTGGCCGGGCGCCAGCTGCCGGTTCCAGCTCGCGGGCGTCACGGTGACGTGCCGGCCGGAGACGGTGTGCTCGCCGTTCCAGAGGGAGCCGATGGTCGTGCCTGCGGGGAGGTCGAACTCCAGGGTCCAGCCGGTCCGGGCGGCGGAGGTCTCGTTGGTGATGACGTACTGGCCGGTGTAGCCGCCGGTCCAGGAGCTGGTCCTGGTGTACGCGGCGCCGACGGCCGAGGCCTGGGCGGTGCCGGTGAGGGCGAGGACCGTGCCGCCGACGACGGCCGCCGCGACGATCGCGCCGACGACCTTGGTCCTGGTGGTCGCCCTGCGCCGGTGCGAACTCGTACCCATCGCGTGCCTGCCTCTGCGTGCCGGGGGTGGTGGTGGGGTGCGGCAGCACGCTAGCGACTGGAAACCGGACAAAAGGGCTTCGGGGGGCGCCGGTTGGGATTCTTACGCTCCGCTTAAGGAAGGCATCGGGGCCAGGAAAGGTTCGGCGCCGGGAACACCGTCCCGGTCAGCCGTCGACGGCCCGCCGGGTCCCCGTGCCGCCGCGCCTGCGCCGGGCCGGGCGGTGGCCGCGCCGGCCGGCCGCGGCGCCGCGGCGGCCGTCGAGCCCGATCCAGACGCGGACCTCGGTGCCGCCGAGCACCGAGTGCCCGATGCGGACGTCGCCGCCGGTGGCCTCGGCCATCCGCCGCACGATGTCGAGGCCGAGGCCCGTGGAGCCGGCCCGGGCGCCGCTGTTGCCGCGGGCCAGGGCGGCGGCCGGGTCGGCGATGCCGGGGCCGGCGTCGGAGACCAGGACGATGACGGCGTCCTCGCCGTTGTGGACGTCGATGGAGAAGGCGGTGGCCTCGGGGGTGTGGCGGAAGACGTTGCCGAGCAGGGCGTCGAGCGCGGCGACGAGTTCGGGGCGGGCGACCGGGATGCGAACCGGGCGCTCGACGCCCGCGACCCGCACCCGGCGGCCCTCGTCCTCGGCCAGCGCCGACCAGAAGTCCATCCGCTCGCGGACCACTTCGGCGGCGTCGCAGCCTGCGCCGGGCCCGGTCGCCTGGGTCTGCGGCTTCGCCTCCCGGGCGGTGCGGATGATGATGTCGACCTCCCGCTCCAGCTGCTCGACGGCGGCGCGGGTCTGCTCGGCGGCCGGACCCGAGCCGAGCGAGGCGGCGTTGAGGCGGAGCACGGTCAGCGGGGTGCGGAGCCGGTGGGAGAGGTCGGCGGCCAGTTCGCGCTCGTTGGCGAGGAGCTGGACGACCTGGTCGGCCATCGAGTTGAAGGCGACGGCCGCCGACTTGAGCTCCGGCGGCCCCTCCTCGGGCACCCGGGCGCCGAGCCGGCCCTCGCCCAGGTCGTGGGCGGCGCCCGCGAGCCGCTGGGCGGGCTGGACCATGCGGACGCCGAGGCGGTCGGCGACGGCGACGGAGCCCACGATCAGGGCGATGCCGACCCCCGCCAGGACCAGCCAGGCGGTGGCGACCCCGTTGGTCACCTCGCCCTCGGGGACGAAGAGTTCGACGACGGCGACCTGGCCGCTGCTGAGCGCGGTGGGCTGGAGCAGCGCGAAGCCGCCCGGCACTTCGGCGATGGAGGCCCGGCCGAGGCTGCGGGTCGCGTCGAGCTCCTCCGCGCCGACCCGGCGGGTGCCGATCTCCACGGCCGTCCCGCCGGGTTCGGCGGCGGGCACGTGGATGGCGAGCCGTCCGGTGGAGCCGTCCTCGGTGGTCGCGACGGCCTTGTCGAGCTCGTCGCGGTCGGTGGTGATCGCGAGGACGGGGGCGAGCCCGGCGGCCCGCCGCTCGGCGTTGGAGAACGCCCGGTCCCGGGCCATCTCCTTCACGACGAGCCCGAGGGGTACGGCGAAGGCGACGACGACCATCACGGTGACGGCCAGGGACACCTTGACGAGCGCCCATCTCACGGCTGCGGCTCCCGGGGCGGCTCCAGCTTCACGCCCACCCCGCGCAGGGTGTGCAGATAGCGGGGCCGGGCGGCCGTCTCACCCAATTTCCGCCGCAGCCATGACAAATGCACGTCGATGGTCTGGTCGTCCCCGTACGACTGCTGCCACACCTCGGCGAGCAGCTCCTTGCGCGGCACGACCACACCGGGCCGCCCCGCGAGGAAGGCCAGCAGGTCGAACTCGCGGCGGGTCAGGTCCAACGGGACGCCGTCCAGCTCCGCCTGACGGCGCAGCGGGTCGACGCTGAGACCGCCGACGCGGATCGCCCGCGACGGCGGGAGGTCCCCCGCCGAGGACCGCGCCCGGCGCAGGACGGCCGCCATCCGGGCGGACAGGTGGTCGACCGAGAAGGGCTTCACCAGGTAGTCGTCCGCGCCGGCGTGGAGGAGCCGTACGATCTCCGCCTCGTCGTCCCGGGCCGTCGCGATGATCACCGGCACGTCGGTGATCCCGCGCAGCATCTTGAGCGCCTCGGACCCGTCGAGATCGGGCAGACCGAGGTCCAGGATCACGACGTCGAAGCGGAAATGGGCGACCTCGCGCAGCGCCTCAAGGGCCGTGCCGACGCTCCGTACCGTGTGGGAGGCCTCGGTCAGCTGCCGAATGAGGGCGGAGCGCACGAACTGGTCGTCCTCGACCACGAGCACACTTGCCATGGGGCGCACCGTACGCCATTCGGGGGAACCCGCACGCAATCTCCACCCTCCGGAACGGTCCCCGGCCGGGTGGTGCACTATGGCCCGGTGCGAAGAGGACTCGTTCACGCCCTGGCCTGGTCGCTCGCCACCGGCGCGGCGGTCACCCTGTCCTGGTGGGGAGTGCACACCGTGCTGTCCGGCACCGTCTACGACCCCCCGCGCGCCCTGCCCCTGCCGGCCGGCGCCAGCGTCGGAGTCGCCGCCTCCGGCAGCGACCCGCTGGCCTCGTCGACCCGCGGCCCCGAGTCGGCCGAGCCCTCCGCCACGACGGTCCCCGAGGCCACCCCGAGCGCGAGCCGCACGACCGCCGCCACCCCGTCCTCGCGCCCGCCCCGCGACCCGCGGCCCAGCTCGGCGGCGGCTCCCACCACGTCCGCCCCCGGCACCGGATCCGACTTCGGGTCAGGGGTGAAGAGCTATCCGGTCGACGGCGGCCGGGTCACCTTCGACCTCGGTGCGACCTCGGCCGAGCTGGTCTCGGCGACGCCCGCCTCCGGCTGGCAGATGCAGGTGTGGAAGCAGCCGACGTGGATCCGGGTCACCTTCACCAAGGACGGCCGCGAACTGTCGGTCTTCTGCCTCTGGCACGACAGCGCGCCCCGCGTCGAGATCGAGGACCGGGCCACCTGAGGCCCGGCCGGCTCAGCGGAAGACGGACGCCGGCGGTACGGGCGAGGGCTTGGCGCTCGCGTCGGTGACCGGCACCGCTCCCCCGGCGAAGTCGGCGAGCGCCCGCCCGTGCTCCACCCGGCCCGGGTGCGGATCGGTGGCGACCCGGCGGGTCAGCTCGGCCACCGGGAGCGGACCGTCCGAGGCGAGCAGCACCGCGTTGCCGAAGCGGCGGCCGCGCAGCACCGTCGGGTCGGCGGTCAGCGCCAGTTCGGGGAAGACGGCGGCGGCCGTGGCGATCTGGCCGCGCAGATGGGTCAGCGGCGGGCCGTCCGCCAGGTTCGCCGCGTAGAAGCCGCCGGGCCGCAGCACCCGCCGCACCTCGCCGAGGAACTCCGTGCTGGTCAGATGGGCCGGGGTGCGGGCCCCGCTGAACACGTCGGCGATGACGAGGTCGGCCCAGCCGTCCTGGACCTTCGCGAGGCCGGCCCGGGCGTCGGTCGAGCGGACGCGGATGCGGGCCCCCGCGTCGAGCGGCAGCTCCCGGCGGACCAGCTGGACCAGGAGCCCGTCGAGCTCCACGATCTGCTGCGTGGAGCGGGGCCGGGTCGCGGCGACGTACCGGGCGAGGGTGAAGGCGCCGCCGCCGAGGTGCACGACCTGGAGCGGCCGGTTCGGCGGGGCGGCGAGGTCGGCGATGTGGCCGAGGCGCCGCTGGTACTCGAAGGAGAGGTGGGCCGGGTCGTCCAGGTCGACGTGCGACTGCGGGGCGCCGTCGATGAGCAGCGTCCAGCCGCGCGGACGCTCCCGGTCGGGTATGAGTTCGGCGAGTCCGCCGTCGACGGTCTCGACGACGGAGACGGCCGCCGCCGCCCGGTCACGCTGCTTGTTCCTGGCCACGGCCCCATTATCGGCGCACTCGGGACGGGCCCGCCCGAGATGGGCCGGGGGACGGGCCGGTCAGCGGCAGCCGTCGGCCGCCTCGATCAGCCGGGCCGCCTCGCCGAGCGCCTCGCGCAGGACGACCGGGTCGGTGACCGGGTCGGTGTCGCCCGGGGGCAGCAGCCAGCCGGCCGGCCGGGGCGTGTCACCGGCGGGCTCGGGCAGCTCCGGCAGCTCGGGAAGGCGCAGGCCCCGTCCCGAGGTCCGCGTACAGGCGCTGCCCGGCATGTCCCAGGCGGCGGCGGTGCCGGGCGGCACCAGGAAGCCCAGGGTGTCGCAGGTCCCGTCGTGCACGACGGGGCCGACGGCGGGGGCGCCTCCGCGCCGCAGGATGTCGACGGCCTCCAGGCCCTGCCGGACCGGCACGGTGACCAGGTCCCAGGGTTCGGCGGCGGACGGGGAGGCGTCGCCGTCCGGGGCGGACACGTGCCGCGTGGCCGACTGCGAACCGATCTCCGACATGGGACTCCTCCTCGCTCCTGAGGAGACACGCGCCGTCTCTCCTTTACGGTTCAACGCCCGTCCGCGTCAACGGCTACGGCGCCGTGCCGCCGCAAAGGATGGCAGTTCATGGCAGATCGCAGGCGAGATATCCGATTTGTAGCCAAACTCAGCGTAGGCATCCGGTCACAGCAGGTACGTTCTTGCCGCCGGACACCCGGCAGCACCAGGAGAGGGCTCGCCATGGCGACGTCACGGGCAGTTCCCAATCTCGCCTTCCGCCGGCTTCGCGGACAGCACTCGCCGGCGGAGTTCGCGGCGGCGGTCCGCCGGGCGGCGCGGGAGATCGGCGAACAGGTCGCGTGCGACGCCCGTTACATCGGGCGCGTGGAAGCGGGGGAGATCCGCTGCCCCAACTACGCGTACGAGCGGGTCTTCCTGCACATGTTCCCCGGACTCGGCCTGGCCGACCTGGGGTTCTCCGCGCGGGAGACGGTGCGCGGCCGGCGGCAGGCCGTCCCGGCCGGGGCAGCGCCTCCCGCCACCATCACCACCCGGAACGATGAGGAGAGCGACGTGCTGCGTCGCGCATTCATGACGAGCGGCTCCGCCACCCTGGTGGCCGCCTCGCTGGGACTCGGCGGCCCCGCCGTCGCGATCCCCGCCCCCCGCGGCACCCACCGGATCGGCGAGACCGAGGTGCGGGCCGTCGAGGACGCCGTACGGCGCATCCGCCTGCTCGACGACCGGCACGGCGCCGACGGGCTCTACAGGGTCGCCGCCCAGCCGCTGCGCACCGCGTACGCGCTGCTCGACACCGGCACCATGACCCGCCGCTCCACCGAGGACCGGCTGCACGCGGGCGCGGGAGAGCTCTCCCTCTCGGTCGGCTGGCTGGCCCACGACTCGGGCCGGCACGAGGACGCGCGCTCGCACTACGCCGAGGCGCTGGCCACCGCGCGCGTGTCGGGGAACGCGGCCCTGGAGGCGCACGCCTTCTGCAACACGTCGTTCCTGGCCCGGGACACGGGCCGCCACCGCGAGGCGGTACGGGCGGCGCAGGCCGGGCTGCGGGCGGCCCGACCGCTCGACTCGGCCCGGCTGCTGTCGCTGCTGTCGCTGCGCGAGGCCGGCGCGTGGGCCGGGCTCGGCGACCGCTCGGCCTGCGAGCAGGCCCTCGGCCGCGCCCACGACCACTTCGACCGGGGCCCGGCCGACGGCGACCCCGAGTGGATGTCCTTCTTCGGCGAGCCGGAGCGCGAGGCGCTGGAGGCGCAGTGCTGGTCGGCGCTCGGCGAGTGGGGCCGGGCGGCCCGCCACGCCCACCGGGCCACCGTCCTGCAGAACCCGCACTTCGCCCGCAACCTCGCGCTCTACCGCGCCCACCTCGCCAACGACCTGGCGCACGCCGGGCGCCTGGACGAGGCCGCCGTGGAGGCGAGGCGGGTGGCGGACTCCCTCGAAGGCATCGCCTCGGCCCGCATCCGCGGCCTGCTCGCCGACACCGACCGGCTCCTCGGGTCGCGCTGAGGCCCCGTACCGGTGCCCGGTCCGCCCGGTGCGGCGGCCCGCTCCGGGACGGCAACCCGCTCCGGGCCGCGGGCCCGGCCGGCCCCGGCTACTCCAGGTGCCCGGTGTCGTTCCAGCGCTCGATCGCGGGGGCGCCGTACGCCCAGCCGAGGACCGAGAGGCTCGTCGGGTCGAGGCGGATGCGGGCCGCGAACGACACGTCCTCGCCGAGCCAGCGGGCCCCGATCGAGCGCAGGATGTGGCCGTGCGCGAAGACCAGCACGTCCCGGTCGGCCGAGCGGGCCCAGTTCACGATCTCGTCGGCGCGGTCCGAGAGCTGCGCGAGGGTCTCGCCCTCGGGGACGCCGTCGCGCCAGATGAACCAACCGGGCTGAACGGCCTGGATCTCGGGCGGGGTCATCCCCTCGTACGCCCCGTAGTCCCACTCCATGAGCGCGTCCCACGGCTCGGCCCGCTCGCCGAAGCCGGCGAGCTCGCAGGTCTCGGCGGCCCGCACCAGCGGGCTGGTGCGGATCTCCACGCCGGGCAGCCCCTGCCAGGGCCCGTGGTGCAGGCGCTCGCCGAGCAGCTTCGCGCCGCGCCGCCCCTCGTCGAGCAGCGGGATGTCGGTCCTGCCGGTGTGCCGGCCGAGAAGTGACCACTCGGTCTGGCCGTGCCGGGCGAGCAGGATGCGCGGTGCCATGGGAAGGACTCTCCAGGGGTTCACGGTGCGGGGACGTGCCTCTCCCATCATCGCCCAACCGAATTCCCGGTGACGTCCGGGCAACCCCCCGGCGGCGCCCGGCGTCCCTCCCCCGGGGCGGACACCAGCTGGGGGGACTGAAATCCATGCGCAAGCCACGGTGGTGGGCCGAGCTGTCGCTGTTGGCCGTCGTGTACGCGGCGTACACGGGCGGGCGGCTCCTCGTGCGCGGCGACGAGGCGACGGCCGTGGAGCACGGGCTCGCGATCCTGAGGACGGAGCAGGCGCTCGGGATCGACGCCGAGCACCCGCTGAACCGGCTGTTCACGGACGTCCCGGCGCTGGGGATCCCGGCGGACTTCGCGTACGCCTCCCTGCACTACCTGGTGACCCCGGCGATCCTCGTGTGGCTGTTCCGGCGCCGCCCCGCGCACTACCGAGCCGCCCGCACCTGGCTGATGGCCTCCACCCTGCTCGGCCTGGTCGGCTTCACCCTGCTGCCGACCTGCCCGCCCCGGCTGCTCGACCCGGCGTACGGCTTCACCGACACGATGGCGCACTTCAGCGCCTACGGCTGGTGGGGCGGCGAGGCCAGCGCGCCGCGCGGACTCGGCGGGATGACGAACCAGTACGCGGCGATGCCCAGCCTGCACGTGGGATGGGCGCTGTGGTGCGGGGTGATGCTCTGGCGGTACGGGCGGACACCGCTGGCGAAGGCCCTCGGCATCGCGTATCCGCTGGTCACCACGCTCGTCGTGCTGGGGACCGCCAACCACTACCTGCTGGACGCGGTCGCCGGGGCGGCCGTCATGGGCGCCGGGCTGCTCCTCTCCTCCCAGCTGCCGCGGGTCGCCGCGCGGCGGCGCCGGGAACCGGAAGCCCCCCCGGTTGTCAGTGGCGGATGGGAGACTTCCGCGGGTGAGCGCATCCCCGGACAGCGGTCCGTCCCTACCGCCGCAGACGACACGCGCGCTGCTCGCTGAGCTGCGCGGACCGACCGTCGTCCCGCGCCCGCTGGACGCGCGGGCCCTCGCGGCGCTGGCCGCCAACCCCGGCTGCCGGCGGCGGGCCCTGCTCGACGGCGCCGGGGTCGACAAGTCCGCCCTGGCCGCGAAGCTCGGTTCGCCGGCCCCCTTCGGGCAGTCGCAGTTCGCGATCGTGCGCGGCAACTCCTTCGAGGCGAAGGTCAAGGCGGACGGCGGCCGCGAGCTGCTGCGCCTGGTCGGCTCCGACGAGCCTGACGAGGTCTCCGTGCCCGATCTGGCGGCGGCGGGACCGGAGGGCCGGACGGCCCGCACCGCGCTGGCGCTGCGGGAGGCGACCGAGTCCGGCGGCTGGACGCTGCTCGACCACCCGCTGCTCGCCCTGGAGGTGGCCGGCTCGCCGGTGTACCTGGAGCCGGACGCCGTGGTGGTCCGCCCCGACGGCGGGTGGACGGTCGTGGAGATCAAGTCGTTCCCGATGATCGACGGTTCCGCCGACGCCGCGAAGGTGGGCGCGGCGGCCCGGCAGGCCGCGGTCTACGTGCTCGCGCTCGAACGGGTGGCGGCGCGGACCGAGGGCGCGCGGGTCGCGCACTCGGTGGTCCTCGTCTGCCCGAAGGACTTCTCGAACGTGCCGACGGCCTCGGTGGTCGACGTGCGCAAGCAGCGGTCGGTCACCCGGCGCCAGCTGGACCGGCTGACCCGGATCGACGAGATCGCCGGCGCCCTCCCCGAGGGCGTCAGCTTCGACGTGGTGGAACGCTCGCCCGAGGAGCTCGCGCGGTCCGTGGAGTGCGTGCCCCACCAGTACGCGCCGGAGTGCCTGGCCGCCTGCGAGCTGGCCTTCCACTGCCGCTCCCGGGCCCGGGAGGCCGACGCGGTGGAGACCCTGGGCCGTTCGGTACGGGCCGAGCTCGGCGGCCTGACGACGATCGGCGCGGTCCTCGCGGCGGCGCGCGGCGAGGAGGGCGACCCGCGCGACCCGGCGGTCGCGGCGCTGCGCCGGGCGCGGGCGCTGCGCGAGGAGGCGCTCGGTTCGGCACCCGCCCGCGTCACCCGGGAGACCCCCGCATGCCCCTGCTGACCCCGCCGCGCCCCGCCGCGCCCCTGGAGGCCCTGCCATGTCGCTGATCTCCATGCTGGCCCGGATGGAGGCCGTCGAGTCGGGCCGGGCGCAGCCGCTGGCGACCGTACGGCACCGGCG
The DNA here is from genome assembly GCF_044754405.1 of Streptomyces sp. NPDC093089. NCBI lineage: Bacteria > Bacillati > Actinomycetota > Actinomycetes > Kitasatosporales > Streptomycetaceae > Streptomyces > Streptomyces sp. NPDC093089. Next base: position 36,307 of record NZ_JBIVPA010000016.1, read on the forward strand.
GCTCGTGGAGCGGCCGCTCGTGCTCGTGCCGCTGACCACGGCCGGCGAGGCGGGCGCGCCGCTGGGGGCGCTGGTCGGCACCGATCCCGAGGAGCCGCGGCTCCTGGTGGTGCCCCAGCCCCGGGACCGGGACCTGCGGTTCGCGTTCCTCGCCGATCTGGCGGAGGAGGTCCTGCCGTACGTCGACTCGTTCACGGGCGCCGTCGAGGCGGTGGAGCGCAGCGAGGTGGACGCGGAGACCGGCAGGAAGGTGAAGGTCGAGGTCGAGCTGTGCGCGGACGCACCGCAGCTGATCGTGCCGAGCCGGGCGGGTGTGGAGTACGTACGCCTGCTGGGCCGGTCGACGCGGTTCCGGCGGACGGCCGAGCAGGACCCGGAGACGCCGTTCCCCGCGCCGCCGCGGGTGCCGCTGCTCGGACGCTGGCTGACGCACTTCGGCGAGCGGGCCCGGGTTCCCGGCTCCTCGCTGCTGCTCGCGGCGACCGACCTGCTCAACCGGCACTGGGCGACCGGTCAGTCGTCGCTGGAGGACCAGCACCTGGGCGCGCTGCTCGCTTGGATCGATCCGTACGACGGGGAGCCGGGCGCCGAGGCGGCGCTGCGGGCCGAGGTGGGCCGGGACTCCCAGGGGCAGCTGCTGTGCCCGCCGGCCGGTCCCGCCACCGACCCTGCCTTCGACAACCGGCTGCTGGCGCCCGCGATCGAGCGGTACGACCGGGCCCGGCAGGCGGTGGGCGCGGCCGAGGACGGCGAGGCCGCCGACGCGGGTCTGGGCGAACTGCACGCGGCCGAGCGGGAGCTGCGCCGTCTCGTCGTCTCGCAGCTGAAGCCGACCTGGGACGCCGTGTGGCGGGCGATCGGGCTGCTGCGGGAGCTGCCGGAGGGGGCCAGGGTCGAGGACCGCTGGACCCGGGACCGCTGGTCGTTCACCGCCCACCGCGACCGGCTCGCCGCGGGCGAGCCGCCGCAGCCTCGCCGGGACGACGCGGTGACGGCGGCCTCGAAGCTGGCCGCCCGCGAGCAGGCGCAGGGCCAGTTGGAGGCCCAGGAGGCGCTGGACGACCCGCTGGTGCTGGCCGGACGGCGGCTCGCGGGCGAGGCGTTCACCGCCGAGGTGGTCGAGGTGACGATGGCCTGGACGGAGTCGAAGCGGCCCGCGCCGCGCCCGCTCGTCACGGTCCGCACGGACGACCGGCCGCACCTGGGCGAGGGGACGAGGGTGTTCCGCTCGCTCGGCGGGAAGCCGCAGGCGGCGGAGTTCGTGGGGTACGAGGAGGACGGCTCGCTGCTGCTCCGGGTGCTGGACCGGATGGGCCGGTCGAGGGAGCCGGCGGAGGGTTCGGTTCCGGAGAAGGGCGAGCGGATCGCCTGGACGCTGTTCGAGCACGAGCAGCGGGTCGGTCCGAAGCTGCCCGACCCGGAGGAGACCCCCTGGACGCACGGCGGTCCGCCCCGGACGGACGCCGTGGAACTGCCCGACGCCGTGACCCCGGAGGACGTGCTGTGAGCGTGACCGTGTTCGATCCCTCCGCCGAGGCCGGCCGGGCGACGGCCGGCATCCTCGCGGACACCCTGCACGGCTCGTCGCGCGGTGTCGTCGTCGACTCCCCGCCGGGCGCGGGGAAGTCGACGCTGGTGGTGCGCGCGGCCCTCGAACTGGCCGCCGCGGGGCGCCCCCTGATGGTGGTGGCGCAGACGAACGCGCAGGTGGACGACCTGGTGCTGCGGCTCGCCGCGAAGGAGCCCGACCTGGAGGTGGGCCGGCTGCACTCCAGCGACAGCGACCCGTACGACAAGGCGCTCGACGCCCTGGACAACGTACGGAAGGCGGCGAAGGCGAGTGAGCTGGCCGGGCTGCCGGTGGTCCTGTCCACGTCCGCCAAGTGGGCGCACGTGAAGAACGTCGAGCCGTGGGCGCACGCGATCGTCGACGAGGCGTACCAGATGCGCTCGGACGCGCTGCTGGCGGTGGCGGGGCTGTTCGAGCGGGCGCTGTTCGTCGGCGACCCGGGGCAGCTCGACCCGTTCTCGGTGGTGGGCGCGGAGCAGTGGGCGGGGCTTTCGTACGACCCTTCGGCGAGCGCGGTCTCCACGCTCCTGGCGCACAATCCGGAGCTGCCGCAGCACCGGCTGCCGGTGTCGTGGCGGCTGCCGGCCTCGGCGGCGCCGCTGGTCTCGGACGCCTTCTACCCGTTCACGCCGTTCCGCAGCGGCACCGGGCCCGGGGACCGCTCGCTCTCGTTCGCGGTGCCGTCGGACGGCTCGGGTCCCGACCGGGTCCTCGACGAGGCGGCCGGGTCGGGCTGGGGCCTGCTCGAACTGCCGGCCCGGCACACCCCGCGGACCGACCCCGAGGCGGTCGGCGCGGTCGCGCTCGTGGTGCGCCGGCTGCTCGACCGGGGCGGGGCCGCGGTGTCGGAGCAGTCGGAGCAGCCGGTTCCGCTGACGGCGGACCGGGTCGCGGTCGGGACCGCCCACCGCGACCAGGCGGCGGCGGTCCGGGCCGCGCTCGCGGAGCTCGGCGTCACCGGGGTGACGGTGGACACCGCGAACCGGCTCCAGGGGCGCGAGTACGACGTGACGGTCGTCCTCCATCCGCTGTCCGGCCGGCCGGACGCGACCGCCTTCCACCTGGAGACGGGCCGGCTGTGCGTCCTGGCCTCCCGGCACCGGCACGCCTGCGTGGTGGTCTGCCGGGCGGGCGTGGCGGAGCTCCTCGACGAGCACCCGTCGACGGAGCCGGTCCAGCTGGGCGCGGCGGTGTCGTTCCCCGACGGCTGGGAGGCGAACCACGCGGTCCTCTCCCACCTTGCGGAGCACCGGGTGACCTGGACGCCCTGAGCCCGGTCCCACCGGCGGGGCCGCCCGCGTCCGCAAACCGGGGCTCGGGAGGACGGCGGGGGCGTGGGGGACGGGGTTCGCGCCCTTGCGGCGCGCGGGACAATGAAAAGCGGCCCGGGTTTCCGGGCCGTGCCTGCGCGAGGAGGAGAAGAACGATGGCGGAACCCGCGGAGCGGAGCGGACAGCGGCGGCTTCGGCCGGCCCCGCTGGTCTTCGAGCCTGCCGAGGCGACCGCCGATCCGGAGCATTTCTTCGACCTGGAGTCGATGGAGGATCCTCGGGAGCTCCTCGCCCGCGCGACCGAGCTGACGCTGGCGTTCCGGGCGGCCACGGACCGGGCGACCGAGTTCCAGGCCATCGCCGCCGCCCAGCTCGCGGACCCGCGCCGGTTCGACCGGCTGACGGCCGCGGCCGTCGCCGAGCGGGCCCAGTGGACCGAGGACTACGCGGTGAAGATGATCGAGTTCGGTCGCGACCTGATCCGGACGAACGGCCGGCCGGCGGAGGAGCAGGCCTAGGAAAGCCGGGTCTTTGGGGGCCCGTGCGGGCGGCAGGGCGCCCGACTACGGGGCGACAGGGCCCCGGGCTCCGAAGCCGCAGGGCGCCCGGCGCGGGCCCGCGCGCCTGCCCGGAGCATCTGCGCCCCGCGTGCGCCCCCTGGCATATGCGGGGCGCACGATACTCCTCACCGGACCCTCCTGTCCGGGAATCCGTGAACCCTCGGAAACCGGTCGGTTACGGCGGGTAGACCTGACGCATGACGACCTGGCTGCGCGACGAGACCCCGCACGACATCTTCCGGTTCCTCCGGGAAGGTGACGAGGGACGGCACCAGACGGCCCGGGTGACCGCCGACGGGGCCGCGTGGCTCGCCTCGGCCGCCGGCGGGCACGGGACCGCGCTCACCCGCTGGGAGGCCCGGCCGGCCTCGCCCGCGGCGCTGCCCTGCGGGACGGTCTTCGACGTCGTCAACGTGGACCCGGTCTTCGGGCGCCGGATGCTGGACCGCCTGTGGGAGGAGGGCCCCGGCTCGGGGCCGGTCGCGATGCACCGGGGCCGGATGATGCTGTTCGCCGCGCCGGGTACGGCCCAGCGGCTGCCGGCCCTGCTCGACTGGGAGGAGTGGGGGGAAGCCGTCCCCCGGCCGCTCTGCCACGGCGTCGGGGACGCGGTGACCGTGCCGCCGCTCGCACCCTCCGCCGACGCCGCCGGGCCCCGCTGGCTGGTCGCCCCCGACACCCGGCACCCGTGGCTGCCGGGCCCCGAGGTCGTGCTGTGGGCCTGCGTGCGGGCCGTCCGGGCGGCTTCCGCCGTCGACGTGCGGGTATCGATTTTTCCTCCCGCCGATCCGGATGCTAATGTCTACGACGTCAGCAGGCGCCGCTAGCTCAGTTGGTTAGAGCAGCTGACTCTTAATCAGCGGGTCCGGGGTTCGAGTCCCTGGCGGCGCACCGACGGAAGAAGCCCCTCGCGGAAGCGGGGGGCTTCTTCGTGTTCCGGTCCTCGGGGACCGGCACCCGGTCCGTGGGCCCGGCACGTGGCCCCGCGGGCCCGTCGCACGGGCTCGCGGGCGGGGGCTCAGTCGACGGCCGGCGGGGTGACGCGTACCGTCCAGCCGCCCGTCGAGGTCCGGTCCGTGACCTCGACGCGGACGCCGGTCCCGGGCACGGTGAGGGTCTCGCCCTCCTCTAGCGGGGCGTCCGCGAGCGGCGGGTAGACCGAGCGGTCCCAGCAGGCCTCGGTGCGCGGGTGCGCGTCGACGACCTCGACGGGGCCGTCACCGGAGGCCGCGCCGGCCCGTACCCGGTAGACGAGGACGCCCTCGGTGCACGTCTCGGCGTCGTTGCCCCGGGCACTGCGGGCCTCGATCGCGAGGACGCTGTCGGGGCCGGTGCGGACGACGGCGAGCCGGGTGCCGAGGGTGCCGCCGACCGAGGGCGGGGCGTCGCTCGGCTCCAGGCTGACCACCCGGGTGCCGGCGCCCTGGACGCAGCTCACCTGGGCCCGGGACAGCCAGCCGAGCTTCCACTTGTGCCAGCCGAACATGTCGGGGGCGAGCCCGAACTGGCTGCCCATGACGTCCCAGTCCCCGACGTGGGTGTCCCAGTCGCCCTTGCCGTCCGCCGGCCGGTGGTAGAGGTCGGGCAGGTCGAAGACGTGGCCGGTCTCGTGGGCGAGGACGTTGCGGTCGGGCGGGTGCCGCTCGAAGACCGTGACGACCCGCTTGATCTCGGCGCCGTCGGCCTCCAGGGGCCGCTCCAGGTTGACGACCTTGGTGGCGTCCGAGTCCACACCGGGCGCGTCCGGGTCGGCGACCAGGTAGACGATGTCGTACGCGGAGAAGTCGACGTCCGGGTCGGCGGCGGCGATGGCGTCGCGGAGGTACGCGGTGCGCTTCCCCGCGTCCCAGTCCCGCCGTATGTCGTACGCCCCCGACTCCTTCGGCATCGGGGTCCAGGTGCTCCGGGGGTGCGGGCGGAGGGCGAAGCGCCCGTAGGAGGCGCGGTCGAAGAACTCGCTGGTGGCGGGGAAGTGGTCGGCGGCGAGCTCGGCCGGCTCGGTGAGCGGCTCGGAGTCCGGGAACGACAGGAAGACCATGACCGCGTCGAGGGAGCTGGTCGGGCGCGGGTAGGAGCCGTTCCAGGTGTCGAGGCCGAGTGAGTGGTGGGCGGCGGTACGGGGCAGGGCGCAGGGACCCGCGGACGGCGCGCCGACGGCGGGGCCCGCGACGAGGCCGGTGGCGGCCAGGGCGACGAGCGAGGTGAAGGCGGCCGCTCCCGCGCGCAGCCGCGAGCGTTCCACTCCCCCGAGTGGCTGCTGACCCCTCACGTGGACCTCCGGATCGCGAATGCGGGACACCCCACCCACATTGTGACGTTTTGCGAGGTTTCGCACGTTTCCGCTGCCCCGGTCGGGTGAGGGCACGCCACGAGGTCGACGCGAGACGGACGCACTTCAGCTCACGGAAAGTCACATTCGGTCATGCCGTCGTCGACCCGTGTCACACCCGCGCAGAATCGATCGGGCGACGCACGGGGGTGGCCATCGCCACACGGGTGGGCGCCCCTCGCACGCGTCCCGAAGCTGGAACGCTCCCCCGCACGGGCTCTATGATCGGCTCACTCTTCCTTGGCCGACCGTCCCGACCACATGCGACCGGCCCGACTGCACTACGGGAGCGAGCGGTGAGCGGAACCCCCGAAGGACCGGTGCACCCAGAACCGCCGGAGAAGCGCGCACTCACGGAGCGTCACGCCGAGCGTCCGAGCCCCGCGGGCCGGCCTGGCGAGCGCTCCGACTCCGAACTCCGCGACTACCGCGCCGCCTTCCGGGTCTCCCGGCTCGCCATGGCCGTCGTCGACCAGGACGGCACCGTCGTCACCGCCAACGACTCCTTCGGCGCGCTCCTCGGCACCGACGCCGGCGCGCTCCGCGAGCAGGCCGCCGCCGACCTCGTCGACCTCTCCTCCGACGGCCGCACCTGGCACGCGTACCGCGAGGTGCTGCGCGGCCGCCGCTCCCGCTTCCGCTGCACCCGGCGCCTCAAGCACCCCGACGGGCACTCCCTGTGGGCGGAGATCACCGTCGCCCCCGTGCCCGACAGCCCGCGCGTCCTGCTGTCGGTCGCCGACATCAGCGACCGGCGCGAGCTCCAGGCGCGGCTGCGCCACCTCCAGATGCACGACCCGGTGACCCGGCTGCCCAACCGGGCGCTGTTCTTCGAGCGCCTGTCGGCGGCCCTGGAGACCGCCGTGCCGGACGCCGCGGAGGAGGAGGTGCCGGTCGGCCCCGCACACCGGCCCGACCGTTCATACGAGTCGTACGGGTATGGCAGAACAGGGCGGATCGGTCTCTGCTACCTCGACCTCGACGGCTTCAAGGCGGTCAACGACACCCTCGGCCACCGGGTCGGCGACCGGCTCCTCGCCGCCGTCGCCGCCCGTCTGACGGAGTGCGCGGACAGCGACGGCTACACGCGCAGCGGCGGGCACCTGGTGGCGCGGCTCGGCGGCGACGAGTTCGCGATCCTGGTCGAGGACTCCACCGGCACCGAGCAACTCGCGGACCTGGCGCGCTCGGTGCTGTGCGCGCTCCAGCACCCCTTCGACCTGGCCGGCCAGCGACTCTCGGTCTCCGCGTCGATCGGCGTGGTCGAGCGCTCCGCGCGCGGGACGACGGCGACCGCCCTGATGCAGGCCGCGGACACCACGCTGTACTGGGCCAAGGCCGACGGCAAGGCCCGCTGGACCCTCTTCGACCCGGAGCGCAACGCGCACCGGATGACCCGGCAGGCGCTCTCCTCGACGCTGCGGCCCGCCGTGGACCTCGGCGAGTTCACCCTGGAGTACCAGCCGCTGGTGAACCTGTCGGACGGCGGGGTGCGCGGGGTGGAGGCGCTGGTGCGCTGGAACCACCCGCAGTTCGGCTCCCTCGCGCCGAATCGGTTCATCGGGATCGCCGAGGAGGACGGCTCCATCGTGGAGCTCGGGCGGTGGGTCCTGAACACCGCCTGCCGGCAGGCCCGGCAGTGGCAGAAGGACCATCCGCGGGAGCGCCCGATCTTCGTGAGCGTCAACGTGGCGGTGCGCCAGGTCTGGGACTCCGACCTGGTCGCGGACGTCGCCGGCATCCTCGCCGAGACCGGGCTCGCCCCGCACCTGCTCCAGCTGGAACTGACCGAGTCCGCCGTGATGGGCTCGGCCGGCCGGCCGCTCCAGGCACTCCAGGCGCTGAGCGACATGGGGGTGCGGATCGCCATCGACGACTTCGGCACCGGCTACTCGAACCTGGCCTATCTCAGCCGGCTCCCCGTCTCCGTGCTCAAGCTCGACGGCTCCTTCGTCCGGGGGTTCCAGGACGAGGAGCACGCCAACCCGGCGGACGAGCTGATCGTCGAGGCGCTCGTGCACCTCGCGCACCGGCTCGGCCTCACCGTCACCGCCGAGTGCGTCGAGACCTCCGGTCAGGCCGACCGGCTGCGGCGCATCGGCTGCGACACGGGCCAGGGCTGGCTGTACTCGCGGGCGGTGGCCCCGGACCGGATCGCCGAGCTGATCGGCTCGGAGCCCCTGCCGGTCTGACCGCGCCCGACGACCCGGGCGCCCGGCGCACCCGATGCCCGGACCCGTCCGGCGCGGGGCGGACGAGCAGCCGGGCGGACGAGCAGCCGGGCGGACGGGCGAGCGGGCGAGCGGGCGAGCGAGCGGGCGAGCGGCTCCGGGCATGGAACTGCCCCCGGCCGGAGGGACATTCCGGGCGGGGGCAGTGGTCATGGGGGGTTCAGCGGGTCAGGCACTCAGCAGGCGCCGAGGTCCTGCCAGACGCCCCACTCACCGGTGGTGCCGGGGGTCTCGTTCTGGGTCCACCACTTGGCCTTCCACTTGCGGCCGTTGTGGGAGACCTCGTTGCCCGCGTTGTAGACCGTTCCGGCCACGTACGCCGGGACGGAGCCGCAGCCCGAGGTGGGCGGGGTGGTGGTCGGCGGCGTCGTCGTCGGCGGGGTGGTCGTCGGCGGCGTCGTGGTCGGCGGGGCGGTGGTGCCGCCGAGCGCGGTGTTGATCTGCTTCAGCAGGGTGGCGTTCTCGTCCAGGCCGAGGAGCGAGTACATCATCGCGCCGGCCAGGCCGCGCTGCTTGGCGTAGTCCACGCGGGCCTGGATGGACTTCTGGTTCAGGCCGGTGAAGAACTCGCCGTCCTTGTAGAAGTACGAGGACTTCGACTGGTCGTCCCAGAAGGTCGTCGACGCGTTGTCGACGATGCCGCCGAGCTCCTTGTAGTGCGCGATGCCGGCCTGCTGGCTGAGCGGGCGGGCGTTGGAGCCGCCGGTCGCGGTCTGCGCGAGGCCGTTGGTGGTCCCGGCGGGGACGCCCTTCCAGCCGCGGTAGTAGAACTCGTAGCCCAGGGTCAGCTTGTTGGCGGGGAAGCCGCCGGCGATGCCGTAGGTCGGGTTGCCGTCGATCCAGGAGTCGATGGCCGAGTCGATGCTGTACTTCTCCGTGCCCGGCGCGATGACGTCGGTCGGGTCGTTCGGCGAGGGGTACAGCGGGGACTGGTGGTACGTCGGCCCGTCGCCGTCCCAGGCGCCGTGCATGTCGTACGTCATGATGTTGGCGTAGTCGAGGTACTGACCGATCTTGTCGGTCTCGATGTACTTGATCTTGTCCTGGCCGGCCGGGAGGGCCGAGGTCAGCAGGTACTTCTTGCCGCCGTTGGCGGCGCCGTACTCGTCGAGCTGCTTGCGGAACTCGGCGAGGAGCAGCGTGAAGTTCTGCTTGTCCTCGGGGCCGTAGTGGTTGCCGAGGTGGCCGCCGGAGGAGCCCGGGTACTCCCAGTCGATGTCGATGCCGTCGAAGATGCCGGCGGCCGTGCCCGCGCCGCCGTAACCGCCCTCGACGGGCAGGTTGCCCTTGATGTACTGGTCGATGCAGGAGGCGACGAACTTCTTACGGCTCGCGTCCGTCAGGGCCGCGTCGTGGAAGTACTTCGAGTAGGTCCAGCCGCCGAGCGAGATGTTGATCTTCAGGTGGGGGTACTTCGCCTTCAGTTCCTTGAACTGGTTGAAGACGCCCACGATCGGCTGGTCCCACTTGTCGGCGACGCCGTCGACGGAGTCGGCCGCACTGAAGGACTTCTGGTAGTCGGCGTACGAGTCGCCCGCACCGTCACCCGCGTTGGGGTTGTTGTCGTCACCCGCGGCCTTGTTGGCCTCGAAACAGGTGAGGTTGGTGGGGTGGATGTTGCCGAACGAGTAGTTGATGACGTCCAGCTGGCTCGCGATACCCCGGGTGTCGAGGTGCTTGGGGTAGAACGCGTTGCCGTAGATGCTCCACTGGTCGTAGTACGCGATGCGCACGTTGCCCGTAGAGGCGGTGGTCGTCGTGTCGGCCGCCTGGGCGGAGCCGAGGCCGACGGTCGCGGCGAGCGTACCGGCGGCGAGGGCCGAGCTCAGGAGCGCGGCGATCAAGGGCTTACGGGGGTGCACGTGCGGCCTCCGATGGGGGGAGTACTGGGTGGTGCCGTACAGGAGCTGAGGAAGTGATAGCCGCCGCGTGAACGGCGCGTCAATGGTCTGAACCAGATTGAGGACTAGACCAATTTGACGGTGAAAGCCCTTGTCAGAGGCGTGCAGCACAAAACGGAACCGCCCGCCACCATCGGTGACGAGCGGTTTAAGGTTCACTTAGGACAGATCCGGGGTTCGTTCGGGAGTGAACCAACCGGTCTCCGGAACTCCGGTTCTCACCCGGCCGAACCGTCCTCGGGGTCCGGCAGCACGGGGAGTTCGTACGCGTCGGCGATCAACTCGTAGCTCCGCACCCGCGCTTCTCCGCCGTGCCCGTTGGCCGTGATCATCAGCTCGTCGGCGCCCGTCCGCTTGCGCAGGTCGTCGAGGCCGGCCCGGACCTCGTCCGGCGTGCCGTACACGACGTTCGCCAGCCAGCCGTCCACGAACTCCCGCTCCGCGGGGCTGAATCCGTACGCCTCCGCCTCCTCGGGCGTCGGCACCAGGCCGGGCCGGCCCGTGCGCAGCCGCAGCATCGCGAGGGCGCCGGCCAGGACCTCGCGGCGGGCCCGCGCGGCCTCGTCGGCGGCGAGCGCCGAGACGCCGATCATCGCGTAAGGGGCGTCGAGGACCGCCGACGGCCGGAACGAGTCCCGGTAGAGGTCGAGCGCCGGGATCGTGTTCCGCGCCGAGAAGTGGTGGGCGAAGGCGAAGGGCAGGCCGAGCAGCCCGGCGAGGCGGGCGCTGAAGCCGGAGGAGCCGAGCAGCCAGATCGGCGGGCGCCCCTTCGGACCCTGCACCGGGCCCGGCACGGCGTGGATCCGGGCGTACGGGTGCCCGTCCGGGAAGTCGTCGTCCAGGAACCGGGTCAGCTCGGCCAGCTGCTCGGGGAAGTCGTCGGCCCCCTCGTTCAGCGAGTCCGTGCGCCGCAGGGCGGCCGCCGTGGCCCCGTCGGTGCCCGGCGCACGCCCGAGCCCGAGGTCGATCCGGCCCGGGGCGAGCGCCTCCAGGGTGCCGAACTGCTCGGCGATGACGAGCGGGGCGTGGTTGGGGAGCATGACGCCGCCCGAACCGAGCCGGATGCGCCGGGTGTGGGCGGCGAGGTGGGCGAGGATCACCGCCGGGGACGAGGAGGCGACTCCCGGCATGGAGTGGTGCTCGGCCACCCAGTGGCGGTGGAAGCCGCGCCGCTCGGCGAGCCGGCTCAGCTCGACGCTGGTGGCGAGCGCCTGGGTCGCGGTCCGCCCGCTGCCGACGGTCACCAGGTCCAGTACGGACAGCGGTACGGGCGCGCTGCCCCGCGCCTCTCCTCGAATAGCGTCGGTCACCGTCGAGACCCTCCTCGGCACACGTGCGGATCCATCTCCGGAGGCTTCTCCGGGTGCGCGGCCGGACGCTCGCCCGGACACATCAGGGCTACAACAGGAGGGTGTCTCCGTTTATTCCGCCGGGAAAGGAGGGTTCTCGGCCACCGGGAGAGCGTCGGCCGGGTCCGCTCCCCCGGAGAAAATCTCCCGTTAGCCGCCGGCCGAACGCACCCGGGAGCGCCGTCGCGCACCGCCCTGACCTCAGGCTCTCCGCACCACTCATGACTTGGGCATATGCCAGAAGGGTGCACCCCAGCTTAGGGGCCGGATCGTCCGCATCATTCTCGCCAACAGCCGCCCCGCAAAAGGCCCTTGGCGGTTATCGTGGTACGAAAGCTTGCGGTCACAACCTGGTAGGGGGAAACCGTGGCGCTGAAGCCCGAGCCCACCGCGCCGTTCCACTCGGTGCAATACGCCCTGCGCGTCCTCGAGACGGTGTCACGGCACGGGGGCGGAGTGACGGACGTCCAGATCGCGCGCGAGACCGGCCTGCCCGTGGCCCACCTGTCCTCACTGCTCCTCATGCTCCGGCGCGAGGGGTACGTCGAGCAGGTGGCCGACGGCGCGTACGTGATCGGGGACTCCCTCGTCCTCCTCGGCTCCGGCCTGACCCGCCGCGAAGCCCTGGAGGCGAAGCTCCAGGAGACCCTGACCGAGCTGCGCGACTCCGTCGGCGCCGCGGTCTACATCAGCCGGTACATCGACGGCGAAGTGAAGATCACCCAGTTCGCCGACGGCCCTCGCACGCCCAAGGTGAACGAGTGGGTCGACTTCCGCTCGGCCGCGCACGCCAGCGCGGTCGGCAAGTGCCTGCTCACACAGCTCGACCAGAACGGCCGGCGGGACCACCTCTCCCGGCACAAGATCGCCCGGCTGACCTCCCGGACGATCACCAGCGAACGCATCCTCTTCTCGAAGCTCGACAGCCAGCCGGCGACCGTCCCCGTCCTCGACCTCCAGGAGTACGCGGTGGGCACGGTCTGCGCCGCCGTCCCGCTCACGGCGGGCTCGGCCGTGGGCTGCCTGGCGCTGTCCCTGCCGATCGAGCACGCCCACCGGCTGCGCGCGGCGGCCGACACGCTCAACCGCAGGGCCGCCCCGGTGGTGCTCTCGCTGGCGATCTGAGGACACGTGGAGACCCGGTCCCGCGGGGTGGTCGGAAGCACCCCTCGGGACCAGGTAGTATTTTCTCTGTCAGCAGGCGCCGCTAGCTCAGTTGGTTAGAGCAGCTGACTCTTAATCAGCGGGTCCGGGGTTCGAGTCCCTGGCGGCGCACCGACAGAGAAAGCCCCTCGCGAGAGCGAGGGGCTTTCTTGTCGTTCCCTCCCGGCGCCGCCCGTCAGGCCCGGAGGTAGGTGAGGACGGCGAGCACCCGGCGGTGGGTGTCCTCCGCCGGCGGCAGGCCGAGCTTCGCCAGGATGTTCCCGATGTGCTTGCCGACGGCGGCCTCGGTCACCACCAGGCGCCGGGCGATCTCCGCGTTCGAGTGGCCCTCCGCGACCAGGCCGAGGACCTCCCGCTCGCGCGGGGTCAGCGCCTCCAGGGGGTCCCGGTGCCGACGCAGCAGCTGCCGCACGACCTCGGAGTCGACGACCGTGCCGCCGTCCGCGACCTGGGCGAGGGCCTCGACGAACTCCCCGACCTGGCCCACCCGGTCCTTCAGGAGGTAGCCGACGCCGGTGCCGTCCCCCGAGTCGAGGAGGTCGGCGGCGTAGCTGCGCTGCACGTACTGGCTGAGGACGAGCACCGGCAGGCCGGGCCGCTCGGCGCGGAGCGCGACCGCGGCACGCAGCCCCTCGTCCTGGAAACCGGGCGGCATCCGGACGTCGGTCACCACGACGTCCGGCGCGTGGGCGGCGACCGCCTCGCGCAGCCCGTCCGCGTCGCCGACGGCGGCGACGACCTCGTGGCCGAAACGGGCCAGGAGCCCTATGAGTCCCTCCCGGAGGAGGACGCCGTCCTCGGCGAGGACGACGCGGAGCTTGCGGGGAGCGGTCGGCACGGGATCTCCACTCGGAGCAGGGTCGGCCCGCCCGGCGGGCTCATGATCGCCAGTGTGCCATCGAGGACGGCGATCCGGTCGGCGAGTCCGGTGAGTCCGCTCCCCCGGGCCGGGTCCGCCGCGCCCCGCCCGTCGTCCTCGACGTCGAGCCGCAGCACGCCGCCGGCGTGCCGGGCGGTGATCGCCGCCCGGGTCGCCCCGCTGTGCTTGCCGATGTTCGCGAGCGCCTCGCAGCCGGCGAAGTAGCCGGCGCTCTCCACGCTCACCGGCAGCCGGGGCAGCTCGATGTCGGTGTCGACGGGCACGGCGGAGCGGTCGGCGGCGTCCGCGAGCGCCGCGCCGAGGCCGTAGTCGGCGAGGACCTGGGGGTGGATGCCGTGGATCAGCTCGCGCAGCTCGGTGAGGACCTGACCGGCCTCCGCGTGCGCCTTCGCCAGCTGTCCGGCGAGCGGGCCCGGCGGGGCGTCGAGCCGCGCCAGACCGAGGGTCATGGTGAGGGCGACCAGGCGCTGCTGGGCCCCGTCGTGGAGATCCCGCTCGATGCGGCGCCGCTCCGCCTCGAAGGCGTCGACGAGCCGGGCCCGTGAGGCGATGACCTCGCCGATCCCGTCCTCCCTCCCGGCCTCCCGGGGGCTGAGCAGGGCGCGGGCGAGGGCCGCGCGGGCCCCGGCGACGGCCGCCAGCGGGTAGGAGAGGACCACCAGGAGCACGGCGCCGAGGAGCGCCGCGGCGAAGGCCTCGGGATAGGAGGTCACCAGGTACGCCTTGACGGCCTTCGTCTCCGCCCCGTCCACCGCGTACCGGACCGGGGTGGCGAGCAGCACGGCGGGCAGCCCGACGCCGACCGCGAGCACGAGCAGGTCGAGCGGCCACAGCACGGTCGCGAGCAGGAGGGCGTACGCGAGCTCCCGCCAGGTGGCCTGCTCCCCCGCCCGCAGCCGGAGCCAGGCGCCGAGCCCGGGGGCGGTGGGGACCCGGTGCGGGCCGGGCGCCGGGTCCCGGTCCACGAGCCGCAGCCGCCACCGCTCGATCCCACCGACCGCCGGCCCGGAGAGCAGCAGCAGCGGCAGCCCCACCAGGAACAGCGAGAACACCCCGAGGACCAGGAACACCAGGCCGACGGCGGCGCCGGTCACCGCGCCGGTCGCGAGGTACCCGGCGGCCCGCCACGGCCAGACGCCGAGCGGGAAGCGGGGCCGGGTCAGTGCCTGCCAGGGGTTACGGGGTTCCATGTCCGCCCACGCTAGGCGGGACGCCCCGGTCGGGGCCATGGGCCTGGAGGGTGCGGCGGGGTGGGGCGGGCCCTACCCCCGCCGCCGTACGGGCCGGGCGGGGACCTTCCGGACGGGCCCTACGGGTTGAGGAGGGCGTCCAGGACGCGGGTCAGGCCGGTGCCGTCGGACTCCGTGCCCGGCGGGACCAGGTCGAGGGTGCGGCCGAGGAAGGCGGAGACCGTGGCGGCCCGGGTGCGCAGGAAGGCGTCACCGTCGGGCGACCGCAGCAGGATGTTCAGCTCGTGCTCGGCGCCCGTCGCCGTCGGCCACACGCGGACGTCTCCTTCGCCGGCCGCCCGGAAGAGTCCTTCGAGGAGCAGTTCGCGGGCGAAGGTCCACACGACCGGGGCGGCCGCGTCGGCGTGGAAGACGATCCGCACGGCGAAGGGGTCGTCCGCCCTGTACAGCAGGCGGGTCAGGACCGGGACGCCGTGCCCGGGCGACAGCAGCAGGTCCATCACGAGGTCGCGTTCCACCACGGCGCCGTCCATGACGTGATCACTCCGTTCGTACTCTCAGCGGTGTCCGGAGAAACGAGACGGGCGGGATGCGGCAACCGGCCCGGCGCGGATGCTGTCGCCGCGAACAGGCGGGCCCCTCCGGTTTTGTCGGCCGGGACAAACGGAGCCGCGACGTCCCCGCGTCACCACCGCGGGACCCCCTCACCCCGCGAACGCACGCACGACGACCGCCGTATCCGGCCACAGCACCGTCCCCCGGGCCGCCCCGGCCGCCCTCCGGCCCCCGCGCACCGCGCCCCGGCCCGCCTACGGTGACGGCATGGGGGCACTGCTCAGCGAGGAATCCACCGGCCGGCCGACCGGCACGCCGCAGGCGACGGCGACGGCGACGGCGACGGCGACGGCGACGAAGGCACCGGCCGGCTCGACATCCGTCGGTACGGCACAGGCCGACGCGGTCTCCGTCGGCTCGGTGTCCGCCGGCTCGGTGTCCGCCGGCTCGGTGTCCGTCGACGCGGCGAGGAGGCTGGCCACGGCGCTCCTGGTCCGGCTGCCGGAGCTGGCCGAGGCGACGACCCGGCACATCCGCGAGGAGCTGTCGGTCTACCAGGCCTCGGCGCCGACGGGACACGACGACCTGTACCTGTCGGTGCGGGACAACATCGAGTTCACGCTGCGCCGGCTGGCCCGCGAGGAGGACGTCTCCCTGGCCGCCCCCCGCGCCACCGGCCGGCTGCGCGCCGAGCAGGGGGTGCCGCTGGCTTCGGTGCAGTCCGCGTTCCGGATCGGCTACCGGACCTTCTGGGGGTCCATGGTCGCCGAGGCCGCCCGCACCGGCATCGTGACCGACTCCGAGCTGGTGGCGATGGCCGGCGACGTGTGGCGGTTCAACGACGAGTCCACCACCGCGGTCGTCAACGCCTACAACGAGCGGGCCGTCGCCCTCATGGTCCAGCGCGACCAGCAGCGGTCGGCCCTCGTCGACGTCGTGCTGCGCGGCGGGATGGGCAACCCCGGTTCCGTCCTGGAGGCGGCGGACCTGCTCACCCTCCCGTACGACGGGACGTTCGTGGTCGTGGTCGCCCAGGTGCCCGGGCTCGCCCGGCAGGCGCTGCCGGACATCGAACCGGCGCTGCGCGACCAGGACATGGGGTCGGCGTGGCGGCTCACCCCCGACGCGCAGATCGGGGTCGTGTCGATGCGCGGCGACGACGGCGCGATGGGCCGGCTCGTCGAGACGCTGCGGGTGCTGACCGTGCACCGGGCCGGCGTCAGTCCCCGCTACACGCGCCTCGACCAGACGCCGCAGGCGCTCCACCTCGCGCAGGTCGCCCTCGCGGGGGCCGCGCCCCACGACGAGACGGTCTCGCTGTTCGACGACGCCCCGCTGCCGATGCTGGTGGTGAGCGCCCCGTCCACCGCCTCGCGGATCGGCCACCAGGTGCTCGGCGAGCTGATGGACCTGCCCGAGGCGCAGCGGGACCAGCTGCTGACCACGATGTCCACGTACTTCCGGGTGGACGGGTCGGCGGAGAAGGCGGCGAAGCTGCTGTTCTGCCACGCCAACACCGTGCGCTACCGGCTGCGCCGCATCGAGCAGCTCTCCGGGCGGTCCTTCGAGCGGCGCCTCGACTCGGCCGAGCTGTACATCGCGCTCCAGGCCCTGCTGCACCTGCCCGGCGTGGTCCGCGACCCGCTGGAATGACCCCGGGGGGCCACCCCTACGGGTGGGCCTGGGCGCGGGTCCCTACGGGTAGGCCTGGGGGCGGCCCTGCCGCGTGTAGCGGGCGCGGAGGGCGTCAAGCGCGGCCCCGGTCAGGGGCTCGTAGGGGGCGTCGGGGGCCGGGCGCCACCAGACGGGGTCCGGGCAGAGGAAGGAGGCCCGGCGCAGGCCCACGCGGTGGATCTTGTTGGTCGCGGTGAGGGGCAGTTCGGGCAGGACGCGGACGAAGCGCGGCGGCATCTTCGTGCCCAGGTCCGGCTGGGCGGCGAGGAAGTCGGCGAAGGCCGCGGGGTCGAAGTCCGCGCCCTCGCGCAGGGCGAGCGCCGCCATGACCTGGTCGCCCGCGACCGGGTCCGGTACCGCGTAGACGGCGACCCCGGCGGCCCGGTCCCAGCGGGCGAGGACGTGCTCGATCATCGCCGCCGCCAGGTTCTCGCTGTCGACCCGCAGCCGGTCGTCCGTACGGCCCGCGAAGTAGAGGAAGCCGTCGGCGTCCCGGTAGAAGAGGTCGCCCGTCCAGTACCAGCCGTCGCGCAGCCGGGCGGCCTCGGCCTCGGGGTTGCGCCAGTAGCCCTCGAAGGGCGAGCGGCCGCGGTTGACGAGTTCCCCGACGGCCTCGGAGGTGTTGAGGAGCAGGCCTGTGGGAGAGAAGCGGGCCGGTGCGCAGACCTCGCCGGTCTCGGCGTCGATCACCGCCAGGTCGTCGCCCGGCGCGGCCCGACCGATCGCCCCGGGCGGGGTGTCGGGGGTCCGCTGGATCGCCGCGCCGCCCTCGGAGGAGCCGTACCCCTCCACGAGCGGGACCCCGAAGCGCTCGCGGAAGCGGGCCGCGTCGACCGCCCCCGCCTCGGTGCCGAAGCCGAGGCGGAGCGGGTGCGCGCGGTCGTCGGGGGCGGGCGGGGTGGCGAGCAGGTACTGGACGGCCCGGCCCACGTAGGTGAAGTAGGTGGCGCCGAAGCGGCGCACGTCGGGCAGGAAGCGGGAGGCCGAGAAGCGGGCCCGCAGGGCGACCCCTGCTCCGGCGGCGAGTGCGGGCGCCCAGTCGGCGATCACGGCGTTGCCGTGGAACATCGGCATGCAGACGTAGTGGACGTCGTCCCGGCCGACCCCGAAGTGGGAGACGAGGGAGGCCCCGGCGGCCGCGAGCCGCCCCTGGCTGCACAGCGCGGCCTTGGGCGCGCCCGTGGAACCGGAGGTGAAGGAGAGCAGGAAGCGGCTGTCGGGGCGTACGGGACCGAGGGCCGCGTCTCCCGGGCGGGCGCCGGCGTAGGGCGCGAGGAGGGCCCGGTAGGCGTCGGTGTCCGTGACCAGGATGCGCACGCCCGGCAGCGGGAGCCCGTCGAGGAGGGGCAGGTGGGCGCGCTGGGTCACCAGGACCCGGCAGGCGGTGTGCCGGATGTCCCGGGCGAGTTCGGCGCCTCGCCGGGTCGGGTTGATCCCGGCGACGGCGGCCCCCGCGAGGGCCGCCGCGCTGAGCCAGAGCGGGTACTCCGGCGTGTTGTCGAGCAGGATGCCGAGGTGCGGCTCGCCCCCCGGCACGGGTGGCATCAGGTCCACGAGCAGTGCGGCCCGCGCGGCGGCGCCGGCGGCGACCTGGTGGTGGGTGAGGGTGTGCTGCTCGTCCCTCAGGCCGATCCGGTGGTCGCCCCATTGGCGTCGTACGAGCTCCGCGACGGTGTCCGCACCCCTCATGGGCCGGACTGTAACTGACATATCGTCAGAACTGAACGGCCGCGACCTGACGACCGGCCCGCCGACTGCCCCGCCGGGCGGGGGGGGGGCCCCCCGGGGGGGGGGGGCGGCCCCGGGGGGGGGGGGGGGGGCCGGCGGCGGGGGGGGCGGGGGCGGGGGGGCCGGAGGGGGCCCCCCCCCCCGCCGCGGGGGCCGC
>NZ_JBIVPA010000016.1:54875-221531 GCF_044754405.1 Streptomyces sp. NPDC093089
ATTAAACAACATATCCCCCCTCCCCCCCCCCCCCCCCCCCCCCCCCCCCCCCCCCCCCCCCCCCCCCCCCGGCCCCCCCCCGGCCCGCCCCCCCCCCCCCCGACCGGTCAGAACTTGACGTCCGAGCAGGCGTAGAACGCGTTCGCGGTGTCCGCGATCGTCCACACCGCCAGGATCAGGTGACGGCCCGTCTTGCCCGCCGGGATCGTCCCGGAGTGCGAGAGCGTCGCCGGCGGCTGCTGGTTGTTGTAGGGGACGGTCAGGAACGGCTGGGGGTCGAGCGCGGCCCGGGTCAGCTTCTGGGTCGGGTCCCAGCCGTTCCTGGTGATGTAGTACTTGAAGTCGGTGGTGCGGTGCCGGGCCGTGAACTGCCAGCGGAAGCTGTAGCTCTGCCCCGCCGTGAGGCTCGTCGCCGGCCAGGTGCCGCCCCGGGGGTCGTCGAGCTGGGCGAACTGGGTGAGCCCGGCCGAACAGATCCTGCCGTCGTCGGGACCGGCGGCCGGGAACCCCTTCGGGCCCTCGACCGACTGCGGCTCCCACTGGATGGATCCGCAGTTGGTCACGGTGCCGTTGGCGCAGAGCTTCTGGCGGCTGATCGGCGAGTCGGTGTAGCCGTGACTGCCGGCACCACCGGTGCCGAGGAGGGTGACGCCGGCGACGCCGAGCGCCACCACCGCCGCCCCGACTGACTTGTTGCGCATGCTGTCGCTCCAGGAGAACGTGGGGAGTTCCGTTGGGTCGTGCTGCACGCGTGCTGTCTTGCGGGTGACTCACTTTGGTCTGGACCAAGTACCAAGGTATGGACGGAAGTTGAACATGTCCATCCCCTCACGCGCCCTCGACCGGAGCCGTCCGCCCCGTGTAGAACGCCACCGTCAGGTCCTTGACCAGCGCCTTGCGCTCGTAGTCGTCCAGTTCCACCAGACCACGACTGGTCAGCCGGTGGACCACGTCGTCCACCGCGTCCACCACCGACGTCAGGACACTGTCCCGGTGCTTCGCGTCGAGCGCCGCGATCCGCCGCCGCTGCATCGCCGCCGCGACCTCGGGGGCGTACTCGATCCTCGTCGGCTGCGCCGAGAACACGTCCACCCCGACCGGAGCGCACTCCGCCGACAGCATCCGCGTCAGCGCCTCCCCGACCGCCTCCGCGTCCCTGAGCGTCGGCGCGTCCTCGTGGAACGCGTCCGCCGGCAGCTGCGACAGCACCCGCGCCATCGCCGCCTCCACCTGCTCCCGCAGGTACTCCTCGTGCCCGTCGATCCCCAGCGCCGCCCGGACCGTGTCCCGCACCCGCCAGACCACCAGGACCACCACGTCGAGCGCCGTGCCCTTGGCGTCCACCGCCGACAGCGGCTCACTCCGCCAGTGCCGGAGCCGTACGTCCACCCGGCGCCGCAGCAGCAGCGGGCTCACCCACACCAGACCGGTGCGTCGCACCGTCCCCCGGTACTCGCCGAACAGCGTCAGCACCCACGCGTAGCCGACCCGCCCCCGGCCCAGACCGCCGAGCGCGAACAGCGTCGCCACGACACCGAGCGCCAGCAGCGCCCACTGCCCCAGATGAATCCCGTTGTACGGCCGCACCGGCAGCCGCAGCATCCGCGCCACCGCCTCCGGTACCGCCCCCGTCCACCACAGCACCGCCGCCGACCCGACCACGGCCACCGCCGCCGCCACCACCCCGACCCACCCCGGCAACACCGGCCCGGGCCGCTCCACCAGCCCCGGATCCGCCGTCGGCGCGGGCCGCGAGCCCGACACCGCATCGGACTGCCGGGAGTTCCGTACGCCCTGCGGGGGCTGGAGTTGCTGGGGTGGCTGGGGTTGCCGGAGCTGCTGGGCCTGCTCGCCCGGCTTGGGCTGCCTGGACGGCTTGAGCCGCTTCGTCTGCTTGGGCTGCTTGGCCTGCTTCGTCTGCGCGGCCGCGGCCGGAGCAGTCGGCGCAGCCGGCGAATGCACCTTCGACGGGGCCGGAATCGCGGGCCTCGCCTTGCTCCTCGACGCGGGCGAGCCGTTCGACGTCACGGGCCCGGCCATCGCGACGGTGTCGGGCCCCCCGTCGTCGGCCACCCCCGCCGGAGCAACGCCCTCCGGCTCGTCCCGGAACAGCAGATGCACCGGAATCGACCCGGTCGTCTCGGCCCCGATCACGTTCTTCCGCCGCGCCACCCTCACCACGGCCGCCACCGGCACGGCCACGACACCGACTTCCGCGCCGGCGATCCGCCCGAAGTCGGGGAGACGGCCACCGGTTGCGGTGTTGGTGTCGGTCGTGGGGTTGGTGTCGGTCATGGGATTGGTGTCGGTCGTGGGATTGGTGCCGGTTGCGGGATTGGTGTCGGTTGCGGGGTTGGCGTTGGTTGCGGGGTTGGTGTCGCCGACGGTTCCGACTTCCGCTGCGGTGCCGGTGAGGGTGGCGGCCACCGGAATCCCCGGCGTGCCGCCGACCCGTACGGCGGCGGACGCGAAGACCTCCGCCGACTTGCGGGTGGCGATCCCGACCTTGGGCGCGGCCGTGAGCACGGCGGAGCCCGAGGGCGGAGCCGATGCCGAAGCCGGGAGGGGGGTCGGGAGGGGAGCCGGGTCCGCCTGCTCGACCGTCCGCTTGACCGCCTCCTTGTCCTCCTGCTGGACCGCTTCCTTGATCGTCTCCTTCGCCGTCTCCTTGATCGGCTGGCTGACGGGCCGGTTGACGGGCTGACTGATCGGCGTCGCAGCTGAGGGCCGGGCGGTGCCGAGCGGTGCGGGCGGTGCGGGCGGTGCGGGCGTCCGGTTCTCCGTGACATTGCCGGGCGCCCCGGTAACGGCCGAAGCGGTGCGGGGAAGCGGGGAGACTGCGGGTGGGGAGACGACGGGCGGGGAGGCGACGGGCGGGGAGGCGACTCCGGAAGCCGGATTCGTGGGGACCCCCCGCGACGCCGGTGCCGAAGCCTCCCGTGCCGGTGCCCCGGAGGCGGCCGGGCGGGCGGGGGTTGGGGCCGCCGCCTCGACGGCACCCGCGGGCACCACGGCCTGGGGCAGGGGCGCCGAGGTGAGTGCCCCGGTGGCGCCGTCGGTCACCGAAGGCCCGGTCTCCACCTCCACCTCTCCCCCTGTCCCTGCCGGTGCCGGCGCCGCTGCCGCTGCCGCTCCGGTCCCGGTCCCGGTCCCGGACTCGGCGTCGCCATCGACAGGGGCGGGGGCGGGGGGCGACGGGGGTTCGGTCGGGGTCGGGGGTTCGGTGGGGGTCGGGGGGGAGGTGCGGGGAAGGGTGCCGCTGGTGAGGCGTCTGGCCGTGCGGGCCGCGTCACGGGAGGCGGCCGCGCCGGAGTCCGCGGGGTTCGGGGTCGATGCGGTCATTCGGGGTCCACCTCATGTTCTCGGGGTCATCGGAACAAACGCCGCCAGGTCTCCGGGCCCGGGTAGCCGTCGGCCGCTCCGCCGCGCCAGCCCTGTGCCCGCTGGAACGCCTCGACGTTGCGACGGTCCGCCTCCGTCCAGCGCGGACCGGGTCCCGACAGGTAGTGCTTGCCGAAGCCCCGCTTCACCAGTTGTTTGCCCAGCTTCTCCACATATGCGTTGGATTGCCCCGGACGGAAGTAGCCACGCCCGGGAAACCCCGTCGCATTCGTGCTCGGACCGCTCGAACCACCCGATCCGCCGATGCTCCTGCCCCCGCCGGTCACGAGGAGCTTCCACGTATCGGGGCCGGGAAGGCCGTCCGCCTCCTTGCCCCTCCAGCCCTGCGCCAGCTGGAACGCCTGGGTCGCCCGACGGTCGGCCTCGCCCCACTTCGGGCCCGGGCCCTTGCTGTAGTACTTCTTGCCGCCGCGCGCGACGAGGAGCTTCCCGAGCTGGGTGACGTACGCGTTGTTGGCGCCGGGGCCGAACTTCGCCGCGCCGGGGTACGGCGTCGGCGTCGCGGTCGCGCCGCCGGTCGCGCCGCCGCTGACCACGCCCTTGTAGCGGTAGGCCACGTACCGGTCGGAGTTCTCCCAGTACGCCATGGGCGTCGCCTGCTTCCGCGTGCGCGGCTTGGTCTGCTCGTACGCGACGTAGGAGGTGTGGGTGTAGTCGGTCCAGCCGCCGAAGATCGTGACGTGCGAGCCGCGGGTCGGGTTGGCCGGGTTGTGGAAGAGCAGGATGTCGCCGGGCTGGAGCTCGGTGCGGTCGATCCGGTCGGCGAAGCGGTCGAGGCTTCCGGTCCACTCGTTGCTGCGGAGGTTCCAGGCCATCGAGATGTATCCGGAGCAGTCCTGCCGGTAGCCGTCCGACCAGTGCTTCTCCATGGAGTACGGAACCTGGGCGGCCACCCACAGCTTGGCCCGGTTGATGATCTCGGCCCGGGTCGTCTGCCGCAGCGAGCCCGTCGAGATCTGACCGGTCGTCGGGGTCGCGTTCGGGTTCGGGTTCGAGGCCTGGTCGGCGGGCGGGTTCGGCCCCGCCTGCGAGCCGGGCCCCGGCGCTCCGTGCAGCGGCCCCCGCCCGCCCTGCGGCGTCTCGGGCCCCGGCCAGGGCGTGTCCCCGGAACCGGTCGGGCCGGTCGCCTCCCGCAGGACCGCCGGGTCGGCCGCGGTCGCGTCGGCGGTGGCAGTGGCAGTGGCGTCCGCACTGTCGGCGGAGGTGGTGCCGTCCGCACTGCCGGCGGAGGCAGTGGCGTCCGTACCGCCGGCGGCGCCGGCGCTGCCCACCGTGCCGGCGGTTCCCGCGGTGCCGCGGGCACCCCCGGTGCCGGTGGCGCCCGCGGCGCCCCCCGCGTCCGCCGGGGTGAACGGCCCCACCGGGGCAGCGGGCTCCGCCGGGTGCGCGAGGGCGGCCGCCACGCCTCCCCCGCCCCCACTCAGGACCACCCCCGCCGCGGTCACCAGGACCAGCGCGCGACGCGCTCCGTGTGCGGCCGGGTGACCGCCCGCCCGGACAGGCAGACCCAGCACGAGGTCACGGCGGTACTGGGCGCAGCCCGGGCAGCCGCAGTCGGCCGCGGGTTCGAACTCCTCGAAAACCGGCACGCTCATGCGATTCCCCTCCACACTCGTCAAGATCTTTCTGACCCTTGTGTCGGGCGCCAGTGTCTCAACTGTCTGGACAAATCGCATTTTGACGGATCGAAGGCCTGATACGACCATCCGACAGGCCGGGGCCGACCACTATTGGTCGGGAGCACGCCTTCACGTCAGGTAGAGTTCTCTTTGTCAGCAGGCGCCGCTAGCTCAGTTGGTTAGAGCAGCTGACTCTTAATCAGCGGGTCCGGGGTTCGAGTCCCTGGCGGCGCACGCGAGACTGAGGCCCCCACCACTGGTGGGGGCCTCAGTCGTTCCCAAAGCCGCCGGACCGCCGAACTACCGTACGTCACGCGCCAGTTCCAGGGCGTAGCTCCCAGCCCGCCGCGGGCCCGGCGGACGACGGGCCCCGCCCTCACCGCGGCCCCGGCGAACGCCGTCCCGCCTTCGTTGCGCACCCAACGGACGGCGCCCCCGCCCGGCCCGGCCCACCCCGTCGTGGGCAATCGTTCCGCTGGGGCGGAACGGGTGGGCACAACGGAACGGCGCCCTTTGCCGGGCCTAGGCACCCCGCACCTACGACGCCCACGAGGCCCCGACCCTCTGACCAGCGCCCCCACCAGGTGGCCCGGGGCACAAACAGGGGGCGGCTGATCGCCGTGGTCAGGTTGCGCCCACCCGTTCCGCCCTTGCGGAACAGTTGCCCACAACCGGGGGCGCGGGCCCTGCGCAAACCCGAGCAACGCGGGCCCACAACCAGGGGGCGCGGGCTCGACGCCGGGCACAACCGGGCAGGACGTCCGGGCGACGCACAGCCACCACCGGGGCGCCCAGGTGGCGCGGCCACAACCGGGCGGGCCCGGCGGGCCGCGGAGCCGCAGGCAGGGCAGCGCAGGCGGAGACCCACGCCCGGGGGCCGCCGGGCGGGGTTCGCGACCAGGGGCGCGGGCAGCGGGGCAGAGCCCCGGTCCAGAGGGGAGGCCCGCAGCGCGGGGGCGGGACAGCGGGGCGAAGCCCGGAGAGCCAGGCGGGCGACGGGACGAAGCGCCGAGAACCGGGGGGGCCACGGGGCGAGGCCCGCAGCGCGGGGGCGGGACAGCGGGGCGAAGCCCGGAGAGCCAGGCGGGCGACGGGACGAAGCGCCGAGAACCGGGGGGCCACGGGGCGAGGCCCCGAAAGGCGGGGGTTGCGGGGCGGGGCCCGGGAAGGCGGGGGCGAGGGGGGTTAGGGGCCGGTGAGGTAGGCGGAGATCACCACGTTGGCGGTGTAGGTGCGGGAGGTGGGGTCGAAGGTGCCGCCGCAGGTGATGAGGCGGAGTTCGGAGCGGCGGGGGTCGCGGGGCCCGTAGGCCTTCGTGGGGTCGAAGCGGTCGCGGGGGAAGACCTGGACGTCGTCGATGGTGAATTCGGCGCGGGAGGCGTCGGCGCGGGTGACGAGGACCTTGGCGCCGGGCCGGGCGGCGCTGAGGCCGTAGAAGACGGCGGGGCGGGTCTCGGTGTCGACGTGGCCGACGAGGAGGGCGGCGCCGGGGGCGCCGGGGCGGGTGCCGGGTCCGAACCAGCCGACGGTGTGGGACATCTCGAAGGGCGGCGGGTCGATGGCGCCGGTGCTGTCGAGGCCGCGGGCGACGACGGGGGCGGAGATGCCGAGGGAGGGGATCTCGACGCGGCGGGGTTCGACGGCGGGGAGGGGGTCGCGGGCCGGGGGGAGCGCGACGCCGAGGGGGCGGCCGACCGCGGCGATGTCGCCGGTGGTGGGCGCGGAGAGGCCGCCGGGGCCCTCGGTGATGTCGCGGCCCCAGAGCCAGAGGCCGAGCAGGAGCAGGGCCCAGGCCACGCCGGTGACGAGTCGCCCGGTGCCCGCCGGGCGGGTTCCGGACGGCACGGTCACTCCTCGGCGCTGCCGGGGCCGGCGGAGGGCCCGATGGCGGGCCCGGCGGCGCGGCGGCGGGAGCTGCGGAAGGCGACGGCGACGGCGGCGAGCGCGGCCATGCCGAGGCCGAGCAGGGTGTACGGGGTGCCGAGGCCGCTGTCGCCGGCGGTCTGGGCGACGCCGGGGGCGGCCGGGGCGGCGAACGCGGCGGTGCCGCCTCCGCCGGCGCGGACGGGGGCGACGGGGCTCGGGTGGTGGGTCGGCCGGTGGGTGGGCCGGTCGCGGCGGACCTGCAGGGTTCCGACGTCCGGGTGGTCGTGGCCGTCACAGGTCACGCTGACCTTGTAGGTGCCGTCCTCGAGGCCGGACCTGAGGGTGGTGTCGCCGAAGAGGGGGTTCTTGCCGCCGTCCCTGCCGGTGAGCTCGGCGTCGGCGACGAACGCCGGGGACTTGGCGGCACCGGTGGTGCCCTTGCAGCCGTGGACGCGGACGTCGACGTCGGCGCCGGGTGACGCGGTGGACGGGGTGACGGTGGCCTGCACACCGTCGTGGGCGTACGCGCTGCCGGCCGCGGGTGCCAGCACGAGTACGAGCGCCGCCCCTGCGGCACGGAGAGCAATGGGACCTGAACGCATCGTGACCTCCTGGTACTGGCAGGGTCACCCGGATCGGCGCTCTTCGCATCCGCAGGGGCGGGGCGGGGGTGGGTCAGACGCGGTCGACGATGTCCGCGATCGAGTCGACGATCTTGGACGGGCGGAACGGGAAGCGGTCGATCTCGGCCTGGCTGGTCAGGCCGGTGAGGACCAGGAAGGTCTGCATGCCCGCTTCGAGGCCGGCGAGGATGTCGGTGTCCATCCGGTCGCCGATCATGGCGCTGGTCTCGGAGTGGGCGCCGATCGCGTTGAGCCCGGTGCGCATCATGAGGGGGTTCGGCTTGCCCGCGAAGTAGGGCTCCTTGCCGGTGGCCTTGGTGATGAGCGCGGCGACGGAGCCGGTGGCGGGGAGGGGGCCTTCGAGGGAGGGGCCGGTCTCGTCGGGGTTGGTGCAGATGAAGCGGGCGCCGGCGTTGATGAGGCGGACGGCCTTGGTCATCGCCTCGAAGGAGTACGTCCGGGTCTCGCCGAGGACGACGTAGTCGGGGTCGTGGTCGGTGAGGACGTAGCCGATGTCGTGCAGGGCGGTGGTGAGGCCGGCCTCGCCGATGACGTACGCGGTGCCGCCGGGGCGCTGGTCGTCGAGGAACTTGGCGGTGGCGAGGGCCGAGGTCCAGATGTTCTCGACGGGCACGTCGAGGCCCATGCGGCGGAGGCGGGCGTGCAGGTCGCGGGCGGTGTAGATGGAGTTGTTGGTGAGGACGAGGAAGGGCTTTCCGGTCTCCCGCAGCTTCTTGATGAACGCGTCGGCGCCGGGGATGGGCACGCCCTCGTGAATGAGGACGCCGTCCATGTCGGTCAGCCAGGATTCGATCGGCTTGCGCTCTGCCATGGGTGCGGGACTCCTGCCGTACAAACGTGCGGTGTGCTGGGGGCGCCGCGACAGCGCTGTGGCGACGCCCCCCAGCGTAATCAGGATGTGGTGACCTTGACCCCGTCGATCGTCCAGTACCAGTTGTTGGCCCCGGTGTAGCGGAAGCGGAAGCTGACGCTGGAGGCGCCGGCGGGGACGGGGACGGCGAGGGACTGCGGCTGGGAGAGGACGTCGGCGGTGTAGCTGCGGACGACCGTCGGGGTGCCGCCGTTGAAGCTCGCCAGGACCTGGGCGCTCTGGGCGCCCTCCTGGCGGTAGAGGGTGGTGAAGTCGAGGGTCGCGGTGGACGCGCCGGTGACGTTGTACGCCGGGGTGACCAGGGTCGAGTCGTACGGACCGGAGAAGGCCTTGTCGGCCCACTCGTCGGAGTCGGCGACGGCGAAGACGCCGCGGGCGCGGACGTTGAGTTCGCGGGACTGGTCGCGCTGGGTCCGGGACCAGAACTCGTCGGTGGCGAAGGACCAGCCGCGCCACTCGGTCATGCCGCCGGTGCCCATGGCGTTGTTGACGACGGACCAGCCGCTGGGCGCGGTGTGGGTGAAGCCGAGGATCCCGGTGGGGATGCCGGTCTCGTCGACGCGGCCGGAGAGGGACGGGTAGAGGGCGTCGAAGGGGTCGGTGGAGCGGAGCTGGATCGGCTTGCCGTCGAGGCCCCAGGCCGGGTCGGGGACGATGCCGAGCTGCTGGAAGACGGTGGCGGCGACGTCGACGAGCCGGGTGTCGATGGGGCGGGCGCCGGCGGCGATGCCGGGGCCCTGGGCGATGACGAAGGTGCGGCGTTCCTCGATGCTGGAGCCGCCGTGGCCGCCGCCGTCGGTGTGGCCGTGGTCGGTGGCGACGATGACCGTCCACCGCTCGGTGGCGTACGACGGGCGGGCCTTGATCGCGGCGAGGAGCCGGCCGAGGTAGCCGTCCTGGACGTCGATGGCGTCGGTGTACCTGGGGCTGGCGGCGCCGTACGTGTGGCCGATCTCGTCGGTCTCGCCGAAGTAGACGAAGAGGACGTCGGGGTTCTGGTTGCGGAGGACGTCCTCGGTGACGTCGGTGATGACGAGGTCGTTGACCGCGTAGTCGTTGTTGTGGACGAGCTTGGCGTCGGCGCCGGGGGTGACGGTGCCGTGGGTGTCGAGTTCGGGCCAGTCGACGGCGGCGAACAGGGAGAGTTCGGGGCGGACCTGGTTCAGGCGGGCGAGGAAGCCGGGGTAGCGGCTGTAGTTCTTTCCGGTGAAGGTGTTGTCCTTCACGCCGTGCTTGTCGGGCCAGACACCGGTGGAGATCGTGGACCAGCCGGGGCCGGAGGAGGTCGCGGCCATCGGGTTGGCGTAGAGCAGCGAGCGGCCGTAGGTGCCGTTCGCCATCAGGGACTTGAGGGTGGGTGCCTGGGCGGCGTCGATCCGGTCGTACCGCAGGCCGTCCATGCCGACGACCAGCACCTTGTCCTTGCTGGTGCCGTTCGGGAGCGTCGGGGCGGCGGTGGCGGCCTGGGCGGCGGGCGCGGCCGCGAGTCCGGTCGCGGCGACGGCGGCGGTGGCGCCCGCGGCGGCGAGCACGGTGCGGCGGGAGATGCCGTTGATCGGCATGTCGGAGTCCTCCGTAGGGGGGCGAAGAGGTGCGAACGCACGCCAACGCCCCTGATTCCTCAGGGGCGTTGGTCCGTACCCGTTATCTTTCCGCGATGTGCGGGGAGTGTTCCAGGGTCGTACGGTGAACTCTTGGCTTCCGGTCGGCTTCCGGTCGGCTTCCGAACGACGGCCGGTCGGCCGGTGCCGGTGCCGGTCAGGCGGTGCCGGTCAGCTGCCGGTCGCGGACTTCCAGGCGTCGACGTACGTCGTGAGGTTCTTGTCGATGTCGGCCCAGTCGGGCTCGAAGACCTCGACGCCTTCCATCAGCTTGGCGAGTTCGATGGCGTTGGCGTCGGTCGGCCTGACGTCCTTGCGGGCGGGGAAGCCGCCCCCGATGGCGCTGACCTCGCGCTGGGCCCGCTCGCTCAGCATGAAGTCGAGGAGCTTCTTGCCGTTCTCGGCGTGCGGGGCCTTGTTCACCAGGCCGGCGGCGTACGGCAGGGCGAAGGTGGTCGGCTTGCCGCCGTCCTTGGCGGGGAACCAGATGCCCAGGTTCGGCATGGACTTGGACTGGGCGAAGTTCATCTGGACGTCGCCGTTGGCGACGAGGAGTTCGCCCTTGTCGGTCTTGGGGGCGAGCTTGGAGGTGGAGGACGACGGGCCGACGTTGTTGGCCTGGAGCTTCTTCAGGTAGGCCATCGCCGGCTCCTGGCCGCCGAAGTCGTGCATGGCCTTGATGAGGACGGCGGTGCCGTCGCCGGCGACGCCGGGGGTGGAGTACTGGAGCTTGTCCTTGTACTTGGCGTCGAGCAGCTCCTCCCAGGTCTTCGGGGCGGTCGGCAGCTCCTTCTTGTTGTGCACGAAGCCGAAGTAGTTGTTGACGACGGAGATCCACTTGCCGTCGTCGGCCTTGTCGCCGCCGGCGACCTGGTCGGCGCCCTGGGGCGTGTACGCCTGGAGCAGCCCCTTGGAGTCGGCCTGCTGGATGAAGGGCGGCAGGGTCACGATGACGTCGGCCTGGGTGTTGCTCTTCTCGCGGAGGGCGCGCTGCACCATCTCGCCGGAGCCGCCCTCGACGTACTCGACCTTGATGCCGGTCTCCTTCTCGAAGTCGGCGAACACCTTGTCGTACCAGCCGTCGCCCGCCTCGCCCTTGAGGCCGTCGGCGCTGTAGACGGTGACGGTCTTCTCGTCGGAGGCGGCGGAGGAGCCGCCGCAGGCGGTGAGGGTGGCGGCGAGGGCGAGCGCGCCGGTGACGGCGGCGATCGGCTTGGCGTACGTGCGCATAACGTTGTTCTCTCCTAGCGGTACGAGCGATACGAGCAGGACGAGCGGGACCGGCGGTACGGGCAGGGCCGGCGGTGCGGGCAGGACTCGCGGGGCTAGCGGTACGAGGCCTTGGTGCGGATGCGGGAGACGGCGAGGAGGGCCAGCAGGGTCGCGGCCATGAGGACCACGGCGAGCGCCGAGCCGGTGAACAGGGAGCCCCGGTCGGTGGAGGTGAAGACGAGGACCGGCAGCGGCGTCCAGTCGGGCGGGTAGAGCATCATCGTGGCGCTCAACTCACCCATGGACAGGGCGAAGCAGAGCCCGACGGCGGCGGTCAGGGACGGCAGCAGGAGGGGCAGCTTCACCCGGAACAGGACGTACGAGGGGCGGGCGCCGAGGCCGGCCGCCGCCTGTTCGTACATCGGGTCGAGGCGGCGAATGGCAGCCGAGACCGACTGGTGGGCGAAGGCCGTGACGAGCACGGTGTGGGCGAGGATCACGATCCACCGCGTGCCGTTGAGGAGCACCGGCGGCTGCGAGAAGGCGACGAGCACGGCGAGGCCGACGACCACGGACGGCACGGCGACCGGCAGCATGAACAGGGCGTCGAGGACCCGCTTGCCCTTCTTCCCGAGCGCGGCGGCGGCGAGCGCGGCCCAGGTGCCGACGGTCAGCGCGACCACGCTCGCGGTGACGGCCGTGACCAGGCTGGTGGTCAGCGCCTGGAGGGACTCCCCGCGGACGGCCGCCGTGTAGTGCGCGGCGGTGGGGCCGGAGGGGAAGGCGCCGGACCAGTGGGTGGAGAACGAGGCGGCGAGGATGACGAGCAGGGGCAGGGCGAACAGCGGGACGAAGAGGACCGCGAAGCCGGCCCACACCGCCCACTTGCCCGTACGGCTATGCACCAGCACGGCGGCTGACCCCCCGGTAGAGGACGTAGAGGCCCACGGACAGGGCGACGTTGACGACGGCGACCACGCAGGCGGCGGCGTAGTCCGATTCGAGGATCGCCTTGCCGTACACGAGCATCGGGAGGGTGGTGACCCCCTTGGCGCCGGTGAACAGGACGATTCCGAACTCGTTGAGGCACATGACGAGGACGAGGCTGCCGCCGGCCGCGAGCGCGGGCAGCGCCTCGGGCAGGATCACCTGCCGGACGATCCGCAGCGGCCGGGCGCCGAGCGAGGACGCCACCTCCAGCTGCGCGGTCTCCAGCTGCGAGAACGCGGCCAGCAGCGGGCGCATCACGAAGGGCGTGAAGTACGTGATCTCCGCGAGCAGCACGCCCCACGGCGTGCTCAGGAACCGGAACGGTCCGCTCGCGTCCCCCGTCAGGTCGGTCCACATCCCGTTCGCCACTCCCACCGTCCCGTACAGGAACAGCAGCGCGAGCGTGATCAGGAACGACGGGAAGGACAGGAAGACGTCGATGGACTTCGACACCGCCTTCCCCCCGGGGAAGGGCACGAACGCGATCACGACGGCCAGGACGAAGCCGAGGACGAGGCAGCCCGCGGTCGAGGCGACCGCCAGCCACACCGTCGTGACGAGCGCGTCCCTGAACGACTCCGACGCGAACACGTCGGCGTACGCGCCGGGGGCGAGGGACTCCTGGACGACCAGTGCGAGGGGGTAGAGGAAGACGACGGCGAGGACGGCGACCGGGGGCAGGGCCCAGACCCAGCGCGGGACGGAGGCCCTCGGTGCGCTCTCCGCGGGGGCGGGGCGGGTGGCGGCCTCCGGCGCGGGCGGCCGCTCCACGAGGCCCTGCGCCCCGCTACCCACCGTTCACCCCCGCGGCCAGCAGCACCGCGTCCTCGGGCGCGAAGTGCAGCGTGACCTCGGTCCCCAGCGACGGCGTCTCCCGCAGCTCCCGGACGTCCGCCTTCACCCGGTGGCCGCCGACCTCGACGTACAGCCGGTGGGTGGAGCCGCGCCACTGGACCTCGGCGACGCGGCCGCGCAGCGCGTTCGGGCCGTCGCCGAGGCCGACGAGGTGGGGGCGGACGCAGAGGGTGGCGGTGGCGCCGGGCGCGGCCTCGGGGGCCGGCACCTCCAGCGGGGTGCCGTCGAAGGTGACGCCGTCCACGGCCACCGTCACCGGCAGCAGGTTCGCGTTGCCGACGAACGAGGCGGTGAACTCCGTACGGGGGCGGCGGTAGAGGTCCTGCGGGGTGCCGCAGTCCTGGAGGCGGGCCTTGTCCATGACGGCGATCCGGTCGGCGAGGGTGAGCGCCTCGACCTGGTCGTGGGTGACGTACAGGATCGACACGTCGGGCAGCTCGCGGTGGAGCCGGGCGAGTTCGGCGAGCATGCCGGAGCGCAGCTGGGCGTCGAGCGCCGAGAGGGGTTCGTCCAGGAGGAGGACGCGGGGCCGGATGGCGAGGGCGCGGGCGATGGCGACGCGCTGCTGCTGGCCTCCGGAGAGCTCCCGGGGGTAGCGCCGGGCGTAGGCCGCCATGCCGGTCATCTCCAGGGCCTCGGCGACCCGGCCGGGGATCTCGGCCTTCGGCGCCTTCTGGGCCTTCAGGCCGAAGGCGACGTTGGCGTCGACCCGCAGGTGCGGGAAGAGGGCGTACTGCTGGACGACCATGCCGATGCCCCGCCGGTGGGGCGGGAGCGCGGTGACGTCGCGGTCCCCGATGAACACCCGCCCGGAGGCCGGCCGGACGAAGCCGGCGACGGTCCTCAGGGCGGTGGTCTTGCCCGAGCCGGAGGGCCCGAGGAGCGCCATGACCTCGCCGGGCTCGACGGTCAGGTCGAGGGAGTCGAGGACGGTGGTGCTCCCGTAGGTGACGGTGACGCCGTCGAAGCGGATGCCGCTGGTCATGCCTCGGACTCCCGTATCAGTGCGGGGAGTCCGGCGACGGAGGCGAGGACGTGCGTGGCGCCGTGCTCGGTGAGCGCCGTCCCGTCGTGCGCGCCGGTGAGGACGCCCGCGACGATCCCGGCGCCCGCGCGGGACCCGCTGAGCATGTCGTACGAGGTGTCGCCGGCGACGACGGTCCGCCGGACGTCGTCCACGGCTCCGGTGCGGAGGAGGGCCGCGAGGACCATGTCCGGGTACGGGCGGCCCCGGCCGCCGGCGTCGGCCGGGCAGAGGGTGAGCTCGACCAGGTCGCGCCAGCCGAGGGCGTCGAGGATGGCGTCCTGGGTGACGCGGGCGAAGCCGGTGGTGAGGACGACGGTCCTGCCCTGCTCCTTCAGGGTGGCGATCGCCTCGGCGGCGCCGGGGACCGGGGCGATCAGGCCGTCGGCGACCAGTTCGCCGTACGCCTCCTCGAAGGCGAGGTTGGCCTGGTGGGCGCGGGTCTCGTCGCCGCCGAAGAGGTGGCGGAAGACGGAGATCTTGGACTCGCCCATGGTGGCGCGGACGTAGTCGATCATCGTGGCCGGGTCTTCGCCGAGGCGCTCGGCGGCGGTGGTGAAGGCCTGTTCGACGAGGCCGCCGTCGGCGACGGTCGTGCCGGCCATGTCGAGGACGACGAGGTTCAGCTTGTTCATGTGGTTCACCAGCCCAGTTCGTTCGCGGTCGTCTCGGCTATGGCGGGCGAGCAGGTCATGCCCCGGCCGCCGGGCCCGGTCACCAGCCACACGCCGTCGTCGACCCGCTGGCGGTGCACGACCCGACTGGTGTCGGTGCACTGCGCGTACACCCCGGCCCAGCGGCGGCGGATCTTCGGCAGCGGGCGGCCGAGGAACGATTCGACGACGCGGGTGAGGTGCTCGTAGGGGTCTTCGAGGGTGTCGAAGGCGAAGGGGTGCTCGTATTCGTGGGTGTCGCCGATGGTCAGCCCGCCGTCGAGGCGCTGCACCATGAGGAGCTGCATCTTGTGGGCGGCGGCGGTCGGGTCCTGCGGCTGCGCGGCCTGGAGGGCGTCGAGGGCCCCGGAGGCGTACGCCGGGTAGTAGCGGAAGGAGTCGGCGTCGGCGACGGAGGTGGTGAGCGGTTCGCCGAGGGGTTCGGTCTGCATCATCTGGAGCCGGACCCGGCGGACGGGTATCGGGCCGGCGATCTCGCGGACGAGGCCGGAGAGCCAGGCTCCGGTGCACAGGACGACGGCGTCGCCGGTGTGGGTGTCCCCGTGGTCGTCGCGGACGCCGCTGCGCCCGCCGGCGCCGCCGATGACGTCACGGACTTCGCGGTTCGGCAGGAAGGTGTACTTCCCGGTGGCCAGGAGGGCCTGCCGGAGGGCGAGCTGGGCGAGGCGGGGCTCGACGGCGGCGTCGCGCTCGCACCAGAGGGCGGCCTCGAAGTCGCCGCGCAGGGCGGGGTTGACGATGCGGGCCTCGCCGGGGGTGAGCAGCTTGTAGCCGCGGGCCGCGGCGTCGGGCCTGGCCAGGGCGGCCTCGGCGACGGCGAGTTCGAGCGCGTTCCGCACGGGGGTGAGGGAGCCGATGGCCCGGAAGCCGAGCCCCGGCACGCGGGCGCCGATGCCCTCCCACAGTTCGCGGGCGCGCAGGGCGGTGTCGAGCTCCTCACCGCCCGCGCGGCCGCTCACCCAGATCTGGCCGAAGTTGCGGAGGGAGGCCCCGCGGGCCTCCGCCTCGCGCTCGATGTGTACGACCTCGTGGCCGCGTTCCACTGCGTGCCAGGCGTGCATGGTTCCCACCACGCCGGCTCCTACGACGATCACCTTCATGTCGAAGACGGTCGCGCCGATGTGTGGACCGGACGAATCCGGCCGGCAACAGGACGGTGAACAGACCGCCAAGCTTGGACCAGACCCGTTACCTTTACGTAATCAACGGTGCTCCGCGACCTGCCGTTTCGTCACCCTTGCCGCCCCAGATGGGCGGTGAAGCTGAAGCGGTCGCCCCGGTAGAGCGTGCGGACCCGCTCCAGGGGCCGCCCCTCGGTGTCCCGGGAGACGCGGTGGAGCAGCAGCATCGGCAGGGCGGGCGGGGTGCCGATCAGGAGGGCCTCGCGCGGGGTGGCGAGCACCGTCTCGATGCGCTCGTCGGCGTCGCCGAACGAGATGCCCAGGCGGTCGTGGAGATAGGCGTAGAAGGACGAGTCCGGGTCGAACTCGGCGTCCAGGTGCGGGACGCGGGCCTCGGAGACGTACGTGCTCTCCAGGCCGACCCGCTCGTCGTCGGCGAGCAGCACCCGCTCCATGTGCCAGACGGGCGCGCCGCGTTCGGCACCGACCTCCGGGGCGAGCGCCTCCGGGCAGGGGAAGCGGTCGAGCGAGATCAGGCTGCGGCCGGGGCGGCGGCCCTGGCGGCGCACGCCCTCCGTGTAGCTGGCGAGCGACAGGGGCTGTTCGAGCTTGGGGCCCGCGACGACCGTGCCCCGGCCCCGGCGGCGCAGCCGCCCTTCCAGGAGGAGTTCGCGCAGCGCCTGCCGGACGGTCTCGCGGGACACCTCGTACCGGACGGCGAGGTCCCGCTCGGTGGGCAGCGGTCCGCCCTCGCCCAGCTCGTCGACGAGCAGGGTCAGCTTCGCCTTCACCGCGTAGTACTTGGGGACACGGCCGTGCTCGGGGACGCCGGATCGGACGGGGGCGCCGGGGGTGCTCTGGTAGTTCACCCGAGGGATGGTCGCAGACGGTCATGAACGGGAAGGTGTACGGAGCGTGGCTCAGCGGTGCCGGGCGCGTCGGCCGGCCCGGACGAGCACCGCACCGAGCAGGGCGAGGGCCACGGCGAACGGGGCGAGGACCAGGACCTCGTCACGCCCGGACCCCCCTCCCGTACGGGCGAGTTCGCGGCCCGCCTCGGGCACGCCGGGCACGGCCGGCTCCTTGGCCCCCGGGACCGTGACCGGTGGATCGACCCGCTTCCCGGGCACCTCGGGCGGCGCGGATGCGTCAGGTCCGGTGGGCGCGGGCGGGCCGACCGTCAGGCGGTAGTCGCCGGACTCGCCGACCCAGTCGCCGTCCGCGCCCCGGCGCTGGACGACCGCCGCGTTGACGACGACCTCGTCGGGGGCCGCGTCCGCGCCGAAGGCCAGCCGCACGGGGACGGTGAGGGTCCCGCCCGCCGGCACCGCGAAGCCGCCGAAGTCGGTGAACGCCCCCACGCTCTCCGCCTCCTCGGTGGCCTCGAAGGCCACCGGCCGCCAGCGCGCGGACCCGGCGTCGTAGAACTCGAAGCGGATCTGCGCCGGCCGCAGCGTCCGCCCGCCGTCCGCGAACACCAGCACGGGATGGATGTCCGAGCAGGGCGCGTCCGTGCCGTTGGTCAGGTCGAGCTTCCACTCCTGGAAGGCCCCGCCGGCCGGGTAGTCGACCGGCCCGCCGTGGATCCGCGTGTCGATCGGAAACCCGGTGTCGGGCGCGTCCCCGCAGGTGGGGGCGGTCGGCGGGTCAGGGGCGGGGGCTCCGAGCGCCGGTGCCGCCAGGGTGAGCAGCGCCGCCGTCGTGGCGGCCGCCGTGGCCGCGGCTCGGGGGGTGCGCTGCCGGGGGCTGCGGCGCTGGGGTGCTGATGCCATGGGCGGGGCCTTTGCTGCTCGCGGGGCGGGCGTACGGGTCGGCCGCGACGCTGCCACGCGGGAACGGGCGGGGACGGCAGCGACACCGCGCGTACCCCTGGACGGCCCGGCCGTTCCGCCCGATCAGCCTATTGTCCGAAGATCGGACCGAGGACGAGCCAGACCGCACCCTCGGCCACGGCACCGGCGCGCGACACGGCGACGGCGGTCGTTCCCGCGTGCACCGGCCCGGCGGCTGTTTCCGTGCCCGCTGCCCCTGCGTCCGTTCCCGCGTCCGCTGCCCCGGTGTCCGTTGTCGTGTCCCCTCCACCGGCGGCCGTCCCCCCGGCGGTCGTTCCCGCGTCCGCTCCCCCGGCGTCCGTCTCCGTCACGACCGTCACCGGGGCCGTCAGCCCCAGACCGGCCAGGACCTCGCGGACGCCGGCGGCGAACACCTCGGGGGCGGCGAGCACCACGCGGCCGCCGAGGAGGACCTGGTCGATGTCGAGGAGGCGTACGAGATTGGCGGCGCCCGCGCCGAGGATGCGCGCGGCCTCGGCGAGTTCGCCGCGGGCCACCGCCGCCAGGCACAGGACCTCCAGGCAGCCGCGCCCGCCGCAGGCGCACGGGGGGCCGTCGAGCTGGACGGTCTGGTGGCCGAGCTCGCCCGCACCGGTCCGGTCGCCGCGCAGCGGCACGCCGCCGAGGACGAGGCCCGCGCCGAGGCCCGTACCGAGGTGGACGTACGCGAAGGAACCGGGGGCCGCGGGGCGGAGGGCCAGCCCGAGGGCGGCGGCGTTGGTGTCCTTGTCGAGGACGACGGGCAGGCCGAGGCGCCGGGCCAGCTCGTCCCGTACGGGCCGGCCCTCCCACTCGGGGAAGCCCGTGACCCGGCCGGGCACGCCGGCCCGGTGGTCCAGCGGCCCCGGCATGGCGACCCCGGCACCGAGCACGGTCCCGCCGGGCGGGACGGCGGCGAGCAGCGCCCGCACCTCCTCCGTCACGGCGTCCAGGACCGGGCCCGCACCCGCCCCCAGGTCCAGGGGCCGGCGGCGCAGGGCCACGGCCGTGCCCGCGAGGTCGGCCAGGAGGGTGGTGAGCTCGTCGCGGTCGAGGTGGACGGCGACGGCGTACGCGGCGGTGGGGACCAGGCGGAGGACCGTGCGGGGCTTGCCGCCGGTGGAGGCGCGGTGGCCCGCCTCGGCGGCGAGGCCCTCGGCCCGGAGGCGGGCGGTGATCTTGCTGACGGCCTGGGGGGTGAGCCCGGTCCGCTCGGCCAGCTCCAACCGGCTGATCCCCGCCTCGCCCGCCGTGCGCAGCAGATCGAGCACGAGCGCCGCGTTGTGGCTGCGCAGGGCCGGCACGTTCACTCCCACCAGGTCTTTCCTCACTCCCCCATTGTCGCCGTCGCTTGCACTTTGGCAACAGCGTTGCTTAAGTGAGGAGCATGACTGGCACCGACCCCCGTACCCCGCTCCGCGTCGGACTCGTCGGCTACGGCCTCGCGGGCTCCGTCTTCCACGCCCCGCTGATCGCCTCCTCCGAGGACCTCGTCCTCGCAGCCGTCACCACCGGCAACCCCGAGCGGGCCGCCGAGGCCCGGGCCGCCCACCCCGGCGTCCGCGTCGTCGACCGCCCCGAGGACCTGTGGGAGCAGGGAGCGGACGACCTCGACCTGATCGTCGTCGCCTCGCCGAACAGGACGCACGTCCCGGTCGCCACGGCCGCGCTGGAGGCCGGCCTCCCCGTCGTCGTCGACAAGCCGCTCGCCGGCACCGCCGTCGAGGCCCGCGCGCTCGCCGCCCTCGCCGAGCGCCGCGGCCTGCTGCTCTCGGTCTTCCAGAACCGCCGCTGGGACAACGACTTCCTGACCCTCCGCCGCCTCCTCGACGAGGACGCGCTCGGCGAGGTCCAGCGCTTCGAGTCCCGCTTCGAACGCTGGCGCCCGCAGCCGAAGGGCGGCTGGCGCGAGTCCGGCGCCCCCGAGGAGATCGGCGGCCTGCTCTACGACCTGGGCAGCCACGTCGTCGACCAGGCGCTCGTCCTCTTCGGCCCGGTCACGTCCGTGTACGCCGAGTCGGACGTGCGCCGACCGGGCGCCGAGGCCGACGACGACACGTTCCTCGCCCTCACGCACGCGAACGGCGTCCGCTCCCACCTCTACGTGAGCGCCACCACCGCCCAACTCGGCCCCCGCTTCCGGGTGCTCGGGCAGCGCGCCGGCTTCGTGAAGTACGGCCTCGACCCCCAGGAAGCCGCCCTCCGCGAAGGCCTCCGCCCCGTACCCGGCACCGTCTGGGGCACGGAGCCCCCGGAGCTGTGGGGCCGGCTCGGCTCCGGAGAGTCCCCGCTCACCGGCGGCGGCACCCCGGTCGAGTCCCTGCCCGGCGACTACCCGGCCTACTACGCGGCCGTCGCCGCCGCCCTGCGCGGCACCGGCCCGAACCCGGTCACCGCCCACGAGGCCGCCACCGCCCTCGAAGTCCTGGAAGCCGCCGGACGCTCGGCCCGCGACGGCGTCACGGTGACGCTGTGAGCAGCCCGGAGGTCCTGGAGGTCGAGGCCCAGGAAGCCCGCCTGGTCCTCCCCCGGTTCACGTACGAGGACGCCTGGACGCTCGGCACCCTCCTCGTCGGCATGGCCCGCGAGCGCCGCGCGCCCGTCGCCATCGACATCCGGCGGGGCGCGCAGCAGCTGTTCCACTGCGCGCTGCCGGGGTCCAGCGCGGACAACGACGCCTGGATCGAACGGAAACGACGGGTCGTCGAGCGCTACGGCACGAGCTCGTTCCTGGTCGGGGCCCGCTTCCGCGCGAAGGGGACCACGTTCGAGGCGTCCTCGCGCCTCGACCCCGACCGGTACGCCGCCCACGGCGGTTCGTTCCCGGTCGCGGTCGAGGGAGCCGGCGTGATCGGCTCGGTCACGGTCTCGGGACTCCCGCAGGCCGAGGACCACGCCCTCGTCGTCGAGGCGCTGGAGCGACTGCTCAGCTCGTACGCCGCCGGCGACGACTGACCAGCACGAGCGCTCCGCCGCCGATCGCCAGGCCGACCGCCGTGGCCCCCATGGCGATCTCCCCGGCACCCGCTCCGGTGTCCGGCAGGTGACCGTTCGGCCCGTGGTTGCCGCCCGCGTCACCACCACCGCCCGTCGCACCACCGTCCGTCGCACCACCGCTCGCGGGGTCCGTGGGGGTGGGCTTCGGGGTGGGGTCGGTCGGGGTCGGCGTCGGATCCGTCGGGGTCGGCGTCGGGTCGGTCGGCGACGGGGTGGGATCCGTCGGAGTCGGGGTGGGATCCGTGGGAGTCGGCGTCGGGTCCGTCGGCGACGGGGTGGGATCCGTCGGAGTCGGGGTGGGATCCGTGGGAGTCGGCGTCGGGTCCGTCGGGGTCGGCGTCGGATCCGTCGGAGTCGGGGTCGGATCCGTCGGCGACGGGGTGGGATCCGTCGGAGTCGGCGTCGGGTCCGTCGGGGTCGGCGTCGGGTCCGTCGGGGTCGGCGTCGGATCCGTCGGAGTCGGGGTCGGATCCGTCGGCGACGGGGTGGGATCCGTCGGAGTCGGCGTCGGGTCCGTCGGGGTCGGCGTCGGATCCGTCGGGGTCGGCGTCGGATCCGTCGGCGACGGGGTGGGATCCGTGGGAGTCGGCGTCGGATCCGTCGGCGACGGCGTCGGCGACGGCGTCGGGTCCGTGCACGACGGCAGGTCGCCGTTGAACGGGTAGGCGTGGAGTTCCTGGCCGCCGCCACCGCCGGATTCCGAGGTGTGGGTCAGGTTGCCGGTGGTGAAGAAGCGGCCGTTGACGCCGGGCATGGTCACCGTCGCCGTGCTGGCCCGGTTGCCGATGAGCACGCTGCCCGCGAACTGGGCCGTGCCCTCGAACTTGACGGTCGCCGCGTCGGGGAAGTTCCACAGCACGCGTTCGCGCAGCCCGTCCGGCAGGCCGTTGACGAACGAGTCGATGGTGCGGTCGGCGCCGAGGAGGTTCACGAGGACGGTGGCGTCGGCGGGGATGCGGGCGAAGGCGATGCCCTGCTGGCCCCCGTTGGCCGACTCCAGGTCGAAGTCCACGTTGAAGACCTGGAGCGCCGAGGTCCCGTCACCCGTGAAGAGCGTCTCGTAGTCGTTGTTGACGGCGGTTCCGGTGGGGGTGCGGGAGGCCCCGTTCACGTACGCGTAGCACTGGCTGGCGTCGGTGAGTTGGTCGCGGAGCGCGGTGTACGGGGCGGCGGCCGCGGAGGTGTGCTCGGCGACCGGGCTCACCGTGCCGGAGAGGTCGCCGCCGTACCGCACGACGCCGTGGACCGCGCCCTCCTCGGCGAGCAGGCGCTGGCCGGCGGCGACCGTGAGGTCCTCGCCGACGGTGAGGAAGTCCGTGCCGTCGTCGGGCGGGACGCGGGAGCCGACGCCCGCGACGCCGACGTTGTAGACGGCGGAGACGCCCGCCGCCTTGTTCTGGTCGAAGCCGCCGAGGACGACGACCTTGCCCTCCGCCTCCGCCGCGGACCGGCGGACGAGCATGTCGCCGCCGACGAAGACGTTGATGTTGTCGTCGCGGTACCGGACGGTGCCGCTGCCGTTGTCGTCGGGGTACTTCGGGGGGCACTTGCCCGGCTTGCAGGGGCCGAGGCCGCCCGGCAGCGGATCGGCGTGACCCGTGACGGCCAGCGCGCCGACGAGGGCGGTGGCCGCGACCGTGGACGCGGCGATGAGGGCGAGACGGCGCCGGTCGCGCCGCCGATCATCGGATCTTCTTTCCATATCCGGCAATATGCAAAAATCATACGAAAAAGGCGACGCCCCACGCGGGGCGCCGCCTTTTTCACCTCACGGACCGTCAGGCGCTCTTGAGCTCCTGGCGCTGCCTGCCGAGGCCGTCGACCTCCAGCTCGACGACGTCGCCGGGACGCAGGTAGGGCTTGGGCTCCGGCTGCCCCATGGCGACGCCGGCGGGCGTGCCGGTGTTGATGACGTCACCGGGGTAGAGCGTCATGAACCGGCTGACGTACCGGACGACCTCCGCGACCGGGAAGATCTGGTCGGAGGTGTGGCCGTCCTGCTTGAGCTCGCCGTTGACCCGGAGCCGCAGGCCGAGGGCCTGCGGGTCGGGTACCTCGTCGGCGGTGACCAGCCACGGGCCGAGCGGGTTGAAGGTCTCGCAGTTCTTGCCCTTGTCCCAGGTGCCGCCGCGCTCGATCTGGAACTCGCGCTCGGAGACGTCGTGGGCGACCGCGTAGCCGGCGACGTGCGCGAGGGCCTCCTCGTCGGTCTCCAGGTAGCGGGCGGTGCGGCCGATGACGACGGCGAGCTCCACCTCCCAGTCCGTCTTCACGGAGCCGCGCGGGACGAGCACGGTGTCGTCCGGGCCGACGACGGTGTCGGCGGCCTTGAGGAAGACGACGGGCTCGGCGGGGGTGGCCTGGCCGGTCTCGGCGGCGTGGCCGTGGTAGTTCAGCCCGATGCACACGACCTTGCCGATCCGGCCGACCGGCGGGCCGACGCGCAGCCCGGTGGCGTCGAGCGCGGGCAGCACGCCGGCGCCGGCCGCCGCCCGGACGCGGTCGAGGGCGGAGGCGTCGGCGAGCAGACTGCCGTCGATGTCGTCGACGAGTGCGGACAGGTCTCGGAGCGTCCCGTCCTGGTCGAGCAGGGCGGGACGCTCGGCTCCCGGCGGGCCGACACGCAGCAGCTTCATGGTCTTCTCCCTGTGGTCGAGGTGGGCCCGGGAAGGGCCCTGCGGTACCCCGGCCGATGGAGTGCGGCCATCGGAGGATTGGTCGATCCTCCAAGAGAACGGGTCACTCTGCAAGACCCCGTTCACACACTGGACCCTTACGCGCGAGTAGCAAGCGCCCCGGCGGCCCCCGCCGCACCGTCCTCGTCCCCCGCGCCCGTACGGAAGAGCAGGGCCCGCTCGACGGCGGTCCAGGCCGTACTGGTGACGATGTAGAGGGCGGCGGCGAGCGGCACCACGGCGACCGAGATCAGGGTGGCGAAGGACAGCAGCGGCATCACCTTGGTGATCGCGCCCGCCCCCGGCGTGGGCTGCCCCAGGTCGAGGGGCTGGGCGGCGAGCTGCGCCTTCGTGCGCCGGTACGTGAACGTGGCCACGGCGGCGACCAGCGCGAACAGGACGAGGTAGACCCGCCCGGCCGGCCCGAAGACCCCGCCGTGGGACAGCGCGTCGGCCCAGTGGCCGCCGAGCGGGGCGGCGAGGAGGGTGTGCCCGGTCATCCGGTCGCCCGAGAAGAGGTGGTACATGAGCAGGAACGCGGGTGCCTGCAGCAGGCTGGGAAGGATCCCGGCGAACGGCGACACCTTCTCCCGCGCGTGCAGCTCCACGACCGCCTTCCTGAGCCGCTCCGGGTTCTTGGCGTGCT
This sequence comes from Streptomyces sp. NPDC093089, assembly GCF_044754405.1. Classification (NCBI taxonomy): domain Bacteria; kingdom Bacillati; phylum Actinomycetota; class Actinomycetes; order Kitasatosporales; family Streptomycetaceae; genus Streptomyces; species Streptomyces sp. NPDC093089. Next base: position 78,884 of record NZ_JBIVPA010000016.1, read on the forward strand.
TCTTCCGGAGCGCCGCGAGCTCCGGCGCGATCCGGGTGCGGGCCTTCTGGCCGCGCGCCGAGGCCCGGGACAGCGGATGGATCGCGAGCCGTACGAGCATCGTGAAGAGCACGATCGCGGCGGCCGTGGCGGTGGTGGCGAAGAGCGGCTGCAGCAGGTCGGCGAGCCGCTCGACCAGGGAAGCGAAGACGGACAAGGGGAGCCCTCCGTGGGGTCTCGTCGTGCCGGGGAGATGTCGGTTCTCGGCATGACGGATCCGCGCGCGGGCCTGTCCGGTGTGGTGTGCGGGGGCTCCCTACGCGGCCGTCGGGAGGCGACGGCCGGGAGCTCGGGGTCTTCTGCGGCCTGCGGCGTCGGGGTCCCGCTGCGGCAGGAAGGCGGTCCGCCGCTCCCGGTCGCGGATGGCCGTACGGACGGCGGTGGGCGGCACGGCCGGGGCCGTACGCGCGCCGATCAGGGCGCAGACGACGGTGGTCGCGGCGAGGGCGACGGCGGCGGAGACGCTCGCGCCGTCGGAGAGGAGCAGTTCGGCGAGGGCGAGGAGGAAGAAGAGCGGTGCGAGGACGCGCAGGAGCAGGTCCCTGGCCGCCATCACCACCACCTCCTCGTCGTGCTCGCACCGCCCGTCGTGCCCGTCCCGCTCGGCACGCCGCGTCTCACCGTGAGGACGCGCGACGCCCCTCGGGAGTTCCCCCGGGCGGGAACTCGCCGGATCTCCCGTGCTCCAGGGGCACCAGGAGGCGGCGGGGCCGGAGGAGGGCGCGGCTCACCGGGTCGCCCGGGTCCGGGTCGAGGCCGGTGCCGGGCCGCATCTCGACGTCGGCGGGCGGCACGGGGACGCGGCACGCGGGGCATTCGCCGTACGCGCCGAGTTCGGTGCCGCAGTCGGCGTGGTGGAAGTGCCGCACCGGCACCGCTCCGGGGACCTCGGCCCGCCCCCAGGCGCCGAGCGCGCGCAGGACGGGCCACAGGGCGAGGCCGCGTTCGGTGAGCACGTACTCGTCGCGCGGCGGCGACTCCCGGTAGCGCCGCCGGTCGAGCACGCCCGCGTCGACGAGGGCCTGGAGGCGGGCTGCGAGGACGGCCCTCGGGGCGCCGAGGTGGACGAGGAAGTCGTTGTAGCGGCGGACGCCGTAGAAGGCGTCGCGGACGACGAGGAGGGTCCAGCGCTCCCCGACGACCTCCAGGGCGCGGGCGATGGAGCACTGCTGGTGGGCGTAGTCCTTGCCGAGAGCCATGGAACCCATCCTACGCATCACAGGTTCATTGACCGAACCTTCCTGGTACGTTGAGTTCATTCACCGAACCGACGGGTGGAGGTCCTGTCCGTGGAAGTCCCCGCCGCACCCCGCCCCACCACGACCGACCACACAGACCGCACCGACGCCGGCCGCGCCGAAGCGACCGGGCCCCGCACCGAAGCCGACCGCAGCGACGCCACCCGCACCGAAGCCACCGGGCCCCGCCCCGGCGCCACCCTCGCCGTCACCGCCGCGGCCACCGCCGTCGCGCTGATGAACTACACCGCCCCGATGCTCACCCTCCCCGCGATGGCGGCCGCCTTCCACACCCCGGCCTCGGCCCAGGCCTGGCTGCTCAACGGCACCCCGCTCGGCCTCGCCGTCCTCCTCCTCGTGGCCGGCAGCCTCGCCGACGCGCACGGACGCCGCCGCGTCTTCCTCCTCGGCACCTTCGCCCTCGGCGTCACCACCGCCCTCGGCGCCCTCGCCGGCTCCACGCTCGCCTTCACCCTGGCCCGCACCGCCCAGGGCGCCGCGAGCGCGGCCGTCCTCGCGGGCAGCCTCGGCCTCCTCGCCGAAGCCCACCCCGCGGGCCGCGACCGGATCAGGGCCACCGGCGTCTGGGGCGCGGCGGTCAGCGGCGGCATCGCCCTCGGCCCGCTGCTCGCCGGCACGCTGAGCCTCCTCGACTGGCGGCTCGCGTACGGGGCGCTGGGCGCGGCGGCCCTCGCCGTCGCGGCAACGGGAACCCGCGCCCTCGCCCACGACACGGCGGGAGCACGCACCCTCGCCCACGACACGGCGGGAACCCCTACCCCCGTTCGCGACACGGCGGGAGCACGCACCCTCGCCCACGACACGGCGGGAACCCCTACCCCCGTTCGCGACACGGCGGGAACCCCTCCCCTCGCCCGCGACACGGCGGAAACCCGCGCCCTCGCCCACGACACGGCGAAGCCGGACCGCCCCGCGCGGCCCGACCTCGCGGGCGCCGTCACGCTCGGCCTCGCCCTCGCATCGCTGCTCACCGCGCTCACCCTCGGCCGGGACGGCTGGCTGCGCGCCCCCGTGGGCCTGCTCCTCCTCGCCTCCGCCGCCCTCACCGCCGCCTTCGTGGCGGTCGAGCACCGGAGCCGTACGCCCATGATCGACCTCGCCCTGCTGCGGCGGCCCGCGTTCCTCGCGTCGACCCTCGGGGCGCTGTTCACGGGCCTGGCCGTCATCGGCCTGTTCAGCGTCGTGCCGGCGCTCCTCCAGAGCGGGGCCGGCATGTCCCCCCTGGGCGCCGCCTGGCTGTTCGTCCTCTGGTCGGGAACGGCGTTCGCCGTGGCCCTCCAGGCCCGCCACCTCGCGGGCCGCCTGTCCGCCCCGTACCAACTCGCCCTCGGCTTCGCCCTGTCCGCGGCCGGCGTCCTCGCCCTGCTCGGCGGCCTCGACGGACCCTGGCCCCGCCTCCTCCCGGGCCTCCTCACGGCAGGCGCCGGCAGCGGCCTCCTGAACGCCGCCCTCCCCCGCCTCGCCGTCGACTCCGTCCCCCCGCAACGCGCCGCGATGGGCTCCGGCGCCAACAACACCGCCCGCTACATCGGCTCCTCCGCCGGCGTGGCCCTCGCCCTCGCCCTCGCCGCGACCGACCCGGACACGGCGCTCCTCGCCTCCGCGGCCCTGGCCCTCACGGGCGCGGCACTCACCCTCGCCCTGGGACGACTCGTACGGGCACGTCCGCGGCGCTGAACTCCTCCGCCGCACCCTGCGCGCGACCGTTCACCCCGCCGACACCAACCTCGCCCACACCACCAGCCGGTAGGCGCTGCTGAACTCCGGCGTGCACGTCGTCAACGTCAGGTACGCCCCCGGCGCCCCGTACCCGTACGACGGCTTCACGATCGACCGCGGCACCGGCCGGATGACCCCGACGTCCCTCGGCGACGTCGCCCGCAGCACCTGGTCCACGCGGTACACGTACGTACGCGCCCGCGTCCGCACCGAGATCTCGTCCCCCACCCCGAGCCGGTTGATGTACCGGAACGGCTCCCCGTGCGTGTTCCTATGCCCCGCCAGCGCGAAGTTCCCCACCGCTCCCGGCGCCGCGGTCCCCCGGTACTGCCCCACGTACCCCTTGTCGAGCACGGCCCGCTTCGACACCCCGTACGCCACGGGCGCGGCGAGCCCGATCCGGGGAATGCGCAGCACGGCGAAGGCCGCGGACGGAGCGGCGGACCCGCCCCCGGACGCGCCGCCGCCCGCACCCGGCTCCCCGGGCGCGACGGCGCCTCCGCCACCCCCGGGATCCACAGGTCGGACGGGTTGCACGGAAGGCACGGCATCCTCGGAAGGCACAGCACCCACAGGGTCACCGGGGAGAGACATGTCCCACTCCCGCTCCAGCGCGCTCACCCGGCCGCCGGCCTCCGCACGGGCTTCCTGGTTGGTCCACCACAACTGATGGACGACCAGGAGCAGGACGACAACCCCGCAGGTGACGACCGTCTCGGCACAGACCCACAGCACACGCGCACCCGTACGGCGCCGCCCCCGCCCCTGGACGACGACCGGCACCCGCTCCCGCACCCTGGCCCGCACGCGGGGCACCATAAGCGTTGAGGCGCCAACTCTCCAGGCCCGTACAGCAGTACGGTGGAGAACATGCGCCCCGACACCCCTGCCGCCCACACCACCGAAGCCGAGCGCCTGCTGCGCACGGCAGCGCAGTACCCGGGAGACCGTGAACCCCTCTACCTCCAGGCCGCGGCCCACCTGGAACTGGCCGGCGACCGACCGGGCGCGACCGCCCTCTACGACACGCTCCTCACCGGCGAACCGGCGAACCCCCACCTGATCCGCGCCCTCATGGCGGCGAACCTCTGGGAGTACGGTCACGAGGCCGAGGCCCGCGCGATCATCGACGGCATCCGCCGCGCGACGCCGTCGGACGCGGCGGCCTGGGAGATCACGGCGGAGACGCTGGAGGCCCACGACGAGCTGGAGGCGGCGGAGTCGACGCTGACGGAAGCGGCGACCCTCCTCGCCGCCGCAGCCGTGGAGGACCTCCCCCACGCGACCCGCTCGCTCCTCACCACCCGCCACCGCATCCGCCGCATGCTCGCCCTCCCCCACGACGGCTGGGACGACCTCGCGGACCGCCTCCACCCGGCCGCCGTCCCCCTGGACGAACTCCACGACCCCAAACGCCTCTGGTCCCTCGGCTCCTCCGACCCCGCGGAGCTCCAGGCCGAGATCACCCGCCTCCGCTCCGAACTCGGCACCTACCGCACCGCGCTCTCCCGCCCCTTCCCGGTCGCCGTCCTCCACTGGCCCGAACCGGAACTCGACGAGCTCCTCGCCGCCTACCCCGAGCTCGAAGCCGAGTACCCCACCTACCGCGCCCACCTCACCGACCTCGAGGCCTCCCTCCGCGAACTCGCCCAGGCCGGCACCCCCAACCTCGGCATCGTCCGCGCCACCGTCCCCTCCTACGAGGCCTTCGCCGCCTCCGAATCCACCCACCCCTCCAACCCCGCCCTCCTCCCCCAGTACGCGACGACCCTGGCGGCCCGCGCCCGCGCCACCCCCTGGCCCCCGGCCCGCACCGCCCCCTGCTGGTGCGGCACGAACGCCACCTACGCCACCTGCCACGGCGGCCCGGTCTCCTCGTGACCTAGGCCGTCTCGCCGATCGGCGTCGATGCGCCGTGCCCTACGCTCGGAGGAAATCCAGCGACCCGAAAGGCACCGCCATGTCCCGTGTTCCTGCTTCCGCCGTTGCCGCTGTCGGGCTTGTCGGGGGGTATGCCGTTGCCCGGTGGACGAAGAAGAGGCCGCTCGGGGGTGTGGTGCTGGCGGCGGCCGGCGGGGTGGCCGCGCGGGAGTGGCGCGAGGTGGGTGGGGGCAAAGTGGCGGCGGGGCTGACGGCCGGGTACGTGGCCGCGTTTGCCGGGTCGCATCCGCTGGCGAAGAGGATCGGGGCGTGGCCGGCGGTGTTCTCGGTGGCCGGGGGGATGGCCGCCGCGTCGTGGGCGGTGACGCGGGCGAAGGGCTGACGTCCTGGGGGTGGGTCAGCCGCCCGCCGCGTGGCTCACCGTGTAGATCAGGAGACCGGCGAGGGCGCCGACCACCGTGCCGTTGATGCGGATGAACTGGAGGTCGCGGCCGATGTTGGCCTCGATCTTGCGGGAGGTCTGGACGGCGTCCCAGCCGGCGACGGTGTCGGTGATGAGGGAAGTGATCTCGTCGCGGTAGGTGGTGACGAGGTGGGCGGCGGCGTCTTCGGCCCAGCCCTCGACCTTCGCCTGGAGGCGGGGGTCGGTGGCGAGGCGCTTGCCGAGGGAGATGAGGGAGGCGCGGGCGCGGAGGCGGAGCTGGCTCTGGTCGTCCTCGGCGGCGGCGATGATGAGGTTGCGGACGGAGGACCAGGCGGAGGCGATGATGTCCTGGACTTCCGGGCGGGCCAGGAGGTCGGACTTCAGGCGTTCGACACGGGCGCGGGTGTCGGTGTCGGCCTGGAGGTCGGCGGCGAAGTCGGCGAGGAAGCGGTCGATGGCCCCGCGGGCGGGGTGGCCGGGCATGTCGCGCATCTCCGTGACGAAGCGGAGGAGCTCCTTGTAGACGCGCTCGCCGATGCGGCGGTCGACGAAGCGGGGCGTCCAGCCGGGGGCGCCGCCCTGGACGGCGTCCATCACCGATTCCCCGTGCGTCACCAGCCAGTCGTGGGCCCGGGTGCACACCAGGTCGACGGCGCGGCGGTGGGCGCCGTCGGTGACGATCTTCTCCAGGGTCTTGCCGAGGCCCGGTCCGATCTCGACGGCCTCGGCCCGGCGGGTGATCGCCTCGCCGACGACCGCCTGGACGTCCGCGTCGCGCAGGACCGTCAGCGCGCCCCGGAGGGCCGTCGACGCCTCCGCCGTGACGCGGTCGGCGTGCGCCGGTTCCGCGAGCCAGGTGCCGAGGCGGCGGCCGATGCCGAGGGCGTGCAGCCGGCCCCGTACGACGTCGGCGGAGAGGAAGTTCTCGCCGACGAAGGAGCCGAGTGAGGCGCCGAGCTGGTCCTTCTTGGTGGGGATGATCGCCGTGTGGGGGATGGGCAGGCCGAGGGGCCGCCGGAAGAGCGCGGTGACGGCGAACCAGTCCGCGAGGGCGCCGACCATGCCGGCCTCGGCCGCCGCGGCGACGTAGCCCGCCCAGGCGCCCCAGCCCGCGTTGTCGGCCCAGGTCGCGAGGGCGTAGATCAGGGCGACGCCGACGAGCAGGGACGTCGCCAGCGTTTTCATCCGCCGGACGCCCCTGCTCTTCTCCTCGTCCGCCGCCGTGTACGAGAAACTCACCAATGCACTCGACCTCCTACATCAGGGACTCCCGGCGCTCGTCCCGAGTTCCCCCGTACATCTTCGCGATCACCGCCTCGATGTCCGGCTCCCGCACCGAGAGGTCGACGAGGGGATGACTCGCGGCGACCGCGGCGACGAGCGGGGCGGCCGAGGCTCCGGCCGGGAAGGCGAGCCATTGGCGGGGGCCGTCCGCGCGTACGAAGCGGGCGCCGGGCACGTCGGTGATCGGGGGGAGCTCGCGCTCCAGGTCGACGACGAGGAGGCGTTCGCTCTCGCCGACGGCGTGCAGGCCGGCGAGTTCGCCGTCGTACATCAGGCGCCCGTGGTCGATGACCATGACGCGGGAGCAGAGCTGCTCGATGTCGGTGAGGTCGTGGGTGGTCAGCAGCACCGTGGTGCCGCGGCTCGCGTTCAGCTCGCGCAGGAAGTCCCGTACGCGCGCCTTGGAGACGACGTCGAGGCCGATCGTCGGCTCGTCGAGGTAGAGCACGTCGGGGTCGTGCAGGAGGGCCGCCGCGATGTCGCCGCGCATCCGCTGGCCGAGGGAGAGCTGGCGGACCGGGACGTCGAGGAGTTCGCCGAGGTCGAGGAGGTCGACGCAGCGGTCGAGGTTCTCGCGGTAGCGGGCGTCGGGGATGCGGTACATGCGGTGCATCAGCCGGTACGAGTCCCTCAGCGGCAGGTCCCACCAGAGGGTGGTGCGCTGGCCGAAGACCACTCCTATCCGCTGGGCGAGCCGGGTGCGCTCGCGCGCCGGGTCGATGCCGGCGACCCGCAGCCGGCCTCCGGTGGGGGTGAGGATGCCGGTCAGCATCTTGATCGTGGTCGACTTCCCGGCGCCGTTGGGGCCGATGTAGCCGACCATCTCGCCCCGCTCCACGCCGAAGCCGATCCCGTCGACCGCCCGGACCTCCCGCTTCTCCCGGCGGAACAGGCCGGCCTTGCGGCGGACCGTGAAGATCTTCTCGACCCCGTCCAACTCGATGAAGGGCATGGCTCCCGGACCTCAGCTTCCTGTCGATCGGTACGAGCGGACTCCGGCGCGCCAGGCGAGGCCGGCGACTGCGCAGCAGACGACGGCGACCAGCGGCGACGCGAACGCCGCCGCGTCCGGCACGCCCGCGGGGGCCGGCCTGCCGAGGAGGTGCAGGGCGGGCAGCCAGTTCACGAACGCGAGCGGCACGACGTACACGACGCCCCGCACCAGCTCCTGCGCGAAGATCGTCGGCGGGTACTGGAGGAGCGTGTTCCCGCCGTACGTGAACGCGTTCGTGACCTCCGCCGCGTCCTGCATCAGGAAGAGCGCCGACGCCCCGAGCACCATCACCGCGGCGAAGATCACCGCCCCGCACACCAGGGTCACCGGCAGGAGCAGCGCCTTCACCGGCGTCCACTCCACGTCGAGCAGTACCAGGGCCCACACCAGGACCATCAGCCCCTGCGCGACCCGGCCGAACCGCCGCAGCGCGAACTTGTCCGCCGCCACCTGCGCGAGCAGCGGCGCCGGCCGCATCAGGAACGTGTCGAGCGAACCGTCCCTGACCCGCCTCCCCATCCGCTGGAGCGAACCCATCGTGAGGTCCGCGATCCCGAACGACGTGCCCGTCAGCCCGTACAGGAGGGCGACCTCCGCGAACGAGAAGCCGCCGAGGCCCTCGACCTGACCGAACATCAGCAGGATGACGACGAAGTCGAAGAAGGTGACGCAGAAGCTCGTGAAGACGGTCAGCGCGAAGGACGCCCGGTAGGTCATCGTCGAGCGGATCCACATGCCCGCGACCATGCGGTACGTGCGGAGGGAGTCGGCCACCGGACGGAACGCGTACGGGGACCCGGCCGCCGCCCGGGGCGGGTGCGGAGCGGCACCCGCCCGGCCGGTCGCACCCGCCCGGAGGTCCTCAGCCACCCTGGACCACCACCTTCCGGGTCGCCGCCGCCTGCGCCGCGCGGCCCGCGCCGAGCAGGACCAGGGCCCAGCAGGCCTGGAAGGCGTACGCGCCGGCGAGTGCCCGGCCCTCGTAGCGGCCGAGGTACACGTCGGCGGGGACCTGGAGGAGGGAGGCCCAGGGCAGCAGGCGGGCGATCTCGCCGAGGGTGCCGGGGAAGACGTTGAGGGGGAGGAGCATGCCGGAGAAGAAGAGGCCGCCGAGCCAGGCGACCTGCACCACGCCCTGGCCGTCGAGGAACCAGAAGGCGCTCATCGCCACCGCGTACCAGATCGCGAAGCCGACGACCGAGCCGAGCGCCACCGCTACCAGGAAAGCCAGCCAGGCGCCGGGGCCGGAGGGCAGGGTGAAGCCGAAGACGAGCGCGCCGAACACCATCGGGGCGACGCCGCGGCCGAGGAACTGGTAGGCGGACCGGCCGGCGTTGGCCGAGAACCACCAGGCCTGGAGGTCGGCGGGGCGGTACAGGTCGACGGCGATGTCGCCCGTCCTGATCCGCTCGATCAGTTCGTCCTCGAAGCCGCCGCCCATCAGCCCGCAGACGGTGAGCAGCCCCTGCCCGATCCACACGTAGGCGAGGGCGTCGTCCATCGAGTAGCCGCCGAGCTGCGGCCGTTCGTCCCACAGGGCGATGTACGTGTACGACAGGACGAAGCCGAAGACGCTGTTGGTGAACACCCCCGCCAGCGTCGCCACCCGGTACGTGGCGTGGCGCCGGAAGCCGCCCGCGGCCACCGTCGCGTACAGCCGCAGCATGAAGCTCCCCTCCCGGCGCGTACCTCTCGGCGCGACCTCGGCGCGACCTCTCGGCGCGACGTCCCGGCACGGCCCCTCGGTACGTACCTTTCGGTACGAATGACAGCGAAGCGCACGACCCTAGCGGTGTGCGGCGGGGCACCGCGAGCGGATTTCGCGTCAGGATCGGGTCGCGTTCAGGACTTTCGTCCCGTTCCGTGCAGTATGTGATGCCATGTCCCCTTCCTCAGGTACGAGCGACACCCCCCGGCCATTCCGCCCGGACCGGGAAGCAAGCTGGGAACCGAGGGACCCCACCCTCCCCTCCCCGCGACCGGACGAGCGGGCGGAACGACGCCGCCGCCGTCCCCGGCACCCCCGACGCCCCGGCGGTGTCCGCCGCGTCCTGCGGACCCTCTTCGGGCTGCTCCTCCTGGGCACGCTGCTGCTCGCCGGCGCGTTCGCCGCCGGCTACCTCCTGGTGGAGATCCCACCCGCCAACGCCGCCGCCGTCGCCCAGTCCAACGTCTACCTCTACCGCGACGGCAGCCCCCTCGCCCGCGACGGCGAGGTCAACCGCGAGAACGTCCCCCTCGACCACGTGCCGCTCACCGTCCGGCGGGCCGTCCTCGCCGCCGAGGACCGCGACTTCCACACCTCGCGGGCCGTCGACCCCAAGGCCATGCTCCGCGCCGCCTGGAACACCGTCACCGGCAAAGGCCGCCAGTCCGGCTCCACCATCACCCAGCAGTACGTGAAGAACTACTACCTCGGCCAGGAGCAGACCCTCACCCGCAAGGCCAAGGAGTTCTTCATCTCGATCAAGCTCGGCCGCGAGAAGAGCAAGGACGAGATCCTCGAGGGCTACCTCAACACCAGCTACTTCGGCCGGAACGCGTACGGCGTCCAGGCCGCCGCCCGCGCCTACTACGGCAAGGACGTCGAGCACCTCGACACCGCCGAGGGCGCCTACCTCGCCTCCCTCCTCAAGGCCCCCAGCGCCTACGACGTCACCACCCACCCCGAGAACCGGGCCACGGCCGTCGCCCGCTGGAACTACGTCCTCGACGGCATGGTCGGCGAAGGCTGGCTCGACCCCGCCGCCCGCGCCGCCGCCCGCTTCCCCGCCCCCCAGACCGCCCGCCCCGCCACCGCCCTCTCCGGCCAGCGCGGCTACCTCGTCCAGGCCGTCGAGGAGTACCTCACCGACCAGGGGATCATCGACGAGAAGACCCTCGCCGGCGGCGGCTTCCGCATCACCACCACCCTGGAACCCGCCAAGCAGGACGCCCTCGTCCAGTCCGTCGAGGACCAGGTCACGTCCCGCCTCGACCCCGCGCGCGCCCCCGCCGACCGCTACGTCCGCGTCGGAGCCGCCGCCGTCGACCCCGGCACCGGCAGGGTCCTCGCCCTCTACGGCGGCATCGACTACACCCAGCAGTACGTCAACAACGCCACCCGCCGCGACTACCAGGTCGGCTCCACCTTCAAGCCGTTCGTCTTCACCGCGGCCGTCCAGAGCGGCGCCCAGACCCAGCAGGGCCTGCCCATCACCCCGTACACCCTCTACGACGGAACCAACCGGCGCCCGGTGGAAGGCTGGAACGGCACCCCCTACGACCCCGCCAACGAGGACGACGCCAGCTACGGGGAGATCGCCGTCGGCGCCGCCACCGACCTGTCCGTGAACGCCGTGTACGCCCAGATGGCGGTGGACGTCGGCCCCGCAGACGTCCGGCGGACCGCCGTCGCCCTCGGCGTCCCCGGCTCGACCCCCGACCTCACCGCCTCCCCCTCCATCGCCCTCGGCGCCGCCACCGCGAGCGTCCTCGACATGGCCGCGGCGTACGCGACCCTCGCCGCACACGGCCGGCACGGCACGTACACCCTCGTCACCGCCGTCACCCGGGGCGGCCGGGAACTCGCCCTGCCCGGCGGGACCACCCGACAGGCCGTCAGCCGGGAGGCCGCCGACACCACCACGTCCATCCTGCGCAGCGTCGTCGAGACCGGCACCGGCACCGCCGCCCAGGCCGCCGGACGCCCCGCCGCCGGCAAGACCGGCACCGCCGAGGACGACAAGGCGGCCTGGTTCGCCGGCTACACGCCCGAACTCGCCACGGTCGTCGCCCTCATGGGCCAGGACCCCGAGACGGGCCACCAGAAACCCCTCTACGGCGCCCTCGGACTCCCCCGCGTCAGCGGAGGCGGACCACCCGCCGCGATCTGGGGCCAGTTCACCCGGAACGCCCTGGCCGGCACCCCGGCCAAGGACTTCGACCTCCGGCTGATGCCCGGAGCCGAGGAGACGACGGCCGTACCGCCCGCGCCGGACGCCACGGGCGCACCGGAGACCGCGGAAGAGGAGCAGGTGACGGGCGAGGCCGGACCGGGAGCCGCCTCACGCGACCCCCGCCCCACGCGCACCACCGTCCGCGGTCAGTGACCCGAGGTCGCCTTCAGCCCCACCACGGCGACCAGCAGCAGACAGACGAAGAAGATCCGGGCGGCGGTCGCCGGCTCACCGAGCACCACCATGCCGAGCACCGCCGCACCGGCCGCACCGATGCCCACCCACACGCCGTACGCCGTACCGATCGGCAGCGTCTTCGCCGCCTGCGACAGCAGCAGCATGGAGGCGACGATCCCCGCACCCGTGAACACGCTGGGCCACAGCCGGGTGAAGCCGTCGGTGTACTTCATGCCGATCGACCAGCCGACCTCGAGCAGACCCGCGACGACGAGAAGAACCCAAGCCATGACGACGACACCTCCGCGAGACGGGACAACAGGAGTGCGTCGTCTTGTCCTGGCCCGGTACGGCGCGTCTCGTCGGGTGTCCCCAGGCTAGCAAAGAACGCACAAAGGCCCTGGTGACGGTCGTCACCAGGGCCCTCGAAGAAAGGTCCCGCAGGTTCGGAGGGATGCCCCTAGAGGTACAGGCCGGTCGAGTCCGAAGCGCCCTGGAACCGGTCCGCGGCCACCGCGTGCAGGTCCCGCTCCCGCATCAGGACGTACGCGATGCCCCGCACCTCCACCTCGGCACGGTCCTCGGGGTCGTACAGCACCCGGTCGCCGATCTCGACCGTGCGGACGTTCTGGCCGACCGCGACCACCTCGGCCCAGGACAGCCGGCGGCCCACCGCGGCGGTGGCCGGAATGAGGATGCCCCCGCCGGAGCGCCGCTCCCCCTCCGGAGAGTCGGTGCGGACCAGGACCCGGTCGTGCAGCATCCGGATGGGCAGCTTGTCGTGCGTGTTCTCGCTCACGAACCGAACCTACCTGCCCGGGCGTGTCGCCCGTAGCCGGGAGGAGTCATCCCCGGCCCTTCCGCGAGGACGTCACGAGGAGCCCCACGACCGCCACGGTCGCCAGCGCCACCGGAACGACCCGCTCCAGCCGGGGCGTGCCGTCCTCGTGGGTGAAACGTGCCTTCACATCCGACACGACCCGGTTGACCGCGACGAAGGCCCGACCGACGGTCTGGTCGACCGACGAGGCGACCTTGGCCTTCGCGTCCCCGATGATCGTCTGCGGGTGCACCCGAATACCGATCTCGTCGAGAGTGACGGCGAGCTGCTCGCGCCGGCGGACGATGTCCGCCTCGATCTGCGCAGGGGTCCTGACGTCCGGCACCGCGCTGCCTCCGTAGTCGTGTATCCAGTCGATTACGACCAGTCTGTCAGTTCCTGCGCCGAGGGGGCGCGCCAGACCCCCATTAGGCTCTGAACGCGTACGCGAACACTCCGAGGAGAGCCAGCCATGAGCGAGCGACTGCAGCCCGGCGACACCGCCCCCGCCTTCACCCTTCCCGACGCGGACGGCAACGAGGTCTCCCTCGCGGACCACAAGGGCCGCAAGGTCATCGTCTACTTCTACCCCGCCGCCCTCACCCCCGGCTGCACCAAGCAGGCCTGCGACTTCACCGACAACCTCGACGTCCTCGCCGCCGCCGGCTACGACGTCATCGGCGTCTCCCCCGACAAGCCGGAGAAGCTCGCCAAGTTCCGCGAGAAGGAGAACCTCAAGGTCACCCTCGTCGGCGACCCCGACAAGGCCACCCTCGAGGCCTACGGCGCCTTCGGCGAGAAGAAGCTCTACGGCAAGACCGTCACCGGCGTCATCCGCTCCACCGTCGTCGTCGACGAGGACGGCAAGATCGAGCACGCCTTCTACAACGTCAAGGCCACCGGCCACGTCGCCAAGATCATCCGCGACCTGGGCGTCTGACCTCCGCGCCCACCGGAACGGCCCGCACCCCGCAGCACGGGATTCGGGCCGTTCCGCGTTCCGAACGCGATGGAGGTACGCGAGCGGAGGCCGTGGCGGCATCCAGCAGCGCGTGGGACGTTCTCCGCATGCTCGGCGCACCCGGAGCAGCCGGAGCACCCGGCCGCAGCCGGAGCACCCGGAGCACCCGGAGCAGCCGACTGAAGAGCGCGCTCTTGGAGACCGACGTCAAGGAGGAGTGCGCACCGTGCGAGGTCGGGGCGACCCGGCCCGGCCACCCGCTGCCGCTGGGGGTCGATCACATCGACGGCAATCGGCGTGACAACCGGCCGGAGAACCTGCGGTCGCTCTGCCCCAACTGCCATGCGGTGACCGACACCTGGTGCCGTGGCGGCGCCCGCTACGATGGCAGGACTTGAGCGGCGGTGGTGCAATGGCTGACACAGCAGACTTAGGATCTGTGGCCCTTGATCGGGCTTGAGGGTTCGAATCCCTTCCGCCGCACAGGAACGGCCTGCGAATCGAAAGATCGATGCGCAGGCCGTTCGCATGTCGTACTCAGCCCAGCAGTTCCTTCACCACCGGCACCAGGGCGCGGAAGGCCTGGCCGCGGTGGCTGATGGCGTTCTTCTGGGCCGGGGTGAGTTCGGCGCAGGTGACGTCGTGGCCGGTGGGCTGGAGGACGGGGTCGTAGCCGAAGCCGTTGGTGCCGGTGGGGGCGTGGCGGAGGGTGCCGCGCAGGGCGCCTTCGACGACGCGTTCGGTGCCGTCGGGGAGGGCGAGGGCGGCGGCGCAGGCGAAGTGGGCGCCGCGGTGTTCGTCGGCGATGTCGGCGAGCTGGGCGAGGAGCAGGTCGAGGTTGGCCTTGTCGTCGCCGTGGGTGCCGGACCAGCGGGCGGAGAAGATGCCGGGGGCGCCGCCCAGGACGTCGACGCAGAGGCCGGAGTCGTCGGCGACGGCGGGGTGGCCGGTGGCCTGTGCCAGCGCGTGGGCCTTGAGGAGGGCGTTCTCGGCGAAGGTGACGCCGGTTTCCTTGACGTCGGGGACGTCGGGGTACGCGTCCGCGCCGACGAGTTCGAGGTCGAGGCCTGCGTCGGCGAGGATCGCGTGGAGTTCCGTGATCTTGCCCGCGTTGCGGGTGGCGAGGATCAGTCGCTGTCGGGTCATGGGCCCGATTATCCCGGGGTGCAGACCTTGGCCACTTCGCCGGCGGCGTCGGTGATCGGGGTGATGTCCGGGGTGGTGTCGCCGTTCTTGACGGCGGTGCGGACGGTGTCGACGCCCTTGGTGAGGTCGTCGACGGCCTTGGTGAGGTCGGCGTTGTCGGTGGTGTTCTTGAGGTTGCCGAGCTCGGTGGATATGGAGTTGAGGGATTCCTCGATCTGCGTGACGTCGTTGGAGGCGTTGGAGACGGCCTGCTGGAGGTTCTGCACGGACGTGGCTATCGCGTCGGCGGTCTTGACGCAGTCCATGGCGGTGTCGAGGGCTCCACAGCCGCTCAGGACGGTGGTGAGTGCGGCGGCCGTGGCCACGGTGAGTGCGAGACGGCGCTTCAAGGCGGGTCCTCCCCTGTGCATGACGGTCGTACGGGCGCACGGATCGTACCGGGTACGGTTCCGTGCGCCCGATGCCCGTCAGGACGCAGGGAGGCGTCAGAGGGTTCCTTCGAGGGCCTTGCGCTGGATCTCGGCGAGTTCGGCGCAGCCGCCGGAGGCGAGGTCGAGGAGGGCGTTGAGCTCCTTGCGGTCGAAGGGCTCGGCCTCGGCGGTGCCCTGGACCTCGACGAAGCGGCCGTCGCCGGTGCAGACGACGTTCATGTCGGTGTCGGCGCGGACGTCCTCCTCGTAGCAGAGGTCGAGGAGGGGGGTGCCGTCGACGATGCCGACGGAGACGGCGGCGACGGTGCCGGTGAGGGGCTTGCGGCCGGGCTTGACGAGCTTCTTGCCCTGGGCCCAGGTGACGGCGTCGGCGAGGGCGACGTAGGCGCCGGTGATGGCGGCGGTGCGGGTGCCGCCGTCGGCCTGGAGGACGTCGCAGTCGAGGACGATGGTGTTCTCGCCGAGGGCCTTGTAGTCGATGACGGCGCGCAGGGAGCGGCCGATGAGGCGGGAGATCTCGTGGGTGCGGCCGCCGATCTTGCCGCGGACGGATTCGCGGTCGCCGCGGGTGTTGGTGGCGCGGGGGAGCATGGAGTACTCGCCGGTGACCCAGCCTTCGCCGCTGCCCTTGCGCCAGCGGGGGACGCCTTCGGTGACGGAGGCGGTGCAGAAGACCTTGGTGTCGCCGAAGGAGATGAGGACGGAGCCCTCGGCGTGCTTGCTCCATCCGCGGTCGATGGTGACGGGGCGGAGCTGTTCGGGGGTACGGCCGTCGATACGAGACATGGGACGAGCGTAGCGGGACATGACGGAGGGCCCGTTCCCCTGCCGGAACGGGCCCTCGGTCGGGTGGTGAGCGGGGGGCTCACGCTCACATGAGGTCTTCGATCTCCGCGGCGATCGGGTCGGCGTCGGTGCCGATGACGACCTGGATGGCGGTGCCCATCTTGACGACGCCGTGGGCGCCGGCGGCCTTGAGGGCGGCCTCGTCGACGAGGGAGGCGTCCACGACCTCGGTGCGCAGGCGGGTGATGCAGCCTTCGACCTCTTCGATGTTGTCGATGCCGCCGAGCCCGGCGATGATCTTCTCAGCCTTGGTGGCCATGTATGTCTCCCTGTCCGTTCCGTTCGCGAGAACGCGAATCTCGGCGCACCTGTGGTCCGCTTTGTCACGGTAACCCACGGTTGGCCCAACTTCGCGAGCGCGTGCCGCCGTTCTGCCGAATGATGACGATCACCGGCGGCCTGTCCCCAGTGGGCTCCCGGAGCCTACCGCAACTGGTCTACACCAGTCTGCAACGAGACGCGGACCCGGCTTGTTCCGGGCAGGGAGGACGCCGATGAGTACCGACAGCGCCGCGGCCGCACCCGGACCGAAGAGGTCCGTGTCCTGGGGCGGGCTCTTCCAGGGGCTCCAGAAGATGGGCCGCAGCCTCCAGCTCCCCATCGCCGTCCTCCCGGCCGCCGGCATCATCAACCGACTCGGCCAGCCGGACGTGTTCGGTGCCGACGGCCTCGGCTGGGACAACGTCGCGAAGGTGATGGCGGGGGCCGGTGGCGCGCTGCTCGACGGCGGTCTCGGCCTTCCCCTGCTGTTCTGCATCGGTGTCGCGATCGGCATGGCGAAGAAGGCGGACGGCTCGACCGCCCTCGCGGCCGTGGTCGGCTTCCTCGTCTACTACAACGTGCTGCGCCAGTTCCCCGAGACCTGCCCCGGGGGCACGGTGGACGTCAATGCCGGCTGCCTCTCGCCCGAGCAGGTCTTCAGCGGGTACACGTACCAGAACCCGGGGGTCTTCGGCGGCATCGTCATGGGCCTGATGGCCGCCTGGTTCTGGCAGCGGTACCACCGGAAGAAGCTCGTCGACTGGCTGGGCTTCTTCAACGGCCGCCGGCTCGTGCCGATCATCATGACGTTCGTGGCGATCGCCTTCGCCTCGCTGTGCCTGTGGGTCTGGCCGCCGATCGGTGACGGTCTGGAGAACTTCAGCGACTGGCTGGTGGGGCTCGGCGCCTGGGGTTCGGGCATCTTCGGCGTCGCGAACCGGGCGCTGCTCGTCATCGGCCTGCACCAGTTCCTGAACGTGCCGATCTGGTTCCAGTTCGGCACGTACACCAAGCCGGACGGCACGGTGGTCCACGGCGACATCCCCATGTTCCTCGCGGGCGACCCGAACGCCGGCCAGTTCCTGACGGGCTTCTTCCCGATCATGATGTTCGCGCTGCCGGCGGCGGCGCTCGCGATCACCCACACCGCGAAGCCGCACCGCCGCAAGGCGGTCGGCGGCCTGATGCTGTCGGTCGCGCTGACGTCGTTCGTCACCGGCATCACCGAGCCGATCGAGTACTCGTTCCTGTTCATCGCGCCCGTGCTGTACGCGATCCACGCCGTGCTGACCGGTGTCTCGATGGCCGTGACCTGGGCGCTCGGCGTGAAGGACGGCTTCAGTTTCTCGGCCGGCCTGATCGACTACGTGATCAACTGGAACCTCGCGACGAAGCCGTGGCTGATCATTCCGATCGGTCTGGCGTTCGCCGTCGTGTACTACGCGATCTTCAGGTTCGCCATCGTGAAATTCGACCTTCCGACCCCCGGCCGCGAACCGGACGAGGTCGAGGAGGAGATCGAGCGGGACAACGTCAAGTAGCCCTCCGATCACCCCGCGAATCCTGACCGATTCAGGGCTTTCGCCCCCCTCGTAAGCCCCGCCAAAGGCCCTCGGACCTCACCGTCCGGGGGCCTTATGTCGTGCATTTCAGCCTATGGGCGAGCCCACAAAATTCGCAGGTTCCTTATCTAAGTCTCACGTGCTAAAACTGGTCTACACCACTCATTGGTGTAGACCACGCGGTCCAGACCACCGCGTTCCACGAGACGTCGCCTCCCCCCGTGTTCACGTCCCTGGCGGCGCCTTGCCTTACTGGAGGAAGTTGATGAGTACGGCCACCGCCCAGGCCGCCGCTCCCGCGAAGAAGCGCGGATCCGGCCTGTTCCAGGGCCTGCAGAAGGTCGGTCGCAGCCTGCAGCTGCCGATCGCCGTACTGCCGGCCGCGGGTATCTTGCTCCGTCTCGGCCAGCCCGACGTCTTCGGCGCCGACGGCCTCGGCTGGGGCAAGGTCGCTTCCGTCTTCGCCACCGCCGGCGGCGCGGTCTTCGACAACCTGCCCCTGCTCTTCTGCATCGGTGTCGCCATCGGCTTCGCCAAGAAGGCGGACGGCTCCACGGCCCTGGCCGCGCTCGTCGGCTTCCTGGTCTACAGCAACGTGCTGAAGGCCTTCCCCATCACCGAGGCCGTCGTCAACACGACCGCCAACAAGGGTGTCGACGTCGCCGCGACGTTCAACAACCCGGGCGTCCTCGGCGGCATCCTGATGGGTCTGCTCTCCGCCGTCCTGTGGCAGCGCTTCCACCGCACCAAGCTGGTCGACTGGCTCGGCTTCTTCAACGGCCGCCGTCTCGTCCCGATCATCATGGCCTTCGTCGGCACCGCCGTCGGCGTCGTGTTCGGTCTGGTCTGGGAGCCGATCGGCGAGGGCATCTCCAACTTCGGCGAGTGGATGACCGGCCTCGGTGCCGGTGGCGCGGGCCTCTTCGGTCTCATCAACCGCGCGCTGATCCCCGTCGGCATGCACCAGTTCGTGAACACCGTCTCCTGGTTCCAGATCGGCGACTTCACCAACGCGGCCGGCGAGGTCGTCCACGGTGACCTGAACCGCTTCTTCGCCGGTGACCCGAGCGCCGGAATCTTCATGTCGGGCTTCTTCCCGATCATGATGTTCGGCCTGCCGGCCGCCGCCATCGCCATCGCCCACGCCGCTCGCCCGGAGCGCCGCAAGGCCGTCATGGGCATGATGGTGTCCCTCGCGCTGACCTCCTTCGTCACCGGTATCACCGAGCCGATCGAGTTCACCTTCATGTTCATCGCGCCGGTCCTCTACGCGATCCACGCGGTGCTGACCGCCGTCTCGATGGCCGTCACCTGGGCGTTCGGTGTCCACGCGGGCTTCACCTTCTCCGCCGGCGGCATCGACTACCTGCTCAACTGGAACCTCGCGACCAAGCCGTGGCTGATCATCCCGATCGGTCTCGTGTTCGCGGCGATCTACTACGTGGTCTTCCGCTTCGCGATCACCAAGTTCAACCTCCCCACCCCGGGCCGCGAGTCCGACGAGGAGCTCGAGGAGCTCACCAAGGGGTGATCCTCACCCGCACCGAAGGGAAGGCCCCGGAACCGACAGGTTCCGGGGCCTTCCCCTTGTCCGTACGAGCGGATCGCGTACCGGCGGATTCCGTACGAGCGGATTCCGCACGAGC
Source organism: Streptomyces sp. NPDC093089 (assembly GCF_044754405.1). Lineage (NCBI taxonomy): Bacteria > Bacillati > Actinomycetota > Actinomycetes > Kitasatosporales > Streptomycetaceae > Streptomyces > Streptomyces sp. NPDC093089. The sequence goes on from NZ_JBIVPA010000016.1 coordinate 98,272, forward strand.
CGACTCAGACCTCGTACACCGCGCCCGGCCTGGCCAGCTCCGACGGGCCCGTGTAGAGCGCGCGGGCGTCCGTCAGGTTCTGCTCGCCGTCGGTCCACGGGGGGATGTGGGTGAGGACGAGACGGCCGACGCCGGCGCGGGTCGCCTGGGCGCCGGCCTCCCGGCCGTTGAGGTGGAGGGCGGGGATGTCCTCCTTGCCGTGGGTGAAGGAGGCCTCGCAGAGGAAGAGGTCGGCGCCGTCGGCGAGGTCGTGAAGGGCTTCGCAGACGCCGGTGTCACCGGAGTACGTGAGGGAACGGCCGCCGTGCTCGACCCGGATGGCGTACGCCTCGACCGGGTGGCAGACCTTCTCCGTGCGGACGGAGAACGGGCCGATCTCGAAGCTGCCCGACTTCAGCGTGCGGAAGTCGAAGACCTCGCTCATCGCCGTGGCGGACGGGGTGTCCGCGTACGCCGTGGTCAGCCGCTGCTCGGCGCCCTCCGGCGCGTAGACGGGGATCGCGTCGCAGCGTCCGCCCTCGTGCCGGTAGTAGCGGGCGACGAAGTACCCGCACATGTCGATGCAGTGGTCCGCGTGCAGATGACTGAGGAAGATCGCGTCGAGGTCGTACAGACCGATGTGTCGTTGCAGCTCGCCCAGGGCGCCGTTGCCCATGTCGAGGAGCAACCGGAAGCCGTCGGCCTCGACGAGGTAGCTCGAACAGGCCGAATCCGCGGACGGGAACGACCCGGAGCAACCGACGACGGTGAGCTTCATGGAGCGTGAACCTCCGTGGACGGGTACGGAAAGCGCGCTGGGGAGGGGGGAGGCTGTGCGATCTGTCGAGCGTAAGGCGCACCAGGGCCTGTCGCTCCTTCGTGGTGGCCCGTTGTGGGCGAACTCACGGGCTCTGTCACCGGTTCGGATGGATGGCGGGCCGCTACGGCGAAGTGAACCGTGCGCCGGTACCGTCTTGAGGTATGGACACGTCGTGGTGGCCCGCGCTGGTCGCGGTCGTGGTGATCGCGCTGGTGGTGGCGCTCGCCGACGGGCGGAAGCGGTCGTCACGGCGGCCGCGGCGGGGGCCGTCGGGGCGGACGCGTCCGCCGGCCCGGCCGCCGGTCCGGCCGAAGGCGCGGCCCGAAGGGCCCCGGCGGGCTCCGGGGCGGGCGCCGCGGGCGGCCGAGATCTGGTGGGCCGACGTGCCCTTCGAGGACGGGCCCGGGTCGAAGGACCGGCCCTGTCTGGTGCTGTCGGTACGCGGGGGCAGCGCGCTCGTCGCGAAGATCACCAGCAAGTACCACGACGAGCGGCCGGGGGTGATCGCGCTGCCGCCGGGGGCGGTGGGCGACGCGCAGGGGCGGCCGAGCTTCCTGGAGACGGACGAGCTGCGGGAGGTTCCCGTGGGGGATTTCCGCCGGAGAGTCGGAACGGCGGACCCGGTCGTGTGGGACCAGGTCCGCCATCTCGCGCGGTAGCGGGGTGGGGGCTACGCCCAGAGCTGGCCCTGGACCGTCGCGATCGCCTCTTCCGTGGTGGCCGCGGTGTAGAGGCCGGTGGAGAGGTACTTCCAGCCGCCGTCGGCGACGACGAAGGCGATGTCGGCGGATTCGCCTGCCTTGAGGGCCTTGTTGCCGACGCCGATGGCCGCGTGGAGGGCGGCGCCGGTGGAGACGCCGGCGAAGATCCCCTCCTGCTGGAGGAGTTCGCGGGTGCGGGTGACGGCGTCGGCGGAGCCGACGGAGAAGCGGGTGGTGAGGACGGAGGCGTCGTAGAGCTCGGGGACGAAGCCCTCGTCGAGGTTGCGGAGGCCGTAGACGAGGTCGTCGTAGCGCGGTTCGGCGGCGACGATCTTGACGTCGGGCTTGTGCTCGCGGAGGTAGCGGCCGACGCCCATCAGCGTGCCCGTCGTGCCGAGGCCGGCGACGAAGTGCGTGATGGAGGGGAGGTCGGCGAGGATCTCGGGCCCGGTGGTGGCGTAGTGGGCGCCCGCGTTGTCCGGGTTGCCGTACTGGTAGAGCATCACCCAGGACGGGTTCTCGGCGGACAGCTCCTTGGCGACGCGCACCGCCGTGTTGGAGCCGCCCGCCGCGGGGGACGAGATGATCTCCGCGCCCCACATGGCGAGCAGCTGCCGCCGCTCCTCGCTGGTGTTCTCGGGCATGACGCAGACGATGCGGTAGCCCTTGAGCTTGGCGGCCATGGCGAGGGAGATGCCGGTGTTGCCGCTGGTCGGCTCCAGGATGGTGCAGCCGGGGGTGAGCCGGCCGTCCTTCTCCGCCTGCTCGATCATGTGGAGCGCGGGGCGGTCCTTGACCGAGCCGGTCGGGTTGCGGTCCTCCAGCTTCGCCCAGATGCGGACGTCGTCCGAGGGCGAGAGCCGGGGGAGGCGGACCAGCGGCGTGTTGCCGACCGCGGCCAGCGAGGAGTCGTAGCGCATGTGGATCAGACCATGCCGCCGGCGACGGCCGGCAGGATCGTGACGCTGTCGCCGTCGGTGAGCTTGGTGTCGATGCCGTCGAGGAAGCGGACGTCCTCGTCGTTCAGGTAGACGTTGACGAAGCGGCGGAGCTTGCCGCCGTCGACGATGCGGGCCTCGATCCCGTTGTGGCGGGACTCCAGGTCGGCGAAGAGCTCGGCGAGGGTGTCACCGCTGCCCTCGACGGCCTTCTCGCCGTCGGTGTAGGTGCGGAGGATGGTCGGGATGCGGACCTCGATGGCCATGGCGTGGGCTCCTGTCGGAAGTGGCGTGGTGGGCGCGCTGCTGGGGCCCCGCGCGGAGGGGTCGTGCGGTGAGGTGCGCTCGGCCGGTCGTTCGCCGGTCGTTCAGAACGCAGCGCGGGTCGTACACATCGCGCTGGCGAGGCGGCACAGGTCGACGTGCAGGCGGCCTACGAGCATGAGTGCGCCCGGAGTCTCTTCGCTCACGTCGTGGGAAACCATGGGCTCATCGTATCGATTCCCGGTCCGGGTTCCGGAATGTGATCTCACATGGTGGATGGTTCCTGACCGCCTGGCGGACCGTGCAGGTAGACGACGGTCGGGCTGCCCGTCCTCGGGTGCGGGATGACCTCGGCGTCCACCCCGTAGACGGCGTCGAGGAGGGCGGGGGTGAGGACCTCGGCGGGGGTGCCGCCGGTGACGATCCGGCCGCGTTCGAGGACGTAGAGGCGGTCGCAGTACGCCCCGGCGAGGTTGAGGTCGTGGAGGGCGAGCAGGTTGGTGGTGCCCAGGGTGCGGACGAGGGCGAGGACGTCGAGCTGGTGGCGGACGTCCAGGTGGTTGGTGGGCTCGTCGAGGACGAGGAGCGCCGGGTCCTGGACCAGGGCGCGGGCCACGAGGGCGCGTTGGCGTTCGCCGCCGGAGAGGGTGGGGTAGGGGCGGTCGGCGAGGTCCGTGAGGCCGACGCGGGCGAGGGCGGCGGCCGCGTGCTCCCGGTCGGCGTCCGTGTCGCCCTCCCAGAAGCGCTTGTGCGGGGAGCGGCCGAGGGCGACGAGTTCGCGGACGGTGAGTTCGAACTCGGCGCCGGCGTCCTGCGGGACGGTGGCGACGCGGCGGGCGCGGGCCTTGGGGCCGAGGGCGCGGAGGTCGTCGCCGTCGAGCGTGGCGTGGCCCGAGGTGGGGGCGAGGGTGCCGTAGACGCAGCGCAGGAGGGTGGTCTTGCCGCTGCCGTTGGGGCCGATGAGGCCGACGGTCTCGCCGGGGCCGACGGTGAGGTCGACGGAGCGGAGGCGGTCCTCGTAGGAGAGTCCGCGCAGGCGGAGCTCGGTCACGGGCGGGGTCCTTCCGGGTGGTGCGGCGCGGTCACAGGGGCGTTCCTTCCGGGCGGCGGCGCATCAGCCAGAGGAAGAAGGGGCCGCCGGTGAGGGCGGTGAGGACGCCGACGGGGATGTCCTGGGGTGCGGCGACGGTGCGGGCGGCGAGGTCGGCGAGGACGAGGGCGAGCGCGCCGCCGAGCGCGGCGACCGGCAGGAGGCGGCGGTGCGGGGCGCCGACGGCGAGGCGGGCGGCGTGCGGGGCCATCAGGCCGACGAAGCCGACGGCTCCGCTGGCCGCGACCATGACGGCGGTGACGAGGGAGGCGAGGACGAAGACGGCGGCGCGGAAGCGGGCGGTGTCGAGGCCGAGGACGGTGGCGCCCTCCTCGCCGGTGAGGAGCAGGTCGAGGGGGCGGGCGAGGGCGAGGAGGACGCCGACGCCGGCGGCGAGGACGGCGGCGGGCAGGGCGAGGGTGTCCCAGCGGGCGCTGCCGAGGCCGCCGAGGGACCAGTACATCGCCTCCTGGAACTGCTCGGGCCGGCCGGCGACGACGAGGAGCAGGGTGGCGAGGGCGGAGAGGACGTAGGAGACGGCGACGCCGGCGAGGACGAGCCGGGCGCCGGTCATGGTCCCGCCGCGGCGGGCGAGCCCGTAGACGAGGACGAGGGCGAGGAGGGCGCCGGCGAAGGCTCCGGCGGGCAGGGCGAGGGTGGTGGTGACCCCTCCCCCGATGCCGAGGACCAGGACGAGGACGGCGCCGGCGGAGGCTCCGGAGGAGATCCCGAGGAGGAAGGGGTCGGCGAGCCGGTTGCGGACGAGGGCCTGGAGGACGGCGCCGACGACGGCGAGTCCGGCGCCGACGACGGTGCCGAGGAGGACGCGGGGCAGCCGTACGTCGAGCACGATCGTCCGGTGGGGCGAGGGGCCCGCCCGTCCGGTGAGGGCGTCGAGGACCTGGCCGGGCGGGATGCGGACGGAGCCGAGCGCGAGGGAGGCGAGCGCGGCGGCGGCGAGGGCGAGGACGAGTCCGGCGACGACGAGGGCGTACCGCGCGGGGCGGGCGGGGCCGGGGCCCGGGGCCGCCGTGCGGGCGGGGGTCCGGGCCGGGCGGAGGGCGGTGCTCACCGTGCGGGGTGGGGCTGGGCGGGGTGGAGCTGGGCGGCGAGCTTGTCGACGGCGGCGGGGACGCGGACGCCGAGGACGGTGTCGGAGAGGGGCATCACGGCGAACCGGTGGTTCCTGATGGCGGGCACGTCCTTGAGCGCCGGGTCGTCGAGGAGCCGCTTCTTCTTCTGTGCGACGGTGGTGGAGCCGTAGTCGTAGATCACGATGACGTCCGGGCGGCGGTCGACGACCTGTTCCCAGGTGGCGTCGCCGAAGGCCTTGTCGAGGTCGGCGAAGACGTTCCGGCCGCCGGCGCGGGTGATGAGCTCGTTGCCGATGCCCTTGCCGCCGGCGGTGAAGGCGGTCTTGTCGCCGCTGTCGTACACGAAGACGGAGACGGGCCGGGTGGCCTTCAGCCGCTTCTCGGTCGCGGCGACGGTGGCACGGGCCTGCCGGATCCACGCCTCGGCCCGGTCGGGTACGCCGAACGTCCTTCCGGTCTCGCGGACTTCGCGGTAGAGGTCGTCGACGGAGGGCGAACCGGTCGGGCAGTACTCGGTGTTGAGACGGGTCGCGATGCCGGAGCGGCCCAGGTCGTCGCGGCTCCGGCCGTCCTTGGCGGAGAACGCCGAGGAGTAGCCGCCGTACACGAAGTCGGGGTTCGCGGCGAGGAGCGCCTCCTTCGACGGGTACTCCTTCGCCAGGACGGGCACGCTGTCGTACGCCTTCTCGTACGCGGGCAGGATCGCGTCGTCGAGGTAGGCGGTGCCGACGAGCGACTTCTCCAGGCCGAGGGCGAGCATGATCTCGGTGACGTGCTGGTTCATGGTGACCGCGCGCCGGGGCGGGGCCTGGTAGGTGTGCTGCACACCGCAGTTGGTGACGGTGTACGGGAATCCGGCGGCGGGCTTCGCGGGCGGCGCGGCGGCCTCGGGGGCGGCCGAGCAGGCGGCGAGCAGCGGGATCAGGGCGGCTGCGGACAGCAGCGGGCGACGCCAGGGCATGGCGGAACGGGCCTCCTCCGGGGATTTCCACGTCCCCGATCGGTGGTGGGAGGCGGCAGGTCAGTTCCTGGCTTCCGCCTCCCCGGGGGAGGCGGTCACAGTGGCGGGACCGTGCCGGATTCGCACCGGCTTCCTGGGTCCTGCCGCCCTTGGTCCCGGCCAGTGTCTCACTCACTCGGGCCAGGACGGGTCGCGGATGGTGGTCACGAAGTCGCCGGGGACGAAGCCGGGCACGTGGTGGCGCGGGACGTCGGCCTTGACGTTGCCGAAGGCGGTGTCCGGCTTGGGGGCGATGCCTTCGGCGAAGGCCTCCAGGATGCGGCGCTTGAAGTCGGGGCGGGGGTGGGCGGCGACGATCGCGGCCCGGTCGCCGGGGCGGACGGCGGCGGGGTCGTCGTAGCCGATGCCGAGGACGTCGTACTCCACGCCGGCGGTGACGAGCGCGACCTCGGGTTCCATGAACGCGGGTACGCCGGGGGTGGTGTGGAGGGCGATCGCGGTCCAGACGCGGCGGACGGCGTCCTCGTCGGCGCCCTGGGCGCGGAGGAAGGCGGCGGCCTCCTCGGCGCCGTCGACCTCGAAGCGGCGTCCGCTCCTCCGGTGCTTCTCGCCGAGGCCGAGGTCGTGGAACGTCGCGCCGTCGTAGAGGAGTTCGGCGTCGAAGGCGAGGCCGCGGGCGCGGCCCTGGAGGGCGCCGAAGAGGCGGACGCGGCGGGAGTGGTCGTAGATCAGGTCGCTCGTGGTGTCGCGGACGAGTTCGGTGGCGGCGGTGGCGGGCGCGGACACGCTGGTCGTGCCGGGGAGCGACGAGACGCTGCGGAGGGCGTTCGCCCGGCATTTCGGGGTGACGCCCCCCGCCTGTCTGGCGCGGTTCCGCACGACGGCGGCGGACGCGTCCTACGCGTAGGAGCGGGTGGGTTCCGGTCCACGCGGAGAGGCGGGTCCTATGCGTAGGACTCGACGATCTCGACGTCCTCCTCGGTCACGACGCCGTCGACGATGGTGAAGGAGCGGAACTGGAAGGGGCCGGCGTCGTCGGTGTCGGCGGTGGAGACGAGGACGTAGTGGGCCTGGGGCTCGTTGGCGTACGTGATGTCCGTGCGGGACGGGTAGGCCTCGGTGGCGGTGTGCGAGTGGTAGACGATGACGGGCTCCTCGTCCCGGTCGTCCATGTCGCGGTAGAGCTTGAGGAGGTCCGCCGAGTCGAACTCGTAGAAGGTGGGCGAGCGGGCGGCGTTCAGCATCGGGACGAACCGCTCGGGGCGGCCGCTGCCGGCCGGGCCGGCGACCACGCCGCAGGCCTCGTCGGGGTGGTCCGCGCGGGAGTGTTCCACGATCTGGTCGTACAGGGCCCGGGTGATGGTCAGCATGCCGACAGGATAAGCAGACGGGCCGCTCCGTACCGAGGAGTGGTACGGAACGGCCCGGATGCTGAGACCTGGCAGGTCAGGAACGCTTGGCGAAGGCGGCGCCCTCGGGGTTGCGGGCCTTGAGGACCAGGTAGGAGACGGCGAGGACGAGGCCCCAGACGGGGGCGCCGTACAGCGCGACCCGGTTGCCCTCGTCCATGCCCATGGTCACGATGACCAGGGCGAGGAAGGCCAGGGCGAAGGCGCTGAGCCAGATGCCGCCGGGCGCCTTGAAGGAGGACTCGGGCAGCTCGCCGCGGTCGGCCTTGGAGCGGTAGCGGATGTGGCAGATCAGGATGGCGATCCAGGCCCACATGCCGGAGATGGTCGCGAAGGAGACGACGTAGTTGAACGCCTCGCCGGGCCACTGGTAGTTGATCCAGACGCCGACCATCATCAGCGCGGCCGAGAAGGTGGTGCCGATCAGCGGGGTGCCGGAGCGGGTCAGCTTCGTGAAGACCTTCGGGCCCTGGCCGTTGAGCGCGAGGTCGCGCAGCATGCGGCCGGTGGAGTACATGCCCGAGTTGCAGGAGGAGAGCGCGGCCGTCAGGACGACGAAGTTGACGATGGCGGCGCCGACGCCGAGGCCCATCTTCTCGAAGGCGGCGACGAACGGGGAGACGCCCGGCTTGAACTCGGTCCACGGGACGACCGACAGGATCATGATGAGCGCGCCGACGTAGAAGACGGCGATGCGCCACGGCACGGTGTTGATGGCCTTGGGCAGGACGGTCTTCGGGTCCTTCGACTCACCGGCGGTGACGCCGACGAGCTCGACGGCGAGGAAGGCGAACATGACCATCTGGAGGGTCATCAGGGTGGAGTAGATGCCGTCCTTGCCGGCGAAGAAGCCGCCGAGGTCCCACAGGTGGGTGACGGAGGCGGTGTCGCCCGCGTCGGAGAAGCCGAGGGTGAGGATGCCGGCGCAGATGAGGATCATGCCGACGATCGCGGTGACCTTGACCATGGAGAACCAGAACTCGAGCTCACCGAAGAGCTTCACCGAGATCAGGTTGGCACCGTAGAGGATGACCGTGAAGACGAGGGCCGAGAGCCACTGCGGGATGTCCCACCAGTAGGTCATGTAGGTGGCCGCGGCGGTGACCTCGGTGATGCCGGTGACGACCCAGAAGAGCCAGTACGTCCAGCCGGTCACGAAGCCCGCGAAGGGGCCCATGAACTCGCGGGCGTACTCCGAGAAGGAGCCCGAGACCGGGCGGTACATGAGGAGCTCGCCGAGCGCCCGCATGATGAAGAAGATGACGAGTCCGGCGGCGGCGTACGCGAGGATCAGGCTCGGTCCCGCGATGGAGATGCCCTTGCCCGCACCGAGGAACAGTCCGGTGCCGATGGCGCCGCCGATCGCGATCATCTGGATCTGGCGGGCGCCGAGTGCCCGGTGGTAGCCCTCGCCCGGTGCGGAGTCCTCGGCCTCATTGCCGTCGTGCTGCTGATCGACCTGCACTGAGGTCATGGTGGTGCGCCTTTCTCCATACCGATCCGCGCGACTGCGAGTGAGTCTGCTGCGGACCAGTTCCTGATCCCCCCGGATGTGGATGGAGTGCCACCGGCGGTCAGCCGGTCCAAGCGCCCTCGGGAACAGGGGTGGCGTCCCCGAGCGGTCGTGAAGATTTATCACGGGGTGGGAGGCGATCGAGGGAGTCGCGCGTGACCTGCGCCACATAAAAATGCGGACAAAAGGAACTCAAGATGGCACGGCGGACGCTCCGATAACGCATTCGTTATCCGGATTTGAGCGTCCGCTGAGCGAACACCCGCCGTCGGGGAGACCCCGCTACGGCATCAGGGTCATGACGAGGGACTCCTGGAGCGCCCCCAGCCAGAGGTACGCCATCACCATCGGCTTGCGCGGATCGGAGTCCGGCAGCCGGTACAGCTGCTCGCTCTCCTCGTCGTCCGTGACGTCGAGGCGGGTCCCGATGGTCAGCCGGAGGTCGTTGAGCGCGCCGAGCCAGGCCCGGGACTCGTCGGGGGTCAGCTTCAGGACCGCGCCGCCCTCGCCCGCCACCTCGGCGGAGAGCCCGTCCAGGGCGCGGACCACCACGAGGGCGTCCTCGCGCTTGCGGGCCCGCAGGTCGTTCTCCGTGTAGCGGCGGAAGTCGGAGGCGGCCGCCCGCAGCTCCTCGCTGTCGTCGCCGTACGCGTCGGGGAAGAGGCGCTTGAGCGCCGGGTCGGACGGCGGCTCGCTCGGCCCCTCGGAGAACAGCGCGGCCAGCGGGTCGGCGTCCGCCGCCGGCTCGTCGCCCGGCCCGATCAACTCCATGAGCTGCACGGCGAGGGAGCGGAGGATGGAGATCTCGACGTCGTCGAGCGCGACGGCGGCGCCGCCGCCGGGCAGGGACTCGAAGTGGCCGGCCATCAGAAGCGGTCCTGGGTGAGGGTCGCCCAGAGGCCGTAGCCGTGCATCGCCTGCACGTCGCGCTCCATCTCCTCGCGGGTGCCGCTGGACACCACCGCACGGCCCTTGTTGTGCACGTCGAGCATCAGTTTGTGCGCCTTGTCCTTGGAGTAGCCGAAGTACGACTGGAAGACGTACTCCACGTAGCTCATCAGGTTGACCGGATCGTTGTGCACGAGGGTCACCCACGGCACGTCGGGTTCGGCGACCGCGGAGACCTCCTCGGCCGATTCCGTACGTTCGATCTCAATAGGCGCGACGCTCACTCACCCCATGTTGTCACCCCTGGGGGCCCGTCGCACAAACGGGGCGTGTCCCGGGTCCCGTACGGGCGGGACCCGGGCGGAAGACATCCGGCGATAGAAATCGTCAGACTGACGATTTCTGCGCTAGCATCGCCGACATGAACGCTGCGGACCTTGGGCTGCCGGTGGACGTGCCGTCGACCGCGCTCTTCACCGATCAGTACGAGCTGACCATGCTCCAGGCGGCCCTGCGGGCCGGAACCGCCGACCGGCGCTCCGTCTTCGAGGTCTTCACCCGGAGGCTGCCCGAAGGGCGCCGCTACGGCGTCCTCGCGGGCGTCGGACGCGTCCTGGACGCCGTCGAGAACTTCCGGTTCGACCCCGCCGTCCTGGGCTTCCTGCGCGAGCGCGGCATCGTCGACGAGCCGACGCTGGAGTGGCTGGCCCGCTACCGCTTCTCCGGCGACATCTGGGGGTACCCCGAGGGCGAGGTGTACTTCCCCGGCTCGCCCGTGCTGCGCGTCGAGGGCTCCTTCGCCGAGTGCGTGCTCCTGGAGACGGTGATCCTCTCCATCCTCAACCACGACTCGGCCATCGCCGCGGCCGCGTCCCGCATGTCGGCCGCGGCCGGCGGACGGCGCCTGATCGAGATGGGCGCCCGCCGCACCCACGAGCTGGCGGCCGTCGCCGCCTCCCGCGCCGCCTACGTCGGCGGCTTCGACTCCACCTCGGACCTCGCGGCCGGTTTCCGCTACGGCATCCCGACCGTCGGCACCTCCGCCCACGCCTTCACCCTGCTCCACGACAGCGAGCGGGACGCCTTCCGGGCCCAGGTCGACTCCCTGGGGCGCGGGACGACCCTGCTCGTCGACACCTACGACGTGGCCGAGGCCGTCCGGACCGCCGTCGAGGTGGCCGGGCCCGAGCTCGGGGCCGTCCGGATCGACTCCGGCGACCTGCTGCTCGTCGCCCACCGGGTGCGGGCGCAGCTCGACGAGCTGGGCGCGCGCGACACGCGGATCGTGGTCACCTCGGACCTCGACGAGTACGCCATCGCCTCGCTCGCGGCGGCCCCGGTCGACGCGTACGGGGTGGGGACGCAGCTGGTGACCGGCAGCGGCCACCCGACCTGCTCCATGGTCTACAAGCTGGTGGCGCGGGCCGCGTCGGCCGACCCGAAGGCGCCCCTGGTGCCGGTCGCCAAGAAGTCCATGGGCGGCAAGGCGTCGGTCGGCGGCCGCAAGTGGGCGGCCCGCCGTCCGGACGCGTACGGGGTCGCCGAGGCCGAGGTCCTGGGCACCGGTCCCGTCCCGCCGGAGCTCGCCGACCACCAGCTCCTGGTCGAGCTGGTCAAGGGCGGCGGCGTGGTGGCCCGGGAGCCGCTGGAGACCGCCCGGTCGCGGCACATCGCGGCGCGCGCCGGGCTGCCGATGTCGGCGATCCAGCTCTCCCGGGGCGAGCCGGTGCTGCCGACGGAGTACCTGTAGCACCGCCGGGTGCTCCCGCGGGAGCACCCGGCGGAGTCCTCGGGGACGCCCCCTCCCGCCGGGAGGGGGAAGTCTCTAGGCTCGAACCCGTCTCCGAGACCCCACCCCCATCCGACGCGCTAAGGACACCCGCCATGCACCGCGCATTGATCGTTGTGGACGTTCAGAACGACTTCTGCGAGGGCGGCAGCCTCGCGGTGACGGGCGGCGCGGACGTCGCCGCCGCCATCACCGACCTGGTCGGCCAGGCGGCGGGCACCTCCTACCGGCACGTGGTCGCCACCCGGGACCACCACGTCGACCCGGGCGCGCACTTCGCGCCGGCCGGCGAGGACCCGGACTACGTGTCCTCGTGGCCGGTGCACTGCGTGGCCGGGACGGAGGGCGTCGGCTTCCACCCGAACTTCGCTCCCGCCGTCGCCAGCGGCGCGATCGACGCCGTCTTCGACAAGGGCGCGTACTCCGCCGCGTACAGCGGCTTCGAGGGGTTCGACGAGAACGGCGTGACGCTCGCGGAGTGGCTGCGCGACCGGGACGTCACCGAGGTCGACGTGGTCGGGATCGCCACCGACCACTGCGTGCGGGCGACGGCCCTGGACGCGGCGCGGGAGGGCTTCCGGACCCTGGTGCTGCTCGACCTGACGGCGGGCGTCGCGAAGGAGACCACGGACCGGGCCCTCGACGAGCTCCGGACGGCGGGCGTGGAGCTGACCGGCAAGCCGGTCGTCGCCTGAGCCCCTCCGGCGGGACGGGCCCGCTCGTTCCCTAGGCGGCCGACACGAGTTCGGCGCGGCCGAACAGCAGGGCGTAGCCGGTGGGGAGCCGGTTCAGGATGCGGGTGACGAGGTCGGGACCGGCGTGGGCGGCGACGGCGGCGAAGACGGATCCGGTGTCCCAGCGGGTGGCGGCCGGGGAGGCGCCGCTGCGGGCCGCGAGGTCCTTGACGAAGGCCCAGCCCGTCAGGGGCTCGAGGTCGGGGACCTGCGCGGTGAGGGCGCGGGCGGCCTCCAGGGGCAGGCAGGCGGCGAGGTCGACGCGCTCGTCGCCGGTCAGCTGGCGCCCCAGCCCCCCGAGGACCATGCGGACGGCCTCGTCGGCCCGCTCGCGGGTGGGGTAGGCGCCTTCGTAACGGACCTTCTCCAGCATCTGCTCGTACGCCGTCCCGTACGACTGCCGGTGCTCATGCGATACGCGCGCGTCGGAGATCACTGCGGTGCATGCCTTTCGTGGAACAGGGGGTGGTCGGGGTGGGGTGGTGCCGGAGGGTGCGGCACCACCCGTATCGGTCAGATGGGCTCGGGGCGGCCGAAGAGGAGGTCGTAGCCGACGGGCAGCTGGAACAGGATCTGCCCCAGCAGGTCGTCGCCCGCGACGTCGGCGACGGTGGACAGCACGGCACTGACGTCCCATGACGCGGTCCGCTCGGTGGCGCCCTCGACCCAGGCGGCGGTCGCCCGGACGAACCGCTCCGGGGAGAGCGGTTCGACGCTCTGCAGCGGGTTGAGCAGGATCAGGGCGAAGCCCTCGGGCAGGCGCGCCGCGAGATGGGCGCGGACGTCGCCGACGAGGTGCGCGCCGAGCAGGGCGAGCACGACACGGGCCGCGCGCTCGGCTTCCTCGGTGGTGTCGTATGCGCCGCGTTCCCTCACGTCGTCGAGGAAGGCCGCGCCTCGCGGACTCATCTCTGCCGCCCCCTTCTCCTCTTCGGACTGCCCACGGGGTGCGGAGGACGGGCGGGGGGAGATCGGGTGCCCGTCCTCCGCGTGTGTCCGGCCGGTGTCAGCCGGAGATCTCCTTGCGGTCGGAACCGACGCCGATGGAGATCTTGCGGGGCTTGGCGCGCTCGGCGATCGGGATGCGAAGGGTGAGCACGCCCGCCTCGTAGTCGGCCTCGATGCGCTCGGTGTCGAGGGTGTCGGCGAGCACGATCTGGCGGGAGAAGGCTCCCAGCGGCCGCTCGGACAGCTCCATCTGCACGTCGCCGGCCCTCGCCGTCGGCCTGCGTTCGGCCTTGACGGTGAGCATGTTCCGCTCGACGTCGATGTCGATCGCGTCGGCGCTGACACCGGGAAGGTCGAAGGCCACGACGTACTCGTCGCCCTCGCGGTAGGCGTCCATCGGCATCGCCGACGGGCGGGACCAGGTGCCCGGTCCCATCATCTGCTGTGCCAGCCGGTCCAGCTCGCGGAAGGGGTCAGTGCGCATCAACATCGTGAAAACACCTCCAGCAGGTTCAGGCAGTAGCTGCCAATGCGCCTCACTGACACCGTTGTAACATGTCATCCAATGGATGACAAACACGATGTCGTCGACATGATGACAAACTGCGGGAGGTGCCCGTGACCGCAGCCGAACCGCCACCGGAGCCCGGCGCGTACGCATACGGCCCGGCGTCGTTCCTCGCCGCCGCGGCAGCCCTCACGGCCATAGGCGACGTCCTGCGCGACGCCCAGCGGGACTCCCCGGACGCTCCCGGGGGCGACGGCCCGGGCGCGGAGCAGGCGCTGGCCTCCCTGACGCTGCTGCGGCACGTGCGCGAGGAACTCGCGGGATGGGAGACGGGCCTGATCGAAACCGCCCGCGATGCGGGCGCGAGCTGGGCGGACCTCGCCCAGCCCCTCGGCGTCGCCAGCCGCCAGGCGGCAGAGCGGCGCTATCTGCGCGGCCGCCCCGGCCCCGTCGGGAGCACCGGCGAGCAGCGCGTGACGGCCACCCGCCAGGCTCGGGCCGCCGAGCGCACCACGGCCACCCGGGCCCGCGGCAACGCCGCCGACCTGCGCCGCCTCGCCGGCCAGATCACCGCCCTCGACGACCTCGCCCCCGCCGCCCGCCGTCCGCTCGGCGAGCTCCACGCGGCCCTCGCCCACGACGACGCGGCCGACCTCCTCATCCCCCTGGCCGCCGCCCGACCGCACCTGGCCGCCGCACACCCGGACCTCGCGGCCAGGATCGACGCCCTCACGCTCCCCGGAGGGGCGTGAGGGGGCTCGGGGCCGGTGGCCCGTCGGGCCGGGCCCGTCCGGCAGATCAGGGCCGGACGGGCCCTACGCCGCGGGTTCCCTCGGGAGGGACCGTACGGGGTGCCAGAGCTCCTGCGCGGCGCCCGAGGTCGATCTCCACAGCAGGCCGTCGGGGTGGTGCAGGACGGCCGTGATCTCGTCCGGGGTGGGCGGCTCGCTGTTCCCGCGGAGGTAGACCGCGCGCAGGCCGAGGTTCCGCAGCCGGGTCAGGGCGCGGGCTCGGTTCGCGGCGTGCACCAGGAAGCGGACCGTGGCACCGTCGCGGGCCGGGCTCGGGAGCCCTATCGCGACGACCACGCTGCCGCCCGGCAGCTTGCAGAACCCTCCGTTGGGCATGCGGAACCACTCCCCCGTGGATCAGATGTCAATAAGAAAAGCGTCAGAGGCACCTAAACACGATCGGCCGCCGCCCGCTAGGGGGCGACGGCCGATCATGGTTTGACCTGCGGTTTTACTAATTACTTGGTCGAGGGACCGACCTGAACCGTGATCGTCTGGCCATCCTTCGGCTCCTTGACGACCTGGATCTTGGTGTTGGTGTCAGTTACCTGGACACCGGCACGCGGGGTCTCGGCGAACCAGTAGACGCCCTTGCGGTCGTCGAAGGTCGGGTTGCCGGCCTGGGACGGGACCCAGGTCGAGACGCCGGCCTTGTGGAGCGCGAAGCCGTCCGTGCGGGACAGGCTGAACGGCGCGTCGTACGACTGCACGCGGTTGCGCATCAGCGTGCCGTCGGACCACTTCAGCGGGCTCGGGTGCGCGTCGATCGGGAGGACCAGACCGGCGCCCGGGTGCTGGGAGGTGTTGTTGTCCTTCTGGGACAGGTCCCACTTCCAGATCAGCAGGCCGTTCTGGTACGGGTAGTGCTCGACCCAGCCCGACTTGTCACCCGTGAAACCGAAGTTGTACGGGCCGACCTTGAGGGTCGCGTCGTACGAGACGTACTGGCGGTTCTCCGCGATGTAGTACTGCTCGTACTCCTTGGTGAAGCCCTTCGCGATGCGCGAGAAGCCCTTCGACACCCAGCCGTTGTCACCGTTCTCGGCGTTGTCCGAGAAGACGGTGGCACCGTCGGCGGTCAGCGTGATGGCGTCGGCGGTGAAGCCCTTGCCGCCCGCGCCGCCGTCCGTCTGGTAGCGGAAGCGGAGGTCGAACTTCTTGCCCGCGTAGGCGCCCAGGTCGTAGACGAGCTTCTTGTGCGCGCCGGAGACGTCGGTCAGCGCCGGGGCGCCGGAGGCGTCCTTCGGGAGGGCCACGCCGTCGGCGGTGCCGTCCAGGGCGGTCCAGTTGGCGCCGCCGTCGGTCGACACCTCGGTGTAGAGGTAGTCGTAGTCGAGCTCGATGTCGTACCAGCCCTGGAGCTCCAGGGAGGCGGACGTCTTGCCCGTGAGGTCGACGGAGCGGGTCAGGGTGTTCTTGAGGTCGTCACCCATGTTGCTCCACCACTGCGTGGCACCCTCGGCGGGCGCGACGACGTCGGTGGTGACCTGCTTCTTCGGCAGCTCGACGAGGAGCGCCTGCGGGTTCTTGGTGTTGTACTCCGCGACGCCCAGCTTGTGGGTGGTCTTGGTGGAGCGCTGCCAGTCGCTGACCTTGGCGTAGTTCAGCCAGCCGAGCTGCAGCTTGTCCCAGGCGGTCATGTCGCCGGGCAGGTCGCCGATGGCGTCCTTGCCCTGGCCGAGCCAGGAACCGGAGGACATGAGCGTCCAGAACCCGGTGGAGTTCTCGCCGCCCGCGGTGTCGTAGTGGTCCGGCAGACCGAGGTCGTGGCCGTACTCGTGCGCGAAGACGCCGAGGCCGCCGTTCTCCGGCTGCATCGTGTAGTCGCCGACCCAGATGCCGGTGTCACCGATCGGGGTGCCGCCGGCCTTGTTGTTGGCCGGACCGGTCTTGCCCGCGTTGGTGCCGTAGGCGTACCAGCGGTGGGCCCACAGGGCGTCGCTGCCCTCGGCGCCGCCGCCGGCGGACTCGTCCTCGCCCGCGTGCACGATCTGGAAGTGGTCGACGTAGCCGTCGGACTCGTTGAAGTTGCCGTCGCCGTCGAAGTCGTAGCGGTCCCACTGGTCGTACGACGCGAGCTGGGCCTTGATCTGGGCGTCGGTCTGGCCCTTGGCCTTCTGGTCGGCGACCCAGGCGTTCAGACCGTCGCGGACGGTGTCCCAGACGTTGGCGCAGTTGCTCTGGCCGCAGTAGTTCGAGCCGTAACGGGCCTCGTTGTACGGGACCTTGACCCAGTCGGAGACCGTGCCGTCGACCGAGTAGCGGCCGGACGAGGTCTTCTCGTAGTAGGTCTTCAGCGACTGCTTGGGCTGTCCCTTGGCGTCCTTGCCGGTGCCGAAGTACAGGTCCTGGAAGTGCTGCTGGTTGTAGTCCGCCTGCCAGGCCGTGGAGTTGTCGTTCGCACGGTCGGGCTTGGCTATCGCGTTGTGCAGCGGGCCGGGCGCGCCGCCGTACTTCGGCTTCAGGTCCGGCGTGTCGTCGTCCTTGCGGTCGACCAGGGTGGTGTTGTCCACCTGGTCGCCGAACTCGACGAGGATGGTGAAGATCTTGTCGGTCTTCTCACGGCCCAGCTCGACGTACTTCTTGCTGCCGAGCTTGACGACCTGAGAGCCGCCGCGCTTCTCGACCTTGGCCTCGCCGTTGAGCACCTGCTCCAGCGCGGCCTTGCGCTGCTGGGCCTGCTGCTCGCTGAACGGGCCTTCGAGGTCGTGGTCGACCGTCGTCTTGTCGACGGTCTGGATGCCGGCCGGCTCCACGCTTCCGTGGTTGTCGGCCCAGGCGGTGGTGAAGGTCGAGGCGGTGGCGGCGGTGGCCGCGAGCGCCACGACGACTGCGGACGCTCTGATCGCCCGTCGTCTGTTGGTCACTTGGTGTGTTCCTCCCCGGCGCCCGCCGCCCTCGGACCGAATGGTGGGGTGTCCGTCCGGCGGGGTCGCGCGTCACAAGTGACGACATTCGACCGGAGTGAGACAAGAAAAGACAGATCTTGACTTGCACAGACCAAGTGCACTATGCGGGAGCCGGATTCCGCTATTCGGACACCCAGGAGGCGCATCCCGGCCGAGAATTGGGCATCTCGTGACCCTGTGCGCCCCCCGTGCACCGGCGGCGTGGGTAAGGTCACGCTTACTTCCCACCCCGCTCGGGCATCCACCGTCATAGAGTCGAACCGATGTCCCGAGAGGGCGGTACCCGTCATGCAGCGTCCGAACGCCGCGCAGCTCGCCTACGGTTCGGCCACCGTCGTCCTCACGACCGTCGCCCTGCTGCTGCTCTCGCGCGTGACGACGACCCTCGGCATCGCGGTGATCTGCGCCGCCGGACTCCTCCTCGGCATTCTCGTGGCGGTGACGATGCCCGCACGGACGAGGCCCGTCAAGAGCCCCGCCGCGGTTCCCGCGCCCGCCGGGAGCGAGACGATCCGCGTACCGGCTCCGCGCGTGGGCGCGGGCGCCGATACCCGGATCGGTTCGTGACGCTTCGTCCGTTCCCGTAGGCGTACACATCCGCGCACGCGCGCGCGTACCCGGACGAACGGGTCGCTACTGCGGGACCGAGACCACCACCGTCTTCGCCGCCTTGTCGTGCAGGCCCTGCTTGTACGGCTTGTCGACCAGGATCAGGATCAGCAGCAGCAGCGGCCACAGGCAGGCGCAGCAGATCAGCGCGGGCAGCCAGAGGACCACGGCGCGCAGCAGCGACTGGCTCATCGGGGGCGTCGAGCCGTCGTTGAGCATCGCGACCCGCAGCTTCATCAGCTTCTTGCCGAGGGTCTGGCCGTTCTTGGCCACCATCACCGTGTCGTACGCCACGTACGCGACGATCGTGATGAGCTGGAAGACCAGCTGGCTGCCGCCGTTGAAGCTGTTGACCGTGTCGCCGAAGTCGTTCCCGTCCCGGGTGGCCCGCTCGTAGACGTCGAACGGGATGCCGATGACCGCCAGCGGAATCGCGATGATCAACCAGTCGACGAGCCGCGCCAGGATGCGGCGCCCGGAGTCCGCCAGCGGCGGCATCCCCGACAGCGGATCCGTCCCGCCGTACCCCCCGCCGTAGCCGCTCCCGTACGGGGGCGGGGGCGGCACGTTGCCGTACGGGGAGCCGTACGGGTTCCCGGGCGGCGGCCCGCCGGGCGGGGGTCCTCCCGGCGGGGGTCCTCCCGGCGGAGGCCCGCCGGGTGGCGGCTCGCCGGCGGAGGGGGGCGTGGGCTCCTGCGGCCTCTTGCGGAACGGGTCCTCGTCGGGCGGCTGGCCGGGCGGCGGCTGGTCGGTGCTCATGGGGGCAGTGCATCCCGGGGGCGACGACCCCGCAAAAGATCGCCGCCCGTTCGGGGGACGGCCCGGGGGCGCGCTAGCGCGCCACGAAGGTGCGGGCCGCCTTGTCGTGCCAGCACTGCCGCCACGGGCGGTCGAAGAGGCACCACAGGACGTTGAGCACGCCGACGACCAGGAGCCCGAGGACGCTGTAGAGGAGCCAGCGGACGAGGGCCTTCCCGAACGTCGGCGGCTGGTGCCCCTCGATGTCCCGCACCTGGAGACCGCACAGCTTCTTGCCCAGCGTCCGGCCCCACTTGGCCGTCGGCAGCGCCTCGTACAGGACGCCGAGCACGAACAGCGCGCCCAGCGCGATGCCGAACTGGACGGAGGTCGTCGAGTCCACCAGCCAGACCTGGACGGTGACCCCGGACTGCCGGGCCGCCTCGATCTTTCCGTCGATGTGGTCGAGGGCCGCGGTCACGAACGGGAAGGAGGCCGCGCCGACCAGCGCCCCGAGGACGACGGTGTCGATCAGCCGCGCCGTCAGACGCCTGCCGAGCCCCGCCGGCCTGGCCGCCGCCTGCTCGCGGGCCGCCTGCTGGAACACGTCCTCGACGGGCGGCTTCCAGGGGACGACGGGCTGCTGCTCCTGCTGCGCCTGCGACTGCGGTTGTTGCTGTTGCTGCTGCTGCGCCCAGGAGGGCGTCGACGGGGCAGCCGCGGGTGCGGCCGCCGCGGGCGCCGGGGCCGACTGCGCGGGCTGGGGCCGGGGCTGCGGCTCCGGCCGGGGCTGCACGGGCTCCGGGGAGGGCGTGGGGATCGGCGTGACCGGCATCCCGCCGAGACGGGCGGCGCCGCCCGTCGCCCGGGGGTCGGGCACCCGCGCGGGGGACTCGGCCGGCGCCTCGGCCGGCTCGGTCCCGCCCGCGACCGGCCACTCCGCCGGGGTGCGCGGGTCGGCCGCCCGGGGCGCGCCCCAGGAGACCTTCCGGTCGAGGTCGCCGCCGAAGCCGGTCTGCCGGGCGCTGTCCGCCTGCCAGGCCGAGGCCGGCTCCGGAGCGGCCGGCTCCTCGTCGAAGAAGACGGGCCCGGTCTCCTCCACCGCCGGTACGGGTCCGTGCGCCTGCGCCGGAGCCGCCGCCCGGTGCTGCGGCTGGGCCCCGCCGGGCCCGTGCTGGGCCGGCACGGAAGCGGAGGGCTGCACGGGGGCGGGGCCCTGGGTCCGGACGGGCTCGGGGGCCTGGACCGGGTCCGGGGTCCTGACCGGGTCCGGGATCCGGGCGGGGTCCGTGTGCCGGGCGGGTTCCGGGGTCCGGGCGGGTTCCGGGGTCCGGGCGGGTTCCGGGGTCCGGGCGGGTTCCGTGTGCCGGGCGGGTTCCGTGTGCCGGAGCGGCTCCGCGGGTCGGAGCGGCTCCGCGGGTCGGGCGGAGGGCTGGACGGGTGCCGGCGCGGGTCCGGAGGCCAGGATCGGGCCTGCCGGGACGGCCGAGGCGGGCGGGTGGGGCGGGACCTGGCCCTCCGGGGGCGCGGGCCGGCTCGTGCCGGGGACCCAGGCGCCGCCGTTCCAGTACCGGATGTACCCGGGAATGGACGGATCCGGGTAGTACCCCGCCTGCGGTACCTCTTCGCCGCCTCCGGGAGGAGTAGCCACTGCCCCGACTCCGTTCAGTCACAACGCGTTTGATCCGCACGGCCGCTCGCCGGGCGTGCCGCGCCCAAGGAGGACAGTAACGAAGAACGTCCCCGAGGGAACAAAGAGCCCGCGAGAAAGGCCGCCTTCGAGGGACACCTACCGGAATCGATCACTCCCGGTGAGGTTCGGGCCGGTGCATCCGGCCCTCGTCCGACCGATCCCGAGACCTGTCCCGAGACCGATGCCGGGACCGATGCCGGGACCGATCCCCCGACCGCCCTCGCGACCGGCTCACCGCCCGGCTCCCCGCCCCGCTTCCTGCCCGGAGCCGCCCCGGAAAAACTTCCCGAAAAAACTTCCCGAAGTCGCGTAATGAACCGCGGGGACCCCGCTCTCTCCCGGTGAAGGCCCGCACGGGGCCGTCCGAGACAAGGAGCGCGACCATGCAGAACACCGACAACACCACGGTCGAGCGCGAGCTGGAGCTGAAGCTGGTGCTCTCCCCCGAGCGCGCCATCCCGGTCCCCGCCCGGCTCGCCTACCGCACCGACGACCCGTACGCCGTCCACATCACCTTCCACGTCGGCACGGAGCACCCGGTCAACTGGACCTTCGCGCGCGAACTCCTCGTCGAGGGCGTCTTCCGGGCCTGCGGCCACGGGGACGTGCGCATCTGGCCCACGAAGGTCGACGGCCGCAGCGTCATCCTGATGGCGCTCTCCTCCCCCGACGGCGACGCCCTCCTCGAAGCGCCGTCCGCGCAGGTGTCGGCCTGGCTGGAGCGCACCCTGCGGGCCGTCCCGCCGGGCACCGAGTCCGAGCGGCTCGGCCTGGACGACGGGCTGGCCGAACTGCTGGCGACCACCGTGGCCACCGACGAGCTGTGGCTGCGCGACCCGTGGCCGTCGGACGAGTCGCAGGACGGCGAGCTGTGACCCCCGTACAGCGCCCTGAGGGGGCCTCAGAACAGCTTTCCGGGGTTGAGCAGCCCCAGCGGGTCGAAGGTCGCCTTGATGCCGCGCTGGAGCTCCAGGCCGACCGGGCCCAGCTCCCGTGCCAGCCACTCCTTCTTGAGGACGCCCACGCCGTGCTCGCCGGTGATCGTGCCGCCGAGGGCGAGCCCGAGCGCCATGATCTCGTCGAAGGACTCCCGGGCCCGCCGCGACTCGTCCTCGTCGGTGTGGTCGAAGCAGACGACGGGATGCGTGTTGCCGTCGCCGGCGTGCGCGCAGACGCCGATCGTCAGGCCGTACTTCTCCGCCACGGCCGCGGTGCCGTCGAGCATCTCGGCCAGCCGCGTCCGCGGCACGCACACGTCGTCGATCATCGTCGCGGACTTGATCGTCTCCAGGGCCGTGAGCGAGAGCCGGCGCGCCTGGAGGAGGAGTTCGGACTCGGCGGCGTCCGCGGCCGGGACGACCTCGGTGGCACCCGCCGCCACGCACAGCTCCCCCACGGCGGCCAGGTCGGCGGACGGATCCGGAGTGTCGAAGGCACACAGGAGCAGCGCCTCGGTGGTGTCCGGCAGCCCCATGCGCGCCAGCTTGTTGACCGCCTGGACGGTGGTGCGGTCCATCAGTTCGAGCAGCGACGGCGTGTGGCCCCGCTCCATGATGGCGCAGACGGCCGCGCAGGCCGCCGCCGCGGAGGGGAACTCGGCGGCGAGCGCGAGCTGCGCGGGCGGCTGCGGCTTGAGCGCGAGCACCGCCCCCACGACGATGCCGAGGCTGCCCTCGGAGCCGACGAAGAGCCTGGTCAGGTCATATCCGGCGACGCCCTTCGCGGTGCGCCGGCCGGTGGTCAGGAGCCGCCCGTCGGCGAGGACCACGTCGAGACCGAGGACGTACTCGGCGGTCACCCCGTACTTGACGCAGCACAGGCCCCCGGAGGCGGTCCCGATGTTCCCGCCGATGGTGCACGACTCCCAGCTTGACGGGTCCGGCGGGTAGTACAGGCCGTGCTCGGCGACGGCCCGCGACAGCACGGCGTTGACGACACCCGGCTCGACGACGGCGATCCGGTCGACCGGGTTGATCTCCAGGATGCGGTCCATCTTCACCAGGGAGAGCACGATGCAGCCGTCGGAGGCGTTGGCGCCGCCGGAGAGGCCGGTACGGGCCCCCTGCGGCACGACGGGGACACGGAACTCCGTCGCCGTCCGCATCACGTGCCGCACCTGCTCGACGGTGCGCGGAAGCACCACGACAGCGGGCGCCCCCGCCTCGCAGAAGCTCGCCATGTCACGGGCGTACGACGCCGTCACGTCCGGATCGATGAGCAGCGCCTCGGCGGGAAGACCGGCGCGCAGCCGCGTCAGGAGATCGTCCATGCGTCCCAGCCTGGCACCCGGGGCCATCGGTGTGAACCCGCCGGGGCGGGCGCTTCGTGCGGTCTTCGGACGGGCGCGTCCGGGCGCACAGTGAGCGCCATGAAGACCCAGAACGTGTCGAGGACCGTGCTCGCGGGCGGGGTGGCCGCGGTGCTCGCGGCGACGGCACTGCTGTACGTCCCCGAGCTGGTCGGCCAGGGGCCGCCGCCCCCGCCGGGTCCGGCCGAGCGGGCGACGATCGCCGCCCACGCGGGCGCGCAGGCCGCGCTCCCCGACCTGGCCGCGCTCATCGCCGACCGCGAGAAGTGGCTGCGCGCCCACCCGGACGACGACGCGTCCTGGGCGGAACTCGGCGCCGCCTACACGGAACGGGGGAAGCGCCTCGGCGACGTCCGCGACTACCCCCGGGCCGAACGGGCCCTGCGGCGCTCCCTCGCCGAACGCCCCGCCGCCCGCGGCAACCTCGCCGCGCAGCTCGGGCTCGGCACGCTCGCGGGCGCGCGCGGCGACTGGAAGACCGCCAAGGAGTGGGGCGAGCGGGTCCGGAAGGCCGACCCGCGGCGCTGGACCGCCTACCCGGTGCTCATCGACGCGTACAACGGCCTCGGGGACCACAAGGCGGCCCGCAAGGCGATGGAGACCCTCGAAGGGCTCCACGCGGGCGCGTCCGTACGCACCCGGGCCGCCCAGACCTACCGCGACCGCGGCTGGCGCGAGGACGCCGACGCCGCCGCCCTCGACGCGGCCGCACTCGCCGAGACCGACACCGAGAAGGCCGCCTCGCTCGCCCGGCTCGGCGACCTCGCCTGGGAACGGGGCGAACCCGCGGAAGCCCTCCCCCGGTACGACGCCGCGCTCCGGCTCGAACCGGACCACGGGCCCGCCCTCGCCGGCCGGGCACGGGCCCTCGCCGCCCTCGGCCGCCCCGACGACGCACTCCGCGACTGGCGGGCCGCCCTCGCCCGCCTGCCGCTCCCCGAATACCTCCTCGAAGCCGGCGAACTCCACCAGTCGCTCGGCCGCGACGGTGACGCCCAGGCCCTCTACACCCGCCTGCGCACCGGCACCTGGACCGGAGCCGAGACCACCCTCGGCCTCTACGAGGCGGACCACGGCGACCCCGCCGCCGCGGCCGTCCGCATGCGCGCCGAATGGGCCCGCGGCCACCGCTCGCTGCGCGCCGCCGACGCCCTCGGCTGGGCCCTCCACCGCTCCGGCTCCACCCGCGAAGCCCTCGGCTACGCCCGGATCGCCACCGACGAAGGGCTACGCAGCGCCCTCTTCACCTACCACCGCGCCGAGATCGAACGCACCCTCAACCTCGCCGGGCCCGCGCGTCGGCACCTCGCCGAAGCCCTCCGCATCAACCCGCACTTCTCCCCCCTCCACGCGCCCCGCGCCTCCGCCGCCCTCGCGGCCCTCTCCGACCTCCCCGACGACCTTCCCCCCGAACTCCGCCCGACCGCGGCGTCCCCCGAACCGACGAAACCCCCGGCCGCCGCGTCCCAGGCCGCCGCCGTGGCCCCCGAACCGACGAAACCCCCGGTCCCGTCGACACCACCGCCGACAGAACCGGGGGAATGACGCCCCGACCCAACCCCCGTCCGGACCGGGACACCTCACCCGGGCCGCCCCCCTGACGACCCGGACGCACCCGCACCCCCATGCGGGCCCACGCGCTGCCCTGGCCCACCTCCGCGTGGGCCGCGCCCGCCAACCTGGCCCGCCGCCGTGTGGGCCGCGCCCGCACCCACGCGCCCTCCGCCGACCCGCCGCCGTGTGGGCCGCGCCCGCACCCACGCGCCCTCCGCCGGCCCGCCGCCGTGTGGGCCCGCGCGCCGGCAGCCGGGCCACCCTCCGTGTGGGCGATCGTCCCGCTGGGGCGTGGGGGCCCCCCGGACGGAGTCCGGGGGAGGGTGGGCACACGGGACGGCGCCCTCGGCGGCGCGCTCGCCACTTGCGCCTGGACCCGCACCGATAGCGAGCCGCGCAACGGGTGCGGGTTCGGGCGCGGAAGCCTGGGCCCGGCAACGGGCGCCGTCCGTCGTGCCCACCCGTCCCGCCCCTGGCGGACGATTGCCCACAACGGGGTGGGCCGGAGTGCGCCGTCCGTTGCACCACAACGAGGTGGGCCAGGCCCGGCCCGGACGGGCCTGACAAGGGCGCGATGTCCGTTGTGGCACAACGAGGTGGGCCGGGCCCGGCCGGGCCGGACAGGGGTGCGGTGGCCGTTGGGCCGCAACGGGGTGGGCGCCGTCCCCGCGGGCGAAGGCCCGGGGGGACGGCGGGGTGACTAGAGGTTGCCGCGCTTTTCCTGTTCGCGCTCGATGGCTTCGAAGAGGGCCTTGAAGTTGCCCTTGCCGAAGCCCATGGACCCGTGGCGCTCGATCATCTCGAAGAAGACGGTCGGACGGTCCTGGACGGGCTTGGTGAAGATCTGCAGCAGGTAGCCGTCCTCGTCGCGGTCGACGAGGATCTTCAGCTCGCGGAGGGTCTCGACGGGCACGCGGGTCTCGCCGGCCCACTCGCCGAGGGTGTCGTAGTACGAGTCGGGGGTGTCGAGGAAGGAGACGCCCGCGGCCCGCATCGCGCGCACGGTGGCGACGATGTCGTTGGTGGCGAGGGCGATGTGCTGGACGCCGGCGCCGCCGTAGAACTCGAGGTACTCGTCGATCTGCGACTTCTTCTTCGCGATGGCGGGCTCGTTGATGGGGAACTTCACCTTGAGGGTGCCGTCCGCGACGACCTTCGACATCAGCGCCGAGTACTCGGTCGCGATGTCGTCGCCCACGAACTCCTTCATGTTCGTGAAGCCCATGACCTTGTTGTAGAAGCCGACCCAGTCGTTCATCTTGCCGAGCTCGACGTTGCCGACGCAGTGGTCGATGGCCTGGAAGGTGCGCTTGGCCGGCGGCTCGACGATGGGGTTCGCGGGGACGAAGCCCGGGAGGTAGGGGCCGTCGTAGCCGGAGCGCTCGACGAGGGTGTGGCGGGTCTTGCCGTAGGTGGCGATGGCGGCGAGGACGACGGTGCCGTTCTCGTCCTTGAGCTCGTACGGCTCGGTGATGCCGGTGGCGCCGTGCTCGACGGCGTAGGCGTACGCGGCTCGCGCGTCGGGCACCTCGATCGCCAGGTCGACGACGCCGTCGCCGTGCTCGGCGACGTGGTCGGCGAGGAAGCGGCCCCGGTCGGTGGAGACCTTGATGACGGAGGTGAACACGAAGCGGGCGGCGCCGTTGGTGAGGACGTAACTGGCGGTCTCGCGGCTGCCGTTCTCCGGTCCGGAGTAGGCGACCAGCTTCATGCCGAAGGCCGTGGAGTAGTAGTGCGCGGCCTGCTTGGCGTTGCCGACGGCGAAGACGACCGCGTCCATTCCCTTGACCGGGAAGGGATCGGCCTTGCGCGCGGTGGAGGGGGTGTGATCGATGGTCTCAGTCATGGCAGCAATGTCCCGCCGTTCGGCAAGGTGCGCAAGAGTTCTCTGATCTACTGGTCAACTTGTACAGCGATCGACGAGGATGGCCGTGCGACTTGTACATCATGACCACGAGGAGACCACTGTGGCGATCGATCATCTGGACGGCCGGCTGATCGCGCTTCTCGCACGCGAGCCGCGCATAGGGGTCCTGGAGGCGTCCCGGCGCCTCGGCGTGGCGCGCGGCACGGTGCAGGCGCGCCTCGACCGCCTGCAGGACAGCGGCGTGATCAGGGGCTTCGGGCCGCAGGTGGATCCGGCGGCGCTGGGCTACCCGGTGACCGCGTTCGCCACCCTGGAGATCAAGCAGGGGCAGGGCGCGGACGTGCGGAACCATCTGGCGACGGTCCCCGAGGTTCTCGAACTGCACACCACGACGGGCCACGGCGACATGCTCTGCCGCCTCGTGGCCCGTTCCAACGCGGACCTCCAGCGGGTGATCGACCGCGTCGTCGGCTTCGAGGGGATCGTCCGGGCGTCCACGGCGATCGTGATGGAGAACCCGGTGCCGCTGCGGATCATCCCGTTGGTGGAGCAGGCGGCGGGGGACGCGCCGCTGTAGCCGGACTCACCCCTTCCGGCGCCGGGCCCGGGGTTGCAAAGGACCAGTTGCAAAGAACCCCTTGCAACTGGTCCTTTGCATGCCTACGCTCGGGCCATGTCCGAGCCCGAGGAATTCCTGAGCCGCCGGCTGGACCCGCGTTCCCTGCGCGGGCTCGCCCACCCGCTCCGCATCCAGCTGCTGCGGGCCCTGCGCCGCCACGGCCCCGCCACGGCCTCGCAACTGGCCGAGATGCTGGGCGAGTCCAGTGGCGCCACCAGCTACCACCTGCGCCAGCTCGCGGCCCACGGCTTCGTGGAGGACGACCCGACGCGTGGCAAGGGACGCGAGCGGTGGTGGAAGGCCGGCCAGCAGGGCACGAGCGTCGACGAATCGCTCTACAAGAACCCGGACCCCGAGGTCCAGGGCGCCCTCGACATCTACGCCCACGAGATCGCGACCATCCACACGCAGGAACTCGGGACGTACATCGGCACCCGGAACGACTGGGACGAGAGCTGGATCGGCGCCGCCGACATGAGCGACTTCAGCCTGCGCCTGCCCGCCGACAAGCTCCGCGAGCTCGACGAGAAGCTGCACGCCCTCATCAACGCGTACCGCGACACGGCCGATCCGGACGCCCCGGGCGCGGAGCTCGTACGCATCCATCTCCACGCGTTCCCACAGCGCGAGAACTGACCGACCCGCACCGCCCTCCCCGCGCGTCCCCGCGGCGCGACCACCGACGGAAGGAACCCGGAGCCATGCACGCCGACGTCCACCTCCAGCTGCACCGCCTCCACGCGACCGAGCTCCACCACGACGCCGCCACCGACCGGACCCGCGCCCTCGCTCCGGCGCCCGCCCTGCGCGTTCGCGTCGGATGGAAGCTGGTGGAGGTCGGGCTCAGACTCGCCACGAACCGCCCCGCCACCGACCACTTCACGACGGCAGCCTGAGGAAGCCGACCACACCGGGGGGAAATCCGTGCACCCGCGCACACCGCTGGCCAGCGTCCTGGCCGCCAACGCCATCTCCATCAGCGGCAATTCACTCACCCTGATCGCGGTGCCGTGGTTCGCGCTGGAGACCACCGGCAGTCCCGGCAAGGCGGGCCTCGTCGCCTTCTGCGCCGCCCTGCCGGTCATCGCCTCCGCCGTCGTCGGAGGGCCCGTCATCGACCGGATCGGCCGCCGCCGGGTCTCGGTCGCCTCCGACCTCGTCTGCGCCCTCGCGCTGGCGGCGATCCCGCTGCTCAACCAGGCGGGCGTGCTCCGGTTCTGGATGCTGTGCGCGCTGATGGCCGTCACCGGCTTCTTCCACGCCCCCGGCGAGACCGCGCGCAACGTGCTCACGCCCGACCTGGCGGAGCGGGCCGGCATACCGCTGTCCCGTGCCACCAGCTTCTACGACGCGGTGTCCCGCGGCGCCCGGATGACCGGGGCCGCGCTCGCCGGCCTCCTCGTCGCGCTCATCGGCGCCGACACCGTGCTGTACGTCGACGCCGCCACGTTCACCGTCTCGGCGCTGCTCGCCCTGGTGGGCCTGCGGGGCGTGCCGTCGGCCGAACCCGCGCGCGGGGCACCGCCGTTGTCCGTCGCCGTGTACCGGAGGGACCTGCGCGAGGGGTACGCGTTCCTGCTGCGCACCCCGCTGATCCTCGGCGTCAACCTGATGGTGATGATCACCAACGGGCTGGCCCAGAGCTGGAGCGCGGTCCTGCTGCCGGTGCACGCACGGGAGGAGCTGGGCGGGTCGACGGCGCTCGGCCTGCTGGTCGCCGTCTTCGGCGGCTGCGCGCTCGTCGGAGCCCTGCTGTACGCGGCGGTCGGGCACCGCTTCCCGCGCCGGCCGGTCGTCGCGGTCGGCTTCCTGCTCGCCGGGGCCCCCGTGTACGTGACGGCGGCGCTCACGGACACCACCGCGCCGCTGCTCGTGGCGATGGCGTTCGGCGGACTCGGCGCCGGGGTGCTGAACCCGATCCTCGGCGCGGTCTTCTACGAGACCGTCCCCCAGGAGCTGCGCAGCCGCGTCGGCAGCGCCAGTACCGCGAGCGTGCTGCTGACCACCCCGCTGGGCGGGCTCGCCGCCGGCCTCCTGGTCGAGCGGACCGGCCTCACCACGGCACTGCTCACCGTCGGCGGGCTGTACTTCCTGGCCGCGCTCTGCCCGATCGTCTTCCCGTCCTGGCGGGGCATGGACGCGCCGCGCCCCGCCAAGGGGACCGGCGGCCCGGGGGTCAGCAGGACGGAACCCGCTCCTCCCGCCCCTGCCCCAGGGCCCGGAGGGACTCCACCGCGTCGCTGAGCGCGGTGACGGGCACGAGCCGCATGCCCTCGGGCAGTTCGGCCTCGGCGTCCGAGCACTCCGCCTTCGGCACGAGGAAGACGGTGGCCCCGTCGCGTGCGGCGGCCTGCGTCTTGAGGGAGACCCCGCCGACCGCGCCGACGGTGCCGTCCGCCTCGATCGTGCCCGTACCGGCGACGGACTTGCCGCCGGTGAGGTCGCCGCCGTCCCCGTCGCCGTCGAGCTTGTCGACGATGCCGAGGGAGAAGAGCAGCCCGGCGCTGGGGCCGCCGATGTCGGCGAGGTGCAGGGTCACCTTCACCTTCGCGGGGTCCAGCTTCAGGTAGCCGAGGGCCGCGAGCGTGGCCGCGTCCTGCGACTCCTTCATCTGGCCGAGGTTGCGCTCCTCGATCTCGGCGTCGGACTTCCCCGACGGGTAGACGGACTCGCGCGGCAGCACGGCCTGGTCGGTCCGGAACCAGGCCTCGGCGACGTCCCCGAGGTCGACGTCCGTCGAGGGTCCGGTCGCGACGATCGTCGTCATCCTCAGCTGCCCCTGCGTCGGCCGCACGGGCGCGCCGGTGATCGTGATGATCTCCCGCCCGTCGTCCTTGCCGAGCACGTCGACGGTCGTCCCGGGCTGCGCGATCGCGTACGGCAGCGGCGCGAGCCCGACGACGGCGAACAGCGCGGCGACGGGCAGCGCGCACAGCGCGAGGGCACGGGAACGAGGCAGGCTGGAGAGCACGCACCCAATCTACTGGGACGCGCCCCGCCCCCGGGCCGCGGGCGCGGGGGCCCGCAGCCGCCGGGCGAAGAAGGACCCCACCCCGCGCCGTACGACCGCCATCGCCGCCGCCGTGTCGCCCGGCCCCACGAGGGCGGCCCTGGTCCCGGCGGTGACGAGCCCGGCGGCCTGGAGCTGCGGGACGAGGAAGGCGTAGTCGCCGAGAACCCAGTGGCCGCTGTCGGCAAGGAGGACGCGGCGGGCCGGCACCCCCGCCCAGGAGCGTTCGAGCCGGGCGGCCTGCTCGAAGCCGTCCGTGCGGAACATGAGCAGCGGCCGGTCGAGGCCCTCCGTCACCGCCGGGTCGAGGTCGAGGTGGCCCTCCAGGTTCACCCCCGCGGCGATCCGGTCGTCGGCGGCCAGCGCGTGCACGGCGGCGGTGCCGCCCGCCGAGTGCCCGTAGACGCCGATCCGCTCCAGGTCCATGACGGGGGCGAGGGGCAGGGTCCCGAGCCGGTCCAGGACGAAGCGGAGGTCCGCGACCCGCGTGTCGATCATGGTGCGGAAGGTCTCCGGGTCCGGGTTCCCCCGCAGCACCGTCCACCGCATCCCACTGGGCAGCTCCACCTGGCCGGCGTCCCCGGGGTGGTCCACGAGGACCACGACCCGGCCGTGGCTCGCCAGGTCCTCGGCCAGGGTCGTGCCCAGCGTGCGGCAGTCGCCGGCCCCCGGCCCGTACAGCAGGACCGGGCGTCGCCCCGGCAGCGGCGGCGCGTCCACGTGCCCGTGCGTGAGGACCGCGCCCCAGTCGACGCCCGCCGTCGGCAGCCCCTGGTGGATCCGGGGCGCCAGGTCCGCGAACTCCTTCGCCTCGGCCGCCGTCAGCTGCGGGGCACGCGGGCGGCCGCGGACCGTACGGGCCGGGTACAGGACGCTGATCATCACCTCCCGCACCCCGGCCGCGGGCTCCCACGGGTCGTTGCGCGAGGTGTCCGTCAGGGCGAAGGTCCGGACGCCCACGGGATGGGGCCCGGTCGGCGCGGGCAGCCGAAGGACGGCCGACCCGGTCGCCGTCCGAAGGCCGCCGGGTCCGGTCCCGGCCCGGTGCTCGACAGGCCCGGTCGCGGCCCGGGCGGGGGTGGTCGCGGCCCGGGCGGGGGCGGCGGCGAGCAGGGTGGCGGCGGCCGCGAACAGGGCGCCCTTGGCGACGGTGCGGCGGCTGGGTGCGGGGTGCTGTGTCATGCACGGCATCCTTGGACGCGGCGGGCCCGCGCGCGAAGGTTCAGGCCCGGCCCGAAAGGCTGGCGGGAGACGGCGGGAGACGACGAGTGCTGCGCATCCACTTCACCCGGGACGACCTCGCACGCGTACGGTTCGCCCCCCGGCCCTCCCCCGTCCCCGAACTCCACGCCGCCCTCCTGATGCTCGGCGCACCGCACGAGGAGCTGCTCTTCGGGCGCTGGCGGGGCAGGCTCCTGCGCGCCCTGCCGGCGGCGTCGGGGCCCCTCGCGGACCTCGTGCCCGGCGGGGTGGCCCCGCGCTTCCTCGACGTCCTCGGCGGGACGCGGGAGGAGGGCTTCGCGCTGATCCGCGCGGGCCGCCCGGAGTTCGTCCGGTCCGAGCTGGAACGGGTGTACGCGGGCGGGGGCCCGGTGCCGCCGTGGGTCCGTGCCCTGCACGGCGGGGAGGCCGGGGCCTGGCGCACCCTGGACCGCGCGCAGGAGGCGGCGTACGAGGCCGTCCTGGCGCCGGTGTGGCCGCTGGTCCAGGACCTGCACCGGGCGGAGTTCACCCGGCACGCGCTGACGGTCGCGGAGCACGGCCTCGACGCCGCCCTCACGGCCTCCGCCCCGGGCTCGCGGCTGCGCGACGGGGTCTGGGAGTGGCCCGGCGTCCCCGCGGGCCGCGACCTGCGGCTCGACGGCCGCGGGCTCGTGCTGCTGCCGACCTTCCACTGGCGGGGCGGCCCGCTCGTCCAGGACCTGCCCGGCCGCCCCGTGGTCCTGGCCTGTCCGGCGGGCCGCGGCCTGCCGCTCGCCCCGGACGGCGGCGGCACCCGCGAGGAGGCCCTCACGGGGGTCCTCGGCAGGACGCGCGCCGAACTGCTGCACGCCCTGGACGAGGGCATGACGACGACGGGCCTGGCACGCCGCCTCGGCGTCAGCAACGCGACCGCCTCGGCCCACGCCCAGGCCCTCCGCGCCGCGGGCCTGATCACGACGACCAGGACGGGCAGGTCGGTCCACCACGAGCGGACCCCCCTGGGCCGCCTCGTCGCCGACGACCGCCCCTGACACGACGGCCCGGCCGGGGGGCGAGGAGCGGGGGCAGGAAGCTGGCCGACGAATCCGACCGCCCGAGGAGCGGGCGGAGCCCAGGCCGACCGCCCGAGGAGCGGGCGGAGCCCAGGCCGACCGTACGGGGAGCAGGCAGAGCCCAGGCCGACCGCGCGGGGAGCAAGCGGGGCCCGGATCGGCCCCCAGTGAGCGGGCGGGCCGGCCCGGGCCCCGCCCGGAAGTCCTAACGCAGCGCGTCGGCGACCTCGCGGGCCGCGTCCACGACACGGGGGCCCACGCGCTCGGGGACGGCGTCGGCGAGCATGACGACGCCGACGCTGCCCTCGACGCCGGTGACGCCGACGAGCGGGGCGGCGGCGCCGCTCGCGCCCGCTTCGAGTTCACCGTGGGTGAGGGTGAAGCCGGGTTCGATGAGGGAGCCCTGGCGGGCGGCGAGGATCGCGCGGCCCGCGGCGCCCCGGTCGAGGGGGTGGCGGAAACCGGCCCGGTAGGCGACGTGGTAGTCGGTCCAGGTCGGTTCGACGACGGCGACGGCGAGGGCCTCGGCCCCGTCGACGAGCGTCAGGTGGGCCGTGGCCCCTATGTCCTCGGCGAGCGAGCGCAGCGCGGGCAGCGCGGCCTCGCGCACCAGGGGGTGGACCTGGCGGCCGAGCCGCAGCACCCCGAGGCCGACGCGGGCGCGTCCGCCGAGGTCGCGGCGGACGAGGGCGTGCTGTTCGAGGGTGGCCAGCAGACGGTAGACGACGGTCCGGTTGACACCGAGTTTGTTGGACAACTCGGTGACGGTCAGGCCGTGGTCGGTGTCGGCGAGCAGCTTGAGGACTCTGAGTCCCCGGTCGAGCGTCTGGGAGGTCTCCGCGGTCACGACGCCCTCTCCTTCGGAGTGAGTGGCGACGGGCTCTCACGGGATTACGACGCCGGTCCCGTCGGCGACGCACGTCAGAGGCCGCCGGCAGGAAGGGGTACACCGGCTGCGCTCCGCGGCGGCGCTGCCACGGGGCGATTGCTTTTGAGCCGGGACAGTAGCGACCCGCTCCGCTGAGCGGAAGACCTCGTCCAGAATCCGGGCGTCGGCGACCGTATAGAGACGGTTCGGGACCTTCGCCGGCCGGACTGGGGACTTTGGCGGACAAGATCGCCTATGTCGTGCACGTAGCGTGGAAGGCGCCCGGTGGCCGGCCGTGGGGGCCGGCCCCGGTGCCGGTCCCGCCGCCGCGGGACCGCTGAGGCCCGTACGAACGACGTCGTACGGGCCTCAGCCGCGTGTGGGGGGCGCGCTCGGGCCGCCGCATCCGGGCGGCGACGTCCGGCTCACGGCGTCCCGGTCGTCACCGCACCCGGGTCGTCGCCGCACCCGGGTCGTCACCGCATCCGGGTGGCCCACTCCTGCACCTTCTTGATCCGCTCGCGGATCTGTCCGGCGGTGGCCTCGGCGCTCGGCGGCCCGCCGCACACCCGGCGGAGCTCGGTGTGGATCACGCCGTGGGGCTTGCCGGTCTGGTGGACGTACGCGCCGACCATCGTGTTGAGCTGCTTGCGCAGTTCGAGGAGCTCCTTGTGGGAAACGACGGGGCGGCGCTCGGCGGGCAGTTCGAGGAGGTCGGCCTCGGTGTCCGGCTTCTTGCGGCTGTGCGCGATCTGCCGGGCCTGCCGCTTCTGCAGCAGCAGCTGCACCTGGTCGGGTTCGAGGAGGCCGGGGATGCCGAGGTAGTCCTGCTCCTCGGCGCTGCCGGGGTGGGCCTGCATGCCGAACTCGGCGCTGTTGTAGAGCACGCGGTCGAAGACGGCGTCGGACTCCAGCGCCTCGAACGGCAGCATGTCCTGCTCGCCGGTGTCCTCGTCCTGCTCGCGCTCGGCCTCGGCGAGCTCCTTCTCGGACTCGGCGTAGGGGTCGTCCTCGCCGGCCTTCTTGGGCTTGTCGAGGACGTGGTCGCGCTCGACCTCCATCTCGTTGGCGAAGCCGAGGAGGCTGGGGATCGTGGGAAGGAACACGGACGCGGTCTCGCCTCGCCTGCGCGAACGCACGAAGCGGCCGACGGCCTGCGCGAAGAACAGCGGGGTCGAGATCGTCGTCGCGTACACGCCGACGGCCAGCCGCGGCACGTCGACGCCCTCGGACACCATGCGGACGGCGACCATCCACCGGTCGTTGTTCTCGCTGAACTCGTCGATGCGGTTCGACGCGCCGGTGTCGTCGGAGAGGACGACGGTGGCCTTGGTGCCGGTGATCTCGCGGATCAGCTTGGCGTACGAACGGGCCGAGTCCTGGTCGGAGGCGATGACGAGGCCGCCGGCGTCCGGGATGGACTTCCTGACCTCGGTGAGCCGCTGGTCGGCGGCGCGCAGCACGTTCGGCATCCAGTCGCCCTTGGCGTCCAGCGCGGTGCGCCAGGCCTGCGAGACGGCGTCCTTGGTCATCGGCTCGCCGAGGCGGGCGGCGATCTCGTCGCCGGCCTTGGTGCGCCAGCGCATGTTGCCGCTGTACGAGAGGAAGATCACCGGCCGGACGACGCCGTCGCCGAGGGCGTTGCCGTAGCCGTACGTGTAGTCCGCGGAGGACCGGCGGATGCCGTCGTTCCCCTCCTCGTACGTGACGAACGGGATCGGGTTCGTGTCCGACCGGAAGGGCGTACCGGTCAGCGCGAGGCGCCGCGTGGCGGGCTCGAACGCCTCCAGGCACGCCTCGCCCCAGGACT
The DNA here is from genome assembly GCF_044754405.1 of Streptomyces sp. NPDC093089. Classification (NCBI taxonomy): domain Bacteria; kingdom Bacillati; phylum Actinomycetota; class Actinomycetes; order Kitasatosporales; family Streptomycetaceae; genus Streptomyces; species Streptomyces sp. NPDC093089. The sequence goes on from NZ_JBIVPA010000016.1 coordinate 132,939, forward strand.
TCGAGTCCCCGGCGTGGTGGATCTCGTCGAGGATGACGAGGGTCTTGCGCTGTTCGGAACGGTTGCGGTGCAGCATCGGGCGGACGCCGACACCGGCGTACGTGATGGCGACCCCGTCGTACTCCTTGCTGAGCGGCCCGGCGCTGTAGTCCGGGTCCAGCTTGATGCCTATGCGGGCCGCGGCCGCCGCCCACTGCTTCTTCAGGTGCTCGGTGGGCGCCACGACCGTGACCTGCTGCACGACGTGGTGGTGCAGCAGCCACGACGCCAGCGTCAGCGCGAAGGTCGTCTTGCCGGCGCCGGGCGTGGCGACGGCCAGGAAGTCACGGGGCTGCTCCTGGATGTATCTCTCCATCGCCCCCTGCTGCCAGGCACGCAGCTTGCCGGCGGTACCCCACGGGGCCCGTCCTGGGAAGGCGGGAGAAAGGTGATGGGAGGAGGTGGTGGTGGTAGTAGTCACGATCTCCGGGTTCGACGCTCGTCCAGATATGACAACCGGGCCACCTTACCGGCGTCACCCCCGCGAGCGGAGCCGGACGAGGCCGTGACCTCGCCCGGTGCGGCAGGTCTCACACTCGTCCGGTCAGCGTGCGAACCTCGGCAGGCGGAGAGCGATCTTGGGTACGTCGAGCGCACCCTGGCAGACGTCCAGGACGAACGCCTCGGCCTCGTCGACGTCGAACGCGGGGTCCAGCGGATGCCCGTTGACGTGCAGGAACACCCAGGTCGCGTACCAGGCGATGCGCTTGTTCCCGTCGACGAGACCGTGGTTGCGGGCGAGCGACTCCATCAGCGCCGCCGCCTTCTCCCAGATGTCGGGATACGCGTCCTGGCCGAACACGCTCGACTGCGGGCGCGCCAGAGCGGAATCGAGCAGGCCGTAGTCACGGACCTCACTCGCCCCGAGACGCTCCGCGAGGTTCAGGAGCTGCGGGAGGGTGAGGAAGTGCGTCACGCAAGCCGCCGGTTGAGCTCCGCGCTGGCCTTCAGGACGTGCTCGGCCGCCTCCTCGAACAGGCGGGAGTGCTCGTCGATCGCCCTCATCACCGCGTCGTGCGCGAAGGACTGCATGCTGCGGCCCTCCGCCTCGGCGCGCTCGCGGAGCGCGTTCAGCTCTTCCTCGGTGAACCTCACGTTGAGTGCAGCCATGCACCACATGGTACCGCTTGGTACCACTCGGTGTCATGCGCGTTCCCGCACCCCCAGCCGCGTGGCCACCCACGCCCCCGCCGCCGCCACCCCCGCCATCGGCAGGAAGACCGCGGCGAAGGCGGCCGGGTGGGAGCCGGTGGTGCCGGCGGCGTCGACGGCGTGGCCGACCGCGCCGCCGCCGAGGGCGGCGAAGGCGGCGCCGCCGGCGGCGAGCAGGAGGACGTTGGAGAGGCCGTCGGAGATCTGGAGGGCGGCGGAGTTCGCGCCGACCTCCTCGGGGGCGGAGAGCTTCATGAGGAGCACGCTCGTGGAGGCGATGACGGCGCCCATGCCGAGGCAGCCGAGGGCCCAGACGGCCGCGAGCACCCAGACCGGCACCGAAGTGATCAGCACGCTCGGCGCCGCGGCTATCGACAGGGCGACGAGGACCATGCCGAGGACGACGAGGCGCTCCCGGTACGGCTCGGTCCACGGGCGGGCCTGGATCCAGGAGCCGAGCGCCCAGGTGAGGCCGCCCGCGGCGAGCGAGAAGCCGGCGAGGGTGGGGCTCAGGCCGCGCTGGGTGACGAGCATGAGCGGCACGAAGGACTCGGCGGCGATGAACGCGCCGGCGGCGATGCCGCGGAGCAGGATGACGGAGGGCAGGCCGCGGGCCGCCCGCCAGGTGCCGTGCGGCAGCAGGTCGCGGACGGCGGGCACCAGGAGCGCGACGCCCGCCGCCGCCGGGAGGAGCGAGAGCCAGCGCAGTTCCTGGCCCGCGTACTGGAGGAGCCCGGCGCCGGCGGAGATGCCGAGGGCGAGCAGGATCCGCCGCCGGTCCCAGGGGGTGACGGGCGCCTGCGGGTCGGCGGGGCCGGACGCGGTGCGGCGTATCGCGGGGAGGGCGAGGGCCAGCGGGAAGACGACGAGGACGGGGATGCCGACGAAGACCCAGCGCCAGCCGAGGTGCTCGGTGACCGTTCCGGCGGCGAGCGGCCCCACGACGGACGGGACGACCCAGCACGCGGCGAACGCGGCCATGATCGCGGGCCGGAGGTGTTCGGCGTACGCGCGCCCGATGACCACGTACAGGGCGACGATCACCAGGCCGCCGCCCAGTCCCTGCACGGCCCTGCCGAGGATGAACAGCCACATGGCGCCGGCGGTCCCGGAGAGGAGCAGCCCGGCGGAGAACGCGGCGATCCCGGCCGCGAGGGAGCCGAGCGGCCCGCTCCGGTCGGACCACTGCCCGGCCAGGACCATGGCGAAGAGGCTGGTGGTGAAGTACGCGGAGAACGCGAAGGCGTAGACGGAGACGCCGTTCAGTTCGCGCGCGGCGACGGGCATGGCGGTGCCGACGGCCGTCGCCTCGAAGGCGATCAGCAGGACCACGGACACGATGCCGATGCTGAGCGCCCGGTGAGCCGCGTCGAGGACGGACCCCTTGGTGTCGTCGTGCACGGCACGGGGTCCGGGGGCTTCGGCGACGTCGGCGTCGCATGGTTCGAGGGCGCTCATCCCCCCAGAGTAAGAGGTGAAGCACCCCATGGCCCCTGTCAGGAGTCCCGGCCCCCCTCCGCCCTTGGACGTACGACCGCGAACGCGGTGTTGCGGCCGTATGGCAGTCGTGTGGCGCGGCCCCCGAACCCCTTGAGCCCCTTCCGAACCGCCCCCTACGGTCGTACCAGCGCACCACACGACCGTGTGCCCGAGTGGTTCAGGGACTCGCCTGCAAAGCGGGTTACGCGGGTTCGATTCCCGCCACGGTCTCTCGATGATCTTCCTTACGGAACCTTCACATCCGCCCAGCGGCTGTGCCAGAGTCCCCCCCATGGACGATCAAGGCAGACGCAAGCTCGGCATCCTCGCCGGCGTGGGCCTCGCCGGGGGCCTCCTGCCCGGCATCACCCTGGGCACGGAGACGATGGACGTGGTGCTCTCCGTCCTCGCCGCCACCATCGTGCTGGTGGTGCTGACCCAGGTGATCTACATCGGGCCCTCGGCCCGCGCCCCCCTCCCCGCCCTCCTCGCGTTCGGCCTCGCCGGCTTCGTCCAGGACGCCCTCATCTGGTGGCTGCTCTCCTGGCTCGGCCCCAAGATCTCCGAACTCCGCGTCGACGGCCTCGCGACGATCCTCCTCGCCGCCCTCATCACCCGCTCGACCCTCCTCCTCCTGTCCCAGCTGTCCCCGGCCGCCGAGACGGCCGAGGACTGACCTGCCCCGCGCCCACCCCCGCGCCCGTCACGGGACCGGAGCGAGGACCGCCGCCGCCCTGCCCGGGCGCGTCGGCGGGGTGCTCGCCGTCAGGGCAGCAGGTCGTCGGGGATCGGGGGCTTCTCCGCGCAGCCGAGGAGTGCGCGGGTGCTCTCCGCGAGGGACTTCAGGAGCCGTTCCGTGGGGACGGACCGGTCCGTGCGGTCCTTGTCGGCCACGGAGACCTGGAGCGGCAGCTCGGCGCCTTGTCCGGCGCGGGTGCCGGGGACCGTGCACGCCATGACGAGGGGGTGGCCGTCCAGCCCCTCGCGGCGGTCGAGGTAGACCCCCTTCGCCACTTCGCGGAAGTCGCGCGCGTACTTCCCGTCGGTCATGAAGGCCACGCCGTACGTCGACCATCCGGCCGTGGCGTTGACCCAGGCTTCCTTGCCGTCCACCCGGCCCTCGATCTGGCAGGGGCGGAAGGTGGTCCGCGAGAGCTCGTCCGTGTCGGGGTTCCAGGCCCGCGCCTCCGTGAGCATCCGCTCCTTCATCTCGGCGAGCGAGCGGTCGTGCGGCCGGAAGGCCTCCCCGAGGTCGGTCCGGAGCGCTTCGACGTTCTGCTCCCCGAGCACCCGCCCGCAGTTCTTCAGGGCCGCCGGGGACACGGCCCCCGCACCCTGCCGAGATCCGCCGTCCCCTTCGCCGGAGCACCCGGTCAGGGCCAGGGCCGCGGCCAGGGCGACGGCGGCGATCGCCGCCGGCCTCCGCCTCGTGTCGTTCACTGTCCGCTGCCTCACTTGTTCGCCGTAAGGTCGTCGACGCTCTTCGCGCCCGTGTTGTACGAGTACTCGATCTCGCGGATGAGCTCCTGCCGCTCGGTCTGCGTCAGACCCTGCATCTCGGCGACGTTGAGGGCGGGCACGACCACGGCGCGACGGCCTTCCTGGCGGGCGTCCACGACCGCGGAATCCGCGTCGTCGTCGTTCTTGTACTCGTTGTCCTTGAGGTACTGCAGGGTGTCGGAGGCGTAGTCCGTGCTGATCGCGGAACCGACCGTGTCCATGATGATCGGGACCGCGGTCGCCGCCACGAGTCCCGCCGCGGGTCCGAGCACCACGGCGGAGCCGACGCCGACCACCGCGGCGACACCGCCGCTGACGGCGGACTTCCGCCACTCGGCCTGCTTCTCCATCTCCAGGTTCTTGGCCTCCTCCTGGTCCTTGAACTCCAGGGAGATGGCGTCGATCCGCGACTCGTCCAGGATGCCGTGCAGCTTGGTCGAGTTGTGGAGGAAGGTGAGCTGGGAGTCCTTCTCCCCCTCCAGCGCCTTCAGGCCGCCGGCCTCGAAGACCTGCTGCGCGGCGGAGAGCGACTTGTACCCGTCCTCGTCGCCCGCGACGGCGTTCATGAACCGGAGGCTGGCGCCCTCGCCGAAGTCCGTGCGCCGACTTCCGTCGCTGCTCGCGCCGAAGAGCGTGTCGCGGCCGAGGGCGTCGCCGGAGTCGCCGAAGTTGTACGTCGAATAGTTCAGGTCGTCGATGTATGCCGCGCCCATCCGGCCGAGGCTGTCCATCAGCGGCTTGTGCTGCTCGCGCAGTTCGGTGTTGGTGCCGTAGGAGTCGATCACCTGCTTCATGATCTCGGCGGACTTCTCGTCGCGGTGCAGCTGGGGGTTGGGGTCGTCCCAGCCGTGGCCCGTGGTCGCCGCTTCCAGGGCGTGGCCGAGGGCGTCCGGCATGAACTCTGCGGTCTTCTTCCAGTCGTCCGGGTTGTGCCCCTCGATGTCGGGGAAGAACTCGTACTCCTTGTTCTGGAAGTAGTCCAGGTAGCCCTTCTGGTTCCCGTCCTTCTCGGGGTCCAGGTCGACGCTCCCGCCGGGAGTCCCGTCCTGGTTGTACGACGTCGGCTCCTTCGAGAAGAACTCCTTCGACGCCTCCGGGCTGTGGCCGAGGGCCTCCAGCATGGAGATCATCGGGTCGAAGCCGGAGCCGTTGACGCCGGAGGGGTTGTACTGGTTCTGGAGCCCGCCGCTGATCATGGGCTTGCTGTTGGCGAAGAGGTACGGGTCCTTGGCGTGGAGCTGGGTGACGTGCTCCGCGATCGGGACGAGGAACTTCTTGTCGTAGTCGCCGTAGCGCATGATGCCGCCGAGCAACTGGTAGCCGAAGGCGGGGTTGTTGTCGTACTTGACGAGGGGGATGCGCTCCGTGCCGAGCTTGCGCATGTCGGCGGACCACTTCTCGGTCCAGGCGTCGCCGCCCTGCGTGGCGGTGGCGAGGTTGAGACCGAGGTTCTTCTGGAGGTCCTGGACGTCGGCGAGGCGCTGCTTGTCGACCTTGGTGTAGTCGTACGTGTCCGTGGACAGCTGGCCGAAGAACTCGAGGGCGCCCTTGGGGCCCATGCCGTCGTAGAAGGTGCGGGAGAACTCCTTGGAGCCGCTGTTGTCCTTGAGGAGCTCGTTGAGGCGCATCAGCTCCTCGTGGGAGATGTCGCGGCCCTTCTTCGCGAGGTCGACGGCCCGCTGGGCCTCCTCGGCGTCGAGGCTCGCGTACTTGGGGGCGCTGAAGTTGTGCCGGTCGCCGGTGATGTTGGCCTTGAGGGCGTTGGAGCAGGAGACGTCGGCGTCGTCGCAGGTCTCGACGATGGCGTCGATGCGGCGCTGCATCGCCTCGATGTCGGCGCGCTCCTTGCGGACCATGTCCTGGAAGTCGGGGTCGTGGCGCATCCCCTGGTCCTTCGTCCGGGACAGCGGCTCGACGGCCTCGACCTTGCCGGACTTCACCACGAAGCCCTTCGCGGGGGCCTCCGTGTCGACGATCTTCTTCAGGTCGTCCTTGGCCTTCTTGAAGGCGTTGTAGCCGTCCTCCAGGACCTTGTGGATGCCGTCGGCGGCCTTGGCGGCGTCGGAGAACTCCTTCGCCGTCTTGTCCACGAAGGGCTTGGTGACCTCGGCGTTCACCCCGCGCCAGTAGTCGTCCCTGGCCTTCGCGGCCATGGTCGACTGCGCGTCCTGGGCGAGGGTGTCGAGCTTGCCCTTCATCGCGGCCCAGTCGTCGGCCGAGGCCTTCATCCGGTCCAGCGGAGCGTGGTACACGTTGTCAAAGGTCAGCACAGCAGGTCCCCCGCCTACTTGAGGTACTCGTTGATCTTGGAGGCCGAGAGGGCCGCCGTGATGTCCGCCTCTTCCTTGGCGTGCGAGGCCGCGCTGTAGTCGAGGTGGTTGGAGATGTTGGCGCAGGCGTCGAGCAGCGTGTTCAGCTGCGAGCCCCACGTCTCCTGGACGGTCGTCATGGCGGAGCCGGTGAGGAAGCCGTTGCTCGAAAGGCCCGTCGCCGCTTCCGTGGTGCTCGTACGCGCGTGGTTGCCGTCCTTGACCAGCCGGCCGTGCAGCGCGTACGCGGCGCTGCCGATCGCGCCGAGCTTGTCCTGGTCGACGCTGAGGTCGGCGTTCCCGCCGCCACCGCCGCCGGGCTCGGGGGCGACCTGATTGAGCCTCATGCCCACGTTGGCCGTCGATGTGGAACGTACGGACGCCCACTCCTGATCGAACGACATGCTCGCCCCCGCTGCTCCCGTGACCGTCTGACTGTCTGCGTTCTGACTTCGTTCCGACTTCGTTCCGGCCGCGTTCCGGCTTCGCCCCAGCAAGTTCCGCGCCCCTGGAATCATCGCGATCGTAGTCCCCCGAGCGGCCGTTCGAGCATTCCCCACCGGGAAATGCCTCACGTTCGGAATGCGGGCGGTGCGCACGCGCCCGATTCACCTTCGCAACTCGGACAGCCCGGGCGTTCGCGACACCGGAGCGGCGCCCGACCGGCCTCCGGCCGACCTCCGGACGTCACGGGGGCGGCACCGGATCGAACACGGAACCAGGCGCGATCCGGCCACGGCCCGGCCCCGGCCCGCGTCTCCCGGACCGCTCCCGACCACGGCCCCGGGCCCCCGCCTCGGTAGGCTCGACCCGCCCCCGTCGTCACGGGGCGCCGGAACGACGGGGGGACGCACACGTGGAACAGTCACGCGCACGGGAGGAATCCGCGCGGCGGATCGGCCCGTACCGGCTCGTCACCCGCCTCGACCCGCCCGGTTCGGCGGTCCCGTGCCGCCGGTTCGTCGCCCGCACCGGGGACGGCGAGCGCACGGTCCTGCTGAGCGCCCCGCTGCCCGGCGCGGACCCCGCGCGCTTCGCCGTCGAGGCCGACGAGGGGCGCCGCCTGCTCGGGCCCTGGACCGCCCCGGTCACGGACCTGGCCGGCCCCGGCGAGGCTCCCTGGTACGCGACGCCGTACGTGCCGGCCCTCCCGCTCCCGGTCGCCCTCGCGGTGCACGGCGGACCGCTCCCCGAGGCGACCGTGCGGGGCGTGGGCGCCGCGCTCGCCGAAGCGCTGGCCGCCGCGCACGCCCAGGGCCTCACGCACGCGGGCGTCTCCCCCGCCGCCGTGCTCCTCACCGCGGACGGCCCGCGCCTGACCTGCTTCGGCGCGGTACGCGCGGCGGGCCCCGACGGGGAGTCCCGCACCGGCCTCCCGGGCCTGGACCCGGGCGCCCTCGCCCCCGAGCAGGCCTCCGGCGGGCGGCCCCGCCCCCCGGGCGACGTCTTCGCCCTCGGCGCCGTGCTCGCCTACGCCGCCACCGGCCACACCGTGCCCGAACGCGACGAACTCCCGCCCTCCCTGCGGCCCGTGGTCTCCTCCTGCCTGGCCCGCGACCCCGCCGACCGCCCCACCGCGACCGCCCTGACCGCCGCCCTCGCCCCGCCGACCACCCATCACACGGTCCTGGACTCGGCCGGCGCGCTCCTCACCCCCGGCTGGCTCCCCGGCCGCGTCGTCGCCGCCCTCGCCCGCCAGTCCGCCGAACTCCTCGCCGCGGAACTCCCGCCGCTCCCCACGGCCCCGGAACCGGCCACGGCACGCAGTTGACGGAACGGGCGGCGCACCAGCCCATCGCCCGCCGAACGGAAACGGGCGGCGCACCAGCCCGACGCCCGCCCACCGAACCGACGTTCACCCGCCCTCCGGCTCGCGCACCCGCGACCGCCCTGGACCACACGGACCCCGCCTCATGCTGTCGCCCCTGACCCACGACGACCCGGCCACCGTCGCCGCGTACCGCCTCCTCGCCCGCCTCGGCTCGGGCGGCATGGGGACGGTCTACCTGGCGCGCACCCCCGGCGGCCGTACCGTCGCGCTCAAGACCGTGCACGCCCGGCTCGCCACCGACCCCGCGTTCCGGGCCCGCTTCCGGCTGGAGACGGACGCGGCACGGATCATCGGCGCACGCCACGGCGCGGCGGTCGTCGACGCCGACCCGCTGGCCGAAACCCCTTGGCTGGCCACCGAGTACGTCCTCGGACCGCCTCTCGACGACGCCGTCGCGCTCGGCGGCCCCCTCCCCGAACCGACCGTCCGCGCCCTCGGCGCCGCGCTCGCCGGGGCCCTCGCACAGCTGCACTCCTCGGACGTCGTCCACCGCGACCTGAAGCCCTCGAACGTCCTCGTCACCGCCTACGGCCCGAAGATCATCGACTTCGGCATCGCCCGCGCGGCCGGCGACGACCACCTCACCCGGACCGGGGCGGCGGCCGGCACCCCCGCCTACATGTCCCCCGAGCAGGCCAGTGGCGAGGAACACCCGCCGGCCGGCGACGTGTTCGCCCTCGCCGGCGTCCTCGTCTTCGCCTCCACCGGCCACGGCCCCTTCGGCACCGGCTCCCCCGCCGACCTCCTCTACCGCGTCCGCTACGCCGATCCCGACCTCACCGGCGTCCCCGACCCCCTCCTCCCCCTCCTCACCGCCTGCCTCTCCAAAGACCCCTCCGCCCGCCCCACCACCGCCACCCTCGCCGCCCACCTCCACGACGGCCGCGGCGACTTCGCCGACCACCTCCCCCCGCTCCTCCTCGCCGACATCGCCCGCCGCGCCACCGACGTCTGGCTCCCCACCCCCCACCGCCTCCCCGCCCCCACCACCCCCTCCCTCCCCGACACCACCCCCCACACCCCCCTCTCCCGCCGCCGGCTCCTCACCACCGGCACCGCCGCCCTCCTCGCCACCACCGCCACCGCCGGCGGCCTCTGGGCCTGGCTCTCCTCCCGCGACACCACCACCGCCCCCACCACCGCCGGCCCCACCGCCATCCCGGCCACGACGGCCTCGGACGGGGCGCCGAAGGCGCTGTGGCAGGGGGAGTCGCTGGACCGCGAGCAGAGCATCGTGCCGCTGACGGCGGGGGACGTCGTGGGGCTCGCGGAGACGGTGGCGTTCCGGGTCCTGGACCCGCGGAACGGCACGAAGCTGTGGGACGACGGGATGGTGATGGACCCCAAGCAGGTCGTCACGGACGGCGCGCGCTTCTACACCTCCAACGATCCCGTCGACGGGACGTCGGCCCTGCTGATCCGCACGCTCGACCCCCGCACCGGCAAGGAGGCGGCCAAAACGATCAAGCTCAACGGCTTCGAGGGCTCCTCGTTCGGTACGGAGCTCATCACCGCCGCGGGAGGCGTGCTCTACGCCGCCTCACGACTCGGCAAGAGCTCGGACACCCTGGAGGAGCGCGAGAAGGGCTGGCACCTGATCGCCGTCGACCTGCGCACCGGCAAGGTGGCCTGGCGACAGCCGTACGCATGGGACAACGTCCGCCCCTGGCTGGGCAAGGTCGTCGGCGGTCGGCTGGTGCTCGGCAAGAACGGCGACGACCTGACGTCGTTCAACCTCCAGGCGAGGGACCTGCGCACCGGTCGCCGCCTGTGGAGCAGGACCCTCCCGCTCAAGGAGTCCCTGTCCTTCAAGCCCGGCCAGCTCGTCACCGACGACCGGCACCTCTACCTCGGCGGCGACCGCCTGCGCGCGCTGCGCCTCAGCGACGGCGGCGTCGTTTGGGAGCACGGCGCCGGCTCCGCCTACGGGATCCCCGCGGTCTCGGACGGCCTCGTCGTCGCGAACGAGGCGGGCCGCGGGCTCGTGGCCGTCACCGCCGACAAGGGCGCCGAGCAGTGGCGGGAGGGGGCGTCCGACCGCAGCCTGACCGTGGACCTCTCCGGCTTCCCCGTGATCGGGAAGAAGTATGTGTACGCACCCGTCAGGGGTGGTCTCAGCGCGGTCGACCGGGTGACCCACCGCTCGGCCTGGGTCTTCCCCGCGGAAGCCAGCCGGTACGTCGCCGACTCCTCCAGGACACGGATCATCGGTGCGGGAGCCTCCTCCGTCGCGGCCTTCCCCCTTGCCTGAACGACACCCCGCCGCCGCATCCCCGTCCCACCAGCCCACACCGGAAAGCAGCCTCGTGACCACTCAGCCCCTCGCCACCGGCGACCCGCTCCGGCTCGGCCCGTACCGCCTGCTCGGCGTCCTCGGCGAGGGCGGCATGGGCAAGGTGTACGTCGGCCGGGACGGCGCCGGAGCACCCGCGGCCGTCAAGGTCCTGCGCCCCGAACTCGCCCACGACCAGCACCTCGCGCAGCGCTTCGTCCGCGAGGCCGACATGGCGCGGGCCGTCACCAGCAAGGGCGTGGCGCGGGTCCTCGGCGCGCAGACCGAGGGCGGACGGCCGTGGATCGCCGCCGAGTTCCTCGCCGGTCCGACGCTCGACGAGGCCGTGCGGGCGTACGGGCCGATGGACGTGCCGACGGTCCGCGCCCTCGCCGCCCAGCTCGCCCGCACCCTGCACGACATCCACGTGGCGGGCCTGGTCCACCGCGACCTCAAGCCCGCGAACATCGTGCTCACGTCGACCGGCCCGCGGATCATCGACTTCGGCATCGCGCGCCCCGAGCACGGCCTGACCCTCACCACCACGGGCCAGATCCCGGTCACCCCCGGCTACGGCGCCCCCGAGCAGGTCCTCGGGCAGCGCGTCGGACCGGCCTCGGACGTCTTCTCGCTCGGCGCGGTCCTCGCGTACGCGGCGAGCGGCCGGCGCACCTTCGACGGCGGGCACGTGGCGGCCGTCCAGTACGAGGTCGTGCACGGCACACCGGACCTGAGCCTGGTGCCGCCGGAGCTCCAGGAGCTGATCGCCCCGTGCCTGGCGAAGGACCCGGCCCTCCGCCCGGCTCCCCCGCGGATCGCCGAGGCCTTCGCCCCGCCGAAGGGCGCCGACCGCGCCTGGCGCAAGGGCCCGCTCGCCGACGACATCAAGCGGCGCGAGACGGCCACGAAGCGCCTCGCGGCCCCCGAGGACACCGTCGCCTCCTCGTCGACGCCGACCCGCCGCCGCTTCCTCACCGGCGCGGCGGTCGGCGTGGCCGTGCTGGGCACGGGCGGCGGCGTCGGCGCCTGGTGGCTGAACCGCTCCGGCGAGAACTCCCCCACCGCCGACGTGCCTCCGGCCGTCGCCGCACCCGAGGCGGCCTTCATCTCCCTCATCGACAGCGTTCCGAACCAGGCCCCGAAGACCCTGTGGGGCCCTCTGGACGTCACCGATCCGGACGGACGTCTCCCGTTGCCCGTAAGGGATGTGCTGATCGTGGCGGCGAAGACGGGAGGCCTGCTGGCGCTGTCCGTCACCGACGGCAAGGAGCGGTGGAGGGCCAAGGACGTCGACGCGGCCTCCGGGTTCGTCTCCGTCGCCGACCGACTCGTCGTCGGTGCCGACGAGAGGGGCGTCCTGCACGCGTTCGTCGCCTCCACCGGCGCCCCGGTCTGGCAGGCCGGCCACGACGCGGCCGCCCTCCTCGCCGCCGACGACACCCACGTCTACCTGGTGACCCGGGGCGACAAGCTGCACGCCGTCGACGCCTGGACGCTGAAGACCACCTGGACCCGGCCGATGCCCTCTCCCCGGTCCCCGAACGGCCCCGCGAAGGCGGCCGTCGGCGGGAAGCGGCTCGTGATCCACGGCTGGGACGGAAAGGTCGAGGCCCTCGACACCGCCTCGGGCGAGACCGTGTGGAAGATCAAGGGCCAGGGCACCCGCGGCCAGGCCCCCTCGATCAGCGGCGACACCGTCTACCTCAGCGGCACCGACCTGGTGGCCAGGCACCTGGGCGAAGGCAACTTCATCTGGAAGGAAGAGAGCAGCAACGTCGTCGACCGGAAGCTCGGCTGGGGCAACCCGACCGCCGACGCCGAGACCGTCATCGCCGTCGACGGCTACATGGCCTACCGCTACAGCACCGTCCCCGACTCCAACAAAGCGAGCCAGGAGTGGTCGGAGCCCATGGGCGAACTGGGCAGCCAGACCGGCACGCTCACCGCCCCCGTCGTGCAGGGCGGAACCGTCTGGCTGCCCGAGCCCGACGACAGCGCCGTCCGCGTGGTGGCCCGGGCCACCCGAGCCCCGCTGTTCGTCGCGCGCATGCAGCACGAGGGCACCTACCAGCTCGCCGCGGACGCCCACCGCGTGTTCATCGCCCGCGGCGGCAGGATCGCGGCCATGCCGGTCTACGGCGAGTAGACGCCTCCGCCCCCGCCCCCGCGGAACGGACGGACTCAGCCCCGCCGCGACCGCAGGACGGGTACGGCGACGGCGGCACCGATCAGTACGGCCGCACCGATCCCCAGACCGATCCAGAGGCCGCTGCCGCCCCCGTCCTCGGAAGCGGCCGCCTCCGGAGCCGGAGCGGGGGCCGCGACCGATCCCGACGGGGACGGGTCACCCGGCGACAGGTCGGTGGGCGACGCGGTCACGGTCTCCGCGAGGTCGTCGATGGGCCGCACCCCCGCCGGGCCGGGGTCACCCGGGGTCTTCAGCGCTCGCAGCGGCCGGACGGCCCCGTAGCCGATGTAATCGCTGCGCTCCTCGCCCCCCTTGGGCTTCGCGATCGTGTTGAGCATGACCTTCAGGACCTGGTTGTTGGTCCACTCGGGATGCTTCGCCCAGACGAGCGCGGCCGCGGCCGAGGCGAGGGCGGTCGCGTTGCTGGTACCGGAGGACGTGCAGACGCGGCCGCCGGCGCAGGCCGCGAGGGTGTCCTTGCCGGGGGCGACGACGTCGACCTGCGGACCGTACTGGGACATCGGGATGCGCGTCGCCTTGTTGTCGACGGCGCCGACGCCCACGACGCCGGGGGTGGCGGCCGGGTACATCGGACGGTTGCCCTTCTGCGCGTCGTTGCCGACACCGGCAAAGACAAGGGCTCCCTTGTCCAGGGCATGCTTCACCGCCTCGGTGAGCTGCGGCGATTCCGTCGCGACAGCCATCGAGATGTTGATGACCTTGGCTCCGGAGTCGGCGGCGAAGCGAACCGCTTCGGGCACGACCCGGTTGAACTCCGCGTCAGCCGCTGCCTGGCTCGTCGAGCCCTTGACCACTGCGGGCACGCGGATCGGAAGGATCTTCGCGGCGGGGGCGAGGCCGAACGCCCCTTCGCCGCCGTCCCTTTGGCCTGTTCCCGCGATGAGGCCCGCCATGCTGGTGCCGTGGCCGTCATAGTCGGTGGACTCGTCACCCGGCTTGTCCGTGGCGAAGTCCTTGCCCTTGAGGACCTGGCCCCGCAGATCCGGGTTGTCCTTGTCCACACCGGAGTCGATGACCGCGACGGTGATGCCCTTGCCCGTGCTGAGCTGCCAGATCTCCTCGGCGCCGAACGCGTCGAGGTGCCACTGCCGGGAGCGGATGCTCTCCGCGTGGGCGGGGACGGAAGCGATGCCCACCAGCAGCATCCCCAAGGCGGCCGAGGCGGTGACTCGGGCACGGCTCCGACGAATACTGCTGGTACGCATCTGCTTCCTCGCGCTGATCAGTCGATGACGGGCGGGGCCACGCGGCGGTTGCCCTGCTGCCAGGTCTCCTCGTCCTCGACCAGGTAGTCGGGACGCTCTCCGTTCTGCTCCTCGCGGTCACGGGCCTGCGGGGTGCCGCCCCGTACGAGGCCGGAGCCGCCCTGCGTGAAGGGACGCCCGCCACCGGCACCACCGGCGGCACCGGCACGCTGCGCCTTGCCGCCGACGACGCCGCCGGTCTCGCCGGCGAGGCGGCGGCCGCCGCTGACGCCGTTCTGGCCGGCCGCGCCTCCCAGGGGGCCGCCCATGCCGTGGCCGCCGCCCATGGGGCCGCGGCCCATGCCGGTTCCGTTGCGCCCGCCGGGCTCGTTGCCGATGACGGTGCCGCGCGGGATGCCGGTCGCCGGGCGGCCCGTGGTCTGGGGAACCGCGCGGCCACCGCTGATGCCCTCACGGGTGCCGCCCAGCGGACCGGGGAGGCCACGGGGGCCGGTGGGCAGCTGGTTGCGCGTGCCGCCGGTGACGGGACCGGTGGGGCCCAGGGGTCCCGGCCCGCCCTTCCCCGTGACCGGGGGGACGCCGAGGGGCGGCATGATCGGGGGCGTACCGCCGTCCGGCCTGGTGATCGGCGGCGGGCCGCCCGGGGTCGGGGTCGTCGGCACGGTCGGGGTGTGCGGCAGGGTCTCGACGCTGTCGATGCCGAGGTCCACCGGGACGTCGGGCCGCACCTCGGGCCGGGCGACACGCGTCGGCCCGGTCGGGTCCCCGGACGGCGGGACGACGTTCGACTCGGGAACGGTCCGGGGCTGGGACTGGGAGTGCGTGGTGTCCGTGCCCGTGTCCGTCTGCCCGGAGTACCGCTGCCCCCTCGACGAAGGGTCGACGTATGTGGGCTCTCCCGAGACGAAGGGGCCGCCCGCCGGCACGAAGTCGCCCGGCGGCGGCGGGAACGTCGGCGGCTTCAGGCTCGTCATGTGCAGGCTGGACCACTGGTACGAGCTGGAGAGCTTCTCCATCTCGGCCGCGGCGGCCTGCTGGTTCTCCCGCTCCTTGGCCTCGATGGCCTTGAGGTCCTCGCTGGCGGTCATGGAGTTCCGCGCGTTGCGCGCGATGGTCGCCGAGTCGGGGTCGTTGCGGTACGTCTCCGCGGCCTTCAGGCTTTCCTTGGCCGCCTCGTTGGAGGTGTAGCGGGGAATGGCGCTCTTCGCGGTCGCCATGGCCACCGCGGCGCTGCTCATCCACTTGGCGGCCTCGGTGCTGTACTCGCCGAGGGAGTGCGTCGAGAGCACGACGCTCTCGGCCCACTCGGTGAACGCCTTCTCCGCGTCACCCTTCCAGTCGACGCCACCGGTGCGCTGCTTGAGCTCGGTGGCGATGCTGTGCATCTGCTGCGCCGCGGCCTTCAGGCGCTCCGCGGCGTTGCTGACGGGGTAAATCTCGGCTTCGTCCAGCCAGTCCAGCATCTTCTGGTGGGACATGGAGCGGAAATCGGTTCCGCCGCCTCCGCCGCTCTCTGCAGGCCTCATCTCTCGCCTCTTCCCCGTGTCCCCGATGTTCCGTCCGTGGCGCCCTACTTGAAGGGGCTGTCGCTCTCGGTGCCCTGGCTGGTGCCGTGGTTCGCCGGAGCCTGACCGCCGACGGCGTCCTTGTCCGCCTTCTCCTTGGCTTCCCAGGTGCGGTCGTGGATGTTGATCATCTTCTGCTTGATGTCGTCGTCCATCTGCGAGAAGCCGTCCTTGGAGGCGACGACCGCGATGCCGAGGCCTTCCAGGCAGTCCTGCAACAAACCGGAGAGCTGGACCAGTTGGCCGAGGACGTTGTTGTACGCGTCGTAGACGCCGTTCGCCTCCGACCAGGCGGCGCCGCCGCCGCCGAACTGGCCGCGCACCACCGGGTCCGACTCCATCTTGCCCTTGTCGGCCTCGGAAGAGGTGAGCGTCTTGATCAGGCCGTCGATGCCCTTCTTGAACTCGGACATCGACTCGGCGTTGTAGCGCACGGCGTCCGTACTCATGCCGCGCATGCCCAACGAGCCGCCCCCGTCTGCGTAGGCTTCCATGCCCCCGCTCCTCCCCCGTGTGAACACCCGTGCCGTTACTGCCGAGTCTAGAAGTTCACTGTAGCCAGGAACGACGACAGCGCGCATCTCCCGGTTGCACAAGCAACGGACATCACATGGTTACGAATTGGGCACGGCGACGGCGGCTTGGGGGCGGATGGGGAGGCGGTTGACGGGGCGGCCGGTTGCGGCGCGTACGGCTGAGGCTACTGCGGCGGGTGAGGTGACGACAGGGACGGCGCTGACGGCTTTGGCGCCGAAGGGGGCGACGACGTCGCGTTCTTCGACGAGTTTCACGATGCGAATGTCCGGGGCGTCCAGGGATGTCGGGAGTGCGTAGCCGGTGAAGTCGGGGTGGCGGACGACGCCTCGGGCGGTGCGGAGGTTCTCGGTGAGGGCGGCGCCGACGCCCTGGGTGACGCCGGCTTCGATGCGGACGGCGAGTTGGGCGGGATTGAGGATGCGGCCGACGTCCTGGGCGACGGCCATCTCCACAACGCGTACGGCGCCGAGTTCGATGTCGACGTCGACGACGGCGCGGATCGCGCAGAAGGCGAGGCCGACGAAGGCGTCGCCCTGGCCGGCGTCGTCGAGGGGCTCGGTGGGGTGGGGGCGGCACTGGGCGGTGGCCCAGAGTTCCTTGCCGTCCATGGCCTCGGTGACGGTCGTCGAGAGGACGCCGTCGTAGGAGGTGATCTTGCCGTCGGTGATCTGGAGGAGCTCCGTCGACATGCCGAACTTGTGGGCCAGCGGCTGGAGAAGCTGGGTGCGGACCATCTTGGCGGCGCGTTCCACGGCACCGCCCGAGACCCAGGTGTGCCGGCCGTGGGCGGCCGGGCCGGCCGGCGGCTGGTCGGTGTCGACGGGGGCGACGTGGACCTCGTCGATGCCGAGGGTCTCCTGGACGATCTGGCGGGCGAGGGTGGAGAAGCCCGAGCCCGTGTCGACGGCCGAGCAGATGACGGTGGCGACGCCGTCCATGACGCGTACGGTCGCGGTGGACACCTCGTCGGTGCCCTCGGCGCCCAGCATGTGCACCATGCCGAGCGCGTAGCCCACGCCCCGTCGCACCGCGCCGGGTTCGCCCGCGCCCTCGGGGCCGCCGGGCAGCAGCCAGTCGTCCTCGGGGGTGTCCTTGGGCAGGGCGGGGAGCGGGAAGTCGCGTACGGCGGCGAGGAGTTCGGCCACGGGGGCCGGGCAGGTGACGGTCTGCCCGGTGGGCAGGATGTCGCCGGTCGCCATGACGTTCCGCATGCGCAACTCGGCCGGGTCCACGCCCAGTTTGGCCGCGAGTTTGTCCATCTGGGCCTCGTAGGCCGCGCACACCTGCATCGCGCCCTCGCCGCGGACGTGGCCGGACGGCGGGTTGTTCGTGCGGACCGCCCAGCCCTCGACGAAGGCGTGCGGGACGACGTACGGGCCGCAGGCGAAGGCGACGGCCGCCGCGAGCGACTCGGACGACGAGTCGGCGTACGCGCCCGCGTCGAGCAGGATCTGCGCCTCCACCTTCACCAGGCGTCCCTCCGCGTCCGCGTGGTGCCGGTAGCGCAGCAGGGTGGGGTGGCGGTGGGCGTGGCCGAGGAAGGACTCCTCGCGCGTAGCGGTGAGCTTGACCGGGCAGCCGGTCCGCAGGGCGAGCAGGCCCAGCGGGATCTGGAAGCCCGGGTCCTCGCGGTCGCCGGTGGCGCCGGGGACGCCGGTGACGACCAGCTTGACCTGCGCGGGCGGCAGCCCGAAGCAGGCGGCGGCCAGGTCCCGGTCGGTGTGCGGGTCGGTCGAGGCCGTGTAGAGCTCGACCCCTCCGTCGGGGCGGGGCACGGCGAGGCCGGCCTCCGCGCCGATCGGCGCCGGGTCCTGGCGCCCGATCCGGTACAGCCCCTCGACGACGACCTCGCCGGTCGCGTCGGGGTCGCCGAAGCGCAGCGGGATGTGCCGGATCAGGTTCCCGTCGGGGTGCAGCGCGTCCGCCGCGAACGCCTTCTCGGGGTCGGTCACCGGTTCGAGCACCTCGTACTCGACGGTGATCGCGGCGGCCGCGAGCCGGGCCGTGTCGGGGTGGTCGGCGGCGACGGCGGCGATGGCCTCGCCGTGGTGCCGGACCAGGTCGGAGGCGAAGACGGGCCGGTCGGCGACCCGTCGGCCGTAGGTCGCCGCGCCGGGCACGTCGGCGGCGGTCACGACGGCCCGTACGCCCGGCATGGCGGCGGCGGCCGCGGTGTCGACGGAGACGATCCGCGCGTGCGGGTGCGGGGACCGCAGGATCGCCGCCCAGAGCAGGCCCTCGGCCCACAGGTCGGAGGCGTACGGGAAAGTGCCCTCGGTCTTCGCGCGCGCCTCGGCCTGCGGGAGCGAGGTGCCGAGGCCGTGCGCGGCCGGTTCCTGGGCCGGGGCCTGGGCCCCGGGAGCGTCCAGGAGCGGGAGCGTGGGAATCGCGGTGGTCCCGTCGCTGCTCACGCCATGCCTCCGTCGTGCGGGTGGGGGATCTGGTGCGGGACGCGGATCTCGTCGGAGGCGTCGGCCGCGGTGGCCGCGGCGCTCGCCTCGCGCTCGGCGACGACGTCCCGTACGGCTTCGAGCACGCCCCGGTAGCCGGAGCAGCGGCACAGGTTGCCGGCGAGGGCCTGGCGCGTCTCCAGGTCGGTGGGGGCGTGGTTGCCCTCCAGGAGGTCGTGCACGGTCATGCACATGCCGGGGATGCAGAAGCCGCACTGGACCGTGCCGCACTTCGACATCGCCCGCTGCACGTCGGACGGCTCCCCGTCGACCGCGAGGCCCTCGACCGTCCGCACCTCGCTCCCGGCGGCGGTCGCCGCCGGCACCAGGCACGAGGCGACCAGCCGGCCGTCGACCTGCACGTTGCACGCGCCGCACTCGCCCTGCGAGCAGCCGTCCTTCGCCCCGGCCAGACCGAGCCGCTCGCGCAGCACGTAGAGCAGGGACTCGCCGATCCACGACCCGGTCACGGGCCGGTCGGCCCCGTTGACCCTCAGCGTGTACGAGGCGTGCGGGTGCTCCTCGCTGTCCGTGGACGCGTAGGCACTCGGAACGGTGACGGGCGCGGGAACGGGAGCAGGAACGGACGCCGGGGCGGATGCCTCGGCCGGGCCTTCACCGTGCCCGTCGGATGCGTCGGATACGTCGGACGCGGTGGACCCGTCGGGCCCGGCCTCGTCGTCGAGCCCGGCCGTGTCGTCGGGTACGGCCGTGTCGTCGGTCCCGTCGAGCGCGTCCGGGGAGTCGGAGACGTCGTCCCGGGCCTCGCCCTGAGTATCGTCCCGGGCCTCGTCCTGAGGCGCCGCCGTCTCCGCAGCCGTGCCCTCGGCGCCACCGGAGCCCTCGGCCCCGGCCTCGATCTCCACCTCGGCCTCGTCGGCAGCGGTCGCCGCCGCCGGCTCCTGCTGAAGCGCCCAGGGCGCCGGAGCGCCACCGGGAAGGGTCGCCGGTGCCTCGGCGTACGAGGGGGCCTCGGGGGTCTCCGCCGTCTCGACCGTCTCCGCCGTCTCAGGCAGGGCGGGGATCTCCCACTGGCCCGTTGCGCCGGGGTCGGTGGAGCCGGCGGAGTCGCCGGCGGGCGCGGTCACCTCGCCGAAGTGCCATTCGGCCGTGGCGTGCGGGTCCTGGTCGGCGTACTCGACGTGCTCGGCGCGGTCGGTGTACTCGGCCTGGTGGTCGGCGTACTCGACGTGCCCGGGCTGACCGCCGTACCCGCCCTGACCGCCGTACTCGGGCTGTCCGTCGTAGTCGGCCGGCGCCGGGTACGCGACCGGCCCGGCGTACTGGTCGGGGCCGGAGTACTGGTCGGATCCGGCGTACCGGTCGGGGCCGGCGTATTCCGGACGGCCGTCGTAGCCGGGCTGTCCGGGGTACTCGGGCTGGTCGAAGTACTGGGTCTGCTCGGCCTCGGTCGGGAGGTGCACGTTCCAGGTGCCGGTGGTGGCCGGGTCCGCGGTGGCCGGGGTGAGCGGCTGGAGCGGGGTGATCATCGGCGGTACGTAGCCGTGGCCGGGCGCTTCCAGGGGGACGCCGTCGAGCATGAAGTCGGGGGGCAGCTGGACGAACGCGGTGGCGTCGCCGTCGTACCCCTCGCTCTGCGGGATCGGCTCCCAGCCGCCCTCGTAGCCGCCCTGGCCCGTGGTCTGGTCGTCGGTGCTCACGACAGTGCCCTCCCCAGAGCGCGTCGGGCCAGCGCGGCGACGGTGCGCCGCAGGTGCAGTACGCCGGGGGGCAGCTGTTCGTCGCCCGGCGGGTCAGGGATGCAGGCGGCGGCGACGTACTCGCCGAAGGCCGCGAGCGCCTCGGGGGCGAGGCCCCGGTCGTTGTCCCAGTCGACGAGGGAGGCGATCCAGCGCTCGGCCTCCAGCGGGCGCAGCGGCATCGGGGCGACGGCGCCGACCGCGCAGCGCACGCCGCGCCGGGCCGGGTCGAGGACGACGGCGACGGAGGCGGTGGCGCGGGCCGGGCCGGTGCGACCGGTGGCCTTCAGGAAGACCTGGGGTGCGTGGAGCAGGGGCACGCGGACGAAGGCGACGAGTTCGCCGGGGGCGAGGAGGTCGCGGCCCGCGAGCAGGTGGGAGACGGGGATCTCGCGGCTGCCGAGCGGCCCGAGGACGACGAGGTCGGCCTCCAGGGCGGCGAGGACGGGCAGCGAGTCGCCGGTGGGCGCGGCGGTGACGACGTTGCCGCCGAGGGTGCCCGCGTTGCGGATCTGGGGCGGTCCAGCGGCGCGGGAGGCGGCGGCGAGGGCCGGGATGAGGGCGGCGAAGTCGGGGCGGCCCATCCGGGCGTGGGTGAGGCCGGCGCCGAGGAGGGCGTGGCCGTCCTGGTACTGCCAGCCGCGGATCTCGTTGATGCGGCTCAGGCCGACGAGGCCGGCGGGGCGGAGCTGGCCCCTGTTGACGGCGGCCATCAGGTCGGTGCCACCGGCGACGGGCACGGCGGCCGGCATGGCCGTGAGCGCCGCCACGGCCTCGTCGAGCGAGGCGGGCAGCGTCACGGACTGCGCCGTCTGTGGTGCGTGCGTGGTCAACCCGCTGCCCCTTCCCGGTGTCCCGGTGGTCCCCGACTGTGCCCGGCCGTCGCGCCTGCTGTCACGTCTGCTGTCGCGCCTGCGTGTGGGCGTACCGTACGTGCTCACACGCCGGACGTGGCAACTCTGGCACATCTTCCGAGCCGTCCGGCGCGAGGGTCCGCGAAGGACTGTTCCGTCCGGGACGCCCCTGGAGCGACGGTAACTTCCGTTTCGCCACTCTTGGGTGACGCGGGGACGTCGCGTCCCTCACACGTTCGACGTCGGGGCTCCCCGACGCCGACGGCTGGGGTCTCACACGTTCGGTGTCAGGGGCTCCCCGGCGTCGACGCCAGGGGTCTCACACGTTCGACGTCAGGGTTCGCGGGAGCCGACGCCAGGGGCCTCACACGTTCGACGTCAGGGCTCCCCGGCGTCGCCGGCAGGGGGTCTCACACGTTCGGGGGCGCCCCCTCGATCGGGCGGCCGAGGATGCCGGGGCGCTGCTGCCAGGGGTGGGGGCCGGCGGGCGGGCGGTAGTCGACGCCGAGGGCGTCGAGGCGCCGGTAGTGGGTGGTCATGCGGCGCTCGAAGCCGGCGTAGTCGCGCGCGTCCGGCGCGGGGAGCGCGGACCAGGCGACCTCGGCGAAGGCGGCGAGGCGGGGGAAGACCTGGTAGTCGACGCGGGCGCGGTTCTCCATCACCTCGGTCCACACGTTGGCCTGGGTTCCCAGGATGTGGGCGGCGGCCTCCGGCGGCAGGCCGGGCGGGACGGGCTCGAAGCGGTAGACGTCCTCCAGGGTGCGGACGAATCCGATGGGGACCGGTTCGTCCTCGCCCGGGGCCTGGCGGTGGTCCAGGTAGACCTGCTGTTCGGGGCACATGACGACGTCGTGGCCGGCGGTGGCGGCGGCGATGCCGCCGCCGTAGCCGCGCCAGGAGGAGACGGCCGCGCCGGGCGCGAGGCCGCCCTCCAGGATCTCGTCCCAGCCGATGAGGCGCCGTCCGCGGTCGGCGAGCCAGCGGTCGAAGTGGCGGATGAACCAGGACTGGAGCGCGTCCTCGTCGGCGAGGCCGAGTTCCTCGATGCGGGCCTGGGCGGCCGGGGAGGCCTTCCACTGGTCCTTGGGGCACTCGTCGCCGCCGACGTGGACGAAGGTGGACGGGAAGAGGTCGAGGACCTCCTCGAAGACGCCTTCGTAGAAGCGCAGGACGGTCTCGGTGGGGGCGAGGACGTTCGGGTTGACGCCCCAGGTGTCCCAGACGGTGAGGGCTGCGGTGTCGACGACGTCGGTGTTGCCGAGTTCGGGGTAGGCGGAGATCGCGGCCTGCGAGTGGCCGGGGAGGTCGATCTCGGGGACGACGGTGATGTGGCGCTCGGCGGCGTAGGCGACGATCTCCCGGATGTCGTCCTGGGTGTAGAAGCCGCCGTGGGGGGTCTCGGTCCAGAGCGGCGAGGCCCGGTGGCCCCATTTGGTGCGGGAGCGCCAGGAGCCGGCCTCGGTGAGCCGGGGGTGGCGCTTGATCTCGATGCGCCAGCCCTGGTCGTCGGTGAGGTGGAGGTGGAGGACGTTGAGCTTGTGGGCGGCGAGGAGGTCGAGCTGGCGCAGGACGCCGTCCTTGGGCGTGAAGTGCCGGGAGACGTCGAGGAGCAGGCCGCGCCAGCCGAAGCGGGGGGCGTCCTCGATCGTGGTGTACGGGAAGCCCCAGTCCGCGTCCCCGCGCACGGGCGCCTTGCGGTACGCGTCGGGGCCGAGGAGCTGGCGGAGGGTCTGGGCGGCCCAGAACACGCCGGCGGGGCCGCCGCCCTCGACGAGGACGGCGGTGTCCGCGGTCTCGGTGGAGAGGCGGTAGCCCTCGGGGCCGTACCGCCGCTCGACGTCCTCGCTGATCCGCAGCCGGATCGCGTGCGGGCCGGTGCCGTCGGCGAGCGGCAGTCCGGTGGCGGGGCCCAGTGCGGACCGCAGCCAGCGGGCGGTGGATGCGGTGCCGGGTCCGGCGTCGATCGTGGTCCGCTCGTCGAGCGGGAGGGAGCCGGGGGCGCCGCCCCGGTGCGCGACCGTCAGGGGTGCGGGGATCAGGTCCGTTTCGGAGGTCATCGCGTCAGTCCTTCACCGCCCCGCCCAGTCCGGAGACGAGGCGGCGCTGTACGAGTACGAAGAAGACGAGCACCGGGAGCGTCATCACGGTCGAGCCGGCCATGATGCCTCCCCAGTCGTTCTCGTCGGGTTTGAAGAAGACGAGCAGCGCCATGGGGAGGGTCGACTGCGAGGTGTCGCTGATGAGGAACGACTTCGCGAAGAGGAAGTCGTTCCAGGTCGAGATGAACGAGAAGACGCTGGTCGCGACCAGGCCGGGGAAGACCAGCGGGAAGAGGATCTGCCACAGGAACCGGGTGCGGCTCGCGCCGTCGATCTGGGCCTGCTCCTCCAGGGCCTCGGGGACGGCCTTGACGAAGCCGCGGAGCATCCAGATCGCGAACGGCAGGGAGAAGGCGATGTGCGGCAGGATCAGCGAGCCGAGGGTGTTGAGCTGTCCGAAGTCCCGCATGAGGAAGAACAGCGGGATGGTCAGCGCCTCGACCGGCACCATCTGGGCGACGAGGAACATGACCAGGAGCGTCGTCCGGAAGCGGAAGCGGAACCGGGTGACGGCCGTCGCCGCCAGGAAGGCGATCAGCGCGGAGGCGAGGACGACCGTGCCTGCCACGATCAGCGAGTTGAGGAAGTAGCGGCCGAAATCCTGCTGCTCGAAGACCCGCCGGAAGGAGTCGAGGGACGGGGAGAGCGTCCACGGCCGGGGGTCCGTCGACTGGATCTCGCCCGCCGGCTTGAAGGCCGAGAGGACCATCCAGTACAGCGGGAAGGCGACGGCGGCCGCCACGAGCAGGGTGACGGCCTCGGCGGCGAGCCGCCCGGGACGCCGGATGCGGAACGTGCGGGAGAGCGTGCGGGAGGGGGTCAAAGTTCTTCTCCCTGGCGTCGGAGCAGCCGCAGGTAGACGAGCGTCACGGCCAGCAGGACGAGCAGCATGACGACGCCGATCGCCGAGCCCAGGCTGTACTGGGAGGAGGCGAAGGCCTTCTGGTAGGCGTACACGTTGAGGACGAGGTTCTGGCCGGCGATGCCGCCGCCGTTGGTCATCACGTAGATCTGGGTGAAGAGCTTGAAGTCCCAGATGATCGACTGGATCGTGACGACGACCAGGATGGGCCGCAGCATCGGCGCGGTGACCGAGCGCCAGATCCGCCACTGCGAGGCGCCGTCGAGGGCGGCGGCCTCCAGGACCTCGGACGGGACGGCCTTGATGCCGGCGTAGACGGTGACCATCACGAACGGGAACGAGCACCAGACGACTTCGAGGAGGACGAGGGCGAAGGCGCTGTACCGCCCGTACGTCCAGGAGTGGTCGCCGAGTCCGAGCAGTCGGTTGACGGGGCCGAAGTCGGGGTCGAAGAGGAAGACCCAGACGGTGGAGCCGGTGATCGCGGGGGTCGCCCAGGCGCCGAGCGCGGCCAGCATCAGGATCAGCCGGGGCAGGGCACGCACGCGCGTGAGGAGGACCGCGAGGGCGCAGCCGACGGCGAGCGTGGTGACGACGCAGACGGCGGCGAAGACGACGGTGGTGAGGAGGACCTGCCGGAACTGGGGGTCGGCGAAGAGGGTCGTGTAGTTGCCGAACCCTTGGAAGGAGGTGGGTTCGCCGCCGCTGACCTGGGCCTGGGTGTACTCCAGGAAGGAGATCAGGCCGAGCTGGTAGACGGGGTAGACGAGGAGTCCGCCGAGGACGGCGAGGGCGGGCAGGAGGTAGAGCCAGGGGGTCCAGGGGCGGTGGCCGGCGCCGCGGGTGCGGCGCGCGGCGGGGGCGGTCCGGGTGGGCCGGGGCGTCGGGGCGGTGCCGGTGTGCTTCTCGGTGAGCTGGGTCGTCATGCGGCTCAGCCCGCCGGCGCGAAGGCCGCGTCCATCTTCTTCGCGGCGTCGTCGGCTGCCGACTTGACGTTCTTCCGGCCGCTGACGACCTCCTGGAACATCGTGGGGAGGACGAGGCCGGCGTCGATCTGGCCCCAGCCGGGGGACGCCGGGACGAACCGGGTGCCCGCGCCGAGGGTGTCGATGAAGGGCTTGACGAAGGGCTGGCGCCGGGCCGCGTCGGCGCGGACGTCGGTGTAGGTGGGCAGGAAGCCCATGGCGTCGAAGAGCTTGCCCTGGGTGTCCTTGCCGGTGAGGGACTTGAGGAGGTCGACGGCGAGGGTGCGGTGGGAGGTGCTCTTGAGGACGCCGACGTTGTTGCCGCCGGCGAAGGCGGGGGCGATCGAGCCGGGGGTGGTGCCGGGCAGCGGGACGACGGCGTACTTGCCCTTCACGGCGCCGGCTTCGACGGCGGCGTGGCTGAAGTCGCCGCCGATGGCCATGCCCGCCTTGCCCGCGGCGAAGGCGGTGACGGTCGCGTTGCCGCCCATCTGGGCGCACTTGGCGGCGGGGCAGTTGTCGTCGCCGAAGAGGGAGGTGTAGGTGGTGATGCCCTGGAGGGCGGCGGGGCTGTTGATCGCGGCCTTGTGGGCGTCGCCGTCCGCGGTGGCGAGTTCGCCGCCGGCGGACCAGACGAAGGGCATGGCGCCGTAGGTGTAGGCGCCGCCGACGGCTATGCCGTAGAGCTCGGGCCTGGCCTTGCGGATCTTCTTGGCGGTGGAGACGAGTTCGGCCTGGCTCTTGGGGGCGGTGAGGCCGAGTTCGCGGAAGACGTCGGTGCGGTAGTAGAGGGCGCGGACGCCGACGAAGAGGGGCGCGCCGTAGACCTTGCCGGCGACGGTGACGGACTGCCTGGCCGTGGGGTCGGTGTCCTTGGCCTCGTCCCAGGCGCCGAACTCGGCGGTGATGTCGGCGAGTCCGCCGTCCTTGACGTATCCGGCGGTGTCGGTGTTGCCGTACTCGATGAGGTCGGGGGCCGACTTGGGGTCGTTGAAGGCGGCCTTGACGCGCTGGGCGCGGGTTTCGACGGGGATGTACTCGACCTCGACCTTCGCGCCCTGGTTCCGCTTCTCGAAGGCGGCGACGGCCTGCTCGACGACCTGCTCCTTGGGCTTGTTGCTCACCTCCTGGAAGAGCCAGACGCGCAGGGTGCCGCTCTTGTCGTCCGCGCCGGCCTTGCCGGTCGAGGTCTGGGGGGCGCAGGCGGTGGCGGTGAGTCCGGCGAGCAGGAGCAGGGCGGCCGGGGTGGCGAGGCGGGCGGGCAACTTCATGACGGATCCCCTCCGGACGTGCACGTTGCAGCATGTGCAATGGGCGTTTCGTACTGCACAACACGCGTGAGGTTAGGCGCGGCCCCGGTGGGCCGACAAGAGGTCTCGACCACCTCAACCACTCCGTGACCGGCGAAAGCACCCTGCGCAACGGCCGCGCGGCCCGCGCCGCCCTCCGGAACCGGGAAAACCCGTCCCCCGGAACCGGGAAAGCCCGACCCCGGAACCGGGAAAAACGGAACGGCCCCCGTCGTACGCACCGAAGTACGTACGACGGGGGCCGTCCCCGACGTCAGGACCCGCTTACTTGTCCTTGCCGCCCTTGTCCTTGTCGCCGCCGCCGGCGCCCATGGAGTCGTAGATCTCCTTGCACATGGGGCAGACCGGGTACTTCTTGGGGTCGCGCCCCGGTACCCAGACCTTCCCGCACAGCGCGACGACGGGGGTGCCGTCGAGGGCGCTCGCCATGATCTTGTCCTTCTGGACGTAATGGGCGTAGCGCTCGTGGTCGCCGTCACCGTGGGACACCTGCGGCGTCGGCTCGACGAGGGTCCCCGTACCTGCCCCGCGCTCGGGCTCGAGAGTGCTCATAACCGCCAAGGGTACTGAAAGCCGGGGGGTCAGTTGAGGGACGGGTCGTCCGGGTAGGTCGCGATCATCGCGAGCTCGCCGCGCTGGCGGCGCAGCACCTGGCGCCAGAGGGTCTCGGGGTGCGGCGAGGAGACGTCGCCGGGTTCGGACTCGACCACGTACCAGGCTCCGTCGCCGAGCTCGGACTCCAGCTGGCCGGGGCCCCAGCCCGCGTACCCGGCGAAGATCCGGAGCGAGCCGAGCGCCGGGCCGAGCAGCTCGGGCGGGGTCTCCAGGTCGACCAGGCCGATCGCCCCGTACACCCGCCGCCAGCCGAGGGGGCCCTCGTCGCCGGGGATGACGGCGACGCCGAGCGCCGCGTCGAGGGAGACGGGGCCGCCCTGGAAGACGACGCCGGGTTCGCCGGCGAGCCCGGCCCAGGGGGCGAGGATGTCGGAGACGGTCACCGGCGTCGGCCGGTTGAGGACGACGCCGAGCGAGCCCTCGTCGTCGTGATCGAGCAGCAGGACGACCGCGCGGTCGAAGTTCGGGTCCGCCAGCGCGGGGGTGGCCACGAGCAGCCGTCCTGTGAGCGAGGACACCTCGGTCATGCGACACATGATCCCGCATGTTCGGCGTTCGCGGGGGTTGTCGGACGGGTTGCGGGGAAGGCGGCGGGGGTCGCGGCCCTGCGCCGCAGGTCGGGCGGGAGGGTGCGGGGGCTCCGGACCGCCCCGCAGGACCAAGCGGACGGTGACACTCCGCAAGATCACGGGAACGGAGGGTGCTGTGCCGAATTCATTACATCTGACAGACCCCCCGAGGCACCCGAACGGGGTCTCATGGCCCTTTACCCTTTTCACTGGCCACCCGACCGACCTCACTCCGGAACGCGAGATTCATGACCGGCACAGACGATGTCCTGCTTGTTCACGGCGGAACCCCGCTGGAGGGCGAGATCCGCGTCCGCGGCGCGAAGAACCTCGTGCCCAAGGCGATGGTCGCCGCACTGCTCGGCAGCGGCCCCAGCCGCCTGCGCAACGTGCCCGACATCCGTGACGTCCGCGTCGTCCGCGGGCTGCTCCAGCTGCACGGAGTGACGGTCCGCCCGGGCGAGGAGCCCGGCGAGCTCGTCCTCGACCCGACGCACGTCGAGTCCGCGAACGTCGCCGACATCGATGCCCACGCCGGCTCGTCCCGCATCCCGATCCTCTTCTGCGGCCCGCTGCTGCACCGCCTCGGCCACGCCTTCATCCCGGGCCTGGGCGGCTGCGACATCGGCGGCCGGCCCATCGACTTCCACTTCGACGTGCTGCGCCAGTTCGGCGCCACCATCGAGAAGCGCGAGGGCGGGCAGTACCTGGAGGCCCCGCAGCGCCTTCGCGGCTGCAAGATCCGCCTCCCGTACCCGTCGGTCGGTTCGACCGAGCAGGTGCTGCTGACGGCGGTGCTCGCCGAGGGCGTCACCGAGCTGTCGAACGCGGCCGTGGAGCCCGAGATCGAGGACCTGATCTGCGTCCTGCAGAAAATGGGCGCGATCATCTCCATGGACACCGACCGGACCATCCGGATCACCGGTGTCGACCGTCTCGACGGTTACACCCACCGGGCGCTCTCGGACCGCCTGGAGGCGGCCTCCTGGGCGTCCGCGGCGCTCGCGACCGAGGGCAACATCTACGTGCGCGGCGCCCAGCAGCGCTCGATGATGACCTTCCTCAACACGTACCGGAAGGTCGGCGGCGCCTTCGAGATCGACGACGAGGGCATCCGCTTCTGGCACCCGGGCGGCTCGCTCAACGCGATCCACCTGGAGACGGACGTGCACCCCGGCTTCCAGACCGACTGGCAGCAGCCGCTGGTCGTGGCGCTCACCCAGGCCTCCGGCCTCTCCATCGTCCACGAGACGGTGTACGAGTCCCGGCTCGGCTTCACCTCCGCGCTGAACCAGATGGGCGCGCACATCCAGCTGTACCGCGAGTGCCTCGGCGGCTCCGACTGCCGCTTCGGCCAGCGGAACTTCCTGCACTCGGCGGTCGTGTCCGGGCCGACCCGGCTCCAGGGCGCCGACCTGGTCATCCCCGACCTCCGCGGCGGCTTCTCGTACCTGATCGCGGCGCTCGCCGCCCAGGGCACCTCGCGGGTCCACGGCATCGACCTGATCAACCGCGGATACGAGAACTTCATGGAGAAGCTCGTCGAGCTCGGCGCCAAGGTCGAGCTGCCCGGCAGCGCACTGGTCTGACCGGCAGCGGGCCGAGTCGCCGGCCGGCCCGCTGTAAGGCGTCACGGCCCCTCACGGGCCCGTACAGGCGCAAACGAAAGGGCGGCCACCCCCTGACAGGGTGGCCGCCCTTCCTGCGCCTCTAGGCTGCCTTACTTGCCCTTGGCGGCTTCCTTGAGCTTCGAGCCCGCGGAGACCTTCACGCTGTAGCCGGCCGGGATGTTGATCGGGTCGCCGGTCTGCGGGTTACGAGCGGTGCGAGCGGCACGGTGGGTGCGCTCGAAGGTCAGGAAGCCGGGGATGGTGACCTTCTCGTCGCCCTTGGCGACGACCTCACCGACGGTCTCGGCGAGAGCGGCCAGCACGGCGTCGGCGTCCTTGCGGGTCACCTCGGCACGGTCGGCCAGGGCGGCCACCAGCTCACTGCGGTTCATGTTGTTACTCCCGTGTTCTTCTTGCCTGTGAGGCGTGCCACGCGGCGGAAGCCGCGTGATTGGGTACAGCGAAGCCGATGCTGCCAGGGCCTTCGGACAGTCCCCGGACCCGGGTCTAATGACAGACCCTCGCGCCCAAACACGCATCCTGCCCCCACCAGCGGCGGGAACGCCAATCCGGCACCCCCTGGGGTCACACGAAAAGCGCCAGAGCCCCGCCGTGGTGACGTTCTGTCGACTCCCGCCGACTCCGCGAAAGACACACGGAGCCGAAAAGCAACCCTAAAGGCGGGTTTACGGCTCCGCGAATCGCGACGCGCCGTCAGCGCCCGCTCGGCGCACCGCCCGCGGTCGCCGCCTTCGCCGCGGTGCGCACCGCGCCGGCGACCGCGCCCGCGACCTTGTCGTTGAAGACGGACGGGATGATGTAGTTCGGGTTCAGCTCGTCCTCGGTGACGACGTCGGCGAGGGCCGAGGCGGCCGCCAGCATCATCTCCGTGTTGACGGTACGGGACTGGGCGTCGAGCAGGCCGCGGAAGACACCGGGGAAGACCAGCACGTTGTTGATCTGGTTCGGGAAGTCCGAGCGGCCGGTGGCGACGACGGCGGCCGTCAGGCGCGCGGCGGCCGGGTCGACCTCCGGGTCGGGGTTCGCGAGCGCGAACACGATGGCGCCCGCCGCCATGGCGGCGACGTCCTCGGCGCCCAGCAGGTTCGGGGCCGAGACGCCGATGAAGACGTCCGCGCCGACGACGGCCTCCTTGAGGGTGCCGGTGACGCCCTCGGGGTTGGTGTTGTCGGCGATCCAGCGCAGCGGCGAGTCCGCCGGGGCGTCCACCAGGTCGGGGCGGTCCGCGTGCACGACGCCGTGGATGTCGGCGACGACGGCGTGCTTGACGCCCGCCGCGATCAGCAGCTTCAGGATGGCCGTACCGGCCGCGCCGGCACCGGACATGACGACCCGTACGTCGCCGATGCCCTTGCCGACCACGCGCAGCGCGTTGGTGAGGGCGGCGAGGACGACGATGGCCGTGCCGTGCTGGTCGTCGTGGAAGACGGGGATGTCGAGGGCCTCGCGCAGCCGGGCCTCGATCTCGAAGCAGCGCGGCGCGGAGATGTCCTCCAGGTTAATGCCCGCGAAGCCGGGGGCGATCGCCTTGACGATCGCGACGATCTCGTCGGTGTCCTGGGTGTCCAGGCAGAGCGGCCAGGCGTCGATGTCGGCGAAGCGCTTGAACAGGGCCGCCTTGCCCTCCATGACCGGCATCGCGGCCATCGGGCCGATGTTGCCGAGGCCGAGGACGGCGGAGCCGTCGGTGACGACCGCGACGGTGTTGCGCTTGATGGTGAGGCGGCGGGCGTCCTCGGGGTTCTCGGCGATGGCCATGCACACGCGGGCGACGCCCGGGGTGTAGATCATGGACAGGTCGTCACGGTTGCGGATGGGGTGCTTCGACGCCATCTCGATCTTGCCGCCGAGGTGCATCAGGAACGTACGGTCGGAGACCTTGCCGAGGACGACGCCCTCGATCGTGCGCAGCTGCTCGACGATCTCGTCGGCGTGCGCGGTGGAGGTCGCGGCGATGGTGACGTCGATGCGGAGCTTCTCGTGGCCGGAGGCGGTCACGTCGAGGCCGGTGACGGATCCGCCGTGGGACTCCACCGCCGTGGTGAGCTGGGAGACCGCGGTTCCGCTGGCGGGAACCTCCAGCCGGACCGTTATCGAGTACGAGACGCTGGGCGCCGTTGCCATGGCCGAGTTCCTCTGCTTTCCCTGAGCTTCGTTGCTACGCCGCCCCGGCTGGTTGCCTGGCGGCGCCCTCCGATGGTCGCACCTACCTGCCGGTAGCAGGTAATGCGGTCATTTTGTTTTCGGAAAGTAGTTTCCACCATACGAGAAGTCTTGAGGAAACAGAAGAGGTCCCCGTCACCAGTGGTGACGGGGACCTCGACTTCGTACATACGTCTAAGTGGCACCGACCCGCCATGCTCGCCTCGCGGCAAGTGGTCCCTCTGAGGGACGAAGGTTGGGCCCGGGGGCTTGGATCGAGCCGGTGCCACGACAAGGCTAACAAACCACCCTGGTCGGCGATTCCAGCGCCACAGGTTGACCTGAAATCGGCCCCGCGGTCTTGACCGGCCGTGGGGCCGCGCCGATCAGTCCCGCAGCAGGTCGGGGACGCCCGCGGCGTCCGGCACGTCACGGTCGCCCGAGAGCACCGTCAGGGCCTGCGTGGACCGGGTCAGGGCCACGTAGAGCACCCGCAGACCGGCCGGGGACTCGTCCGCGATCTCCGCGGGCGAGACGACCACCGTGGCGTCGTACTCCAGCCCCTTCGCCTCCAGGGAACCGAGCGCCACCACCCGGTCGCCCAGCTCGGCGAGCCAGCCGGCCGCCTCCCTGCGCCGGTTCATGGCGACGACGACACCGACCGTCCCCTCCACCCGCTCCAGGAGCAGCCGCGCCTCCGACCGTACGGTTTCGGCCAGATCCGCCTTCTCCGGGACCGCGACGAAGCGCGGCTCGACGCCCGTCGAACGGACCGCCCGCGGCGACTCCTTGCCCGGCATGGCCAGCGCGAGGACCTTCGCGGCGAGCTCGGCGATCTCGGCCGGGTTCCGGTAGTTCACGGTCAGCTCGAACCGGCGCCGCGGCCGGGTGCCGAGGGCCTCGTCCCGGGCCTCCGCCGCCTCGTCCGGGTCCGACCAGGAGGACTGCGCCGGGTCGCCCACGACCGTCCAGGTGGCGTGCCGGCCGCGCCGCCCGACCATCCGCCACTGCATCGGCGTCAGGTCCTGCGCCTCGTCGACGATCACGTGCGCGTACTCGGTGCGCTCCGCCGCCAGCCGCTCGGCCCGCTCGCGCTGCGTCTCCTCGCGCACGGGCATGAGCTCCTCCAGGCCCGTCAACTGGTCCAGCGGGTCGTACTCCCGCTTCTTGCGGGGCCGCGCCGGGGCGCCGACGAGGGTGTACAGCTCGTCGAGGAGGGCCACGTCGTGCACCGAGAGCTCCCGGCGGCGCAGCGAGCGGGCGAGCCGCCGCACCTCGCCGGGGTTCAGGATCCGGCGGGCCCAGCGGCCGAGCCGCCGCTCGTCTGCCATCGCGTCGAGGACCTGGCGCGGAGTGAGCTCCGGCCACCAGGCGTCGAGGAACGCCAGGAAGGAGTCCTCGGTGGAGACGTCCTCGTCGAAGGAGGAGCGCAGCTCCGCCGCGAGCTCGGGATCGCTGTGCCGGCCCGAGGCGCCCG
The DNA here is from genome assembly GCF_044754405.1 of Streptomyces sp. NPDC093089. NCBI lineage: Bacteria > Bacillati > Actinomycetota > Actinomycetes > Kitasatosporales > Streptomycetaceae > Streptomyces > Streptomyces sp. NPDC093089. The sequence goes on from NZ_JBIVPA010000016.1 coordinate 165,711, forward strand.
ACCTCGCGTACAGCGCGTCGAGGAGCAGGCGGCGGGCGCGCGGGCGCAGCAGGTTGACGGGGGCGGTGCCGCCGAGGACGTTGTGGCGGATCCGCCGCAGGTCCTCGGCCTCCAGCTCGATGCGGCGGCCGAAGGCCACCACACGCAGGCGTGTGGGCGTGCCGGCGGGCGCCTGCGCCTCGTCCTCGCCCAGCTCGGGCTGGTTCCTCGGCGCCGGGGTCTCCAGGGCGCCGCGGGCCGCCTTGCGCAGCACGTGGACCATGCGGGACGAGCCCTTGATCCGGGCCACGGCCGGCTCGTCGTACGCGGTGGCCTCGGCCCCGTCGACGAGCGACCCGACCGCGCGGATCGCGACCTGGCCCTCCTCGCCGAGCGAGGGCAGGACGCCCTCGGTGTACGAGACGAGGAGCGGGGTCGGCGAGACGATCAGGATGCCGCCCGCGTACCGCCGCCGGTCCTGGTAGAGCAGATAGGCGGCCCGGTGCAGCGCGACCGCCGTCTTCCCGGTGCCCGGCCCGCCCTCGACGTACGTGACGGAGGCCGCGGGCGCCCGGATGACCAGGTCCTGCTCGGCCTGGATGCTGGACACGATGTCCCGCATCGTGTGGCTGCGGGCCTGGCCGAGCGCGGCCATCAGGGCGCCGTCGCCGATGACCGGCAGCTCGTTCCCGTCGAGGGCGGCCCTGAGCTCCGGACGCATCAGGTCGTCCTCGACACCGAGCACCTGACGGCCCTTGGAGCGGATGACCCGGCGGCGCACGACCCGGCCCGGGTCGACCGGCGTCGACCGGTAGAAGGGCGCCGCGGCGGGCGCGCGCCAGTCGATCACCAGGGGCGCGTAGTCCGAGTCGAGGACGCCGATCCGCCCGATGTGCAGGGTCTCCCCGATGTCCGCGGTGTTGTCCGGGCGCACGGCGTCCTCGGCGGGCTCCACGGAGGTGTAGGCGCCGTCGGGGCCCTTCTTCCCGTCCTTGCCGTACAACAGGTCGATCCGGCCGAAGAGGAAGTCCTCGAACTCGTTGTTCAGCCGGTTGAGGTGGATGCCGGCGCGGAACACCTGGGCGTCGCGCTCGGCGAGGGCGCCGGGCGTGCCGACCTGGCCCCGCTGGGCGGCGTCGTTCATCAGGAACTCCGCCTCGTGGATCTTCTCCTCGAGGCGGCGGTAGACCTGATCCAGATGTTCCTGCTCGACACCGATCTCACGGTCCCTGACCGTGTCCACGGCTTCCTGCGCGGCCACCTAAGGCCCCCTTCTCACGTGCACTGGGCAGCCGTCGAGCGTACGCCACCGGGGGGCGCCGTGTCAGGCGCGATCATCCTCCACCGGAAGATCACCCGGAACCCCCGGCGGCGGGCCGTCGTGCAGCACCCGCTGGAAGAGGTGGTGGTCACGCCAGTCCCCGGCGATGTGCAGATACCGCGGCGCCGTCCCGATCCGCACGAACCCGCCCTTCTCCAGGACCCGTTGCGACGCGTGGTTGTCCAACATCGTGCACGCCTCGATCCGGTGCAGCCCCAGCTCCTCGCGGGCCGCCCGGCACACCTCGTCGACGAGCGCCGACGCCACGCCGCGGCCCGTGTACGCCTCGTCCACCCAGTACCCCAGCGACGCGCTGCAGAACGGGCCCCGCACGATCCCCGACAGGATCGCCGCGCCCACGATCCGCTCGCCGTCCACGGCGAACCAGCGCACTCCCCCGTCCGCCAGCCGCTCCGCCTGCGCCTCCGCCGTGTAGTACCCCTCCGCCCGGTACGGCTCCCTGGGCGCCATGTACCGCCGGTTCCTCACCAACGCCGCCGCAAGCTCCCCGGCGTCCCCCGCCCCACCCGCCCGAACCTCAACCCCCACCACACCCATCCCCCTACGCTAACCCCCGCCACGCCCCGCGCCTCCCTGCCGGCCCGCACCCGCCGCCCCCGCGCGCCATACGCGGCAGCCCGTCACCCACCGCCACGTGGGCCCGCACCCACGCCCTCCGGTCGGCCCGCCACCGTGTGGGCCTGCGCCCGCGCCCTGGCCTGGCCCACCTCCGTGTGGGCCGCGCCCGCACCCACGCGCCGTCCGCCGGCCCGCCGCCGTGTGGGCCGCGCCCGCCACCCTGGCCCGCCGCCGTGTGGGCCTGCACGCCACCCTGGCCCGCCGCCGTGTGGGCCTGCACGCCGGCAGCCGGGCCACCCTCCGTGTGGGCGATCGTCCCGCTGGGGCGGGACGGGTGGGCACACGGGACGGCGCCCTCGGCGGCGCCTCCGCCCCCTGGGCCTGGACCCGCACCGATACGGCGCCGTACAGCGAGTGCGGGTTCGGGCGCGGAAGCCTGGGCCCGGCAACGGGCGCCGTCCGTTGTGCCCACCCTCCCCCAGACTCCGTCCGGGGGGACCCCCACGCCCCTGGCGGACGATTGCCCACAACGCGGGTGGACCGGAGCGCGCCGTCCGATGCGCCACAACGAGGTGGGCCAGGCCCGGCCGGGCCGGACAGGGGTGCGGCGGCCGTTGCACCACAACGAGGTGGGCCAAGCCAGGCCGGGCCGCACAGGGGTGCGGCGGCCGTTGGGCCGCAACGGGATGGGCCGGACCGGGCGAGGGTGCGGCGTCCGTTGGGGTCGGAACAGGCGCGGGGTCAGCCGTCGTATTTCTCTTCGGCGGCGGCGTCGAGGGCCAGCCGATAGCCCCGCTTGACGACGGTCTGGATGAGCTTGGGCGTACCGAGCGCGGTACGGAGACGAGCCATCGCGGTCTCGACGGCGTGCTCGTCCCGCCCGGCACCGGGAAGCGCGCGGAGGAGGTCGGCGCGGGAGACGACCCAGCCGGGCCGGCGGGCGAGGAGGTCGAGGAGGGCCATGCCGGCGGGCGGGACGGGCCGGAGCGCGCCGTCGACGAGGACGGCGTGGCCGCGGACCTCGATGCGGTGCCCGGCGACGGGCAGGACGCGGGAACGGCCGGGGAGTTCGCGGCAGAGGAGTTGGACGAGGGGGCCGAGCCGGAACCGTTCGGGCTGGTGGGTGTCGATGGCCTCGGCCTGGAGCGGGAGCGCGGTCACGGGGCCGACGCAGACGGCGAGGACGTCGTGTCGGAGCGCCTCGACGAGTTCGTCCCGTACGCCCTTCTCGTCGGCGCGGGCGAGCAGCGAGACGGCGGCGGGGGCGCTGGTGAAGGTCACGGCGTCGAGACTGCGGGCGAGGGTCGCCTCGAGGAGCCGGTCGAGGGGGCCGGTGTCCTCCGGGGCCATCCAGCGGTAGACGGGGACGCCGACGACCTCGGCGCCGCCGGCGGTGAGGGACTCGACGAAGCCGGGGAGGGGTTCGCCGTGCAGTTGGAGGGCGATGCGGCGGCCCGCGACGCCTTCGGCGAGGAGCCGTTCGAGGACCTCCGCCATGGATTCGGAGGAGGGCGACCAGGACTCGGTGAGTCCGGCGGCCCGGACGGCGCCCTTGACCTTGGGGCCGCGGGCGAGGAGTTCGACGTCCCGCAGGACGGTGAGGAGTTCCTCGCCGTGTCCCCAGCCCTCGGCGGCTTCGACCCAGCCCCGGAAGCCGATCGCCGTGGTGGCGACGACGACGTCCGGGGTGTGGTCGATGATCTCCTTGGTGGCGGCGAGGAGTTCGGTGTCGTCCGCGAGGGGCACGATCCGCAGTGCGGGTCCGTGGACGACGGCCGCGCCGCGTCGGCGCAGCAGCGCGATGAGTTCGTCCGCGCGCCGCGCCGCGGTGACGCCGACGGTGAAGCCGGCGAGGGGGCCGTGTTCTTGCTCGTCCATGGGTCCAGAGCCTGACGGGGACGCGTGACGGATGAGGTTCGCCCGTATTTCCTGGTCGTTACGGTCCGCGCCGGGCATCGGGGGTCACACCTCGGCGTATCCGGGCCGGGGCTCCGGTTCCGTGACGGCCTCGGCGGTCTCGGGCACGGGCGAGGGGTTGCGAAGGTATACCGCCCAGGTGACGGCCATGCAGGCCCCGTAGAAGGCGAGGAAGGCGACGAAGGCCCCCGTGCCGGTGCCGGCGGTCTGGAAGGACTGGCGGAAGGCGAGGTTGATGCCGAGCCCGCCGAGTGCGCCGACGGCGCCGATGAGGCCCATGGAGGCGCCGGAGAGCCGGCGTCCGTAGGCTTCGGCGGTCTCGCCGGAGAGGCCCTTGCGGTGTCCCTGGGCGAGGAAGATCGCCGGGATCATCTTGTAGGTGGAGCCGTTGCCGAGGCCGCTGAGGACGAAGAGTCCGATGAAGCCGACGAGGAAGACGGCGAGGGACTCGATGACGGAGGCGTAGATCACCACGCCGGTGGCGGCGGCCATCGCCGCGAAGGTCCACAGGGTGATGCGGGCGCCGCCGTGCCGGTCGGCGAGGGAGCCGCCGACGGGCCGGATGAGGGAGCCGAGGAGCGGGCCGATGAAGGTGAGGGACGCGGCCTGGAGCGGGGTGCGGCCGAACTGGGTCTGGAGCACGAGGCCGAAGGCGAAGCTGTAGCCGATGAAGGAGCCGAAGGTGCCGACGTACAGGAAGGCCATGATCCAGGTGTGGCGGGCCGTGACGGCTTCCTTGACGGCGCCGGTGTCGTTCTTGACGGGCGCGAGGTTGTCCATGAAGAGCGCGGAGCAGACGGTGGCGACGACGACCAGCGGCAGGTAGACGCCGAGCACGATCCTGGGGTGCATGGCTCCGGCGGTGCCGATGACGAGGAGCCCGACGAGCTGGACGACGGGGACGCCGATGTTGCCGCCGCCGGCGTTGAGGCCGAGCGCCCAGCCCTTCTTGCGCAGCGGGAAGAAGGCGTTGATGTTGGTCATCGAGGAGGCGAAGTTGCCGCCGCCGACGCCGGTGAGCGCGGCCACCAGGACGAAGGTGGTGTACGAGGTGCCGGGCTCCATCACCGCGAACGCGAAGCCGATGGGCAGCAGGAGCAGCAGGGCGCTGAAGATCGTCCAGTTGCGGCCGCCGAAGCGGGCGACGGCGAAGGTGTACGGGATCCGGATCAGCGCGCCGACGAAGGTGGCGGTGCCGATGAGGAAGAACTTGCCCGCGGGGTCGATGCCGTACTGCGGTCCCATGAAGAGCACCATCACGGACCAGAGGCTCCATACGGAGAAGCCGATGTGCTCGGAGAAGACGGAGAAGATCAGGTTCCGCCGTGCGATCCTCTCCCCCTTCTCGCGCCAGAAGTTCTCGTCCTCCGGCTCCCACCGTTCGATCCAACGGCCGCCCATGTCGCACCTCCACGGTGTCGAGTCCTGAGGCGTCCACAGCCCCGGTCCTCCTGTCTCCGACGCTAGGGATACCGCGTTTCAGGCCGGTGCCGCGAGGTGACGGGTGCGGAACCTTGCTCTCACCCGGAGCGCGGGCCCCCTGTGAGCGCCCCCGCATTCTGGACCCGGCCCGCTCCCGGTCCGCTACCGGCCCACTCCCGGCTCGCTCCCGGCCCGCTCGAGTGGCGCCGGACCCGCCGGGCGCGCCCGCTCACCCGAGCGGGACCCGCCCGGCGCGGGCAGGCCCGGCTCGTCCACTGGCAGGCCCGGCTCGTCCGCGGGCAGCCAGGAGGCGGGCGGGCGCGCCTGCCAGCCCTCCCGGGCGCCGATCTCGGCGGCGGCGGTCCGCAGGGCGTCGAGGCCGGGGTGGCGCAGTCCCTTGCGCCACACCAGGCTCACGGGTGACAGGGGTACGGGGTCGACGAGCGGTCGCAGGACGCAGTCCGGCATGTGCGGGAAGTCGACGACGACGAGGACCGGGTGGCGGTTCTTGGCCATGACGCGCCGGAACTCCTCGTGGCCGACGGCGAGCGGCGCGGGCGGGGAGAGTTCGATGCCGCGGCCGGCGAAGAGGCGGGCGGCGAGGTCGGTCCACTCGGGGGTGCGGTCGTTCCCCGCGCCCGCGTAGACCCGTTCGCCGGCGAGGGCGGCGAGCGGCACCTCGGGCAGGTCGGCGAGCGGATGGTCGTCGGGGAGCAGGACGGCCATCGGCTCGTACCGGACGAACTGGGCGTCGAGCCGCGTCCTGAGCCCGGCGTCGAGGCCTCCGTACCGGCCGAAGGACGTGTCGAGGCGGCCGGCGAGGATCTCGCGGACGGCGCCGGTGAGTCCGCTCTCGAAGCGGGCCATCAGCTCCTGCTCGGGGGCGAGTTCGCGGGCCCGGCGCAGGATGCGCTCCTGGACGAGACCGGGGGTGTTGAGGTCGACGAGCAGGGGCCGGTGCGCGGACCGGAAGGCGTCGCGGAGTTCGTCGTGGGCGGCCGACACCCGCCGCGCGTAGGGGAGGAGGCGTTCGCCCTCGGGCGTGAGCGCGACCTGCCGGGTGGTCCGTACGAACAGCTCGGCGCCCAACTCGCGCTCCAGGCGGCGGATGTCGCGGCTCAGGGCCTGCTGGGCGACGTAGAGGCGGGCGGCGGCGCGGGTGAAGTGCAGCTCCTCGGCGACGGCGGTGAACGCGCGCAGCAGTCGGGGGTCGATGTCGGACGAGGGGGCCATCACCGCATTCAACAACACAGGTGCGTGAATGGCCACTGATCAGGTGTTGGACCGCTCCGGCCGGCCCCCGCGAACCTGGGTGCATGCCGCGACCGGACCTCACCCTCACCCCGGCGGGCCCGGCCCCCCCCCCCCGCTACCGCGCCCACCCGACCGAACGACCCCACGACCGCGCCCACCCGACCGAACGACCCCACGACCGCGCCCACCCGACCGAACGACCCCGCTACCGCAACCGCAACCGCACCCACCCGGCCGATCCGCCCCACGGCGCCCCCCGCTGCCCGCCGTCGAGGGCCCCCCTCCCCCGCAACCCCTACCTCCGCCTGTTCGCGATCCCCGGGGCCCGCGCCTTCACCGCGGGGAACATGGCCGCCCGGCTGCCCATGGGCATGTTCGGCATCAGCGCCGTGATCATGGTCGCGGCGCGCTACGACTCGTACGCCCTGGCCGGCGCGGTCACCGCCACGGCCCTGGGCGCCGGAGCGGTGACCGGCCCGTGGATCGCCCGGCTGATCGACCGGTACGGCCAGGCCCGGGTCGCGGTCCCCGCGGCGGTCCACGCGGTCCTCGGCCGCGTGCTGCTGGTCCTCTGCGTCCACGAGCGGGCGCCCGCCTGGACGCTCTTCGCCGTCACCGCGCTCACCGCCACCCTGCCGAACACGGGCGGGATGTCGCGGGCCCGCTGGGCCCACCTGCTCCGGGGCGACCCGGAGTCCCTGCACACCGCCAACTCCTTCGAGCAGGCCGCCGACGAACTCTGCTTCATGCTCGGCCCGGTCCTCGCCGCGCTCCTCTGCTCGGCCCTCTTCCCGGAGGCGGGCACCCTCGTCGCCGCCGTCCTCTGCCTCGCCGGGATCCTGCTCTTCACCGCCCAGCGCGCCACCGAACCGCCGGTCGTCCCGCGCACCTCCCACGGCTCTCCGCTGCGCGCCCCCGGCATGGCTCCGCTCCTCGCGGTGTTCCTCGCCACCGGGGCGGTCTTCGGCGCGATGGAGGTGGTGGCCCTCGCGTACGTGGACGGCCCCCTCGCCGGTCCCGTCCTGGCGCTCCAGGCCGCCGGCTCCTGCGCGGCGGGCCTGGTCTACGGCCGTGCCCGCCGCACCGCCCGCCTCCCCGCGTGCCTGGCCGCGATGACCGTCCTCATGACCGCGCCACTGCTCGCCGCCGCGACCGGCTCCCTCCCGGCGCTCGCCGCCGGCCTCCTCGTCGCGGGCATGGCCACCGCCCCGACCATGGTCACCGGCATGGGCCTCGTCCAGCGCCTCACCCCGGAGTCGCAGCTCAACGAAGGCATGACCCTCGCGGTCACCGCGCTCCTCGCCGGGGTCTCCGCCGGCTCCGCCGCCGGCGGCTGGTCGGCCGACCACTCCCCCTTCCCCGCCTTCGGCTTCCTCCTCCCCCCGGCCGCGGCCCTCCTCGCCCTCGCCCTGTGCGCGGCGACCGGCACCGGCCGCCGCACCACCCGCGCCTGACGGGTCCGCGCGGCCCGTCGGCCCCGCGGACCCGCCCGGCGCTCCGCCCCTCGCGTCAGCTCTGCCGCAACGGCGGCATCGGCACCTGCACGCCGTACGCGGTGGCCCCCGCCCCGGCGCCGCCCGCGCAGCCGTTGGGCTCCTGGGTGCCGAGCCCGCGCGTGGACGGCTTCTCGGCGGCCCAGAACATGTACCCGAGCAGGCCGGAGGTGGTCCCCGCCCCGTTCGGAGCGGCGTTCCGCACCCAGTCGCCGGTGGCCTTCTGCAGCGAGTTCGCGAAGTCGGTGCACTCGGGCAGCGGGCTGCGCCCGTACGCGAGGTAGAGCCCCGCCGTGAACTTGGCGGGGGCGAGCGGGGCGACCGGCGGCGCGTACTGGGGCTTGCCGTCGAGGTGCTCCTGCCAGTTCGCGATGTGCGAGCCCGCCGAGGCGGGCCGGGCGGTCACCATGGCGTTGGCGTAGTCGAGCACCGGGTGGTCGGTGCGCAGCCAGTCGGCCGTGGCCTTGCGGTTGATGTCGATGAGCCAGCGGTCGCCCGCGGCGGTGTCGATGGTGAGCCGCGCGGCCGGCCGCGTACCGGAGACGTCGTAGGGGTGGACGGACCGGTAGGCGTCGATGAAGGCCTGGAGCCCGGTGAGGTTCGGGGCGGTGTTCTGCTCGTAGTCGATCTCGATGCCGACCCCGAGGTCCGCCGCGACGGCGGCGGCGTTCAGCCCCAGCCGGGTGGCGTCCTCGGCGAGGGCCGCGTCCCACTCGTCGGTGTACGTGATCCCGCCGATCGACAGCATCACGCGCACCCCGCGCGAGGTGAAGTACTGGACGATCTCGCGGCTCATGCCGACGGGAACGCCGTTCGCGGTGGTGGCATCGGTGGTACGGCGCAGCAGCTTGAGCGGTTCGACGAAGCTGAGGACGACGAGGTTGACGGACGGGCGTCCGTCGCCGCGGTCGATCATCCAGTGGTTCCTGGAGTCGAACTCGGCGAGGTCGCGGACCGTGCCCCAGGTGCAGTAGTCGTCCCCGCAGTGCCACGCCCCGTAGACCTGCACGGGTGCGGCGGCGGTGGCCGGGGTGGTGGTGGGGATCAGGAGGGCGAAGAGCACGAGCAGGACCGCGAGGGGTCTGTGACGCATACGTACCTCCGGGAGTGCCGTGGCGTGGAGGGGGCGGCCCAGGCAGAGTGGCAGGTACAGACCAAGTCGACAAGAGGGCGGTCACGGGCGCCTCGCACCGGTGGCCAGGCATGACGAAGGCCCGGCGGTCGTGACGACTGCCGGGCCTTTGCCCACATGGGATGAGTGGAGATGGCGGGAATCGAACCCGCGTCCAACGGTGCGGAATCAGGGCTTCTCCGTGTGCAGTCTGGTACGAGTTTCTCAGCCCTCCGGATCACCCAGACAAGTCCGGAACGGGCTCAGTCACTGTTTGATTTCCCTCCTACCCCCGTGACCGGGGCAGGAGGTTTAGATCCCTTAATGACGCCAGGATCCGGGTCGGGACCACCCCCGGGCTGACGCTCCTCACAGAGGCTTCTGCTCGTTACCTAAAATTAGGCAGCGAGGGCGAAGCGGGAGTTATCGCTCTTGGAGTTGGCGATTATTGGTTGCGACATATGGTTTACGAGATCATTGCCGCTTCCTCGACACGCTTCCCACTGCTTCGACATCCGCTGTCGAAACCGATCATCCCCATGTTGTTTTTTCAAAGGTCGCACCCTCTGTGGGGTGCAAGGCCCATCGTACGTGACCGACGGGCACCGTCGCCAGCGTATTACCGGCGCTAGGAGGCCTGGGCCGCCCGCTGCCTCCGCTTCGCCGCCGCGACGGCGCGGTTCGTCTCGCGCGTGTCCTGCTTCTCCCGCAGGGTCTGGCGCTTGTCGTACTCCTTCTTGCCCTTGGCGAGCGCGATCTCGCACTTCACCCGGCCGCCCAGGAAGTACAGCGCGAGGGGCACGATCGTGTGACCGGTCTCCTGCGCCTTCGACTCCAGCTTGTCGATCTCGGCGCGGTGCAGCAGCAGCTTGCGCTTCCGCTTCGCCGAGTGGTTGGTCCAGCTGCCCTGCATGTACTCCGGGACGTGGATGTTGTGCAGCCACGCCTCGTGGTCGTCGATCTGGACGAAGCCGTCGACCAGCGAGGCACGGCCCATCCGCAGCGACTTCACCTCGGTGCCCATGAGCACGACGCCGCACTCGTAGGTGTCGATGATGTGGTAGTCGTGGCGCGCCTTCTTGTTCTGCGCGATCAGCTTGCGCTCGGGCGCCTTGTCCGTCGTCTTCTTCGCAGGCTTGCCCTGCACGTTCACGAGTCCCTTTGCCATAGTGCGGTCATTTTCGCACTACGAGCCCCCTCCGAGGCCACTCAATACCGTCCGGGCCCGTTCCTCGGCCCGGTCCCCCGCCGCCAGGTCCGGTGTGATGCCGTTGCCGTCCACGGCGTGACCGGCCGGCGTGCGGTAGTGGCCGACGGTCAGCTCGGCGACCGAGCCGTCCGGCAGGGCGCTGGGCATCTGGACCGAGCCCTTGCCGAACGTGCGCGAGCCGACCGTCACCGCCCGCCCCCGGTCCTGGAGGGCGCCGGTGAGGAGCTCGGCCGCGCTCATCGTGCCGCCGTCGATCAGCGCGACCAGCGGCCTTCCCGTGTCCCCGCCGCCCTCCGCGTACACGGCCCGCTGCTCGCCCCGCACGTCGTACGTGGCGACCAGCCCGCCGTCGAGGAAGGCCGAGGCCGCGACGGCCGCCTCGGAGACCAGCCCGCCCGCGTTGCCCCGCAGGTCCAGGAGGACCCCGGCACCCGCCGGAGCGGCCCGCACCGCGTCACGCACGCGCGTACCCGCGCCCTTCGTGAAGGCCGCGACCCGGATCAGCAGGGTCCCGTCGTCGAGGCGGCGGACGCTCACCGGGTCGGTCACGAGCCGCGCCCGGCGCAGCGTCAGCGTCCGCTCGGCACGGCCCCGCTCCACCCGCAGCACGACGGCCGACCCCGGCACCCCGTCCCCGCGGAGGAGCGACACCACCTCGGAGACCGACAGCCCGTCCACCGCCCGCCCGTCCACGGCGACCAGCCGGTCCCCGACCCGGATCCCGGCACGCCCCGCCGGACCGCCGTCCTGCACCCGGGTCACCCGGACCCCGGTCGCCCCCGCCCGCCCCGCGGAAAGCCCGACCCCCGTGTACGCCCCGCCGAGCCCCCGCTCGAACTCGGCGTACTCCCTCTTGTCGTACACCGCCCCCCACCGGTCGCCGCTCCGGCTGACGAACTCCTCCGCCGCCTTCTTCCCCGACTTCCCGTCCGCCATAGCCGCCGCGGCGGCCCTGCTGAGCGCCGCGCTGTCGACGGGCGGCCGGTCCCCGGCCGCCCGGTCGCGGAGTTCGCCCCGGGACGCGCCCGCCGGCCCCGCCTCGGACTCCTGCCGGGGCAGCGAGCCGGTGGCCGCGGCGGTCGCGAGGACCCCGGCGAACACCAACGTCAGGACGGCCCCACGGAGCAGTCCGCGGGGCCGGATACAGAGGCGGTCGGTGCCGGTCGGCATGTCGCCCACTCTAGGACAAGACGATGGCGCCGCACGGGCTTTGGCCGTGCGGCGCCATCCGCCGTCAGGGGTGTCTTCTCACACCTTCAGGTACTTGCGCAGTGCGATGAAGGCGGCCACGGCGGGCATGAGCAGGCCGATGGCGATGACGAGGGGCAGCTTGGCGAAGACGGCGTCCCAGCCGATGAAGTTGACGAGCTGCATCTTGTCGGCGAGCGCGATGCCGTGGTCGATGAGGAAGTACCGGCCGACGAGCAGCAGGACGCAGGCGACGGCGCCGCCGAGGAGTCCGGCGAAGGCGGCCTCCATGATGAACGGCATCTGGATGTAGAAGCTGGACGCGCCGACGAGCCGCATGATGCCGGTCTCGCGGCGTCGGCTGAAGGCCGAGACGCGGACGGTGTTGACGATCAGCATCAGCGCGATGATCAGCATGAGGCCCATGACGCCGAGGGCGGCGATGTTCATGCCGTTCATCAGGTCGAAGAGGTTCTGCAGGATGTTCCGCTGGTCCTGGACCGATTCGACGCCGTCGCGGCCGGCGAAGGCCGTGGCGACCACCTTGTACTTCTCCGGGTCCTTGAGCTTGACCCGGAACGACTCCTGCATCTGGTCCGGCGTGATGACGGACGCGATGGCGGTGTCGCTGTACTGCTCCTTGTAGTGCTTGAACGCCTCGTCGGCCGACTCGTGGTGGACGTTCTCCACGATGTCCATCTTCTTCAGGTCGGCCTCGATCTGCTCCTTCTGCTGACCGGTGACCGCGCCCTTGGAGCACTTGGGCGCGCTGGCCGCGTCGGTCTTGTTGCAGAGGAAGATGGAGACGTTGACCTTGTCGTACCAGTAGTCCTTCATCGTGCTGACCTGCTCGCGCATGAGCAGCGCGCCGCCGAAGAGGGCGAGCGAGAGGGCCACGGAGACGATGACCGCGAAGGTCATCGTGAGGTTGCGCCGGAGGCCGACGCCGATCTCGGAAAGCACGAACTGAGCGCGCATGGGTCTGCTTTCTCCTACTCGCTACAGGCTCAGTGCTGGTATCCGTAGACGCCGCGCGCCTGGTCGCGGACGAGGCGGCCCTTTTCGAGCTCGATGACGCGCTTGCGCATCTGGTCGACGATGTTCTGGTCGTGGGTCGCCATGACGACGGTGGTCCCTGTCCTGTTGATCCGGTCGAGCAGCTTCATGATGCCGACGGAGGTCTGCGGGTCGAGGTTGCCGGTGGGCTCGTCGGCGATCAGCAGCATCGGGCGGTTGACGAAGGCGCGTGCGATGGCGACGCGCTGCTGCTCACCGCCCGAGAGCTCGCCCGGCATGCGGTCCTCCTTGCCGCCGAGCCCGACCAGGTCGAGCACCTGCGGCACGGCCTTGCGGATCTCGCCGCGCGGCTTGCCGATGACCTCCTGGGCGAAGGCCACGTTCTCGGCGACGGTCTTGTTGGGCAGCAGGCGGAAGTCCTGGAAGACGGTGCCGAGCTGGCGCCGCATCTGCGGCACCTTCCAGTTGGAGAGCCGTGCGAGGTCCTTGCCGAGGACGTGCACCTGGCCCTGGCTGGCGCGCTCCTCGCGCAGGAGGAGTCGCAGGAAAGTCGACTTTCCGGAGCCGGAGGAACCGACGAGGAAGACGAACTCCCCCTTCTCGATCTCCAGGGAGACGTCCCGGAGCGCGGGGCGGCTCTGCTTCGGATAGGACTTGGAGACGTTGTCGAATCGGATCACGGATGCACCACGGTCGGCCGGGAGTAGGTGTGCGTGACCTTACGCGAACGGGGAAGGCCCGCGCAGTCGCGGTCCTGGCTTGCGCGCTTTATCCTTTTCGCCCTTCCGGTCGAACGGGGACGATCCGGCGGGGCGCGCCGAAACGCCGCGGAGCTGGCACAGTGGTAGGGGGAACGTCCGGGTCCCACCGGACGTTGTCCTGTTGTGTACCCCAGTGCGGGAGGAGGAGAGCGCATGACCTACGACCGACTGGTGTGCGCCAACTGCGCGGCCCCGGTCGCCGAGGGCCGCTGCCCCGTCTGCCGCGCGAACCGGGAGCGGCTGACCCCCCAGGGTCCGTCGCCCGCGATGCTGCTGACGCTGGCGATCGCGCTGCTGGCGGCGATCGCGCTGCTCGCCGCCGTCCGGACGGTCTGACCGGAGGGCGCGCGGAGCCCATGTGCCGGAGGGCGCGCGGGGCCCATACGAGCCGGAAGAACGCGAAGGGCCGGGGAGTGGTCTCCCCGGCCCTTCGTCATGCCCTCACGCGGGCACGTCAGACGGCGGCGCGGCCGCCGCCGACGAGGCGCGGCAGCATGCGGAAGCCGATGCCGCCGGCGATCATGGTCGCGGCGCCGATGACCAGGAACGAGGTCTCGGCCGCGCCGGTCTCGGCGAGCTCCTCCTTGGCCTGGCCCTGCTGCACGGGCTGCGAGCCGGCGTTGTTGGTGTCGGTGTTGTTGCCGGTGTCCACGCACTCGGCGCCGTCGAGGTCGACGGTGCAGGTGCCGGGGTCACCGGCGCCGTCGGTCGGGTCGCCGCCGCCCGGGTTGGTGGGCGCGGTGGTCTCGCCCGGGCCGGGGGCGGTGGTCTCGCCGCCACCGGGAGGGGTGGTCGGCGGGGTGGTGACCGGCGGCGTCGTGGCCGGCGGCGTGGTCGCCGGAGGAGTGGTGACCGGCGGCGTGGTGACCGGCGGGGTGGTGACCGGCGGGGTGGTGACCGGCGGCGTCGTCGGCGGGGTGGTCTCCGGGGTGGTCGGCGGAGTGGTCGGCGGGGTGGTGTCCGGAGTGGTCGGCGGGCCGTCCGTCTCGCACACGCCGACGGGAGCACAGGTCGGCGGCGGCGGGGTCACGTCGTCCGCGCCGAAGGCGCCCACGGCCTGCGCGGCACCCGCCGCGGTGAGCGACGCACCCGCGGCGATCACCGCGCCGGCGGCGACGCGCGCCATCCGGATTCGCATCTGCTTGGTCATCTGGCTGCTACCCCCAGTAGCTCATCTCGTCATGGGGCAGCGCATCGGGCCCGCGCAGCGGGAGCGACGTCTCAACCGACTGGACCGGCCCCCGTTCACACGCGTCCCAGGAAAGCGCATGCCAGTACGTCACCCTTCCGATTTTCCGATGAAGCGTCAAGGCCGTTGCGCGCGCAATGCCCGAAAGATCATCAACTGCCCGACATGTGACGATGCAACTGTGACGTAAACCCTGAACTACGGGCCCCACAACGCCAGTTCCCTTGTCGACAAAGCGTCACATGAAGCTCCGTTTCGCTTGCGTCAGCGAACACGCACCCTCCGCGCGGAACGCGTTCGGCCCCGCACCGGAGGGTGCGGGGCCGAACGGGAAGGACCGGAGGGGCCTACTTGTCCTGCTGCTTGCGCCAGCGGATGCCGGCCTCCAGGAAGCCGTCGATCTCGCCGTCGAGAACGGCCTGCGGGTTTCCGACCTCGAACTCGGTGCGGAGGTCCTTGACCATCTGGTACGGGTGCAGGACGTAGGAGCGCATCTGGTTGCCCCAGGAGCTGCCGCTGTCCTTGAGGGCGTCCATCTTGGCCCGCTCCTCCTGGCGCTGGCGCTCCAGGAGCTTGGCCTGGAGGACGTTCATGGCGCTCGCCTTGTTCTGGATCTGCGAGCGCTCGTTCTGGCAGGAGACGACGATGCCGGTCGGGAGGTGCGTGATGCGCACGGCCGAGTCGGTCGTGTTGACGCCCTGGCCGCCGGGGCCGGAGGCGCGGTAGACGTCCACGCGGAGCTCGGACTCGTCGATCTCGACGTGGTCGGAGGACTCGACGACGGGAAGGATCTCGACGCCCGCGAAGGAGGTCTGGCGGCGGCCCTGGTTGTCGAAGGGCGAGATGCGGACCAGGCGGTGGGTGCCCTGCTCGACGGAGAGCGTGCCGTAGGCGTACGGGGCCTTCACGACGAAGGTGGTCGACTTGATGCCGGCCTCTTCCGCGTACGAGGTCTCGTAGATCTCCGTGGAGTAGCCGTGGCGCTCCGCCCAGCGCAGGTACATGCGCTGGAGGCGCTCGGCGAAGTCGGAGGCGTCGACGCCGCCGGCCTCGGCCCGGATGTTGACCAGGGCCTCGCGCTCGTCGTACTCGCCGGAGAGGAGGGTGCGGACCTCCATCTCGTCGAGGGCCTTGCGGACGGAGGAGAGCTCCGCCTCGGCCTCGGCGAGGGTGTCCGGGTCGTCCATCTCCTCGGCGAGCTCGAAGAGCACCGCGAGGTCGTCGATCCGCCCGCGCAGGGTCTCGGCCTTGCGGACCTCGGCCTGGAGGTGCGAAAGCTTGCTCGTGATCTTCTGCGCCGCCTCCGGGTCGTCCCACAGGGACGGGGCCGCGGCCTGCTCTTCGAGCACGGCGATGTCGGCCCTCAGCTTCTCGAGGTCCAGGACGGCCTCGATCGACCCCATGGTCGAGGAGAGGGACTTCAGCTCTTCGGATACATCGACGACTGCCACGCGTCCAGCGTAACGGCTCCGGGCCTGGAGCCGAACCTACGGCTGGGAGGACTGCTTGGAGTCCTGGGGCGGGGCGTCCCCCTCGCCGGACGCAGCGAGGTAGCCGCCGGCGCCGAGCGCGCCCGCGACCACGA
Organism: Streptomyces sp. NPDC093089; assembly: GCF_044754405.1. Lineage (NCBI taxonomy): Bacteria > Bacillati > Actinomycetota > Actinomycetes > Kitasatosporales > Streptomycetaceae > Streptomyces > Streptomyces sp. NPDC093089. Next base: position 181,737 of record NZ_JBIVPA010000016.1, read on the forward strand.
CCGCCGCGACGGCCAGGGTGATGCGTCTCTTGCGGACGGCGCCCGCCTTGTGCCGGGCCGATCCGGGGCGGGGGGCGCCCGAGGAACGCGGGGCGCGGGCGGTGCCGAGGGGACCGCCGGAGAGCTCGTCGGGGGCGGGCACCCGCATGGAGGTGTGGGTGTCGCGGTTGGAGTCCGCGGAGGCGCCGGGGACGAGCGGGACGGCGGCGCGGCGCGGCGCGGGTTCGCCGGTGCCCGTGGCGGTGGCGTACGCGTCCTCCTCGTACGGCTCCGGGGCGGGCTCCGCGTCCGGCTCGTCCACGTCGAGCGGCGGGATGCCCTTGAGCAGCGGCAGGACGTCCTTGAGGCGGGCGGCGAGCTCGGAGGCGCGCAGCCGGGAGGCCGGGGCCTTCGCGAGGCACTGCACGATCAGCTGCCACAGCTCCTCGGGGATGCCGGGGAGCGGGACGACGGTCTCGGTGACGTGGCGGCGCAGCACGGCACCGGGATGGCCGCCGCCGAACGGGGTGAAGCCGGCGAGCAGCTCGTACAGGACGGTCGCGAGGGCGTAGATGTCGACGGCGGCGCGCGGCGGGAGGCCCTCGACGATCTCGGGGGCGAGGTAGTCGGGGGTGCCGATGATGCGGGTGGCCTTGGTGCGGCCGGGGGTGTCGATCAGCTTGGCGACGCCGAAGTCGGTGAGGAGGGCGGGGTGGGCTCCGCCGGGCCCGAGCGGGCCCTCCATGTCGAGCAGGATGTTCTCGGGCTTGACGTCCCGGTGGACGACCCCGGCCTTGTGCGCGGCGGCGAGGGCCTCGGCGACGTCGGCGACGATCGCGACGGCCGCCTCGGGGGCGAGGCGGCGCTCGCGGTCGAGGCGGGTGCGCAGGTCGGTGCCGCGGACCAGGTCCATGACGAGGGCGAGGTCGTTGCCGTCGACGACGAGGTCGCGGACCTTGACCACCCGGGGGTGGTCGAGGCCGAGGAGCGCGGTCCGCTCCTGGACGAAGCGGCCGACGAGCTCCTGGTCGGAGGCCAGGTCCTCGCGCAGCAGTTTGACGGCGACGGGCCCTTCGGGCCCCTCGCCGAGCCACACCGTTCCGGCGCTGCCCCGCCCGAGGATCTGGTGGGTGGTGTAGCGGCTGCCGATGTTCCGTGCCAAGACTGCTCCCTCAGCGGCTGCGGTTACGCCAAAGCTACTTGTCCGCGGCCGCCGGTCGTCACCTCCGAGGGGAAATCACCCCTCGGAAGTCGATAAATCGGCAGTATTACTGTCCCGTACCGCCGGTAGTACCGGAGGAACCGCTGCTGTCGATCAGGTCGGAGATCCAGTCGGACGCCGACGAGATGCCGTCGCCGATCGCCTCCCAGTAGCCCTTGCCCTCCGCGATCCAGTCCTGGAGCGGGGTGAGCTCCCAGACGAGCCAGCCGGCCACGAAGAAGAGGACGATCATGACCAGGCAGCCCTTGAGGCAGCCGAGGCCGGGGATCCGCACCGGGTTGGCGCTGCGCTGGCGCGGCGGGCGCGGTTCGCGCGGCGCCGGGGCCTGGGGCGGCGGCTGCGGCGGCCGGTACTGCTGCTGCTGCTGCTGCGGTGCGGCGTACTGCTGCGGGGGCGGCGGCGGCGCGTACTGCTGCGGCTGGTGCTGGGGCTGGTGCTGCGGAGGGTACGGCTGGGGCGCGGGCCGCTGCGGGGCGGGGCGCTGCTGGCCGTACTGCTGCGGGGGCTGCTGCGGCTGCCGGCCGTACGGGCCCGGGTTCCGGTCCTGCGGCGGCTGCTGCTGCGGCTGCGGGCGCTGGGGGCGGCGGCGCAGCGGGTCCTCGCTCGGGTCCAGGTACTGCACCTGGGTCTGCTCGTTGCGGTCGCGGACCTGGCGCAGCTGGCTCTGCCAGGGGTGCGGCTCCTCGGGCTGCGCGCCCTGCGGCGGCTGCGGAGGCACGGGGGGCATGACGGCCGTCGGGTCGGCGGCGCCGGTCGGGCCGCCGACCGGCAGCACGCTGGTCGCGCCGGCGGGGTCGTACTGCGGCGGCGCCCCGGCGCCGGTCGGCAGCACCTGGGTCGGGTCGGCGGCGCCCGGGGTCTGACCGCCCGGGGTCTCCGGGACCGGTGCGGGGGCCGGGTCGGGGGCGAGGAGCGCCCCGACGCCTTCCGCGGCCTCGATCTGGGCCGGGGTCGCGTGCACGCCGATGCCTGCGGCGACGGCGCGCAGGCCGCGGGCCAGGTTCTCGGCGCTCGGACGGCGGTCCGGGTCCTTGCTGAGGCAGCGCTCGATGACCGTCCACAGCGGGTCGGGGACGGTCGAGGGGCGGCGCGGCTCCTCGCTGAGGTGCCGGTGGAGGACTTCCAGGGCGGTGCCGCCCGCGAACGGGGGGCGGCCGGTGACCAGCTCGTAGAGCAGGATGCCCGCGCCGTAGATGTCGACGGCGGAGGTCTGCGGACGGCCCTCGGCGGACTCGGGCGCCACGTAGGCGGGCGTGCCGACGAACTCGTGGGTGCGGGTGAGGCCCGGGGAGTCCGCGAGGCGCGCGATGCCGAAGTCGGTGAGCATCGGGTGCATCTGGCCGCCCTGCTCGGCGAGCAGCACGTTGGCCGGCTTGAGGTCGCGGTGGACGACGCCGTCGGCGTGGCTGGCGGCGAGCGCGTCGGCGATCTGGGCCGTCAGGAGGGAGGCGGCGACCGGGGTGAGCGGGCCGCTCTCCCTGATGTACCGGTGCAGGTCGGGGCCCTCGACGAGGTCCATGACGAGGGCGAGGACATCGCCCTCGACGACCAGGTCGCGGGTGCGCACGATGTTCGGGTGGGTGAGCCGGAGCAGGACGGACCGCTCGCGCAGGAAGCGCATCACGATGTCCGGGTCGTTGGCCAGTTCCTCCTTGAGGACCTTGATCGCCACGGTCTCGCCGGGCTGGCCGGCGACGGCCGCCTCGGCGCCCGCCGCCTCCCGCTGGCGGGCTCGCCAGACGGTGCCCGTGGCGCCGCGGCCGAGCGGCTCCTCGAGCAGGTACTTGCTGCCGATAGGCCGCACGTCACGCGCTCCCTGCTGATCGTGGTCCTGGGGTGGTCCCGTGAGGTTCCCGGGGCCCCTGTCCTCTGTTGTGACCCGTCCGGGTGTCCGACCCACTTTAGTGCCGCCGAACGGGTCACAGGCCGGTCGTCCACAGGCGGATTCCGATGCCGTGTCCGACGGCGCCTCCGCGCTCCTCCGGGGGCCGGGCGGGCTCCCGGACCGAGCGGAACTTGTCCGGAAGAAGACGCTCCACGGAGGGCGACGGTTGCCGCGCATGCTCCGAAGGCATGCCCAACCAGGCGATTTCGCGTCTACGGCCGACCATTCAAGATCACTTATGACCGACCCGGGGGTGTGTTGTCAGTGGCAGGTGCGAGGATGCCTACAGCACGTCGCATCGGGGTCGGGAGCCCCGCGCCGTGCCGACCTGTACCGGGCGACGCGTCCGTGTCGGGTGGGGGGACTCACAGGGCGGTTCCCCTGCCGGCATCTCGCGCAGAAGGGACCGACGACGGCGATGCAGATCCGGCTGACCGTCCTCGCGCCGTACGCCGGCCACGGCGCCGGGCGCACCTGCGACGTGCTCGTCACGGCCCCGGCGGGAACGGCGCTCGCCGCCGTCGCCTCCGGCCTCGCGGCGGCCGTCACGGGCCCCGACGCCTCGGCCTCGGGCACCACCGTGCTCTACGCGGGCGCGGAGCGGCTCGACACCCGGCGCTGCGTCCTCGGCGAGCCGCCGCTGGTCGACGGCGCCGTCCTCTCCCTCCAGCTCCCCGGCCCGGACGACCGGCTCGGCGAGGCCGCCTCCGCCCGGCTCCACGTGGTCGCGGGACCGGACGCGGGCGGGGTGCACCTGCTGCACGGCGGGGCGATCAGGGTCGGTCGCTCCGCCGACGCCGACGTGCCCCTGGACGACCCCGACGTCTCCCGCGCGCACTGCACGGTGACCGTCGGGGAGAACGGCCGGGTCACCGTCGCCGACCTGGGCTCGACCAACGGCACGACCCTCGACGGCGCCCCCGTCGGCGACCGCCCCGTCCGGCTCCGCCCGGGCGCCCTGCTGCGGCTCGGCGAGTCCGCGCTCCGGCTGACCGGCCCCGGCGGCGCCCTCGACGGCACGGACCGGGTGGTGACGGCCCCGGACGGCGAGGGCCACCTGCGCGTGGCGCACGGCGCGGACGGGCCGGCCGCCGCCGGTGCGGGACCGGCGGTCGGCACCGGCACCGTTCCCGGCCGCCCCGCGGACGCCACCACCCGCGACACGACCCACGGCGGCGCGCGCGGCATCGCGTTCGGCGACGCCGTCGACGCCGTCGACGAGGCGTACCCGTACGACGACCGGTACGAGAACCCCGCCGACCGGTACCCCGACCCGTACGGCGCCGACCGCTCCCCCGGCCACGCGCGCGCGGGAGAGCCCGCCCAGGGCCACGACGACGGCGGCGAGGCGCACAGCAGGACCCGGCAGACCCGCGGCGAGACCCCTCCGGCCGGCTCCGGCCGGGCGGCCGGCTCCGGCCGGGCGGCCGGCAAGCGCGGGCTCGGCGCGTGGGCCCGGCGCCTGACGGGCGGGCGCGAGGAGCTCCCGGCCGCCGAGGCCGCCCCGGGCCCCGTCCCCGACACGCACGCCGGCACCCGGACCGCCGCCGTCGGCGCGCGCGAGGACGCCCGCGGTCCCGTGCCGCTGGCCGACACCTGGCCCGACCCCGCGACCGTCCTGCTCACCGCCCTCGGCCCCGGCCCCCGGCTCTGGGAGCGGGGGGCCGACCACCCGGAGGCCCTGGTGGTCCGGCTCGGCACGACGGACCGCGCCGAGCTGTCCGGCGTGCCCGTCACCGTCGGGCTGCGCGAGGCCGGTTCCCTCGGCCTGGCGGGACCCGCCGACCGGCTCGCCGGCCTGGCCCGCTCGGTCGTCGCCCAGCTCGCCGCCCTGCACTCGCCCTCCGACCTGGAGATCGTGCTGATCAGCGCCGACCGGAACCGCTCCCTGGAGGAGCGGCGCCGGGCCTGGGGCTGGCTCGGCTGGCTCCCGCACGTCCGGCCGGCCCACGGCCAGGACTGCCGGCTGCTCCTGGCGTACGACCGCGAGCAGGCCCAGGCCCGTACGGCGGAGCTGACCCGGCGGCTCGACGACGGCCCGCTCGGCCCCGGCTGGCCGAGCGCCGACCGGGCGTCCGTCGCCGGGGCCGCGGCCCGCCACGACGGTCCGGCGACGGTCGTGATCGTGGACGGCGACCCCGGTTCGGCGGCGCTGCGCGAGACGGTGGCGCGGCTCGCGGGCGCGGGCGCGGCGGCCGGCATCCACCTCCTGTGCCTCGCCGAGGCGCCCTCGGCCACCCCGGACTCACCGGTGGCCGCCACGTACGAGGCCGCGTGCGCCGCGTCGCTCGCCTTCCGCGAATGCGGGGCGGCGGCGCTGCTGAGCGGTGACGTGGCGACGGCGCTGCGGTTGCTGCGCACCGCCGGCGGCCGGGTCGCGGGCCACGGCACCGTCGGCGTGGTCGACGCGGTGTCCGTCGCCTGGGCCGACCGGTTCGGGCGGGCCCTGGCCCCGCTGCGCACCGAGACGGCCGCGGCGCCGTACGGCCGGGCGGCGGCGCTGCCCCCGTCGGCCCGCCTCCTCGACGAGCTCGGGCTCGCCCGGGCCACCCCCGCCTCCCTGATGGCCCGCTGGGCCTCCGCCGCGGACGGGACGGCCGTCCTGGGCGCCGGACCGCGCGGGCCGCTGGCGGTGGACCTCACCCAGGAGGGCCCGCACCTCCTGATCGAGGGCCCCGCGGGCAGCGGGCGCACGGAGCTGCTCCGCTCGATCGCCGCGTCCCTCGCGGCCGGCGGCCGCCCCGACCGGCTCGGCCTGCTCCTCGTGGACGGGGCGGGCGGCGAGCGCGGCGAGGGCCTCGCGGCCTGTACGGAGCTGCCGCACGTCACCGAGCACCTGGTCGCCTCGGACCCGGTCCGCATGCGGGAGTTCGCGCAGGCGCTCGGCGCCGAGCTGAAGCGCCGGGCGGAGCTCCTGGGCGACGGCCACTTCGCCGACCGCCGCGGCGGCCGCACCGCATCGGTCGCCGAGCGCCTGATCGGCCAGCGCTCCCCCAGCGCGGCGGAGTCGCTGCCCCAGCAGGGCGCCCGCGCGACCGTCCGCGTCCCCGACGGCACCGGCGATCTGACGGACCGCCCGAGCGGCCGCACCCTGCGCACCGGCGACGGCGCGATCGGGGCCCTGCCCAGCGGCCGCGGCACCCGGCCGCACGACGGCACCCTGCCCGAACAACCGAGCGGCCGCACCCCGTACCCGGGCGCGGACGACCTGGGCCACCGCCCCAGTGGCCGCACGCTCCGCACCGGCGACGGGGACGCGTTCCTCGCCGACACGCCCAGCGGGCGGCTGCCCCGGCGCGACGGCGGCTCCTCACTCGACGACCGCCCCAGCAGCCGCACCCTGCGCACGGGCGACGGCGACCTCACCGACCACCCGAGCGGACGCGTCTCCCGCACCGGCGCGGCCGACCTCACCGGCCGGACCAGCGGCCGCGTCCCGTACCCGGGCGCGGACGACGTCACCGGTCGGCCCAGCGGGCGCGTGCCGTACCCCGGCGCGAGCGACCTCACCGGTCGGGCGAGCGGGCGCGTCCCCCATCCGGGCGCCGAGGACGTGACGGGCCGGCCCAGTGGCCGCGTGCCGTACCCCGGCGCGGACGACGTCACCGGCCGGACCAGCGGCCGCGTGCCGTACCCCGGTGCCGAGGACGTGACCGCGCGGGCGAGTGGCCGGTCGGTGTATCCGGGAGCCGAGGAGGCCGGGGCGCGGATTCCGCGGCCGGCGACGGGCGAGCAGGCTCCGGCGAGGGCGGCGGGGGCCGGACCCCTGCCGCGGCTGGTGGTGCTGGTCGACGACTTCGACGCGCTGGTGGCCCCGGCGCTCGGTGCGCCGGGCAGACCGGCGGCGGGGTCCGTCGTACGCGCCCTGGAGGCGGTCGCGCGGCACGGGGAGCGGCTGGGGGTCCACCTCGTGGCGACCTCGGCGCGCCCGGACCGCACGGCCGACACGGAGCTGGCCCACGGGGCCCGGCTGCGGATCGTGCTCGACGCGCCGCCGATGGCCACGGGTCCGGACGTGCCGACGGCCGGGCGGGGTCGGCTCGGGCATCCGGACGGCCGGGTGACTCCGTTCCAGGCGGGCCGCGTCACCGGCCGGATCCCCCGGACGGCGACGCTCCGCCCGACGGTCGTGCCGCTGGAGTGGGAGCGGATGGGCGACCCGCCGACCCGTCGACCGGTCCGCGAGCTGGGCAACGGCCCGACGGACCTGGCCCTGCTGGCGAGTGCGCTCGACCGGGCGGCCCGCTCGGTCGAGGCGACTCCCGTATCGCCGCTGACCCCCGCGACCCACAGCTGACACCACGTCACGAGGCGGCAACGATCGCCCACTTGACGCGGAAGGCGGTATTGCGGGGCTCCGTCGCCCGGCGTAGACCTGTCGGCACGGGACAGCGACGCGCACGGGAGAGACGGGGCAGAAATGCGTACAACTCTTCGTCCACGCAAGGCCGCGGCGACCATGACGGCGTTCACGGCGATCACCGCACTGGCCCTCGCGGCCTGCGGCGGGGGCGGCGGCACCGACGAGAAGCCGGGGCCGACGGCCGGCGGTGAACTGCCGCTCAAGGGCGAGCGGATCGAGGTCGCGGCGGTCTGGACCGGCCCCGAGCAGGAGAACTTCACCAAGGTCTTACGGGAGTTCGAGAAGCGCACCGGCGCGAAGGTCACGTTCGTGCCCGCGCAGGACCCGATCGTGAACTTCCTCGGCACGAAGATCGCCGGCGGCTCGCCGCCCGACGTGGCGATGCTCCCGCAGGTGGGCGCGATCCAGCAGGCCGCGGCCCAGAAGTGGCTCAAGCCGGTCGGCCCCGAGACCGAGGCAGCCCTGGCCGCGAACTACACCCGCGGCTGGCAGGAGCTCGGCGCGGTGGACGGCACCCAGTACGGGGTGTACTTCAAGGCCGCCAACAAGTCCCTGGTCTGGTACAACACCGCCGTCTTCGAGAACGCCGGCGCGTCCGAGCCGAAGACCTGGAAGGACTTCCTCGCCACCGCCGAGACGATCTCGGCCTCCGGCGTCACCCCGGTCTCGGTGGGCGGCGCGGACGGCTGGACCCTCACCGACTGGTTCGAGAACATCTACCTCTCCCAGGCGGGCCCGGCCAAGTACGACCAGCTGGCGAAGCACACCCTGAAGTGGACGGACCCGTCCGTCGCCGCGGCCCTGACCACGCTCGGCGAGCTGTTCGGCAAGCCGGCGCTGATCGCCGGCGGGACGAACGGCGCGCTGCAGACGGAGTACCCGGTCTCGGTCACCCAGACGTTCACCGGCGGCGACCAGCCCAAGGGGGCGATGGTCTTCGAGGGCGACTTCGCCGCCGTCAACATCGCCCAGACGCAGGCGAAGATCGGCACGGACGCGAAGGTCTTCCCGTTCCCCGCGGTCGGCTCCGGCACCGCCCCCGTGGTCACGGCCGGCGACGCGGCCGTCGCCCTCAAGGACACCAAGGGCGCGCAGGCGCTGCTCGCGTTCCTCGCCTCCCCGGAGGCGGCGAAGATCTGGGCGGCGGAGGGCGGCTTCCTCTCCCCCAACAAGAACCTGGACCCGGCCGCGTACCCGAACGACGTCCAGCGCGAGATCGCGAAGGCGCTCATCGGCGCCGGCGACGACTTCCGCTTCGACATGTCGGACCAGATGCCGCAGTCGTTCGGCGGCACGCCCGGCAAGGGCGAGTGGAAGGCGCTCCAGGACTTCCTGAAGAACCCGAAGGACGTCGCCGGGACCCAGGCGCGGCTGGAGGCGGACGCGGCCAAGGCGTACCGGACCGCCGCGAAGAGCTGAGGCCCGGCATGCCGAAGGCCGTTCGCGACACCAGCGACACCAGCGACTCCGGCGGCACCAGCGACTCCGGCGGCGCGAGGACACCCGCACGGACCGGCACACGGACCGGCACACCGACCCGGAAACGGACCGGGAAACGGACCGGCACACGCCAGCGGGTCGTGGCGGCGGGGTTCCTGCTCCCCGCCCTGCTACTGCTCGGCGCGCTGGTCGTCTACCCGATCGGGTACTCGGTCCGACGCTCGCTCCTCGACCGTGCCGGCACGTCGTTCGTCGGCCTGGACAACTACCTCGCGCTGGTCACCGACGACTCGCTCCGCACCGCCGTCCGCAACAACCTGGTCTGGTTGGTCGTGGCGCCCGCCGTCGCCACGGCGCTCGGCCTGGTCTTCGCGGTGCTCACCGAACGCGTCCGCTGGGGCACCGCGTTCAAGCTGGTCGTCTTCATGCCGATGGCGATCTCGATGCTCGCCGCCGGGATCATCTTCCGGCTCGTCTACGAGCAGGACCCGGACCGCGGGATCGCCAACGCGGTCTGGGTCGGGGTCCACGACACGTTCGCCGAGGCGTCCGGCTTCCCGCGCGCCCGGCCGCTGCCCGTGCACCCGCTGAAGGCGGCGGGCGGCGGCGCGTTCGTCACCGAGGAGCCGGTGCGCGCCGGGGAGCCCGTACGGCTGCCGCTGATCGGGGTGGCTCCGGGGCGGATGCCGGAGGAGGCCCGCCCAGCGCGCGAGCCGGCCGCGGACGCGGGCGGTCCCGGCCGGATCGCCGGAACGGCGTGGCTGGACTTCACCCGGGGCGGCGGCGGGCGGCCGAACGCGGTCGACCCGGCCGAACTCGGCCTGGCGGGGCTGCGGATCGAGGCCGTACGGGAGGGCAGGGTGGTCGCCACGGCCACGGCGGCGGCCGACGGCACCTTCACGCTGCCCGCCGACCGCGCCGACGGAGCCGTACTGCGGCTGCCCGCGAGCAACTTCCGCGAGCAGTACGACGGCGTGGAGTGGCTGGGTCCCTCGCTCGTCACGCCGGCCGTCATCGGGGCGTACGTGTGGATGTGGGCCGGGTTCGCCATGGTGCTGATCGGGGCCGGGCTGGCGGCCGTGCCGCGCGAGCTGCTCGAAGCGGCGCGGGTGGACGGGGCGAACGAGTGGCAGGTGTTCCGCCGGATCACGGTCCCGCTCCTGGCGCCGGTCCTCGCGGTCGTCCTCGTCACGCTGATGATCAACGTGCTCAAGGTCTTCGACCTGGTCTTCGTCATCGCGCCGGGCTCGGCCCAGGACGACGCGAACGTGCTGGCGCTCCAGCTGTACCGCTCGTCGTTCGGCACGGACGCGGACCTCGGGGTGGGCTCGGCGATCGCGGTCGTCCTGCTGCTGCTCGTGGTGCCGGTGATGGCGGTCAACATCCGCCGCATGCGAAGGGAGACCCGCCGATGACGTCGCTCGCCTCCCGGGCCGCCGCCAAGGCGGCCTCCGGCGCGGTCCGGGTCTTCCTCGTCCTGGCCGCCCTGTTCTGGCTGCTGCCCACGGTCGGGCTGCTGGTCTCGTCGCTCCGCTCGCCCTCGGACATCGCGGCGAGCGGCTGGTGGCGGGTGTTCACGGCCCCGGCGCGGCTGACCACCGAGAACTACGCGCACCTCCTGGCGAACGAGACGATCACCGGCTCCCTCGTCTCCACCGTCCTGATCACCGTTCCGGCGACGCTCCTCGTCCTCGCCCTCGGCTCCTTCGCCGGGTACGCGTTCGCGTGGCTGGAGTTCCCCGGCCGGGACTGGTGGTTCCTGGGGGTGGTCGCCCTGCTCGTGGTGCCGGTGCAGGTCGCGCTGGTCCCGGTGTCGAAGCTGTTCGGGGCGGTCGGGCTCTTCGAGACGACGCTCGGGGTGGTCCTCTTCCACACGGCCTTCGGCCTGCCGTTCGCGATCTTCCTGCTGCGGAACTTCTTCGCGGAGATCCCGCGCGAGCTCCTGGAGGCGGCGCGGCTCGACGGGGCGGGCGAGATACGGCTCTTCACCCGGGTGGTGCTGCCGCTCGGCGGTCCGGCCATCGCCTCGCTGGGAATCTTCCAGTTCCTGTGGGTCTGGAACGACATGCTGATCGCGCTGATCTTCGCGGACTCGCAGTCGCCCCCGATCACGGTGGCGCTCCAGCAGCAGGTCCGACAGTTCGGCAACAACGTCGACGTGCTCGCACCGGGCGCCTTCGTGTCGATGGTGGTACCGCTGCTGGTGTTCTTCGCCTTCCAGCGCCAGTTCGCATCGGGGGTGATGGCGGGCGCGGTGAAGTAACCGCGGGCCACGCCGTCCGCGGGGTCGACTTCGTCGCGTACCGGAGCGAGGCAATTGGCCTGATCGGTTCGAACGGGAGTGGGAAATCGCCCCTCCTGAAGGCCGTCGCGGGCCTCCAGTCCGGCGACACGCGCTTCCGGCGGCGCAGCCAGGGGCGGATCGACGAGCTGCGGGCGGAGGCGGGGACGGTCTTCCCGGTCAGCCACTCGAACTCCACCGTCACGGAGACCTGCGAGCGGGCGCTGTGGCTGGAGGCGGGCAGGCTGCGGATGGACGGCCCGGCGAAGGAGGTGGTGGCGGCGTACGGGGAGTTCACGGCCGAACCGGGCGCGAAGAGGGCGAACAATTAAGACATTACGGTCTAAAGTGCGGTGGGATGACGAACGATCACCCCCAGTCGCCGCCCCGGCCCGGAGGCGAATCCCCCGCCACGCCCCGGACCGGGAGCGAACCCCCCGCCCTGACCGGGTCGCCCTTCGACTCGGACACCTTCACCTCCGCCACCTTCGTCACCGTCGGCCGCGGCCCCTACCTCGCCCTCGCCGCCGTCTGGCTCCTCACCCGGGCCGGCATGCTCCTGCTGCTGCGAAGCGACGACCTCGGCATCGGCGGGGTGGGCCGCGAGGTCGCCCTCTACCAGCACTGGTACGGGCAGTTCACCCAAGGCACCTTCCCGCCCGGCGACGCCACCTGGCAGTACCCGCCCGGCGCGGGGCTCGTGATCATGTCGCCGGGCGTCCTCCCGTGGCTCACCTACTTCCAGGCGTTCGTCGCCCTCACCCTGCTCGCCGACGCGGTCGTCACGCTCGCCCTCGCCCGCGCGGACAGCGCGCGCCTCACCCACGGCGCCTGGATCTGGGTCTGCGGCCTCCCGCTCCTCCTGCACCTGCCGCTCGCCCGGTACGACGTCCAGACCACCGCCCTCGCCGTCCTCGCCCTCCTCGCCCTGGGCGCCCGCTCCACCGCCGCCCACCAGCTCGGCGGGGCGCTCGCCGGGATCGGCGCGATGGTGAAGGTGTGGCCGGCACTCGCCCTGATCGGCACCCCCCGGGGCCGTACCACCCGGGAGGCCTGGACCGCGGCCGTCGTCACCGCCCTCGCGCTCCTCGCCACCCTCGCCCTGTTCTTCTCCGAGTCCCTGGGCTTCCTGCGCCAGCAGGGCAACCGGGGCGTCCAGATCGAGTCCCTCGGCGGCACGGCCCTCGCGCTGGCCCGGGCGACCGGGGCCTGGCCGGGCGGCGTCGAGTTCCGCTACGGCGCCTTCGAGTACGTCGGCCCGTACGTCTCCACCCTCGGCCACGCCGCCCTGCTGCTCACCGTCGCCGCCTTCGGCTGGCTGCTCCTCTGGCGCGTCCGGGCCCACCGCTGGACCCCGGCCACCCCGCTCGACGCGGCCTTCGCCGCCGTCCTGCTCTTCACCGTCACCAGCCGGGTGATCAGCCCCCAGTACATGATCTGGCTGCTCGGGCTCGCCGCCGTCTGCCTGACCTCCCGCCGCACGGTGATGCGCCCGGTGGCCCTGCTGCTCCTCCCGGCCGCCGCGCTGAGCTCGCTCGCGTACCCCGTCCTCTACCTCGACGTCGTCGCCGGCACCCCCACCGGGCTCACGGTCATGGTCCTCCGCAACGGCCTCCTCCTCGCCGCCGCCCTGCTCGCCGCCCGCCGCCTGTGGACCGCGACGGTCACCGGTCCCCCCGAGCAGGCCGCCTGAGCGGTGCCCGCGGACACGGGGAAGGGCCCCGCCGGAACACCGGCGGGGCCCTTCCCTGTCGTCACCGACTAGCTGTGCGTGCGGAGCAGCGTGCGCATCGTCCGCATCGCGACCGACAGGTTCGCCAGGTCGAAGGTGTCCGAGCCCTGGATCTCCTCCAGGGTCGTCCGCGCGCGGCCCAGGATCGCCGCGTTCTTCTCCTCCCAGGCCTTGAACCGCTCCTCGGGGCTCGTGGTGCCGTTGCCCACGGTCAGGACGTCCGCGGTCAGCGCCGCGTGCGCCGCGAAGAGGTCCTCGCGGATCGAGGCGCGGGCCATCGACTGCCACCGGTCGGCGCGCGGCAGCTCGATGATCCGGTCCATCAGGTCGGTGATCCGCAGCCGGTCCGCCAGGTCGTAGTAGACCTCGGCGACCGCCAGCGGCTCCTTGCCCATCCGGTCCGCGATGGCCACGATGTCGAGGATCGGGAAGGCCGAGGAGAAGCCGGCCACCCGCAGCGCGAGTTCCTCCGGCACGCCGAACCCGGTCAGCTCCTCCAGGATCGACTGGTACCACTCCAGGTCCGAGCCGCGCAGCAGCTGCGGCAGCTGCGTCCAGACCTCCTCGACGCGCTCGGCGAAGAACTCGATGGTCTCGCCGATCTGGAGCGGCTGCGGCCGGTTGTTGAGCAGCCAGCGCGTGCCGCGCTCGACGAGCCGGCGGGAGTGCAGCCGCATCTGGGTCTGCACCTCGGCCGGCACCTGGTTGTCCAGGCCCTCGACGGCGTCCCAGACCTGGCCGAGCCGGAAGACGGCACGGGCCGCGGTCTGCGCCCGGACGATCTCCTCGATCGACGCGCCGCTCTCCTCGCGGAGGCGGTGCAGGAAGGTCGAGCCACCGGTGTTGACGGTGTCGTTGACCAGGACGGTCGTGATGATCTCGCGGCGCAGGGCGTGGTTGTCGACGGCCTCGGTGAACTTCTCGCGCAGCAGCGTCGGGAAGTACGCGTGGAGCAACCCGCGCAGGTACGGGTCGTCCGGGAGCTCCGTGCCGATCAGCTCGTCGGCCACCGTGATCTTGGTGTACGCGAGGAGGACGGCGAGCTCCGGCTGGCTCAGGCCGCGGGCGTTGTTGAGCAGGTCGCGGACCTGCCGGTCGCTGGGCAGGAACTCCAGCGAGCGGTCGAGGCTGCCGTCGCGGCCCAGGCGGCGCATGAACCGCTGGTGGGCGTGGAGCAGCGACGGCGACTGGGCGACGGCGTTGGCGAGGGCGGTGTTCTGCGCGTAGTTGTTGCGCAGGACGAGCGCGCCGACCTCGTCCGTCATCTCCGCGAGGATCTTGTTGCGCTGCTTGACGGTCATGTCGCCCTCGGCGACGAGACCGTTGAGCAGGATCTTGATGTTGACCTCGTGGTCGGAGGTGTCGACGCCGGCGCTGTTGTCGATCGCGTCGGTGTTGACCTTGCCGCCCTGGCCCTCGGGGCCGCCGGCGCGGGCGAACTCGATGCGGCCGAGCTGGGTGGCGCCGAGGTTGCCGCCCTCGCCGATGACCTGGGCGCGGACGTCCTGGCCGTCGACGCGGATGGCGTCGTTGGCCTTGTCGCCGACGTCGGCGTTGGACTCGGCCGACGACTTGACGTACGTGCCGATGCCGCCGTTCCACAGCAGGTCGACCGGCGCGTGCAGGACGGCCTTCATCAGCTCGGCCGGAGTCATCTTGGTGACCCCGTCCTCGATGCCGAGGGCGGCCCTGACCTGCGCGTTGACCGGGATGGCCTTGGCGCTGCGGGGGTGGATGCCACCGCCCGCGGAGAGCAGCGACGGGTCGTAGTCGGCCCAGGACGAGCGGGGCAGCTCGAAGAGGCGGCGGCGCTCGGCGTACGAGGCGGCCGCGTCCGGGTTCGGGTCGATGAAGATGTGCCGGTGGTCGAAGGCGGCCACGAGCCGGATGTGCTCGCTCAGCAGCATGCCGTTGCCGAAGACGTCGCCGGACATGTCGCCGACGCCGACGACGGTGAAGTCCTGGGTCTGGGTGTCGTGGCCCAGCTCGCGGAAGTGGCGCTTGACCGACTCCCAGGCACCGCGGGCGGTGATGCCCATGCCCTTGTGGTCGTAGCCCGCCGAGCCGCCGGAGGCGAAGGCGTCGCCGAGCCAGAAGCCGTAGTCCTCGGCGACCCCGTTGGCGATGTCGGAGAACGTCGCGGTGCCCTTGTCGGCGGCGACGACCAGGTAGGTGTCGTCCTCGTCGTGGCGGACCACGTCGGCCGGCGGCACGACCTCGCCCGCGACCAGGTTGTCGGTGATGTCGAGCAGCGCCGAGATGAAGGTCTTGTACGAGGCGATGCCCTCGGCCATCCACGCGTCGCGGTCCACGGACGGGTCCGGGAGCTGCTTGGCGACGAAGCCGCCCTTGGCGCCGACGGGCACGATGACGGTGTTCTTCACCATCTGCGCCTTGACCAGGCCGAGGATCTCCGTACGGAAGTCCTCGCGGCGGTCGGACCAGCGCAGGCCGCCTCGGGCGACCTTGCCGAAGCGCAGGTGGACGCCCTCGACGCGGGGCGAGTACACCCAGATCTCGAAGGCGGGGCGCGGGGCGGGCAGGTCGGGGATGGCCTGCGGGTCGAACTTCATCGACACGTAGGAGTGCGGGGCGCCGTCGACCGACTTCTGGAAGAAGTTGGTGCGCAGCGTGGCCTTGATGACGGTGAGGAAGGAGCGCAGGATGCGGTCCTCGTCCAGGCTCGCGACCTGGTCGAGGGCGCCTTCCAGCTCCTCCAGGATGCCGTCGATCAGCTCGGTCCCGGCGCGCTGGCGCTCCGGGGCCATCCGGGCCTCGAAGAGGGAGACGAGCAGCCGCGTGGTGTGGACGTTGTTGCGGAGGGTGTCCTCCATGTAGTCCTGGCTGAACGTCGAACCGGCCTGGCGCAGGTACTTGGCGTAGGCGCGCAGCACCATCGCCTCGCGCCAGGTCAGCCCGGCGGAGAGGACGAGCGAGTTGAAGTTGTCGTTCTCGGCCTGGCCGGTCCAGGTGGCGGCGAAGGCCTCCTGGAAGCGCTCGCGGGCGTCGTCGCCGACGTAGTCGCCGCCGTTGCCGGTCGGGGCCGGCATCCGCAGGCCGAAGTCGTAGATCCAGGCGTGGCTGCGGTCGGAGCAGCGGAGCTCGTACGGGCGCTCGTCGGTGACCTCGACGCCGAGCCGGTTGAGGACCGGGAGGACGGCGGAGAGGGAGATCGGGTCGCCGGTCTTGTAGATCTTGAAGCGGCGCTCGCCGGGGCCCGCGACGACCGGCTCGTAGAGCGACAGCGCGAAGTCCTTGCCGCTGCCGGCGAGGGTCTCCAGGTGGACCAGGTCGGCGACGGCCGCGCGCGGCGAGTGGTCGGCCTTGTAGCCGTCGGGGAAGGCGTTGCCGTAGCGGCGCAGCAGCTCGGCGGCGCGCTCCTCGCCGCACTCGGCGTTCAGCGCCTCGCCGAAGCCGTCGGCCCAGGAGCGGGTGGCCTCGACGAGCCGGCTCTCGATGCGGTCGACGTCGGCGTCGGTGAGCTTGGCGAGCTCGGTGCCCGGCTTCACCCGGACGACGAAGTGCAGCCGGGAGAGGATCGACTCGGTGTTCCAGGCGGTGAAGTCGACGCTGGTGCCGTCGAGCTCCTCCTTCAGGATGTCGATGATCCGCAGCCGGACGCGGGTCGTGTAGCGGTCGCGCGGCAGGTAGACGAGGGCCGAGTAGTAACGGCCGTACTCGTCCTGGCGCAGGTAGAGCCGCAGCCGGCGCCGCTCCTGCAGGTACAGGACGCTGGTGACGATGGACTGGAGCTGGTCGACCGGGGTCTGGAACAGCTCGTCGCGCGGGTAGGTCTCCAGGATCTGGAGCAGGTCGCGGCCGTCGTGGCTGTTCGGCGAGAAGCCGGCGCCCGCGAGGACCTCCTGGACCTTGCGCTTGACGACCGGGACCCGGCGGACGGACTCGGTGTACGCGGCGGACGAGAACAGGCCGAGGAAGCGGCGCTCACCGATGACGTTGCCGTCGGCGTCGAACTTCTTCACGCCGACGTAGTCGAGGTACGAGGGGCGGTGCACGGTCGCCCGGCTGTTGGCCTTCGTCAGGATCAGCAGCTTGTGCTCGCGCGCCTTGGCGCGGGCGTCGGCGGGCAGCCGGCTGAAGGAGGGCGAGACGGGGTGGGCGTGGTGGCCCTCGTCGTCGGCGCCGTGCTGCGGGTCGGAGCGCAGGATGCCGAGGCCGGTGCCGGGCACGGCGGTCAGGGCGTCGCCGTTGACGAGCTCGTACTCGCGGTAGCCGAGGAAGGTGAAGTGGTCGTCGGCGAGCCAGCGCAGCAGCTCGCGGGCCTCCTCCACCTCGGTCGGCCGCAGGTCGGAGGCGGTGGGCTCGCCGGGGAGCCCGTCGGCGATGCGCAGCGCGGCGTCGCGCATCTTGTCCCAGTCCTCGACCGTCTCGCGGACGTCGGACAGGACGCGCAGCAGGTCGGTGGTGATCTGCTTGAGGTCGGCGCGGTCGGTCTCGCGGTCGATCTCGACGTGGATCCACGACTCGTTGAGCGCGTCGTGCGGCAGCTCGCCGTCGACCTGGGTCGACAGGACCTCGATGAGCCGGCCGGTGACGTCACGGCGGACCAGGACCTGCGGGTGGATCACGACGTGGATGCCGCGGCCCTGGCGGGACAGCTCGTTGGTCACCGAGTCGACGAGGAAGGGCATGTCGTCGGTGACGACCTCGACGACGGAGTGGCTGCTCGTCCAGCCGTTCTCCTCCACCGTCGGGGTGTGGACGCGCACGTTCGCGGTGCCCTGCGGGCGGTTCTCCGCGAGCCGGTAGTGAGAGAGCGCGGCGCCGAACACGTCGACCGGGTCCCGGTCGGTGAGGTCCTCGGGCGCGGTGTGCAGGTAGTAGCGCTGGAGGTAGTCGAGCACGGTGTCCCGGTCGGGGCGCTTCCCCGCACCTTCCGGGCCCGTCGGAAGTCGCCCCCCGACCGGGCTGTGCTCAGCTACCCGGGCGGCCCTCTCGAGCAGCTCGGCCTTTGCTTCGTCCAGCTTGGTCTGCATGTCCTCTGACTCCTGTCGCGCGCCGTTGCGTGACGTCGGTGGAAGAAAGGGCACAACGCCACGACGCGGTGATTCCGGTCGAAGACGACGTTATGCCCGGATGAGAGATGCCCGGATCGTTATCGGCCACGGAACGCGGCACGTCCGGACGGGAGGGATCGGCGAACACACGGTCGACCCGGCCGCTGTCGCGGGCCGGGCGGCAGCCGGGGGCTTCGCTGCCCCCACGGCGTATCGCGCTGATCACGGCAAAAGCCTATCGCCCTCGCCCCCGGAACCGTCATGAGCCGTATGCGTACAAAAGAGCGTGCGAAGTTTGACGTTATGGACAGCGACACGTGTCCTCTTGGCAAACCGGCCCGTCGGGGGCACCGTGTGCGCAAGCATGGGCACAGCACGACAGACCGACCATCTGTGACCTGGGAGAGCCATGGCGAAGATCCTGATCGTGACCGGGGACGCGGCGGAGTCCCTGGAGGTGATGTACCCCTACCAGCGGCTTCTGGAGGAGGGCTACGAGGTCGACATCGCCGCGCCGGCCCGCAAGACGCTGCGGTTCGTCGTCCACGACTTCGAGCCCGGATTCGACACGTACACCGAGAAGCCCGGCTACACCTGGCCCGCCGACCTGGCCTTCTCCGAGGTCGACCCCGGGGCGTACGTCGCGGTGGTGATCCCGGGCGGCCGCGCCCCCGAGTACCTGCGCAACGACCCCGAGCTCCGCAAGATCCTCAAGGCCTTCTTCGACGCCGACAAGCCCGTCGCCCAGATCTGCCACGGCCCGCTGCTCACGGCCGCGATCGGCGGCCTCGAAGGCCGCCACGTCACCGCCTACCCGGCCCTCGAACTCGACATGCAGGCCGCCGGCGCCACCTTCCAGGACTCCGCCGCCGTCGTCGACGGCCTCCTCGTCTCCTCCCGCGCCTGGCCCGACCACCCCACCTGGATGCGCGAATTCCTCAAGGTCCTCCGCACCAAGGGCTGACGCCTCAGGCGGGTCGTGGGCATGCGTTCGGCCGGGGCGGAACGGGTGGGCACGACCCGCCCACCGGGCCGCACCCGGCCCGTCCGCCCTCACCCACCACCGGACAGGCACCGCCCTGGCGGGCCGGGCCCCGCCCCGCCAGGGCGAAAGGCCGGGACAAGGCGCGAAGGACCTACACCAGCTCCTCCGCCACCGCCACCGCCTCCTCCAGCGAATCCACCACCGGCACCCCCGCCCGCGCCAACGACGCCCGACTGTGCGACCCCCCGGTGTACAGCACCGCCTTCGCCCCCACGTGCCCCGCCGCCACCGCGTCGTCCGCCGCGTCGCCGATGACGACCACGCGCTCCGCGGGAACGGCCAGCGCGGCCAGGTGCCGGACCATGTGCCCGGACTTCCCGTCCGTGGACGCGTCGCCCCGCCCGTCCATCCGGACGAACCGCTCGGCGATCCCGTGCCGCCGGACGAGCGGTATCAGCTCGGCGTGCGGCGCCAGCGACAGCAGCGACTGCGTGAAGCCGGACTCCTGCCGCGCCGCGAGCAGCTCCGCGGCCCCGGCGGTCAGCCCGCAGTTCTCGGCCCGCTCCCAGTAGTGCCGGTGGAAGGCGCCGTCCATGACGATCCATTCCGCGTCGGTCGGCAGCCGCCCCATCAGCCGCTCGTAGAACTTCGGCACCGGCACCGTGTAGAGCTCGCGGTACCGCTCCAGGGTGATCGATGCGAGTCCGAGTTCGGCGAAGGCGGCGTTCGTCGCCCCGATGACCGCGTCGATGTCGTCGAGCAGCGTGCCGTTCCAGTCCCAGACCAGGTGTTTTCCGTGCTTCCCCATGGAAAGACGGTACCCGCCGCCCCTGACGGCGAAGAGTGCCCGTCCACAGGGGCGGGCACGGGCACGGGCGCGGAGGGCGGTGTCAGCCCAGCAGTCCGGGGATCTCCTGCACCCCGAACCACAGCAGTTCGTGGTCCTCGGCCCCGTCGACGACGAACTGGGCGTCGTCGTCGCCCTGGTCCGCGGCCCCCAGCGCGCCGGCCGCCGCCGTGACGTCGGCCTCGGCGTCGTCCGCGTCGGCGTGCACCGCCGCCGCCTTGGCCAGCGGGACGGGTCCGGCGATCCGGACCTCGCCGATGGAGCCGGCGTGGAGCCCCTCGTCGGGGTCGGCGGTCGCGTCCTTGTCGGCCACGTCGACGGCGACGACGATCCGGCGCCGGGGCGCCTCGGGGTCGCCGGCGAGGAGGCGCAGGGAGGCGGCCGCGGCCCGGTTGAGCGCCGCGTACTCCAGCTCCTCGATGTCGTCGGAGACGTACCACTCGCGCAGCGCGGGGGTGACGGCGTAGGCGGTCAGCGGGCCGGGGGCCAGCTCGCCCGCCTTGTGCGCCTGTGCGAGACCGGGGAGGGTCAGGGGGACGTAGACGCGCATGGCTGGCCGCTTTCGTAGACGGAGAGGCCCTCAGGATACGTGCGGAGTCCCCCTTCGGGGCGGGCGGTCGCACACGCCGCCCGTCCACCGAGGAGGCCCGTCCGTCGAGCCGCCGGAGCCGTTTTCCCGCCCCGTCACCCTGATAGGTGATCCGGTTTCCGGACCGCCCCGCCGCCGCGGCCTCCTTGCGGGGCCCCGGAGTGCCCCCGTACAAGATCCCCAACGGAAGTTACTCACTGGTACCACTCGATTACGCAACGACAGGGGCCCGCCATGACCGTCACGCTCACCACCACGCCCGCCCCCACCCCGCGCCCCCGCACGACCCCCGGCGGCCCGGCCGGCACGCGCCCGCGCGGTTCCGCGGGAGCCCGCCCGCGCGGAACCGCCGGCACCCACCCGCGTACGCCGGCCCAGGCCGGCCCGCCCCGCACCGCACCCCGCGCGCTCCCCCCGCACACCGTCTTCGCCGAGCGCCTCCTCGCCGTGCTCAGCGGGGAGCGACCGGTCCACTGGATGCTCGGCCACACCGTCGGCGAGGCGTACGAGCAGCTCGTCCTGCTCGCCCCGCAGACACCCCTGCGGTCGCTCGGCCCCCGACCCGTCCTGCGCCGCTGCTCGGTCCAGGTGCACCCCGGCCGGACGGCCGTGGAGGCCTTCGCGACGATCGCCACCGGCCCCCGCGTCCGGGCGATGGCGTTCCGACTGGAGCGCGGCGCCGACCAGCGATGGCGCTGCGCCGCCGTGGAGCTCGACGGCCTCGGCGCGACGGCCCACCGCACATGACGAAGGGGCCGGCCGCCCCACCGGGCGACCGCCCCCTTCGCCGAAGACCCCTCAGGCCCTTCGGACCACTTGGACCACGCAGATCACCCGGATCACCGAGCGGATCGGAACGGCGTCACTTCTTGCGACGACGCCCGCCGCCGCCCGCGTTCTTCTGCGCCTTGCGCCGCTCGGCGCGGGTCATCCCGTCACCCTCGTCGTCGGAGGCGAAGTCGCCCTCGACGACACCGCCGTCACCGTCGACGGTCGGCGCGGAGAAGTGCAGCCGGTCCGGCCGCTGCGGGGCGTCGAGCCCCTTGGCACGGATCTCCGGACGCCCGGCGGGGGCCGGGACGGCGTCCTCCTTGCTCAGCGAGGGAGCGCTCGCCTGCACGGGGACCTCCTCGACCTGCTGCTCGACCTGGACCTCCAGGTTGAACAGGTAGCCGACGGACTCCTCCTTGATGCCCTCCATCATGGCGGTGAACATGTCGAAGCCCTCGCGCTGGTACTCGACCAGCGGGTCCTTCTGCGCCATGGCGCGCAGGCCGATGCCCTCCTGGAGATAGTCCATCTCGTAGAGGTGCTCGCGCCACTTGCGGTCCAGGACGGACAGGACCACGCGGCGCTCCAGCTCGCGCATGATCTCCGAGCCGAGCTGCTTCTCCCGCGAGTCGTACTGCTCGTGGATGTCGTCCTTGATCGACTCGGCGATGAACTCGGCGGTGATCCCCGCCCGGTCCCCGGCCGCGTCCTCCAGCTCCTCCACGGTGACCTTCACCGGGTAGAGCTGCTTGAAGGCGTTCCACAGACGGTCGAGGTCCCACTCCTCCGCGAAGCCCTCGGCGGTCTCCTGGCGGATGTAGTCGTCGATCGTGTCGTCCATGAAGTGCTGGATCTGCTCGTGCAGGTCCTCGCCCTCCAGGACGCGGCGCCGCTCGCCGTAGATGACCTCGCGCTGCCGGTTGAGGACCTCGTCGTACTTGAGGACGTTCTTGCGCGTCTCGAAGTTCTGGGTCTCGACCTGGGACTGGGCGGAGGCGATGGCGCGGGTGACCATCTTGTTCTCGATCGGCACGTCGTCCGGCACGTTGGCCATGGCCATCACGCGCTCGACCATCTGCGCCTTGAACAGGCGCATCAGGTCGTCGCCGAGGGAGAGGTAGAAGCGGGACTCGCCCGGGTCGCCCTGACGGCCGGAACGGCCGCGGAGCTGGTTGTCGATGCGCCGGGACTCGTGGCGCTCGGTGCCCAGGACGTACAGCCCGCCGAGGTCCTTGACCTCCTCGAACTCCGCCTTCACGGCCTTCTCGGCACGCTCCAGGGCGCCGGGCAGGGCCGCGGCCCACTCCTCGACGTGCTCGACCGGGTCCAGACCCGCCTGCCGCAGCTCGGCCTCGGCGAGGTCGTCCGGGTTGCCGCCGAGCTTGATGTCCGTACCGCGGCCGGCCATGTTCGTGGCGACCGTGACGGCGCCGCGGCGGCCGGCCTGGGCGACGATGCTGGCCTCGCGCTCGTGGTGCTTGGCGTTGAGGACCTCGTGCTGGACGCCGCGCTTGGAGAGCTGCTGCGAGAGGTACTCGGACTTCTCGACGGAGGTCGTGCCGACGAGGATCGGCTGACCCTTCTCGTGCTTCTCCGCGATGTCGTCGACGACGGCGGCGAACTTGGCGACCTCGGTCCGGTAGATCAGGTCGGACTGGTCCTTGCGGATCATCGGCCGGTTCGTCGGGATCGGGACGACGCCCAGCTTGTAGATCTGGTGGAACTCGGCGGCCTCGGTCATGGCCGTACCGGTCATGCCGGACAGCTTCGAGTACAGGCGGAAGAAGTTCTGCAGGGTGATCGTGGCGAGGGTCTGGTTCTCGTCCTTGATCGCCACCCCCTCCTTCGCCTCGATCGCCTGGTGCATGCCCTCGTTGTAGCGGCGGCCGGCGAGGATGCGGCCGGTGTGCTCGTCGACGATCATGACTTCGCCGTCCATGACGACGTAGTCCTTGTCCTTCTTGAACAGTTCCTTGGCCTTGATGGCGTTGTTCAGGTAACCGACGAGCGGGGTGTTCACCGACTCGTAGAGGTTGTCGATGCCCAGCCAGTCCTCGACCTTGGCGACACCGGCCTCGTGGATGGCGACGGTGCGCTTCTTCTCGTCGACCTCGTAGTCGCCGGTCTCCTCGATGCCCTTGAGCTGGTTGCCGGGCTCGCCCTTGGAGAGGCGGGTGACGAGCTTGGCGAAGTCGCCGTACCACTTGGTCGCCTGGTCGGCCGGACCGGAGATGATCAGCGGCGTACGGGCCTCGTCGACGAGGATGGAGTCGACCTCGTCGACACAGGCGAAGTTGTGGCCGCGCTGGACGAGCTCGTCCTTGGACCACGCCATGTTGTCGCGGAGGTAGTCGAAGCCGAACTCGTTGTTCGTGCCGTAGGTGATGTCGCAGTTGTACATCTCGCGGCGCTGGGCCGGAGTCATGTTGGCGAGGATGCAGCCGACGGTCAGGCCGAGGAACTTGTGCACCCGGCCCATGAGCTCGGAGTCGCGCTCGGCCAGGTAGTCGTTGACCGTGATCAGGTGCACGCCCTTGCCGGACAGCGCGTTGAGGTACGCCGGGAGGGTGCCGACAAGGGTCTTGCCCTCACCGGTCTTCATCTCGGCGACGTAGCCGAGGTGCAGGGCGGCGCCGCCCATCAGCTGGACGTCGTAGTGACGCTGGCCGAGGACGCGCTTGGCGGCCTCGCGCACCGTCGCGAAGGCCTCGGGCATCAGGTCGTCGAGGCTCTCGCCGTCGGCGTACCGCTGCTTGTACTCCTCGGTCAGCGCCCGCAGGTCGGCGTCGGAGAGGTTGACGAAGTCCTCTTCGATGGAGTTGACCTGGTCCGCGATGCGGTGCAGTTTGCGCAGGATCTTGCCTTCGCCTGCACGCATGAGCTTGTTGAAGACGGACACTGAGGCTGGTCTCCTTGCCGGTCGGGCCTGGCACTGGGTCTTGTGAAGGACGCGAGCGCGGGCACGGCAGGTGGTCCCCACCGCAACGGCCATCGTAAGCGAGACCGCCCGCGCAGAGGGAGGCCCGCAGTGCCGGAGCCGTACGTCCGCCCGCAAAGAGAACGCACGAGGTGGGCGGAAGGTGCCGCCCCACCCGAAAAGTGTTCGCTTCCGGTCCACGGGGTCACCACAATCCCGGCATGGATCCCATCACCCTCACCACGGACCGCCTCCGACTGCGCGCGCTCGTCCCCGAGGACACCGACGCGGTGTACGCCGTCTGCCAGGACCCGGCCATCCAGCGCTGGACCGTCGTCCCCTCCCCGTACACGCGCGAGGACGCCGAGCTCTTCGTCCAGCGGCTGGCGCCGGACGGCTGGCGCGACGACACGGAGTACGCGTTCGCCGTCGAACCGGTGGCCGGCGGCCCGCTGCTCGCCGCGGCCTCGCTGACCAGTCGCGGCCAGGGCGTCTGGGAGGTCGGCTACTGGCTGGCGCCGGAGCACCGCGGCGCCGGCTACATGACGGAGGCCGTCCGGGCCCTCGCCCACTGGGCCTTCACGGGCCTCGGCTGCACCCGCCTGGTGTGGCGCGCCGAGGTCGGCAACGCCGGCTCGCGCGCGGTGGCCGAGCGGGTCGGCTTCGTCATGGAGGGCGCCCAGCGCGCCGCCCTGGCCAACAAGGGCACGCTCAGGGACGTCTGGATCGGCGCCCTACTGCCCTCCGACTTCGGCCTGCCCAGCCCCCTCCCCTACCTCCCGGCCCGCGACCTGCCGTCCACCGCCGCCTAGGGATGTCCTGTCGACCAGGCCGGATCAGGGCCCGGACCAGGCACGCGCGCGCGTGGCGCGTTCCCTGGTCCGGCCTGACCGGCAGGACACCGACCGAGGCCCGGACCAGGGCCTGTTGTCAGTGCCGGGGCCTAGGGTGCAGTCCATGACGACTGCGCCGCGCCCCGCCGCCGAACTGTCCGCCGACGACGCCCGCCGGATCGCGCTGCGCGCCCAGGGGTTCCTGGGTGCGCCCGACCGCAGGGCCGGGGTGCGCGGGGTCCTCAGGTCGCTCGGCCAGGTCCAGCTCGACACCATCTCCGTACTGGCCCGCTCCCACGAGCTGATCCCGTACGCGCGGCTGGGCGCCGTCGGCCGCACGAAGGTCGAGGACGCGTACTGGACCGGGGCGCACGCCTTCGAGTACTGGTCGCACGCGGCCTGCGTGCTGCCCGTCGAGGAGTGGCCGCACTTCGCCTTCCGCCGGCGCGCCTACCGCGACCGCCCGCACTGGGGGCACGAGCTGTCGCCCGGGGCGTACGGCAAGGTGATCGACCAGCTGCGGGACCAGGGACCGCTGACGGCGACGGAGCTCGGCGGCGCCAAGAACAAGGGCGAGTGGTGGGACTGGTCCGACTCCAAGATCGCCGTCGAGCGGGCGCTGATGTACGGCGAGGTCGTCGTCACGGAGCGGCGCAGCTGGAAGCGGGTGTACGACCTGGCCGAGCGGGCGATCCCGCAGGAGCTGCTCCACGACGACCTGGACGACACCGAGTGCGTGCGGCGCCTGGTGCGGCAGGCCGGCGAAGCCCTCGGCGTGGGCACGCGCACGGACATCGCCGACTACCACCGGATCAAGGCCGAGCAGTTCGACGCGGTGGTCGAGGCCTCGGGTCTGGTGCCGGTGACGGTGGCGGGCTGGGGGAAGCCCGCCTGGGCCGATCCGGCGGCGCTGGCGACGGAGCCGCGCGGCCGGCACCGCACGACGCTGCTCTCGCCGTTCGACTCGCTGATCTGGGAGCGGCCCCGCACCGAGCGGATCTTCGGCTTCACCCACCGCCTCGAGGCGTACGTGCCGAAGCCGAAGCGGGTCCACGGCTACTTCGCGATGCCGGTCCTGGCCGGCGGCCGCCTCGTCGGCCGGGTCGACCCCGCCCGCGAGGGCCGCACCCTCGTCGCCCGCCAGATCACCCTCGACGGCCCCAAGGCCGTGCCCGCCGTCGCCCGGGCGCTGCGCGAGGCGGCCGAGTGGGTCGGCTGTGACTCCGTCTCGGTCGAGCGCGTCGACCGCCCCGACCTGACCGCCGCCCTCGTGAACGCGCTGAACCAGCCGGACTAGCGGATCTCCAGGATCTTCTCCCGCATCGCGTACACCACGGCCTCCATCCGCGAGTGCAGCTGGAGCTTCTCCAGGATGTTCCGCACGTGGTTCTTCACCGTGTTCTCGGAGATGAAGAGCTCCTTGGCGATGTCCCGGTTGTTCATCCCGGTCGCGACGAGCTTGAGGACCTCGAGCTCGCGGTCGGTGAGCCGGGGCGCGGGCACCAGCCGGCGCTCGTCGGTGCGCTGGATCATCGACTTGAACTCGGTGAGGAGCTTCGACGCCATCGACGGGCTGATCTGCGACTGCCCGTCCGCGACCGCCCGGATCGCCGTCGCGACCTCGTCGGTGGAGATCTCCTTGAGGAGGTAGCCGGTGGCCCCGGCCTTGATCGCGTCGTAGAGGTCGGCCTCCTCGTCGCTGATCGTCAGCATGATGATCTTCGCGCTGGGAGCCACCTCCTTGATGGAGGTGCACGCCTCGATGCCGCCGCGCCGGGGCATGCGCACGTCCATCAGGACGATGTCGGGCAGCAGATCGGCGGCCTTGTCGACGGCCTCGGCGCCGTCACCGGCCTCTCCGACGACCTGGATGTCCTCTTCCTGCGCGAGGACGATCTCGAGTCCGCGGCGGAAGAGGGCATGGTCGTCCACGACGAGGACCCGGATCGGCTCTTTGCGGAATGCACCGCTGTCCGATTCCGATCCCTCCGGGACCGCACCACCGTGCTCGCGCCCGCTGAGCACCGGCCCGAAGCTGTCCGCCATCGTTCCTCCCCCTGAAGGCCGTGGCCTGAATTCGTTTCCGGTCCTCCAACCGCTGCTCGGAGAGCACCGGTTGGCGTGCACGCCATGATTTCATGCCCCGGCGGCGCTGGGGTGCTCGATGGACGCACGGGGGTGCCCCTGGGGGGCGCCGTGCGCTCCAGGGGCACCGAATGGGACAGCTGAGGTGTGAGGTGGTGCGGGGGTGGCGGCCTGTCAGCCGCCGAGTGCACCGCCGACGCCGCCGCCCTCGGCGAGCGGGTCGCTCTCCAGGTGGATGACGCCGTAGTCGTACGCGTGTCGCCGGTAGACGACGCTCGGCTGCTTGTTGTCGGAGTCGACGAAGAGGTAGAAGTCGTGGCCGACCAGCTCCATCTCGTAGAGCGCCTGGTCGAGCGTCATGGGGGCGGCCCGGTGGGTCTTCTCACGGACCACCAGCGGGCCCTCGCCCTGGACTTCGATCGAGCCCATCATCGTGGTGGGCACCTTGTCGGGCTCGTCGGCGGCCAGTTGGCCGTCGCCGTTGAGCTGGGCGGCGCCGGGCACCACGTCCCCGACCTCCGCTGCCGACAGCCTGCCGTTGCCGCGGCGGGTGTACCGCTTGTCGTGCTGCTTGCGCAGTCGTGCCTCGAGCTTGTCGCTGGCGAGGTCGAGCGCTGCGTACGGGTCGCCTGCCGCAGCTTCCGCCCGGATCACCGGGCCTCGGGAGTGGAGGGTGATCTCCACGCGGTCGGACCGGTCGGCCTGCCGCGGGTTGTGCTCCTTGGACACCTCGACGTCGAGGCTGATCACCTTGC
Organism: Streptomyces sp. NPDC093089; assembly: GCF_044754405.1. NCBI lineage: Bacteria > Bacillati > Actinomycetota > Actinomycetes > Kitasatosporales > Streptomycetaceae > Streptomyces > Streptomyces sp. NPDC093089. Next base: position 209,439 of record NZ_JBIVPA010000016.1, read on the forward strand.
CGTCGAGCTTCTGGATCTTCTCCAGCTTCAGCTTCTCGGCCACGTGCTTGCGGAACCGCTCGGGCACCTCGGTCTTGCGGCCCTTGACGACGATGTCCACGCAGAACTCCGTTCCCGGATCGCCCTGGTCGGCTCCTTGGCCGCCGGGGATCTCCCTTTGCACCAGACTCCGGTGGATTACCGGAGCTCGGACTTGGCGACTTTCACCTCCTCCTCCCCAGTCGACAAGATCCCCACCCCATCGACAAGAGGTTAATTCGCCCTGAACTCCTGTCCTGTAGGCGCAACCATGTATTCGGTGAGGCGATGGCGTTCGCCATTCCTCACAACCGAACATAGCCCCTTCGGACGGGTGTCGGCACCCGCTACCGCGACATAGCCCCGTTCGAGTGCTTTCACCACTCACCACCTGCAACGATCCAAGTTCCCGGCGAGTTCCGGTTTATTTCGAACGAGGCGGGAGAGGATGCGATCACAGCCCCCACCCGCTGTTCGAATTCGTGCTGCGCCGAACCGGCCGGTAAGCCGTGCGGTATTCCCCGAGTGAACGGCGGGTGTACGTCTCCGAGGGCGCGCGCCGCCTCCGCGAGCGAGGCGCCCGTGGTCATCAGGTCGTCCACGAGGACCACCCTTCCCTCCATCAGGAGCCGCGCGCCGCCCGGCACGACCTCCAGTGCCCCGGCCAGGTTCGCGAGCCGCCCGCGCGCCCCGAGACCCGCCTGGTCCGCCACGTACCTCCGCTGGCGCAGCACGGGCACGACCCGCGCCGCCCGCCCCGACCTCCGCAGCCGCGCCGCCGCCGCGAGCGCGATCCGCCGCGTCGGATCGTGCCCACGCGCCCGTACGGAACGCCGTGACGACGGCACCGGTACGAGGAGCAGCGGCCGCCCTCCGGGGCCCTCCTGCGCCCCCTCGGCGGCCTCCACGGCCGCGGCGAGCGCTCCGCCCAGGGGCCGCGCCAACGTCAGCGCCCCCCGCTCCTTGTGCGCGAGCAGCAGCTCCCGTACGACATCGGCGTACGGCGCGGCCGCGTGCACCACCGGCAGCCCGACGGGCTCGGGCGAGGGCCGCACCCGGCTCGGCCCCGTACCGCGCAGCTCGGCCTCACACGCCGGACACAGCTCCGTCCGCGGCCTGCCGCAGCCTCCGCAGGCGACCGGCAGCACCAGCCCGGCGATCTCCCGCCACCACCCCCGCATGCCTCCACTCTGCACCTCCCGGCGCCCCCGGGCCACCCCTGTGGAAAACCCCCGCACCCCTCCGAAGTACGTCAGATACCGGGTCCTCACGCCCTGCCGGGCCCTTCCGGGGCACACCCCGCCCCCGGCGCGGTCTCCGGCGGGGAAACAACCCCCTCGGATCTCCTCGGATCTCCTCGGATCTCCTGGATACCGTCGGATCCCCGTCGGATCCCCGTCGGATCCCGCCCATCCCGCCGACGCGGCCGTTCCCGCCGCCCCCGCTACCCCGGATAGACCGGCGAGGCCCCCGTCTTGACCACCGGCTGCCAGTTGGTGCCCGGTACGAGGCGGACGATGCCGTCGCTGTCGGAGTCGGCGACGACGGGCGTCTTGTCGTTCTGCGGGGCGGCGACGGAGGTCACGCCGTCGAGGCCGGGCAGGACCGAGGTCGCCGATGTCGAGCCGTCGGTCTGGAGGTAGCGGATCTGCTGGACGCCGCCCGCTTCCCTGCCGACCACGACGAGCCGGCTCGGGCCGGCCCAGGAGACGGCCGTGACGGACTCCATCCGGGGCGTGGCGGGCTGGAGGTCGAGGACGGAGACGACCGGCTCGTCACCCGACGTCTGGCGCTGGACCCGGCCGATCTGCAGGGTCGTGCGATCGCCGCGGGTGACCACCAGCGCGATCCGGACGCCGTCCGCGGAGACCCGCAGGGACTCGATCCGGGCGTCGTGGTCCAGCCAGGGCGTACGGACCTCGACGGGGTCGCCGGTACCGTCCGGCACCATCCAGAGGCGCGGCGAGGCGGGGTCCCGGTCGGCGACCCACAGATCGCCGCGGCCGTCCCAGCTGGGCGCGGACAGCCGGTCCTCGGGCCGGGCGGCCTTGCTGCGGAGGATCGCGGCCGACGGGTCCTGCTCGGTGGTGATCGAGGAGACGTACAGCTCGCGGCCGGCCGCCCCGACCCCGGCGGCCCGGGTCTCGCCCCGGTCGACGGCGACGGACTTGAGCTGCAGGCCGGCCTTGCCGAGCGGCCCCGCCACCTCGGTGGGCGTGGCGGACTCCTTGGCGCCGATCATCAGCATCATCAGCTTGCCGCGGCTGTCGACGAAGTACGGGTTCTCCCCGCGGTCGGCGTTGCGGACCGCGGCGAACTCGGCCGCCTGCCCCTTGCCCAGCCGGCACAGCGACTGGCCGCCGGACCCGAGGAGCTCCACCTGCTCGACCCGTACGGAGGTCAGGTCACCGAGGGTGAAGAGCAGCTGCGCGGCCATCCGGCGGCAGGCGTCGCCGCCCGCCCGGTCCGCCTTGGCGTTGAGCGGCACGCGCAGCGTGGACTGGTCGTCGGGCGCCAGCGTGGTGACGCCCTCCTTCAGCTCCGTACCGGAGAGGAACGAGGAGTCGACGGCGGGCTTCAGCCAGTTCGTCGGGCCTTCGAGCAGCGCCTTGACCGTCTGCGTCACCGGATCCATCCGGGTGACCGGGTCCTGCCGCTGCCGGATGTAGACGGGGTCGGCGACGACCCAGTCCTCCCCGGAGGCGAAGTAGTACTTGTTGACCGAACGGTAGTTGCGCAGGAAGTCGGCCTCGCCGAGCACCAGGCCGGGCGGGAGGCTGTCGATGCGCCACTCCTTGCCCTTGCCGTTGGCCGTCGGCTGCTGCACGACGTGGATCGACTGGACGTACTCGGCGGGACTGGCCGGCTGGTAGGCGTGCCGGGCGTCCACGGTCGCGATCTTGCGCCCGGAGAGCGGGTAGGCGCGGCCCTGGTTCTCGGGGTCGGCGTTGCGGTCGGCGGGCTCGCGGTCGGGCGCGGTGGTGAGCACGGTGATGCTCTGCTCGGGCTTCCAGCTCCGCGCGGCCTTGTTCGTCAGGTACTTGCGGGCGGTGGCGAAGCCCGGGTCGTCACTGGTCATGGCTTCGAGGAAGCCGTCGACGATCTCGTCCGGTTCGGCGTTGTCGCGGGGCGCGACGGCGTAGACCCGCACCTGCGAGTCGCCCTGGTTGGCGCCCTTCACCTCCTGGACGTCACCGCTGTCGGGCATCGTCGCGCAGGCGGTCGTGAGGAGCCCGCCGCACGCGGCCAGCACGACCACCCGCGTCACCCGTCCCCGCCCCGCGTGCTCCGCTCGGGAGTCAGCGCCCACGTGTCCCGTCCTCCCGCTCCGTGTTCCCGTTGCCAATGGCCCCCGCCGTGGTCGTCTCGCCGCCGTCGGTCTCCGTGGCCGCGCGTGCGACCACCCGCGCACCGCTGCCGGGCAGGGCCGTCGGGTCGACGGTCGCCCGCGACGGCGCGGGCAGCCTCGGCGGTACGGGGAGCGGGGGCCGCTCCCCGGCGGGCTGTGCCGGCACCCGGTGCGCGTTCTCCTGGGCACGCCCGGCGGTCGCCTGCTCGCGGTTGCGCCGCGAGTCCTCGGGCTCCAGCGGGATCGGGGAACCCCGCAGCGGCTCGTCCGCGGTGCGCGGCAGGGTCAGCCGGAACTGCGAACCGCCGCCGGGCTCGCCCCAGGCCTGGAGCCAGCCGCCGTGCAGCCGGGCGTCCTCGACGGCGATCGACAGGCCGAGGCCCGTGCCGCCGGTGGTGCGCGCGCGGGCGGGGTCGGCGCGCCAGAAGCGGTTGAAGACCCGGGTCGCCTCGCCCGGCTTGAGTCCGACGCCGTAGTCGCGGACGGCGACGGCGACGGCTCCGCCCGCGGCGGCCAGCTTCACCACCACGTCCCGGCCCTCGCCGTGCTCGACGGCGTTGACGACGAGGTTGCGCAGCACCCGCTCGACCCGGCGGGCGTCCGCCTCGGCCACCACGGGCTGCTTGTCACCGACGACCACGATCCGGGTGCCCTTGCGCTCGGCGAGGGGTTCGGCACCGCCGATCACCCGGCGGACGACCTGGCGCAGGTCTATCGGCTCGGCCTCCAGCGCCGCCGCTCCCGCGTCGAAGCGGCTGATCTCCAGGAGGTCGGCGAGCAGCGACTCGAATCGGTCGAGCTGGTCGCCGAGGAGCTCGGCGGAACGCGCGGTCACGGGGTCGAAGTCGACCCGCGCCTCGTGGATGACGTCGGCCGCCATCCGGACGGTGGTCAGCGGGGTGCGCAGCTCGTGCGACACGTCGGAGACGAACCGCCGCTGCATCCGCGACAGCTCCTCCAGCTGCTGGATCTTCAGCTGGAGGCTCTGCGCCATCTTGTTGAAGGCCTCGCCGAGGCGCGCGATGTCGTCCTCGCCGGTGACCTTCATCCGCTCCTGGAGCCGGCCGGCGGAGAGCCGCTCGGCGATCCCCGCGGCCATCCGTACGGGTGTGACGACCTGGCGCACCATGAGCCAGGCGATGGCGCCCAGCAGGACGACGACGAACAGTCCGGCGGTCGCGAGGGTGCCCTTGACCAGGGTGAGGGAGTCCTCCTCCTGCGTCAGCGGGAAGAGGTAGTACAGCTCGTACTGCTTGCCCTCGGCGTCGTTGAGCCGCTTGCCGATCACGAGCCCGCGCTCGGACGCCTTGCCGCTGGTGTAGTGGATCCGGGTGGACTGCTGGAAGGTGTCCGTGCCCTGGGCCACCGAGTGGCGCAGTTTGGCGGGGATGCTCGTGGTCGGGTCGACCTCGCCGGAGGCGCGGGCACCGCGGCTCGCGGCCTCACCGGTCTCGAGGGAGAGCGCGACCACGTTGAAGGCGCTCTGGCCACCGCTGGCGAGTTGCTCGACCAGCGTGGAGCGCCAGTTCACGGACGCGCCCGCCCGTACGCCCTCCTGCTGGCCGGGGGCCGAGGAGGTGGTCGCCGCCCGGTCCTGGGCGGCGGAGAACCCGCCGGCGGCCTGGCTCTGGGCGGCCTTCTCCTTCGCCTCGAACAGGCCGTTGCGGACCTGCCCGATCACGACGATGCCGAGCAGCAGCACCACGCCGAGCGACATCAGCAGGGTGCCGGCGACGACCCGCAGCTGGATGTTCCGCCGCCACAGCCGCAGGGCGGGCAGCAGCGGGCGGCGCACCCAGCGCACGAAGAGCCGGAAAACGGTTCCTCCCGGCGCCCCGTCCTGGAGGAGCCGTCCGCCACGCGGCAGACGGCCGGAACGCGAGCCCCCCCGCCCCGGTCCGGCAGTCCGCCCCGTACGGACTCCCGGGTCCCCGGGCTTCGGAGCAGTACTGCCTGCACTCATGTCAGCTCGGTCCCGCCTTGTAACCGACACCGCGGACGGTCACCACGATCTCCGGGCGCTCGGGGTCCTTCTCGACCTTCGAGCGCAGCCGCTGGACGTGCACGTTCACCAGCCGGGTGTCGGCCGCGTGCCGGTAACCCCAGACCTGCTCCAGCAGGACCTCACGGGTGAAGACCTGCCACGGCTTGCGCGCCAGCGCGACGAGCAGGTCGAACTCGAGCGGGGTCAGGGCGATGGACTGCCCGTCCCGCTTCACGGAGTGCCCGGCCACGTCGATGACCAGGTCACCGATGGTGAGCTGCTCCGGCGCCGGTTCCTCGGACCTCCGCAGCCGCGCCCGGATGCGGGCGACGAGCTCCTTCGGCTTGAACGGCTTCACGATGTAGTCGTCGGCGCCGGACTCCAGGCCCACCACCACGTCCACCGTGTCGCTCTTGGCCGTGAGCATGACGATCGGCACACCCGACTCGGCCCTGATCAGGCGGCACACCTCGATGCCGTCCCGTCCGGGCAGCATCAGGTCGAGCAGCACCAGGTCAGGCTTGGCCTCCCGGAATGCGGCAAGCGCCTTGTCACCGTCCGCGACGAACGACGGCTCGAACCCTTCACCCCGCAGCACGATGCCGAGCATCTCGGCCAGTGCGGTGTCGTCGTCGACGACAAGAACGCGTCCCTTCATATCGACATCATCCCATTAGCCAATCGTTACCTGCCGTGACCTGCCCCACAGCGCCTCCCCCAGCTCGGGTCGTGATCTTGCCGACCACACCCCGTTCGGCCCGTCACCGCACGGATCGTGCGGCCTGATCGGGCATCCGCACAGTGTGCCGCCTGCCGCTCGCACAATGAAGGTCCGGACGAAGGTACGAACGAGTCGGCGGCCCCCGCCCGCCGGTGAGCCCCGCGTGGCACGATGGCACCCGGCCCGCCGCCGCGTCAGGTGTCGGCCGCCGTGACCGAGCCGGTTTCGCCGATCCGGCACCGCGACCATTCCTCCGAGGTGGACGACCGTGAACGACACTCCGGGCTGGACCTCGCCCGGATCCGCCCCCTCCGACGGCCAGGACGGCTCCGGGGTTCCCCGACCCGCCGCTCCGGCCGACGCGAACGGCTCCGCCCCCCAGTGGTCGAAGGACCAGCCGCCCGCCGGCCAGTGGTCCCCGCCCACCGGGCAGACGCCGCCGCCCGCCGCGGGCCAGAACCGGGGAGGTCCGCCCCCTCACGTGAACTGGGGCAGGCCGCCGGCCGCGAAGCCCGGCGTGATCCCGCTGCGCCCGCTCGGCATGGGCGAGATCCTCGACGGGGCGGCGAAGACCCTCCGCACCTACTGGCGCACGGTGCTGACCATCACGGTCGCGGTCGCGGTGATCTCCCAGATCGCCGACATCCTGGCCCAGCGGTTTCTCGTCCCCGCGCCCGAGGCGATCAGCCCGGACGCCACACCCGCCGAGCAGCTCGAGCAGTCCATCGAGTCGCTCCGGTCCTCCCTGATCGGCCTGGGCCCGTCCCTGCTGGTCACGCTGATGGCATCCACGGTCAGCGCGGCCCTGCTGACCGTCGTCATCAGCCGCGCCGTCCTGGGCCGCCCGGTCTCGCTGAGCTCCGCCTGGCAGGAGGCCCGCCCCCGCCTGCTCCAGCTGATCGGACTGACCCTGCTCACGGCCGGACTGGGCGCGGCCGTCGTCTGCGTCGGACTCCTCCCGGGGCTCCTGATCGGTGGTGCCCCCGGCGTGGCGCTCGTCGCCCTGGGCGGCCTCGGCGCCATCGTGGCCGCCGTCTGGCTGGTGATCCGCTTCAGCCTCGCCTCTCCCGCCCTGATGCTCGAACGCCAGGGCGTGATCCGGTCGATGAAGCGCTCGGCCAAGCTGGTGCAGGGCTCGTGGTGGCGGATCTTCGGGATCACGCTGCTCACCCAGCTGCTGATCTTCCTCTTCGCCATGATCATCGCGATCCCGTTCACCATCATCGGCATCGCGGTCGACGGCGACGGCTTCTCGGGCCTCCTCTCCGGCACGCCCGCCTCCTTCGGCTGGCCGTTCCTGATCATCACGGGCATCGGCGGCGTGATCACGAGCGCGGTGACCTTCCCGATCTCCGCCGGCGTGACCGTCCTGCTCTACATCGACCAGCGCATCCGCCGCGAAGCCCTGGACCTCGAACTGGCCCGGGCCGCCGGACTCCCCGGCTACGACTCCGCCCCCGGCGACCGCACCGTCGGAGGCTGATGCCGTGACGGTCACGGGGGGAACGACCGCGGCACCGCCGACACGACTGCTCGCCGACGACGGCGTACCGCTGGACATCTCCCGACTCCCCGCCCGCGAGGCGGCGGAGCGGGAGCTGTCCGATCCGGCGTACCACCAGAACGACCCGAGCCTCCTCCAGCGCGGCCTCGACCGCTTCTGGGAGTGGATCGACGGCCTGTTCGGCGCCGTGTCGGGCGTCACCCCGGGCGGTGTCATCGGCGTCGCCGTCGTCGTCCTGGTCGTGATCGCCCTCGTCGCCGCCCTCTGGTGGCGCCTGGGCACCCCGCACCGGACCGCCGGCGCCACCGGGGACTCCCTCTTCGCCGACGGCCCCCGCACCGCCCGTGAACACCGTTCGGCCGCCGCCCGCCACGCCTCCGCGGGCCGCTGGAACGAGGCGGTCCAGGAACGGATGCGGGCCATCGTCCGCTCCCTGGAGGAGCGGACCCTGCTCGACCCCCGCCCCGGCCGCACCGCCGACGAGGCCGCCGCCGAGGCCGGCCGGTCCCTGCCCTCACACGCGGACGACCTGCGTCTCGCGGCCCGCGCCTTCGACGACGTCACGTACGGCGGCCGGACCGCCGACGAACCCGCGTACCGCCGCGTCGAAGCACTCGACACCGCCCTCGAGCGCACCCGCCCCACCCTCGACACGGCCTCCACAGAGGCTCCCGCATGAGCCGCACGGCCACCGCCCCCACGTCGACGGCCCTCTCCGCCCGCCGGGTCTGGACCCGGGTCCGCGGCGTCACCCTGGTCGTCGCCCTCGTCCTGATCGGCGGCATCGCCCTCGCGACGGTGCGCTCCGGCGAGGCCCACGGCGCCCTCGACCCCCGCTCCGCCGACCCTTCCGGCAGCCGCGCCGTCGCCGAACTCCTCAAGGCCCGAGGCGTCACGATCACCCTGGCCACCACCCTCGACGAGGCCACCTCCGCGACCGACCCCGCCTCCACGCTCCTGGTCACCACCCCCGACCTCCTGACGGGCACCCAGCAGGCCACCCTCCAAGCGGCCATGGCCCGCTCCACCGGCCGCACCGTCCTCGTCGGCGCGGGCACGACCTCCCTCGACACCCTGGCCCCCGGCGTCACCACCGCCACCAGCGCCTCGGCGCGGAACCTCGCCCCGTCCTGCGCCCTGCCCGCCGCCGTCCGCGCCGGCAGCGTCGACCTCGGCGGCGAGCGCTACCTCACCTCCCCCGGCACGACCGCCGACACCTGCTACCCCTCCGACGGCCTGCCGACCCTGGTCCGCCTGCCCGGCCCCGGCACCACGGACACGGTCCTCATCGGTTCGCCCGACATCCTGTCCAACGACCGTCTCGACCAGCAGGGCAACGCCTCGCTCGCCCTTCAACTCCTCGGCTCCCGGCCCCATCTCGTCTGGTACCTCCCCTCCCTCGCCGACACCTCTGCCACCAACGACGACACCCCGGACAACTTCTTCTCCCTCGTCCCCTCCGGCTGGCTGTGGGGGACCCTCCAGCTCGCCTTCGCGGCCCTGCTCGCCGCCATCTGGCGCGGCCGCCGCCTCGGCCCCCTGGTGACCGAACGACTCCCGGTCGCCCTCCGCGCCTCCGAAGCCACCGAGGGCCGCGCCCGCCTCTACCGCAAGGCCGACGCCCGCGACCGCGCCGCCACCGTCCTGCGCACCGCGACCCGCACCCGCCTCGCCCCCCTGCTCGGCGTCGCCCGCCAAGACGCCCACTCCCCCGAGCGCCTCCTCCCCGCACTCTCCGCCCGCCTCCCGGGCACCACAGCGGACCCCCGCTCCCTCCTCTTCGGCCCGGCTCCCGCCGACGACGCCGCCCTCATCCGCCTGGCGGACCAACTCGACGCCCTCGAAAGAGAGGTACGCACCTCATGAGCGCCCCGACCCCCGAGACCGCTACGAACTCGGACAGCGCCCGCGCCTCCCTGGAGGCCCTGCGCACCGAGATCGCGAAGGCCGTGGTCGGCCAGGACCCCGCCGTCACCGGTCTCGTCGTCGCCCTGCTCTGCCGGGGGCACGTCCTCCTCGAAGGCGTCCCCGGAGTCGCCAAGACCCTGCTGGTCCGCTCGCTCGCCGCCGCCCTCGAACTCGACACCAAGCGCGTCCAGTTCACCCCCGACCTGATGCCGAGCGACGTCACCGGCTCCCTGGTCTACGACACCCGGACCGCAGAGTTCTCCTTCCAGCCCGGCCCGGTGTTCACCAACCTGCTGCTCGCCGACGAGATCAACCGCACGCCCCCGAAGACCCAGTCCTCCCTCCTGGAGGCGATGGAGGAGCGCCAGGTCACCGTCGACGGCACCCCCCGCGCCCTGCCCGAGCCGTTCCTGGTCGCCGCGACCCAGAACCCCGTCGAGTACGAGGGCACCTACCCTCTTCCCGAAGCCCAACTGGACCGTTTCCTGCTCAAACTGACGGTCCCTCTGCCCTCACGCGCGGACGAGATCCAGGTCCTCACCCGTCACGCCGAAGGCTTCGACCCCCGCGACCTGAAGGCCGCCGGTGTCCGCCCCGTCGCGGGCCCCGCCGAGCTCGAAGCGGCCCGAGCCGCCGTCGCCAAGGTCTCGGTCTCCCCCGAGATCGCCGGCTATGTCGTCGATATCTGTCGTGCCACGCGTGAATCCCCCTCGCTCACGCTCGGGGTCTCTCCCCGAGGCGCCACCGCCCTGCTCTCCACCGCCCGCGCCTGGGCCTGGCTCACCGGCCGGGACTACGTCACCCCGGACGACGTGAAGGCCCTTGCTCTCCCCACCCTGCGTCATCGCATCCACCTGCGGCCCGAGGCCGAGATGGAGGGGGTCACCCCCGACTCCGTCATCAACTCGATCCTCGCCCACGTCCCCGTACCCCGCTGAGAACGGCGCCCCATGGCCCTCACCGGACGAACCGCGCTGCTCGCCGCCCTCGGATCGATCCCCGTCGGCATCCTCGCCCCCAGCTGGGCGGGGATGCTCGCGGTGAACGCGCCGCTCTCACTAGCAATTCTGTGCGACTACGCCTTGGCTGCGCCAGTACGAAAGCTGCAATTCACCCGAAGCGGTGACACATCCGTTCGACTCGGTGACGCGGCAGACGTCGGACTCACCGTCACCAACCCGTCCCGCAGGCTCCTTCGCGCCCAGCTCCGCGACACCTGGCCGCCCAGCAGCTGGCTGCCCGGCACCGAGCACGCCGCGTCCCGCCGCAGACTGAAGGTCCCCGCCGGCGAACGCCGTCGCCTCACCACGACCCTCCACCCCACGCGCCGCGGCGACCGCCACGCCGCACGGATCACCATCCGCTCGTACGGTCCTCTCGGCCTCGCGGCCCGCCAGGGCAACCACGAGGTCCCCTGGACGGTCCGGGTCCTACCGCCCTTCACCAGCCGCAAGCACCTGCCGTCCCGCCTGGCTCGGCTCCGCGAACTCGACGGCCGCACCAGCGTCCTGATCCGCGGTGAGGGCACGGAGTTCGACAGCCTCCGCGAGTACGTCCCCGGCGACGACACACGCTCGATCGACTGGCGGGCCACGGCCCGCCAGAACACGGTCGCCGTCCGCACCTGGCGCCCCGAACGCGACCGGCACATCCTCATCGTCCTCGACACCGGCCGCACCTCCGCCGGCCGCGTCGGCGACGTCCCCCGCCTCGACGCCTCCATGGACGCGGCCCTGCTCCTCACCGCACTCGCCTCACGCGCCGGCGACCGCGTCGACCTCCTCGCCTACGACCGCCGCCTCCGCGCCCAGGTCCAGGGCCGATCCGCCGGCGACATCCTCCCGGCCGTGGTCAACGCCCTCGCCCCGCTCGAACCCGAGCTGGTCGAGACGGACGCCCGCGGCCTCGCCGCGACCGCCCTCACCCGCGCCCCACGCCGCTCCCTCATCGTGCTGCTCACGAGCCTCGACGCCGCCCCCATCGAGGAGGGCCTCCTCCCGGTCCTCCCCCAGCTCACCCAGCGTCACACGGTCCTGCTGGCCTCCGTGGCCGATCCCCACGTCGCCCGCATGGCGGCCTCACGCGGCACCATCGACGGCGTCTACGAGGCCGCCGCAGCCACCCAGACCCAGTCGCAGCGCTCCCGCACCGCCGACCAACTCCAACGCCACGGCGTCACGGTCGTCGACGCCTCCCCTGAAGCCCTCGCCCCTGCCCTGGCCGACGCCTACCTCTCCCTCAAAGCAGCCGGCCGCCTCTGACCCCGACAACGACCCCGTAAGACTCCCGAAAGGGATTCCGGTCCTTAAACGCAGAAAAGCCCCGCACCAGATGGTGCGGGGCTTTCCCACAATGATTGTTCGGCGGCGTCCTACTCTCCCACAGGGTCCCCCCTGCAGTACCATCGGCGCTGAAAGGCTTAGCTTCCGGGTTCGGAATGTAACCGGGCGTTTCCCTAACGCTATGACCACCGAAACTCTATGAAGTTGAACTCGACCGGCAAACGGGAGTTCATTGCTTCAGAACTAACACAGTGGACGCGAGCAACTGAGGACAAGCCCTCGGCCTATTAGTACCGGTCAGCTCCACCCCTTACGGGGCTTCCACAT
>NZ_JBIVPA010000017.1:0-161405 GCF_044754405.1 Streptomyces sp. NPDC093089
GTGGTGCCATCCCACCTCCCCTGCTGGTTGGAAGCGTCATCACTTCCAACCAGCACAACGAGCAACCCGGTGAACCTATGCGGTCACAGCACTAGCCGGCCCGGCACGTCCAGCAGCCCCGAACCGCACCGACACGCGCTAGAGGCACAGGAGCCACCAGATGCCTCTCGTTCGCCGACTACGGGCTCGTCCAACTCGCCTGCCTGGCATGCCAGGCACTCGCCCTGTATCCCGTCGTGGTGCCGGGACGGACGGCGACACCGCAGGATGTCACCCGTTACGCCGGCATCCACGAGAGCCTCACGGTGACCACTGTCTGCGGCGCTCTGCTCTTTGCCGGGTTCCCCGGCCTGCTGCTGCTCGTCCTCCTCGGCGACGACGTGGACGAGCTTCCGTGGGACGCCGTGCTCTTCTCGATGACGGCCCTCATGCTGGCCTGCATCGCGGGCCTGTTCGCCGGAGGCCTCGTCTCCGACAAGGTGCGGGCGCGGCGCCGTGCGGCGGGCGGCCACGGTGGGGAGGGCGGCGACGGCGGCGCCGGCACCGGAGCTGACGCGGACACGGGCGGCTTCGACGCCGATTGAGCAGCGGCCTGAACGCGGAGTGGGCGACACCCCGGGGGCCGGGCAGTTCGGGACCTGGTCCTTGATCGTGGGTTGACCGAGGTGCGGCTGGACAGGTCGATCGAGGACGGGGGACAAGCGCGCACGGCTCCTGTCCGCGGAGACCGGCTCCGGCGTTCTCGCGGGCACCGTGGCCCCTCTGGAGAACTTCGCCTCCGCGGCCTTGCGGGGGGCGTTCGAAATCGGGTCGATCGGTGGCGGGCGGGTGGTCGAGGATGGGGGCATGTCTCTGTCGAACACCCTTGCGCGTGTGGACGCCGACCTGGCGGCCGGGCGTGTGCCCATGGCGCGGCAGCGCCTGCGTGGCCTTGTTTCGTCCTTTCCGTATGACCTGACGCTTCGGCGTCGGCTCGGTGAGGTGTACCGGCTGTACGGGGACGCGGCCGAGGCGGGGCGGTGGACGTACCTCGAAGAGGAGCGGCGGGAGGACGAGACGGCCGCGTTCGAGGAGCGGTACGGGTCCACGGGGTGGCGGATGAAGGCGCTCGCGTGGCGGGGGCCGGAGGCGCTGGCGGCGACGGCCGTCGCCGAGGAGCGGCTCGTGGCGCTGCGGACCGCGCGTGAGCAGGAGCTGGGACGCGCGGTCGACTGGGACGAGCCGGCTTCCTACGAGGACGACGGGGACGAGGACGGGGAGCACGTGCCCGGCGCCGACGGGTGGGACGTGGGCGGGGTGCTGATGGGGCTCGGGTGCCTGGTGGGGTGCCTGGCCTTCGCGGGGGTCTGGGTGATCGGGGTGATCACGCTCTTCGAGTAGGGCCGGGACCTCCGCGCGTGGCGCACGGGCCGAGGGGACGTCCCGTCGGTCGGGCCGGATCAGGGAGCGGGCGTGCCGGGCCCCGCGAGCCCGGCCTGATCGGCAAGGCGTTCCCAAGGCCCTTGAGGAGGAGGGCTCAGCCCCGGTTGAAGCCCTCGTCCGCTCCCTCCTTGGCGCCCGGGGGGAGGGTGGGCGGGGTGTACGCGGACAGTGGCCGAGCGCCCGGGTCGGGGCGTACGGCGCCGAGCAGGGGGTTGGCCGCGACGGGGGAGACCTTCACCTTTCCGCCGGGGCGGGGCGCCTGCACGACCAGGCCGCCGCCGAGGTAGAGCGCCACGTGGGTCGCGCCGGGGAAGTACACGACGAGGTCGCCGGGGCGCAGTTCGGTGAGCGCGACGCGGGGCAGGGTCGCCCACTGCTCCTGGCTGGTGCGCGGGATCTCGCGCCCCGCCGCCGCCCAGGCCCGCTGGGTCAGCCCCGAGCAGTCGTACGAGTCGGGCCCCTCCGCCCCCCACTCGTACGGCTTGCCGATCTCGCCCACCGCGAAGCGCAGCGCGTCCGCGCCCGCCCGCGAGGGCGTGCGGGTGCCGTCCAGGACGCCGGTGTCGAGCAGCTCGCGCTGCGCGCCCGCCGTCTGGACGCGCTCCAGCTCGGCGAGCCGGGCGAGCTGCTCCGGCGAGAGGCCGGCGAGCAGCTTCTCCACCTCCCGCAGCTTCCCCGCCACCTCGTCGCGCCGGGTGCGCTGCGCCGCCGCCAGGGTCTGCTGCCGGTCCAGGGCCTTGCGCGAGGCGCTCGCGAGCGCGTCGGCCTTCCGTTCGGTCCCTTCCAGCCGCTCGACGGCGGTGGCCCGGCCGCGGGCCGCGCGGGCCATCAGGTGCCCCTGGTCGAGCGCCGACTGGGGGTCCGCCGAGAACAGCAGCCGCAGGTACGAGGAGAACTCGGACCTCCCCTGGTACTGCTCCCGGGCGATCCGTCCCGCCTCGGCGCGCCCCTGTGCCAGGGCGGTGCGGGCGGCGGTGAGCCGAGCCGTGACCTTCCGGGTGTCCGCGGTCTGCACCTTCAGCGCCTCCTCGGCGGCGTTGAACCGCTCGGTGGCCTCCTCGGCCTGCTGGTACAGCGCGCGCAGCCGGGTGAGGAGGCCGGTCACGGAGTCGCCGCCGGGCGGGGGGAGGGCGGCGGCGTCATCGTCGCCGGGTGCGGCGGTGGAGGGAGTCGTGGGCGTGGTGGGAGTGGCGGAGGGGGGCTCCGAGGCAGCCGGGGTGAGCGGATCGGTCGGGTCGAGCGGATCGGCGGGGGTGGTCGGCGGGGCGAGAGGGGCGACCGGGAGGGTCGGATCGGTGGTCGGGTCGACCGGGCCCACCGGTTCCGCTGCAGGGTCGGCCCAGGCGATGGGGGCTTCCGTCGGGGGGGCCGGGGCCGGGGCCGGGGAGGGCGGGGCGGTGCCCGCTGCCGGGAGTGCTCCGGTGAGGGCGGTCGCGGCGGCGAGAGCCCCCGTGCAGACCGTGCGCAGCAGCCTTCGTGACACGTCACCACCTCCACGGGGATGATGACGTGTCACTTCATCTGATTACCGTACGAACAGGGGCGCGTCCGGCGTCCTCACTCGTTCGGCTCAGCGTTCGGCGCCGGGGCGCCGCTCGGCTTGGACCACGGCCACTTCAGTTCACGCCGCTCGCGACCCTCGGGGGCGTACTGGTAGACCCAGCCGCGCTGGAGGCCGAGGCGCTTCGTGTAGCCCGCCGGCTCGCGCCGGTAGGCGTACAGGGCCGGCGGGCGGCCGTCGCGGGCCGGGACCGGGACCTCGTACCACTTCGGGGGGTGGCCGGTCGGGCCGAGGAGGATCGGCAGGACCCGGCCGTCGAGGGGGCCGCCGCGGAAGGGGGTGTTCTCGCTCTTCACCCCTCCAGTCTCTCCCGGGCGGCCTCCGGCACCAGGCTCACAGCAGGTGCGCCGCCTCGCCGACCACGGGGATCACCTTGCGGGCGAGCGTCGCCACCGGGCCGGCGGACGTCTCCTGCGCGAGGAGCCGCCGGACGACCTCCGCCGTCTCCGCGTCGCTCGCCGAGGTCGCCGCGAGGAGGGCGACGAGGTGGTCGACGAGCCATTCCCGCAGCTCCCGGGCCGGCGGCTGCTTCTCCTCGTCGAGCCAGATGAGCGAGGCCGCCTCCACGGCGGCGATCCACGTGCGGACCAGCAGGGAGAGCCGGGGGCCCGGCCGCTCCGCCCCGAGGTGGACGAGGATCTGCTCGGCGGCGGCCCGGCGCACCTCGTCGACGATCGCGCTGGTCCGGGAGGTCTCGGCGACGCTGCCGCCGCGCAGCAGGGCGCTGAACCCGGCGTCGTGCTCGTCGACGAAGGCCAGGTACCGGTCGAGCACCCGGCCGAGCCGCTCCGTGGGCGGCCCGTCCTGCGGCTCGGTGAAGCAGTGGTTCAGGGCGTCGGCGGAGGACCGCAGGGCGGCCTCGTACAGCTGCTGCTTGCCGCCGGGGAAGTACCGGTAGACGAGGGGCCGCGAGACGCCCGCCGCCTCGGCGACGTCGTCGAGGGAGACGTCCTCGGGCGTCCGGTGGGCGAAGAGCTCCAGGGCGGCGTCGAGCAGCTGCCCGCGCCGCTCCTCGACGGTGAGCCTGCGGTACGCGGGAGTGGCGGCGCTGGTCATGTCCGCAGCGTAACCGCGGAGCGGCGCCTTCAGGCGAGCAGGCCCGAGGACTTCCAGAGGCGGCGGCCGGGCCCGCGCAGCACGCCGATGTCGTCGAGGAAGTCGGTCAGCCGCTTCGCCCCGGACCGCATGACCTCCTGCCGGTGCCCGCTCGCCCGCACCTGGGCGACGGCCTCCCGGCGGTCCAGGCCAACGGCCTCGTACACCCCGGGGTTGACGAAGCAGGTGGAGAAGACCCGGGCGGCCTCCCCACAGCTCAGCCGGGTGAACTCCTGCTCCCAGCGCGGGGCGGTCGCCATCTGGCGGCGCAGCTCCTCGCGGGCGTACCGCACGTGGCGGGCCTCCTCGACGACGTGGATCCGGGTCACGCCGCGCACCAGGGTCTGCACCCGCTCGTCCGGGAAGGTCAGGCGCTGCATCCAGTCGAGGATCTCCTCGCCGAGCAGGGTGGCGGCGAAGGAGCCGGGGGTGGTGGAGACGGTCTTCAGGATCCGCGCGAGGTTGTGGTAGATCCGCGGCACCGGGTAGGCCGGGGTGCCGCCGCGGGTGATCAGCCGGGCGAACATCATCGAGTGGCGGCACTCGTCGGCGATCTCGGTGAGCGCGTAGCGGACGTGATGGCTGGTCAGGGACTTGTCGTAGATGTGCCGGACGAGCAGCTGCATCAGGATGATCTCGAACCAGATGCCGAGGGAGGCGAGCGAGGCGGCCTCGTGGCGGGAGAGGGCGATCCGCTGCTCCTCGGACATCCGGCGCCAGAGAGGGGTGCCGTAGAGGGAGACGAGCTCGGGCGGCCAGAACCACTTGCCGTCCTCGAAGGGGGAGTCCCAGTCGAGTGCGGTGTCCGGGTCGTACGAATGCCTGCGGGAGGACTCCAGGAGGCGTTCGGCGACCTGCTCGCGGTCGCGCAGCGGCCCCAGTGCGTCCTGGAGGAGGCTGAAGTCGGGCTCGGTGAAGGGGGTCATGGTCCGGGCACCTCGCTGCACTCGACGTCGCGTTACCGGGGGTCGCTTCGTAGGAGACCGCCCGTCGGCAAGCCCGTCAATCCCTTGCGCACGACTTGTTGACGACTCGTCTACTACCGTGTGAGCCTGCTGGGAACGGACGGAAGGAGTCGTCAGTGTCGACGCACGACCTCTATGTCAACGCCCCCGCCGGACCCGTGTGGCAGGTACCCGCCACCGGTGCCGCCCGCTTCTCCTGGGACTACGACGACGGCCGTGAGCGCCTCCTCGCCCTCTACCGCAAGGGCAAGGACAAGCAGTGGGACGGGGCCACCCGCATCGACTGGGACCTGGAGGTCGACCCGTACGACCCGCTCGGCACCCCCGACGAGGTCCTGAACCTGTACGGCACCCGCCACTGGGCCAAGATGACCGAGAAGGACAAGGGCGACCTGCGGCGCCACTACTCCTCCTGGCAGTTCAGCCAGTTCCTCCACGGCGAGCAGGGCGCGATGATCTGCGCCGCCCGGATCGTCGAGTCCGTCCCCGACCTCGACGCCAAGTTCTACTCGGCCACCCAGACCATGGACGAGGCCCGGCACGCCGAGATCTACGGCCGCTTCCTCCACGAGAAGATCGGGATGCTCTACCCGATCAACGACGACCTCCAGGGCCTGCTCGACGACACCCTGCGCGACTCCCGCTGGGACATGCCCTACCTCGGCATGCAGGTGCTCATCGAGGGCCTCGCCCTCGCCGCCTTCGGCATGATCCGCGACACCACCGACAAGCCGCTGCCCAAGCAGATCCTGGCGTACGTGATGCAGGACGAGGCCCGGCACGTGGCCTTCGGCCGGATGGCGCTGCGCGACTACTACCGGCAGCTCTCCGACGCCGAACTCCGCGAGCGCGAGGAGTTCGTCATCGAGGGCTGCCACCTGATGCGCGACCGGCTGCGCGGGGTCGAGGTCCTGGAGAACTTCGGCATCCCGCGGAAGGAGGCAGAGGAGCTCAGCGAGCAGAGCGAGTTCCTGCACCTCTTCCGCAAGCTCCTCTTCAGCCGGATCGTCCCCTGCGTCAAGGACATCGGCCTCTGGGGCGAGCGCCTCCAGAAGGCCTACCTCGACATGGGCGTCTTCGACCTCGGCGACTCCAACCTCGACCTCCTGATGGCCCAGGACGAGGAGATCGCCGAACGCCTCGACGCGCAGCGGTTCGCGGCGGAGGAGCGGGCCCGCGTCACGGAGGTCGCGGACGCGATCGCGCAGGGCGCGGCGGAGGAGTGACCCCTACGGCCGGGCCCCCGCTCCTACGGCCGGGCCCCCGCTCCTACGGCCGGGCCCCCGCTCCTACGGCCGGGCCCCCGCCCCTACGGCCGGGCCGCCGCCTCCAGGCGCAGCGCCTCCGCCATGACGGCCTTCGCGACGGGGGCCGCGCTGCCGCCCCCGCTGATGTCCGTGCGGGAGGCCTCGGCGTCCTCGACGACGACGGCGACCGCGACCGCGGGCTGGGCGGAGTCCTCGGCCTGCGCCCAGGCGATGAACCAGGCGTACGGGGTGCCCGTGTTGCCGAAGCCGTGCTGGGCCGTGCCCGTCTTGCCGCCGACCCGGGCGCCCGGGATCGCCGCGTTCGAGCCGGTGCCCTCCTCGACCGCCTTCACCATCAGCCGCTGGAGCTGGATCGCGGTGGACGGGTTCATCGCCTGCCGGTAGCTGCGGCGGCCGGTGCGGTCGACGGTCGTGCCGCCGGAGGTGGTGGTGCGGTCGACGAGGTACGGGTGGGCGATCTCCCCGTTGTTGGCGACGGCCGCGGCGACCATCGCCATCTGGAGCGGGGTCGCCGTCGTGTCGAACTGGCCGATGGACGAGAGCGCCAGCTGGTCGGGGCTCATCTCCCGGTCGAAGTTGGACTTCGCCACCCAGGACGGCACCCGCAGGCCGGTGTCGTCGAAGCCGAACCGCTCCACCGCGTCGACCATCCCCGCCAGGCCGACCTCCACCCCGAGGCCGGCCATCACCGTGTTGCACGACCACTGGATGGCGTACGCGAGGGAGGCGTCCCCGCAGCCCTTCGCCTCGTTCGGCAGCACCTGGCGGGTGCCCGGCAGCACGAACGGGTCGGGGGTGTCCGTCGGCGCCTCCACGTCCCGGACGACCCCGGCGTCCAGGGCCGCCGCGGCCGTCACGATCTTGAAGGTGGAGCCCGGGGGGTACGTCTGGCGCAGCGCGCGGTTCAGCATCGGCTGGTTCGGCGAGGTGTTCAGCCGCTTCCAGGCGTCCTTGACCGCCGGGCCCGTCCCCGAGAGGACGCCCGGGTCGTACGAGGGGGAGCTGACGAGGGCGAGGATGCGGCCGCTGGAGGGTTCGAGCGCCACGACCGCGCCGCGCTTCCCGTCGAGCCCCCGGAAGGCCGCCTCCTGCATCGTGGCGCGGACCGTGGTCGCCACGTCGCCGCCGGGCTGGTGGCCGCGGGTGAGGTCGTTCCAGAGGGGCAGCGGCGCCAGCATCGGATCGGTCCCGGACAGGATCCCGTCCTCGGCGTGCTCGACGAGCGTCGTGCCGTACGTCTGGGAGGCGAAGCCGGTCAGGGGCGCGTACAGCGGCCCCTGGCGGTAGGTGCGTTCCCAGCGCAGCTGCTGGCCGCTGTCCCGGGAGCCGGTCACCGGCTTCCCGTCGACGAGGATCTCGCCGCGCGGCTCGGCGTACCGCTCGATCGCGATCCGCCGGTTCGCCGGGTCGCCGTCGAGCGACGGGGCTTCGAGGACCATCACCCGGGCGGCGTTGACGAGGAGGGCGGCGAGCAGGACGAGGCAGAGGGCCGCCGCCCGCCGGATGTACCGGATCACCGGGCCTCCTCGGTCACGGGCGCGAGCGTCCCGGTGTCGGCGGCGTCCGGCTGCGGGACCCGCGAGGAGTCGCTGACCCGGATGAGGAGGGCCACGATCACCCAGTTGGTGACGACCGATGAGCCGCCCTGGGCGAGGAACGGCATCGCCATGCCGGTGAGCGGGATCAGGCCCATCACCCCGCCCGCGATCACGAACACCTGGAGCGCCACGATCGAGGCCAGCCCGATCGCGAGCAGCCGGCCGAAGGGGTCGCGGAGCGAGAGGCCGGCGCGGTAGCCGCGGGCGACGAGCAGCGCGTACAGCAGGAAGAGGGCGGTGAGGCCGACGAGTCCGAGCTCCTCGCCGACCGTCGCCAGGATGAAGTCGGACTTGACGGCGAAGCCGATGAGGACGGAACGGCCGAGACCGAGCCCCGTGCCGAGCATCCCGCCGGCCGCGAACGCGAAGAGCGACTGGGCGAGCTGTCCCGGCCCGTCCCCGGCCCGGATCGAGGCGAACGGGTCGAGCCAGTCCTGCACCCTGCTGTGCACGTGCGGTTCGAGGGAGCCGACCAGGAACGCGCCCGCCGAGGCCAGGAGGAGGCCGACCGCGATCCAGCCGGTCCGCCCGGTCGCCACGTACAGCATGATCACGAAGAGGCCGAAGAAGAGCAGTGAGGTCCCCAGGTCCCGCTCCAGGACCAGCACGCCGACGCTCAGCAGCCAGATGGCGACGATCGGCCCGAGCACCCGCCCGGTGGGGAACTGGAACTTCCAGATCCGTCGGCCGGTGTACGCCAGGGCGTTGCGGTTGGCGGCGAGGTACGCGGCGAAGAAGACCGCGAGCAGGATCTTCGCGAACTCGCCCGGCTGGAACGAGAGCCCGCCGAGCCTGATCCAGATCTTGGCCCCGTTCACCGCCGGGAAGAAGATCGGCAGGATCATCAGGGCGAGCGCGGCGGCCACCGAGACGTACGCGTACCCCTGGAGGGTGCGGTGGTCGCGCAGCAGCGCCACGACCACGATGAAGAGCGCCACCCCGAGCGTCGACCAGACCAGCTGCGTCGCCGCCGCCTGGTCGTTCGGCGTCTCCAGGTCGAGGCGGTAGATCAGCACCAGCCCGAGGCCGTTGAGCAGGACCGCGATCGGCAGCAGCAGCGGATCGGCGTACGGCGCGCGGAACCGGACCGCGAGGTGGGCCACCAGCGCGAGCAGTCCGAGCCCGGCGCCGTAGCGGGCCGCGTCGGGGGGTACGGCGCCGCTGCGGGCGAGGCCGACCGCGGCGTAGCCGGAGACGGAGATGAGGACGGCGCAGACGAGGAGGGAGAGTTCCACGCCGCGGCGCTTCGGCATGCGTACCCCGGGCGGGGGAGCGTCCGTGCGCGGTGCGGTCATGGTCGGCAACGTAGCAAGCGCTATGCCCTATGTCCCTTTTGTGTGACGGTGCGCCGTGGAGCGCCGTCAGTCCTCCGGGTCGGCGTCCGCGAGGCGCACGTACTCGGGGAGCCGCAGCCGGGCCTCGGCACCCGCGCCCTCGGCCGGCCGGGCGAGGACCAGCTCGGCGCCGATCACCTCCGCCTGCCCGACGGCGATCGTCAGCCCGAGCCCGTGCCCCTTGCCCCCGCTCTCGGTACGGAACCGCTGCGGCCCCGACTCCAGGAGGTACGCCGGGTACCCGGGTCCGTGGTCCCGCACCGACACCACCGGGCCGTCCACCGTCACCACCACCGGGGGCGCCCCGTGCCGGTGCGCGTTGGCGACCAGGTTGCCGAGCACCCGCTCCAGGCGCCGCCGGTCCGTCTCCACCGTGGCGTCCCTGACGACCCGCACCTCCGTCGCCGTGCCCGAGGCGCGCACCACCCGCTCGGCGAGCGGCCCGAGCTCGTGCACCGCCAGGTCCACGGTCTCGTTGCGGGCGTCGAGGCGCGAGATCTCCAGGAGGTCCTCGGTGAGACCGCGCATCGCCCGCACCCTGTCCCGGACGAGCTCGGAGGGCCGGCCCTCGGGCAGCAGCTCGGCCGCCGCGGAGAGCCCGGTCAGCGGGGTGCGCAGCTCGTGCGCCACGTCGGCGGTGAACCGCTGCTCGCTCTGCAGCTTGCGCTGGAGCGATGAGGCCATCGTGTCGAGCGCCCCGGAGACGGTGGCCACCTCGTCCTGCGGGCGCGTGGGGTCCTTCGTCCGGGGGTCGTCGACGCGCGCGTCCAGGTCGCCGGCGCTGATCCGCCGGGCCACCTGGGCGGTCAGGTGCAGCCGCCGGGTGACCCGGGTGACGGCGAAGGCGCCCACGAGCAGGGTCACGCCGATCGCGAGCACCGAGGAGCCGACGATCGACCGGTCGAGCGCGTCGATCGTCTCGGCGCTCTGCGTGTAGTCGACCCGGACCGCCAGGGCGTGTCCGTCCGCCGGGCCCGCCGCCCACATCGTCGGGCGGCCCCGGTCGTCGGCGACCATCGTGCCGTGCTCGCCGCGGACGGCGAGCGCCCGCAGGGGCGCCGGGAGGCCCGGCGGGTCGATCCCGGCGAAGCGGGGCAGCGGCTCGCCCGCCTCGTAGAGCCGGCCGACCTCGGTGAGCCGGGTCAGCGCCTTCTCCCTGGAGTCGTTCACGGTCTGGGAGGCCACCGAGACGTGGACGAGCACGCCGAGCAGCGCGGCCAGCGCGCAGCACATCACGGTGATGAAGACCGCGGCCTTCCAGGTGAGGGTCGCGGTCCAGGCGGGCAGCCGGGGCGGCTTCACCGGGCAGGCTCGGCGGGCACGGGCACGGGATCCGCCGGGACGGGGTCGCCGGGTTCCCCCGAGGCGGGCGGGGTGCTCGGCGACGGGGTGGCGCTGGGGCTGACCAGACGGGGCACGGGCACGGCCGAGGGCCCGGTGCGGGAGGGCCGCACCCGGACGATCTCGTCCCGGGTGGGCAGCATGCTGTGCTGCTGCTCGTCCCAGGACCAGGCCGTGCGGTACTCGTACCCGGGGATGCCGGCCGACCCGACCCGCATGATCAGGTCCCGGCCCGCCAGCTCCACGCTGATCACCTGGTCGACGGTGGACATGATCCTGGTGAGCCCGCCGTTCTCGGCGAGGTAGACCCGCACCCCGACCTGCTGCTGCGGCATCCGGATCCCCACGATCAGCTCGTCCCGGCCGTTGCCGGTGAGGTCGCGGTAGTACGGCCGCATGACCGGGCAGGCCGCGGGCGCGGACGGGCACGCCTCGATCGCCCGCGCGGTCTCCTCGTGGAGCCCGTCCGCGCCCGCGTACGCGTCCGGGTTCGCGCGGACCTCGGCGCGGACCACCGCGACCGCGTCGACCGTGTGGACGTCGTTGTCGGCGACCTCGATGCCGGGGACCCGCTGGGTGTCGGACTCGCCGTAGTCCACCGGCGGGTTCGTCGCGGGCGCGAGGTCGGGCCACAGCCGTACGGGCCCCACGGCCGCCGGCGTCGCCCCGGCGCTCTGCAGGTCGCCCTCCCCGCCGCCGCACCCGGCGAGCGCGAGGCCGAGGACGAGGCCGAATGCGCACAGGGCGACGCCGGCGCTGCGCACTCCGTGCGGTCTCACGGTGCTCCTCGGTCGGTCGGGACGGGTGCCGCTCTTCTCCCGTAGACCTTATTCGGAGGGAAGTCCTTTTTGTCCCTTCATCGGGTTGTCGGGACGCGGCGGAGCCCCGCACCGCAGGACGGGAGCCCCGGCCGACGGTGCGGGGCTCGGCAGGACGGGAGCCACGGCCGGCCCGCACCGCAGGACGGGAGCCACGGCTACGGCCGGCCCCGCTCCATCCGGGCCAGCGCCGCGCGGCACAGGGTCAGGAGCTTCTCGTCGAGATGGATGTCGTGGCTGCCGGAGGCGCCCTCGCGGGCGTTGTGGCGGCGCCGGCGCGTCAGCTCGGTGAGGATCACGAGCTGGGCCCCGGACGCGGCCGGACCCATCTCCGCGAGCACCTCCGCGATGTCCATGCGCGCGTGCCGGTTCTCCTCCCAGGCCGCGAGCAGCACCGGCAGCGTCGTCGCGGTCTCGCCGGACACCCGCCACAGGGCCGTCGCGGTCCTGACCCGCACCCACAGGTCCCGCGAGGCCAGGCCGGGCCGGAGGGCGGGGGCGGCCCCGGCCGCCGCCGGGCCGATCTCGGCCAGGGCCAGGGCGGCGCAGCACCAGTCCGCGCCGGACAGGCCCGGCCGCAGCCACCACTCCAGGGCCGCGAGCGCCTCCCCGGTGTCACCTTCGGCCGCCCACAGGGCGCGCGCCGCCGTCGTGGCGACCGCGGCCGACTCGGCGGCCAGGAGTCTTCGCAGCTCCGGTACGGCCTCCCGGGCGGCCGGGCCGAAGGAGGCCAGCGTCCGCAGGGCCGAGTCCCGCACCCAGTCGCGCCGGTTCTCCGGGGCGCCGCGCAGCACCCGCAGCACTTCGGGAACGGCCTGCCCGCCCCGTACGGCCGCCAGCGCGTACAGCAGCGGCGCCGCCCGGTCGTACAGCCGCTCGTCGAGCTCGACCTCGGCGAGCCGGCGCCGCAGCAGCGGGGCGAGCATCGCCGCGGAGGGCCCGAGGCCGTCCATCGCGTACAGCAGCTCCCGCCGCACCTCGCCCTCCTCCAGGGCCCGGGCGAGCAGCGGGACCGCGCGGGCGTCCCCGGCGCGGGCCAGTGCGAGCAGCGCCCCGTCCCGCCCGGACCGGCCGATGAACGCGTACCCGCTGCCGTGACCGGGACCGGCGGGCACGGCGGGGCCGCCGGTCCCGGACCCGGCCGGGCCCGACGTCAGACGGGCGACCAGCGCGTCGGAGGCCGGCCCGCCCAGCTCGAAGAGTCGCTCGAGGAAGGAGGTGGCGGCCTCCCTGAGCCGCGGCTCGGGGTCCTGGAGCTGGTCGCCGACGAGCCGGACGACCTCCTCGTACCGCCCGCGCCACATCCTGATCAGCCCGCCGCACAGCCGGATCGCGTCCGAACGCTGCCCCCAGTCGGGGCTCCGCAGCTGCGCGAGGACCAGCGCGATCCGGTCGTCGACGCGGTCGTCGAGTGCCGTGTGCAGGGTCCGCAGCAGCTCCTCGGTCCACGGCGCCGGCCGCCCGGCCGCGTGCTCTTCGAGCAGCTCCCTGACCTGCCCGATCAGCGTCGGCGCCGCCGACCGGTAGCCGTCGGCCCCGGCGGCCGGCGCCTGCGCCGCCGTCCGGATCTCCTCCAGGAGCCGCGTCACCCACGGCACCACGTCGTCGGGGATGTCCGCCGGTGCGCAGCGCGCCCGCTGGGCGAGGGCCGCGAGCCGCAGTCCCGGATCGTGCGCGGCACGGGCGAGCCAGTCGAGCCAGTCGACGGTCTCGTCGCGCAGCGACGCGTGCCGCAGCGCGATCCGCCCGACGGCGGCCACGAGGGCGAGCCGCACCTCGGTGTCCCGCTCGACGGTGAGCCGCTCCCGCAGCAGGGTCAGCACCCGGCCGGGCTCGGGGTGGAGCGAGGCGAGCGCGCACGGGGCGGCGAGCCGCACCTCGGGGTCCGGGTCGGCGACGAGACCCAGGAAGACGTCGGCCCCGGCGGCGATGGCGGCCGCGGCCATCGCGTAGTTGGCGGCGGGGATGAACTCCTCGTCGTCCGGCGCGAGTTCGTCCAGTTCGTCGAGCTCGTCGTCGTCGTCGAGCTCGATCCCGCCGATGCTGGTGAGCAACTCGACGATGCAGCCGCGGTCCTGGACCGCGGGGTCGGCGACCAGTTCGAGCAGGAAGGGGATGCAGGCGAGCGTCGAGTCGTAGACGTCGCCCTGGTGGTGCACGGCGCCGTACATGCCGTCCAGGGCGGTCTCGCGCTCCGCGGGATCGGCGGAGGCGAGTCCGCGGAGCAGCTCCGGCACGTCGTCCGCGGGGCCGTACGCGTGCCCCAACGAGGCCCAGTCGACCTCCTCGATCCCCGTCAGCATTGCCGGCCGCCTTCCCCGTGAGCGCTGTGCCAGGGAGCAAGTGTGCACCACAGGGCCGCCGGCAACGCCTAACCGGCGACACCCGCCCCGCGCGGGGCCCCGGTTGCGGCCTCTTTGCGCCATATACGCTGCGGAGCAGGGCAGTTGCTCTCGGTGTATGCCTCCGGAGACCCGGCGTCCGCCCGTCAGCCCCCCGACCGGACCCGGACGAACGACGTGCTCCCGTGCCGCCCCGCGAGCCGCCGCAGCTCGACGGGGAGCGGCGGGTCCACCGGCCGCACCGGCCCGTGCCCCGGATCGTCGGCGAGCGGACCGCCGCGGTCGGCCGCCGGCGCGCCGACCTCGCGCGCCTGCGCCGGGGTGAGCCAGGGTGAGCCGGGGTGAGCCGGGGCGAGGCGGTGACGGTGCGGCCGTCGGGGGGCCGGACGAGCAGGGCCCGGGTCCGGCCCGCCGGGCCGACGAGGCCCACGAGCAGGCCGTCGCCCGTGTCCGCGTGCCGGACCTTCCGCCACGCCCAGGTGGCGCCGGCCCGGTAGGGCGAGCCCAACCGCTTGGCGACGATCCCCTCGACCCCCACGTCCAGCAGCTCGCGGAACCACCCGCGCGCGGTCCCCTCGTCCGTGGTGGCCGGCACGCGTTGGAGGGGCGGGCCGGCCTCCGCGAGGGCCGCGCCCAGCAGCTCCCACCGGTCGCGGAGCGGCAGGCTCCGCACGTCCTCGCCGGGGACGGCGAGCAGGTCGAACGCGATGTACGAGACCGGCACCCCGGCCCGCACCCGGCCCGCGTGGGGGCCCAGCGGATCGGTGAAGCTCAGCCGCCCGTCCCGGTACGCGCACAGCTCGCCGTCGAGGACGACCCCGGCCGGCAGCCGCTCCCCGAGGTGCGCGGCGATCTCGGGGAACGCGGGCGCGAGATCCCGGCGGGACCGCGACCGGAGCACGACCCGCCCGTCGCCGAGCACGAACGCGAGGGCCCGGAAGCCGTCCAGTTCGAGGGAGTACTGCAGCTCCCGGGGCGGCTCTTCCTGCGCCGGGATCTCGTCGGCGGACCGGGGCCGCATGACGTCCACGGGCGGCACGAGCGCGACGGCGGCACCGCGGGCGACGGTGCCACCACGGGCGAGGGCGGCACCGCGGGCGCCGACCGCCCCGCCTTGCCGTGGCGCCCCGACGGCGTCCCGTGCCGGGCCGCCGTCCCGCACCCCCTTGCCGCCGTCCCGTCCCGTCCCGCTCCGGCGCCCGGCGCTCGGCCGCGCCGTTCCGTCCCGTCCCGAGTCCGCCGTTCACGGCACGGCTCCCGCCCGTTCGGACGAGAAGAGCGGGGCGAGGAGCTCCCCGTACCGCTCAAGACGTGGCGCGATGTCGTCCATGAGGAGGACGAGCCGACCGGGGGCGGGGGCAGCGTCGGCGCACCGCTCGACCTCGTCCCAGGCGACGGGAGCCGACACGGTGGGAAGGGTCCCGGCCCGCAGGGCGTAGAGGGTGGCAGTGGTCTTGGCGGCGGGTTCTTGGTGAAGAAGAGTTGCCCCTCCGGGCCGTCCGGATGGCGCAGGAAGGACACCGGCCGGTCGTACAGGCACCGAGAGCCGGTCCGTCTCCTTCCGCCAGATCCACACCGAGGACGGCGGCTGCGTCCGCTACGAGAAGGTGCGCGAGCTCGACGGCCAGGAGGTCGCCCGGACGGAGATCGGCAAGGTGTACGAGGACGTCGACGGGACCACTCGTACGCCCAAGGCCGCGGACGCCGAGAAGTCCACCTCGTGGACGGCCGCCAAGAAGGCGGCCCCGCCCGCAAGTCGACGTCGACGGCTGAGAAGGGCGCGGCCAAGAAGACGGCGGTGAAGGCGACGACCAAGAAGGCGACGCCCCGCAAGCGCTCGGCCTGACGCACCGGGCCCCACCCCCTCGCTCCCTCCCCTTCGCCCCCACCCCACCCCTCGCCCCGTCGAAGCCTCCGGAACGCATCGCTCCTCCGGGGGCTTTCCGCTGCCCGAAGGCGGGCACGAGGGGGTCGAACTCGCCGCATACCGAACAGAGTTATCTGTCCTTCGGACAACAGCTGGTCAAATCCTTGTTGCAGACCTGTCAAAGAGTGAACTTCGCTGGCACGCTCACACCCGCATCACCCACCCCCACAACCCCCACGCTTTTCAGCGAAGGAGCCCGCGTGACCCGCCAGCAGTCCTCGCACCGCCGTACCACCGCCCGCGCCGCCGCCCTGATCGCCTCGGCCGCCATGGTCGTCGTCGGAGTCCAGACCGGATCCGCCAGCGCCGACGCCCAGCGCGAGGCCGGCGCCACCTCCGTCGCCCTCTCCGGCAACCAGCGCGCCGCGGCCGTCCAGGAGGCCCAGGCCGGCGCCGCCGCCACCGGCAAGGCCATCGGCCTGTCCGGCAAGGAGGCGCTCGTCGTCCGCGACGTCGTCAAGGACGCCGACGGCACGGTCCACACGCGCTACGAGCGGACCTACGAGGGCCTGCCGGTCCTCGGCGGCGACCTGGTCGTCCACCAGAAGAAGTCGGGCGCCCGCTCCACCACCAAGGCGACCGAGGCCCGCATATCCGTGGCGAGCACGACCGCCGCGGTCCCCTCCGCCACCGCCAAGCAGGCCGCCCTCGCCTCCGGTGCCAACGCCTCGGAGGCCGCCTCCACCGCCCGCAAGGTGATCTGGGCCGCGACCGGCAAGCCCGTCCTCGCCTGGGAGACGATCGTCACCGGCGTCCAGCAGGACGGCACCCCGAGCCGCCGCCAGGTCGTCACCGACGCCACCACGGGCAAGGAGCTGTACGCCTACGAGATGATCGAGACCGGCACCGGCAACACCATGTACGCCGGCCAGGTCAGCCTCGGCACCTCGGGCTCGTTCACCCTCACCGACGCCACGCGCGGCGGCCACAAGACGTACGACCTCAACGGCGGCACGTCCGGCACCGGCAGCCTCTTCACCAACTCCACCGACACCTGGGGCAACGGCCTCGCGTCCAGCCGCGAGACCGCCGCCGCCGACGCCCACTACGGCGCGGCCCTCACCTGGGACTTCTACAAGAACGAGCTCGGTCGCAACGGCATCCGCGGCGACGGTGTCGCCGCCTACTCCCGCGTCCACTACGGCAACGCCTACGTGAACGCCTTCTGGGACGACTCCTGCTTCTGCATGACCTATGGCGACGGCATCGGCAACACCCACCCGCTCACGTCCATCGACGTGGCCGGCCACGAGATGTCCCACGGCCTGACCTCCTCCACCGCCAACCTCCGCTACAGCGGCGAGTCCGGCGGCCTGAACGAGGCCACCTCCGACATCCTCGGCACCTCGGTCGAGTGGTACGCGGGCAACGCCACCGACGCCGGCGACTACCTCATCGGCGAGAAGATCGACATCAACGGCAACGGCACGCCGCTCCGTTACATGGACAAGCCCAGCAAGGACGGCAAGTCCGCCGACTACTGGTCGAAGTCGGTCGGCCGCCTCAACGTCCACTACTCCTCGGGTCCGGCGAACCACTTCTTCTACCTGCTCTCCGAGGGCAGCGGTGCCAAGACGATCAACGGCGTCGCCTACAACTCCCCGACCTACGACGGCTCCACCGTCACCGGCATCGGCCGCACCGCCGCGTACAAGATCTGGTACAAGGCGCTGTCCACCTACATGACCTCCACCACCGGCTACTCGGGCGCCCGCACGGCCACCCTGAACGCCGCGAAGGACCTGTACGGCGCCGGCAGCACCCAGTACAACGCGGTCGCCGCGGCCTGGACCGCGATCAACGTCAAGTAACACCGCGCGAGCACCAGGGCGCCCGGCGGTTCCGACCGCCGGGCGCCCCCCCCGTTCTTCCTGAGCCCAGCCCCCGACCTCGGTGCGACACCGAGGCACACCTCAGCGGTCCCTAAAAGCCTGAACCGGATCCCGGACGTCCGAGCCAGGAAATGCGACCTGTTGTGACACATCGTCAGTAATTGCTACTGCCCGGCTCGCACTCGGTCCAAGCCCGCCGACGCTACTCGGAGGCCTGTCCAGAGCCGTTCGTCCGCGTTCCGCGTGTCCGACCGGGAAGCCTTCACAAGGGGAGATCCGCGGCGTCCCAGCCCTGCGCGTCGGCCACCCGAGCCCGAGACCGAAGCCCCTGCTCGGCGTCACAGAACGCGTACCGCTCCCGCCTGACCTCCCACCCGGTGGCATCCTGCTCCCGCCGGCCGTACGGCCTTCGGCGCCCGGACCGCATGGACGCGCTCGACGATCGGCTCCTTGGGCGATTGGTGGTTCGTGAAGTGCTCAGGGGCCGGGCGAATCGGCGAGCGTGTGGATGCTCGGAGGCCGATCCGTGGGGTGACGTGATGCAGGATTCCGTTCCACTGGCCGTTGGCGTTCACGTACGCCTGGTCCAGCTCGCTCTGCTCGTCATCCACCAGGCGAAAGGACGGCCGCCTGCGTAGCTCACCAGAGAAGGTGTTGCACCAAGTGATGGTGGCACGTGTCGCGAGTGCAAGTTTGCCCGGAGTCAGGGTCCTTGTAGGAAGGACAGGGGTAGTCAGGGTCAAAACATTGCGCGCACACAGAGACCCCTTCACTCAGTTCCAAGAGCCCACGTGCCCTCTTGTGCACGTCGAGGAGTCGAGCCTCAGCCTCGGTTAGCTCAGCGAGAATCCCTCTCTGGGCGTCAGTCAGGTTGGATTCGGCAGGCACTCTCATCACGCCCTTCCAGCCAGGCGTTGCAACCAACCTCAAGGACCGTCACATCGTGCGAGGTCCTACCTTTCCAGCGTTCCACTGGTGGGCCGCTGACGCACCCCCTGGGCCACGGACGCGACCGCAGCAGCCGCAGGCCAGGACACGGGCGCGCAGGATGTGGCCGCTCCCCGGCCCCGCATCGGGTTCCCCTTCGGGGCCACCCGATACAGCTCGGCAGGAGACGGCGATCCCTCCCGAAGTTCCGGAGGGCCGAGGACCGGTGCGATCCACCGGTTGGCGTCGTCCGCCATGTGGTGACCCAGAACAGCTCTGAGCCGAGCTGGAGCAGGGCGCGCTCCTCGACCGCCTCTCATCTCGGCGGGATCCAGCGGGCGGTCGCGTGACGGTTGCATGCATCTGCGTTCGGCGCACACTGGAGATTGAGCCCGCGTCACAGGGTTGCCGATGCGCTCGCGTCATGCAGAGCGGGCAGAAGCAAACAGCGACGTAGAAGGGATCTTGTCATGCCCGAAGGAGCTGAGATTCGCGGCACCATCAGCAAAGTGGGAGAGCAAACAGTTGAGGTCTACAAGATGTCCCTCGACCTCGATGAAGCATCACGGGAGAAGCTGAGGGCGGACCCCAGTGGAGTCCTGAAGCGATTTCTGGAATCTCAGGGGTACACGGTAAACGCCCTGAGGATTCCAGATCTGCATGCCAACGAGGATGTATGGCCCTCGGGGTGGATCCACATTCCCAGCGGCCCGGACAAGTCCCATTGGCATCAGATTTACCTGTAGGCGGCACAGAAGAATCAGGCATCACCTGCGTCGACACCCCTTCAGTGCTGCACTGATGGCAGGGAGGTGCGGAGGAAGCGGAGCCTCATGTTGTCCGACGGCAGGACGTGGACCGAAGAGCAGCAGAAGACCATCGAAGACGCCTCGAACCACGTCAGACGCGCCTTGCAGGAGGCGGGGTCACGTCTCGCTGAAGTGGGCGTCAGGTTCGAATCGGGTTCACCGTGCCTCATCTGCGCGTGTGAGAATTTCGACGGAGGGACCGAGATGTGGTGCACCTGTTCTCATTCCCTCCCCGACCATTACATCTACTGACGTAATGGCTGTTCTGTAACTGGCAGGCGGGGCCGCCATGGCAGGCGGGGCGCTGCGGCGTAGGGCGCAGGCTACCGAGCTCAGGCCGGCTCTACCCAGACGCCGAAGTCGAGGCCAACGCCCTCAGGGTACGTACGGAGTGCCATCCCTGGTTCTCGGCGCTCAGCGACCACCGGTCCTCCCCACACGCATCCCGTCCGCCGTCGGCCCACACGTATGCGGAGCGGGCGCGGTGCCGGGCGTCCAGGAGTTCCAGGAAGCCCCGCACGCACTCAGCGGAGTCGTCGCCCACCACCGCCAGACCTCGACCGGCCGAACGCGCCGGCAACAGCCTGGAGATGCTGCTGAACCGATACGCGATGCGCCTCGGCGGCCTTCAGGAAGTGGCGAATCGGAGGATCGAAGACCTGCCGCAGGAGTACGAGTGATCGAGCGAGGGGGACTGTCAGTGCGATCGCCTACGCTGCGCTTCCGTTTGGACGGTTCGAACGGGGAGGGGACAGGGGTGGGCGGTAACGCATGGACGAAGACAGGCCCGTATCAGCCTGATCTGGCGGCTGCCTTCCGGCAGGCCCAGGAAGAGAGCCTGGCGCAGGACGACCACGGCTTCGGAGGGCGATCCGTCGAGGAGCTGTGGCGCGATCCGGCCTGGCACGAGTACATCTTCACCGGTGGTACGTGCACAGTGCTGGACTTCCCCGACATGGTCGATGCCACGGACCAGACTGATGCTCCGTTCATGCGGCCGCTGCCCGCCAGCGAAGTGCAGGCCTGGTCCCCCGACGGCCGACCCACCTACGAGGACTGGGACGAGGCTCTCGACACAGGGCGGTTGCAGCTCCCCGACCGCGCCCAGGGGAACTGCACGGTGCTCTACCGCGACGGCCGCCCGAACCTGATCGGCTACTGGGGAGTGACCGCCGACTAGCCGGCCCCATCACTTCAACGCGAGGCCCCGGGATCCATCCCGGGGCTCTCGTCGTTCCCGTGCTCCCACCTGCGCCGATGCCCCAAGCCCCGTCCACGCCCCCGTCCACGGACCTCGACATACGGCCGCTCACCCCGGCACACCCCTGCACATACAACAAGACCCCGCGTCCAGCGTTTCCGCTGATCACGGGGTCTTTTGGCACTTCCTGCGAAGTGCCCCCGGCAGGATTCGAACCTGCGCACACGGCTCCGGAGGGCATGACTCCCTGGCAGCAGACAACCGTCCTGACCAGCGAGAATGTCACTGGACTGATGTGCATCGTGGCTATTCACTCGCCACTCACTCGCCAGGACCGGCACCACACCGCTTCGGCGCCTCTGTGAGTGGTGGCGGATCAAGGTCGACTAGCTCGCCGAACTCGCTGGTTGTCGATGCCTGGTGACCCTAGACTCCAACTCTCTCCCGGATGTCGGCTTCACCGCGGTTGTGCAGTCCTAGCAAGATGAGGTGCTCGTGTCGTTGATCCCCGCTGGACTCCCTGAGTCCCACGGCGCCATAGCCAAGGAAGCAGACCGCATCCACGAGAGCGCCCTGTGGAGTGCGCAAGGCCAGTTCGAGCAGGCCAAGCTGTGGCGGCTCATCAACCTCATGCTCGGCGTACCCGCAGCCGCCTTGGCGGCTGTGTCGGGTGGTACGGCTCTCGCCGGCGACGTCGGTGTCTGGCCTGGTGTTCTCGCGCTGGTTGCGGCTGCACTCAGTGCGACCCTGACGACAGTCAATGCATCTCGGCGAATGACGCAGGCGCAGGCGTCAGCGAGCGCGTACCTGGAACTTCAGACTTCCGCTCGACAGTTCCTCTCCATCGACCTGGCGGAGATGCCGCGAGAGGACGCACGGGAGGTTCTGCGAACCCTCACGGGTACAAGAGATGACCTCAATAAGACATCCGATCCGCCTGGTCGGCTTGCCTACAAGCTGTCGCGTCGGACGATCGCGCGCGGTGGACAATCGTATTCAGCGGATGAGGCGGTTTAGGGATGGCCTCGACGGTTGCTGCTGCGTTTGACCAGTTCAACGACAGAATCACTCCGAACGCGGATAACTGGAAGAGGGTGAGCGAGCGTACCGATGCAGTCGTCGCGGTGCTAAAATCCGCATTTCCGGCCACATCTAGCATCCGGTACAACTCGCACAAGATTATCGGATCGCTTGGTCGGAATACTGCGAGTAAGCCCATATCTGACATTGACCTGATGGTCCACTTGTGCGTTGAGCCGGAGCTGTGGCGTACTAAATATCAGCGCGACTCTTCGGAGTTCCTCTATAAGGTTCGCCGGGGCCTCAATAGCGAATCAACCGTTCGTAAGATCGGAGCACGCGGTCAGGCCGTGCGCCTCTTCTATGCTGATGGTTTGGCCGTCGACGTGGCCGCTGTCATTAAGTATCAAGGTGGTTCGTTTGCCATTCCGGATGGGGCGGGCGATTGGCTGACAACGGATCCTGCTAGGCATGAGGCGTACCTCAATGAGCAAAATTCAGCCCTAGTTGGCGACCTGAAGAAGATAATCAGGTTTGTTAAGCAATGGAATAAGGCGCACAGCTCCCATCTGTCGTCTTTTCATCTTGAGATGATGGTGGCGCGGACTTTTGCTTCACTCACGAACAACTCCAGGGATGGGTTGCGGACCTTCTTCGACTACAACAAGAAGCGGCTGTCGGTGAAGGACCCCGCAGGGTTCAGCGGTGACCTATCTGATTACTTGACCCCGCTCGCTAGGGGGTCTCTATTTTCTGCGCTGGAAGCGGCACACTCGCGGGCGGTGGCAGCCAACCAGGCTGAAGTAGACGGGAATCACAAAGAGGCTATCCGGCTGTGGCGGATAATTCTGGGAGATCAGTTCCCGCAGTACGGCTGACAGGCGATCACTTGCTGGTTTTCATCTACCTGATGGACTCCCGCGAGGAGAGGGGACTTGTCTCAGCGCTGGGCCACGGATCCCGGGCCAGATCAGTTGACGATCTCCTCTGTGATTGTGATCGCCCCACCTTGAGCAACAGCCCGCACGCGCTGCTGGACTTCATGGTGCCAATACTTGATGCGGATGGCCCCGTCCGTGGTGGCTTGGAGGGCTTCGGGCTGGCCGAAATGCTGGACGATACCGTTCGCCAACACGGCGGACGCAGCGATGAGGGGCTCACCGTCCTCGGCGAGGCCATCGATGTCGAAAACAGCGCTGACGTAGGGCGGACGATCGGCCTGCTGATCACCGATCTGGTCTCGGAAGTGGCGTCGGCTTTGGACGAGCCTTGCCTGCAGCGAGTTACTAACCGGCCAGATCGACGCACGTACCGTGGCATGGCCGCCGGCCGCAGCGCGATCGCGGGCGTGCTGTGCCAAGAAGCGGAGCCCGCCCCACAGCGCGTTGAACAGATACTCGTCGTCCACATCGCTCACAGACGCGCTCGCGGCGTTCGGAACCATTGCTTCCCGGTTGGCCACAATTGCAGCGAACGAACCGGCCCCGCTCTCGTAAAGCTCGCTGGCCAAGCGGGTGGCCGTTCCTTTGCCGCTCATCCTGTCGTCGGCAACAAGGCGCCCGCTACCAACAGAAGCGCGGTACCAAATGGTGTGACCCAGCTGGACGCCGAACGGGTCCTTGTGGATTACCTCGTCCTTAAATCCCTTGAGCGTCTTGGTGTCGAGTGTGAAGCCGCCAGCGACGTCGGGGACCAGCGTCACAATGGCGAAGGTCGTCGCAGAGGTGTCCAGCCGCTGAATCAGGTCTGCCTCGTACCGGGCAGCTTCGTCGAGCCTGCTCTGCATTCCTGTGAACCGGTTTCTGTAGGCAGTCGCTACCTCAGGCTCCGCCAGGTACGTGGTAGTGGTCCCGTTGCGCCGCGGGAAGCGCAGCGCATTGTTGACGAGGACCGCATGCGGAGCGTTGGGGCTCCGGGGGACTGCGATCAGGAAGAAGCCGTGGTGGTCCTGCTCAGGCGAGGGGACTGGCAGGACGTCGAAGGTCGGCAGTGGCGAGACCAGCGAAGACACGATCTGACGGATGCGGCCGACCTCACCATCACTCAGCTCGACCCCGGGGGCTGCGCAGGCTCGTGCTTGATCGTCTTCGTCGACCCCGAGGACGATGACGCCGCCAGCAGTGTTGGCCATTGCGGCGACGTCACCAGCGAGATCTTTTTTGTCTGAATCCTTGCCACCGTACAGACCCCGCTTGAAGTCGAGGTCGTAGTGCTCGGTGACCTGGTTGTCCACGAGAGCAGTGACCTGCGTGTGGGAGACGGAGTCGAGGCGGGCAGCGAAGAGGCGTTCGAGGCGCCTGGAGCGGAGAGCGACCATGGGGCCGATTGTTATCCGGGCCGGACGTTGGTGTCTTCCTATCCGGCGTCTTTGGTCCGCCCTGTCACTGGAAGTTCGGCACTCGCCCTCAGCCCCGTTGATCGTCCTTGGCGTCTGACCTGGACGGAGAAGTTGGTGGGGAACGTGATGACAGCCTCGGCCCCCACTGGGTGCTCGTGGCACCCTTGGCGTCGAGCGCTACATGACATGAAGGGAGCTGCCGTGCCGGAGGTCAGTCCACGCGGAACTTACCTGGTCGTCTCGGAGGCCTTGAGGAAAGAGATCAAGGAAGGGCGGATCTCCGATGCGCTCCCTTCGGAGGCCGACCTAGTGCAGTCGTACGGCGTTGCCCGTAACACAATTCGTCGCGCTCTGAAGACTCTCGAAGCCGAGGGCATCGTCACGTCCGCGCCGGGCGTCGGTTGGCGTGTATCCAAGGGCGGAGACCGCCGATCTCTTGCTGAGCGAATGACTGCCCTCATTGCAGAGGATGAGCTCACTGTCGGCGACAGCTACCCGTCCGAGGCCAAGCTCTGTGAGCGTTTTGGTGTCTCCCGAACGGCTGTGCGTCGGGCCATCGCTCAGATGGAGGGCACCGGGATGCTGGACACCGTTCACGGCAAGGGGCGCACTGTACGCGCTCTCCCGCCTTCCAGCACCCGGCCGTAGCCTTGGCGTCCATGGGCCTTACTGAGTGGGCGTACTCGCTCTCCGAATCGATGTTGTCCGAGCCGCTGCCGCGTCGTTGGGCGCACTCCCTCGGCGTCGCCAAGCGGGCTCGGTCTCTGAGCCCGATCCTTGGCGCCGATGCCGAGCTGTTGGAGGCCGCGGCCGTTCTGCATGACGTCGGGTACTCGCCGGCCATCGCGACTACCGGCTTCCACCCGCTCGACGGGGCCCGATTCCTTCGAGGGCAAGAGGGTGTCGACGAGAGGGTGGTGCGACTCGTGGCGCATCACTCCTGTGCCCTCCTGGAGGCTGAGGAGCGAGGGATCCGGCATGAGCTTGAGACCGAGTTCGAGCTTGAGCGGCCCGAGCTGGTGGACGCGCTGATCGTCTCCGACATGACGACGACCCCCGACGGTGGGCACACCACCCCGATCGCCCGGCTGGACGAGATCGTGCAGCGGTACGGGCCGGACACCATCGTGGGGCGGTTCATTCAGCGCGCGGCGCCCGAGATCTACGCCGCCAACGAGCGGGTGGAGCGCCGTATGGCTGCTGTCGCGGCCAGCGCTCAGCCGAGGTAGGGCTCCCGTCGCGACTCGTCCAGGCCGTGCCGGATGCGCAGCCTCATGGACGGGTGGATGTCCAAGTCATCGAGGTCCGCTGGGTTCACCCAGCGGACCTCCTTCGATTCGCTGCTCGTGCGGAGGGACCCGCCGACCGGGTGGGCCCGGAAGCAGATGGAGAACTGCTGACGGACCTCTCCGTCTTCGTACGCCAGGACGTGATCCGGGTCCGTGTAGAGGCCGACGATGTTTTCTACCTCCACCTCGATCCCCGTCTCCTCCCTGACCTCCCGGACTGCGGTGTCGCCGATTCGCTCACCGATGTCGTGGCCCCCGCCCGGGAGAGCCCACAGGTTGTTGTCGGTCTTGTGGATGAGGAGGAGCCGCCCCTCGTCGTCGCGTACGACGACCGTCACGGACGGCACCACCGAGTTGGCCTTTGGAGCGGCGGGGTCGCGGAAGTAGTCGATACGGCTCATGAGTCCGAGCCTCCCAGGTCAGTGGGTGAGGTGATGGGGCGGGCACTCTCCCAGACCCGCTCGATGCTCTCGGCGTAAGCGTCGAAAAGCTCGCCGCCGGCCACCCGCTGGATGTGCAGCACCGGCGCCATGTACGCGCCGACGCCGTACAGGTGCCCGTTCGCGAGCATCTGGTCATCCGCACGATAGAGGGAGTTGTAGAGCGTGGTGGAGTGGAGGCGGAACTCCACGCCGGGGAGTCCGAAGAGTGGCGCATAGTTGACCAGGGCATTTCGGATCTTGCCTGCCATGGCCCCGCCGATCCCCTCGTCGGCTCCGCGCACTGCCACCGCAGCTGAGTCGGGGTCGCCGAGCATGAACCGGACCGGGATGCCGGCGGCCGACTTCTCCTTGACGACCTGGTGGAAGGCCGCGTCCTCGGTGAGCCAGAACCCCGAGTAGACCAAGACGTCGAAGGACCGCTGAGCGCTGGTGTAGAGCTGCGTCCAGAGCCGATTCGGCACGACCGAGCGGTGGGGGTAGAGCTTGATCAGCTCGGCGTTGCCCGCCTCGGTGACCTCTGCGGACGTCCGCTCCTCAGGCCATAAGTAAGACATCTCGCGCTGAAGGAGCGAGGCCGTCGCGTACTTGAATCGGCGGTACGGCTGGCGCTTGGGGTCGTTGATCCAGCGCTCGACTGTCTTCGCCGACACCCCGAGCCGCTCGGCGACCTGATCGAGCGTCATGCCGCTCTCGATGATGGCGCCGCGCAGTCGTTCGTTGGCCATGCCGCACTCTCCCACCCGCGGGACGACTTGGGACGACTTCACCGTAGCCAAGTCGTCCCGCAGCCGTACATGTGTGGAGTCCAGCGTCTGCCCTGATCAGGCCAAGCTTGAGGCATCGAGCGGGGCGGGTTCACGAACTCCTTGAAAACCAAGGGACTTGACGACCCCAACCCGTCTCTCCATGATGAGGAACAGGTAATACATGTACCTCATCGGGCTTCGGTCCGAAGAGAGGTGCTGTCTGCAAGCACATGGCGGGGACGCTGCAATCCCGCTAAAGGCCAGGTGGAACAGGGTTTCGGCCCGTACTGGCGAGGTGGCCCGGCGACCGCGAGCAACGGCCGGAGGGTGGGGACACAGGTCCCCCTTGCAGTGCTTCATCCGATCCAACCGACCGAGGGGGTCTCCATGCATCGACGAAGACTCTGGGCGTCGCCCGTGCTCGACCGGCACGGCGACCACGCCCACCGCGTCCCCTGATCCGCCGCTTCGACGCACCGGGATAGCCGGTGACTCGCGGACGTCAGGTCACCTGCGCAGCGGTTGCTGCGGCCGGTTGCCTCCCTCGCCTGTCCGGGCCCCGCACGGGGTGCCGTACGGGCGAGGCAGAGGGGAGCCGGAGAGATTCCGACCCCGCCGCGCTGGGGTGGCTGCCTCTCACCACGGACCGAGGCCACCCAGCGCCCCTTCGACAAGCTCAGGAGCGATCAGCCATGCGTACATTCATCGGCGGCCATCAGGCCGTCAGCGTCAACGACTTCGTGGAACTCGCCCTCGGCACCCCGGTGGAACTGTGGCTCGGGGTGGAGGGCGAGAGCGAGGAGGAGCGCGCGGCCCGTCTGGACGCGGCGCGGGACATCCTCGCGGACAACCCGAACCTGCCGGACGAGGTAAGCCGGGTCGCCGCCGAGGCGATCGAGGCGTTCGCCCCGGAGCTGTTCAACGTCCTCCCGCTGGTACGGCCGGCGGTCCGCCGCTCCCGTCCCCGGAAGGGAGCGGCGGCATGAGCGCGCGGGTGCCCTGGGGCCCGGAGCTGGTTCTCATCTGGCTCGGCTCGCTGATCGCGGTGGGCAGTGCCGCAGGCGCTGTTGCGGTCCATCAGTCGTGGCTGTTCGCCGCGGCGGTTCTCGGGTTCCTCATCCAGCACATCGGCTGGGCGGTTCGGAACCGGAAGCTCTTCGGTGGTGCGCGATGACGACCGCGATCACCCACGAGCGGTCGGCGGTGCCGCCGCTGACCCGCCCCGAGATGGGCCTCGCCGGTATCGGCGCGCTCGCCGCCGCCGGCGTCGGAGCCCTCGGGCTCATCTCCTCCTTCGATGCCGTGTCGGCCGCCGCGCTGCGGTGGGGCTTCGGCGAGCCGTGGATGCTTCCTGTCGGCATCGACGTGGCCATTCCGGTGTTCACGGTGGCCAACCTCCTGCTGATCCGGATGGACATGGCCCTCGCGTGGGTGCGGTTCGTGCCTTGGGCACTGACCCTGATCACCTGCGGCCTGAACGTGGCCGCCGGGCACGGGATGTGGGCCAAGCTCGCCCACGGCACGATGCCGCTGCTGTGGGTGGTGTTCTCCGAGATCGGCGCCCACATCTACGCCGTACGGATCGGGGCTGCGACCGGCCGCCGGATGGACAAGATCCGGGCCTCGCGGTGGCTGCTGGCCTTCCCCTCCACCTTCTCGCTTTGGCGCCGGATGACGCTGTGGGAGATCACCTCCTACGCCGATGCGCTCTCCCGCGAGAAGGAGCGGCAGCTCGCCCGCGCCGACTTGCGCGAGACCTACGGCTGGCGGTGGCGGTCGAAGACCCCGCGCCGCGAGCGTGTCCTCCTGCGCCTCGGGGAGCTTGCCCCCGACGGGGCCGTGGAGGAGCCGGAGCAGGAGCCCGCCGCGCCGCCCGTGCCGCCGCCGGCCGATGGGCCGGGCGAGCCGAAGCAGCGCAAGCGCACCACCCGCCAGAAGCCCAAGGGGGCGAAGCCGCCGCGTTCGGCGGCGGAGCTGCTGGCCGAGGCCCTCGAGCTGACCGCCGACTGGCCCCTGGCGGGGATCAACGCCGAGGCGATCCGGACCGCACTGCACTGCTCGGCAGCCAACTCACGCGTTCTGCGTGACGAGTTGCTCGCCGAACGGGCCAGCCGCCCGGAGCTCCACTCCGTCGAGACGAACGACGGCAGCGACACGGACGAGTCCGCCGAGACGGCCGAGGAGGTCGCCGCATGAACACCCTGGCCACGATCCTCGCCGTGACCGGCCCGCTTGCCGCCGGATGGTCCGGTCACGTGCTGTGGCTGCGCCGTCGGCTCCGCACCGCCCGCCGCGACCCGCTGACCGGGCTGCGGACCCGTGAGGGCTTCACCCGTCGGGCCGCCGCCCTCCTGCGCGACGACAGGGCGGTGGTCGTCCTCGCGGACGTCGACCACTTCAAGCAGATCAACGACCGCCACGGCCACGCGGCCGGCGACGCCCTGTTGAAGGCCACCGCTGACCGGCTCGCCCACTACGTCGGCCCGAATGGTGTCGCCGGGCGCCTCGGCGGAGATGAGTTCGCGGCCGTCGTCCTGGACACCGACGGCACGGTTACCGATCTCCTCGCCGTTCTCCACGGAGTATTGGCCCGCCCCGCCGACAAGACCAACCCGCACGTGGCCACCACCGTGTCCCTCGGGTGGGTCCGCGCCGCCGACTTCCCCGGCGAAGAGCTCTCCTCGCTCCTCGGCCGGGCCGATGAGGCCATGTACGCGGCTAAGCAGAGCCGCGCCGGGATCAAGGGGGCCCGGCTGGGTCGGCTTCTCTCGGCGGTCACCGGCCGCCGCTCCGGACGCCGAGGGGCCCCGGGCGGGGCACCGGCGGTAGGGGTGGCGGCGTGATCATGAGGCTTCGTGAAAATCCCCAGTGACGCTCTTCGTTTCCCCTTCGGTGAATCGTCACCGAAGGGTTGGAGTTGCCATCTTGGGACGGTCCGGCTCGCTCGCTCGCTCGTGGTGTCGACGTGTATCGCGCAACGGGTGGCCCCGACATGACTCGGCTGGCAGGCTGGCTTATTCGGGCCTCCACCTTTCGTCAAGAGTCACACGTCATGCCGTGGACTGACCGTTGAGGCGGTACTCCTCAGAGGGCATCGAGTCCCATTCGGTATTCGCGCCGTCGCGCGTCACCATGAACAACGGACGCGATCGGAGGAGCTGCCCGACTGGTTGCGCGCGCATGAGGACCCCGGGATCATCCGGTCCCGCGTAGCCCTCGGGCGTGTAGCGGAAGTGCACACCCACTGCCTCGGCATACGCGATTGCGTCGCTCTCCAGCTCCGACAGGTCTCTCCCGACCAGCGGGATGCCGTCGTACGTGACCTGGGGACCGTTCACGGCGTCGACAGCGACGCAGAACAGCCCTACAGCTTGGCTCACGTAAGTTGCGACGGCAGGTGGAGAAGAAGCCGCTCCGCGCCGGTGGACCTCGACCTTCCAAGTCGGCGAGAAGATCGCGTGGTCCTGTGCGCAACCGCCGACCGTCGTCTGGCCGACAGTTTCAGTCGCCTCGACCACTTCGTCGACGGTCATGCCGAACCGGAGCGGTCCGACGCCGACGGCCGACGCATAGGACCACTCGTCCCGTCCGGAGAAGCCGAACTCGGGTTCGGCCTTGAACGCCATAGTCACCCCTCGAAAGACACCTGAGAACTTGCCGGCGCCCATCATGCCAATCGTCGGCCAGCAGACTGTCGGGCGCGAAGTGCTGTGAACTCAGCCATCACCTCTGGCGACGGCTTCCAGTGACGTCGGGCCTGCTCGCTGCCGACCTCTTCCACACCGTGATGGAAGCTGCACAGCACCGCTGCCAGTGTGCCGGCGCATGCAGACAGCCCCACACGAAGGGCGAGGGGCGCTACGGCCGACTCGCTCGCCACCAACTCGTCGCCGCGGCACTGCCCGCGAGCGAGCTGCGCGCCTGGGGCCCGCCCTGCTTCACCGCCGCCCGCCGAGCCGCCCAGCGTGCCACCGCGGCGCCCGGCGACGACCAGGGCGGCCTGTTCGACCTGTGAGCCACGGGGTCCGGTCACGACCGACCAAAGCAGCGGCCGGACCCCGTAATCCCTCCCGAGAGAAGGAAGAGTCTCAGTGAACCACCCCGACGACGAGAACGACTTCTTCGACCGACTCGAAGCCGACATGGCCGCCACCGGGTCGCCCGACTCCGGGGCCGATGTGGTCGACCTCGACATGGCCCGATCCACCCGCACCGAGTCGGCCAACTCCACCGCCGACGCGTCGCCCGACTCCCACACGGACGAGTCGGCCGACGAGTCGGGCGACCCGTCGGCCCGCCGGTTGGTCGACGGTCCGGCGCTCGCCGGGCCCGGACACCTCGGCCGACTCGCCGGCGCGAAGCGGCGACGGATCGTCCCGGCGTGGCTGCGGTCGACGGCCGAACTCAAGACCGCCGCCCGCTGGGTCGCCAGTCATTACACCCACCTCGCCGGGTACCACGCGCTCCGCTCCCCGGTCTATGCCGGGCGCCTCGCGCTCCAGGCCCCGCGGGGCGCGGCGAAGTTCGTCGGCGGCACGATGCGCTGGGTCGCCGACCGCGAGGGCGAGCCCGTCCGACTCGCCGCCGTCCGGCGCGAGGACGCGGCGGAGTACCTCAAGCTGTCCCGGCAGCGCGACGGCCGGGTCCGACTGCGGACCCTGGTCGCCACCCTCGCCGCGCTCATCGGCATGGGCGCCGCGCTCGCCCTCTACGTCCTCGCCCCCGGCTGGCTTCAGGTCGTCTCGGTCGGCGCGCTGCTGCTCGCCCTCGGGTCGGCCGGCGGCCAGGCCGACGCCCCGGTCATCAACCGGGCGGTGGAGGTCACCAAGGCGCCCAAGCTCACCAGCGACATCGTCCTGCGCGCGCTGGGAGCGCTCGGCATCCCGGCGATCAACCAGGCGCAGGGCAAGGGCCGGGACGGCTTCACCTTCACCGCCCCGATCACCCGCGACGGGCCCGGCTGGCGTGCGGAGGGGGACCTCCCGTACGGCGTGACCGTCACGGACGTGATCGAGCGCCGCGACAAGCTCGCGTCCGGCCTGCGCCGCCCGCTGGGCTGCGTCTGGCCCGAGGCCGTACCGGAGGAGCACACCGGGCACCTGGTCCTTTGGGTCGGCGACCAGGACATGTCGACCGCGCGGAAGCCCGTATGGCCGCTCCTCAAGAGCGGGGCCACGGACCTGTTCAAGCCGGTCGCCTTCGGCACCGACCAGCGCGGGCGCTGGGTGGAGATGACGCTCATGTACATCGCGGCCGTCATCGGCGCGATCCCCCGCATGGGCAAGACATTCCTCCTGCGCCTGCTGCTCCTGATCGCCGCCCTCGACCCGCGCGCCGAGCTGCACACCTACGACCTCAAGGGCACCGGCGACCTTGACCCGGTCGGCGAGCGCGTCTCACACCGCCACCGCGCCGGGGACGACGACGAGGACATCGAGTACGCCCTCGCCGACCTGCGGGAACTGCGGGACGAGCTGCGGCGCCGGGCGAAGATGATCCGCTCCCTGCCCCGGGACATCTGCCCGGAGTCGAAGGTCACCAGCGAGCTGGCGAACATGAAGAACCTGGGGCTCCACCCGATCGTCGTCGGCGTGGACGAGTGCCAGGTCTGGTTCGAGCACCCCAAGCACGGCGCGGAGTTCGAGGAAATCTGCACCGACCTGGTCAAGCGCGGCCCGGCCACCGGCATCGTGCTGCTGCTCGCCACCCAGCGTCCCGACGCCAAGGCCCTGCCGACCGGCATCAGCGCGAACGCCTCGGCCCGGTTCTGCCTGAAGGTCATGGGCCAGCTGGAGAACGACATGGTCCTGGGCACGTCCTCGTACAAGCGAGGCGTGCGGGCCACAATGTTCTCCTGGAAGGACAAGGGCATCCACTACTTCGTCGGCGAAGGAGCGGACGCCCGGATCGTCTCCTCCGTCTACGTCGACGCCCCCACCGCCGAGACCATCGGCCTGCGGGCGCGCAAGCTCCGCGAACAGGCCGGCACCCTCTCCGGCCACGCGCTGGGGGAGTCGTTCGAGACCGGCGAGACCAGCGCGTACGACCTGCTGCGCGACATCCTCGCCGTCGTCCCCGCCGAAGAGCCCAAGGTCTGGTCCGAAGTCGTCGTAGCCCGGCTCGCCGAGCTGCGCCCCGACGTCTACGGCGGCTGGGACCCCGAGGGACTGGCCGCCGCCCTCAAGCCGCACGGCATCTCCACCACCCAGGTGTGGGGCAAGACCGAGAACGGCAAGGGCGCCAACCGGCGCGGCATCGAGCGCTCCCGCATCTCCACCGCCATCACGGAACGTGACGGAACTCGGGACGCGAGCTGACGCGGATCGCCGCTAGGTCTAGCAGCAAGCCCCGCTAGGTCTAGCGGCACCGCTAGCACCCCATACCGCATCTGATCAGCGCGCTATTCCCTAGCGGGCTGACCTGCGCATACCCGGAAAACCGCCGGAGAGGCCCCTGATGACCCCCTTCCTCGCCGCTAGCGCACTCCTGCTCGCCGTCACAATCGGTTATGTCGCCCTGTGTGCGGCCTCGCCGTTCGGCAACTGCCGCAAGTGCAACGGACTCGGCTTCGCCCTCACGGCGGACCGCAAGGGCAAGCCCAAGCG
This sequence comes from Streptomyces sp. NPDC093089, assembly GCF_044754405.1. Taxonomy (NCBI): domain Bacteria; kingdom Bacillati; phylum Actinomycetota; class Actinomycetes; order Kitasatosporales; family Streptomycetaceae; genus Streptomyces; species Streptomyces sp. NPDC093089. Next base: position 32,882 of record NZ_JBIVPA010000017.1, read on the forward strand.
CGGCAAGACCTGCCGCCGCTGCAAGGGCCACGGCATCCGCATCCGCGTCGGCCGCCACCTGTTCAACATCGCCGCCCGCGTCCACCGCGACGGCACCCGCTGACCCCACAACGACAGGAGCCCGAAATGAACTTCGAGATCTCCGCCGTCCTGCTCTTCGGCGCCGCGTCCGCCTTCGCCGTCAAGAGCAAGTCCTCCGGCGCCGGCGCCGCCATCGTGCTCTTCCTCTTCGGGTTCTTCGCCGCCGGGACCGGCGCGTACGAGCCGATCGCCAACCTCGTCCAGTCCTCCGCCACGGCCCTCTCCGACCTCGCCAACTAGCCGAAGGAGCCCGCGATGAACGAGCCGATCACCGCCCCGCACTGGCTCACCACGGCCCTGCCGAAGGTGGCCCCCGCCCTCGCCACGTCCACGGTCCTGGTCCTCGGCCGGATCTGGAACGCCAACGGCGCCGAACACTCCGTCGGCAACGCCGTCCTGATGGTCGTCCTCGCCGCCGGAGCGGCCACGGCTGGCGCCTTCGCCGCGGCCGGTCACCGCGGGGACAGCACCCTCGCCGGAGCCGCCTTCGCGACCTCGGGCGGCCTCGCCTTCGCCGGGGTCGCCGGATACGCCGACGGACTGTCCCTTCCGCTCCTGCTGTGGGTGCTCGCCACCGCCGTCGCCTACGGCCTCGCCGCCCGCTACTGGCGCACCGATCGCCGCGCCACCGTCGCTCACGAGCGGCACACGGCCGAGAGGCGCGAGGACCACGCCCACATCGAGCGCGTGGAAGCCCTGCGCGCCAGAGCCCAGATCGAGGCCGCCCGCACCGGCGCCCTCTACGCCGAGCAGCTCGCCACCGCCCTCCTGACGCGCGCGGCCCTGCCCGGCTTCGACCCGCAGGCCCTCACCCGCGCCGGACTGCCCGAACTCCCCGCCCCCGAGACCACCAAGGAGCACTGATCCATGTTCGAGATCCGAGTCATCTGCGACCCCCACGACACCGACCGGGTGACCGCCGCGCTCGGCGGCACCTTCGCCACGGGCGCCGTGCGCCAGTACGCCACCCGCGACGGCAAGCGCGAGCGCCTCTACCTCACCGCCGACCTCCGGGCCGAGCGGTGGCCGACGCCCGAGGACGCCTACGCGCTCGCCCCGAGCATCATCAGCGAGATCGGCTGGACCGCCCGCACCGCCGCAGACAAGCCGTTCGGCAAGGACATCGGCCGCGAGTTCTGGCTCCGCAAGGCCGCGCTCCTGGACCGCATCGCGCTGGGCGACGAGAGCGAGCGCGTACGGAGCGACGCGGCGGAGATGGCCACTGAGGCGGCCCGCCGCCTCATGGACACCGACGACACCGCGGTCATCTGCGACCCCCGCGCCTACGTCCGCCAGCAGTACGAGCAGTGGCTCAAGCAGAAGTAGCTGTGCCCGGGGCGGTCGCCTCTCACCACAAGACCGCGACCGCCCCGGCTCTCCGTCCCTTCGACAGAAACAGGAGAAACCCCAGCATGACACCTGAGCCCGCCCATGGGCAGTACGCCCCCGTGGTGCCGCTGCACAGCGTGCCCGGTGGCGTGGAGCGAATGGCACCGCACGACCGGGAAGCCGAACAGGCCGTCGTTGGCGCGCTCATGCTCGCGCCCGGCGTCATCGGCGACGTGAACGGCTCGATGGACCCGGCCGACCACTACGTGCCCGCCCACGAGACGATCCACCGCGCGATCCTCGCCCTGCACGCCCAGGGACAGCCCGTCGACCCGATCACCCTCGGGCACCACCTGGAGCAGACCGGCGAACTCGTCCGCGCGGGCGGCCGACCCTACCTCCACACCCTCATCCAGGCTGTGCCCTCCACGGCTAACGCCACCTACTACGCCGAGATCGTGCACGACCTCGCCCGGCGCCGCCGGAGCATCGAGGTCGGCACCCGCATCGTCCAGGCTGGCATGTCGGCCGAGGCCACCGAGGACGACCTCCGCGAGGCCCTCGCGCTCGGCGCCGCGACCGTCCCGGCCGCGTGGCCGGAGCCGATCCCGCTGGACCGGCAGCCGAAGCTGCCGCCGTTCCCCGTCCACGCCCTTCCCGGCTGGGTCTCGGACTTCGTCGTCGCGCTCGCCGAGGAGACGCAGACTCCGGTGGACCTCGCGGGCGCCCTCGCCCTCTCCGTCCTCGCGACCGCGGCCGGCGGCCGGGCCGTCGTCCAGGTACGCGGGCGGTGGCGCGAGCCCACGAACCTCTTTGTCGTCGTCGCTCTCGGCCCGGCCAACCGCAAGTCCGCCGTCTTCGCCGCCATGACCGCCCCGCTCTACGAGGCGGAGAACACGCTCGTGGAGGGCTCCAACCTCACGATCGTGGAGGCCGAGGTCACCGCCCGCATGGCCCGCGAGGCCGCCGACAAGGCCGCCGCCCAAGCCGCCAAGGCCGAGGGCCCCGAGCGGGACAGCCTGGTGGCCGAGGCGATCGGCCTCGCTCAGACCGCCGAGTCCCTGACCGTGCCGCCGCGCCCGCGGCTCCTCGCCGACGACGCCACCCCCGAGACCGTCACCACCCTGCTCGCCGAGCAGGGCGGCAGGCTCGCGGTCATGTCCGCCGAGGGCGGCATCTTCGACATCATCGCCGGGCGTTACTCCGGTGTGCCCAACATGGAGGTCTTCCTCAAGGGCCACGCCGGCGACCGGCTGCGCGTCGACCGCCGGACCCGCCAGGAGTTCATCGAGGCGCCCGCGCTCACCATGGGCCTCGCCGTCCAGCCCAGCGTCCTGGAGGACATCGGCAAGAACCGCGGCTTCGACGGGCGCGGCCTGCTCGCCCGTTTCCTCTACTGCCTGCCGGAATCCCTGGTCGGTTACCGGAAGATCGACCCGGAACCCGTTCCGCCCGCCGTGGCGGCGACGTACGAGCGGAACGTTTTCGCCCTCACGCTCAAGCTCGCGGACTGGACCGACCCCCTCGTGGTTCAGGTGGGCCCCGAGGCAGATGCCGCCCTGGTTGCGTACGCGGAACGCATCGAGCCGCAGCTCCGGGCGAAGGGTGGGCGTCTCGGGCACATCGGGAAGTGGGCGGGCAAGGTCATCGGCGCCACGGCCCGCATCGCCGGGCTCCTTCACCTGGCCGACCACATCGACGACGGCACCAACAAGCCCATCAGCGCGGCGACCATGCAGTCCGCGATCGAGTTGGCGGACTACTTCACCGCCCACGCTTTGAGCGTCTTCGACCTAATGGGCGCAGATGCCACCCTCGCCCGCGCCCGTACCCTCCTGTCAGTCCTGGAGGACAACGGCTGGGAGAGCGTCAGCCGACGCGACCTGTTCAGCAAGGTCTCGCGCTCCGCCTTCCCCACGGTCGCCGAGCTGGAGCCTGCCGCCGCCGTCCTGGAGGACCACGGCTACATCCGGATCGAGACCCCGCCCCGGACAGGCAAGCGAGGCCGCCCGCCGGCGCCCCGCTACTTCATCCACCCCTGCGTCCGAGGGACTCAGGCGTGAGCCACCGCGTGCTCTCCTGCCTTGGCCCCTTGCCGCGTAAATCGCAGAACCCGCAGAAGACCCCGGCCGCCCTCGCCCACCTGCGGCGACGGCCCCTCGACGTCGTCGCCGCAGAAGTCCCTGAAACATCCGCAGTAATGGGCACTCGGCTCCCGGGTCGTCCCGCCGTACTCATCGGCACCGGTTTCTGTGGCGATTCCCGAGACTTTTGCGGCAGCCACCGCCGCACTCTCGATGCCGCAGGTCAGACCTCAGATCCGCTGCAATCTGCGGCCTCCGCGGTTTTTGCGGCGCCCGTCAGTCCCGTACTGCTCAGCCAGATGAGGAGGACCCGAGCCCATGGCGCGTGACGAGATGCTCACCATCGACCAGGTCGTGGAGGAGATCGGAGTACCCCGCGCGACCTTCTACAGGTGGCGTCAGCTGAAGAAGGGCCCCAGGTCGATCAAGCTCCCGAACGGCTCCGTCCGCATCCGCCGCTCCGAGCTGGAGCGTTGGATCGAGACGCTGGAGGACGCAGCGTGACCCACCGCAAGACCAGCACGACGACGGGCGCCCGCAACAGCGGGCGCCCGCCCGTTTTCGAGGCCGCCACGCTCTCCACCGACGTCAGGGTGTGGAAGGTCAGCCAGGTACGCAGCAAGAAGGCGCCGTACCAACTCCGTTGGAAGGTCGCCGGCCAGGTGAAGACGGCCAGCTTCGCCACGGTCACCCTCGCCGAGAGCCGCCGCTCCGAACTGTGGCAGGCGATGCGAAGGGGCGAAGCCTTCGATGTCGGGACCGGGCTCCCGGAGTCCGAACTCCGGGCCGCGGCCGCGAAGGAGAACCAGCGCCCTGATCCGTCGTGGTGGGACTTCAGCCGCGAGTACATGGCGAGCCGCTGGCGCACGGCGGCGGCCAAAACGCGGGAGGGCCTCGCCGACAGCCTCGCCACGGTGGCGCTCGCGATGGTGGAGGCCGGGAAGAAGGCGCCGGAGCCGGAGCTGATCCGGCTCGCGATGCGGTGGACGGTGGTTCCGGCCCACCGCGATGAGGAGCCACCCCGCGAGCTGGCCGAGGCCTGCCAGTGGCTTCAGCACCGCTCGCTCCGGCTGTCGGCCCTCACGGACCCGAAGGTGGTCCGGGACGTGCAGTACCGGCTTTCCTTCAAGCTGGACGACACCCCCGCGGCAGGGGAGACGTACAAGCGCCGGCGTCGCGGCTTCAACACGGCGATGGAGTACGCGATCGAGTGCGGCTACCTGGAGGAGAACCCGCTCCACGGCCTCAAGCGCTCCGGCCCGACGAAGGGCGATGTCGTCGACCCCCGGGTCCTGGTGAATCCGGCCCAGGGCGCCGAACTGCTGACGGCGGTCTCGTACGTAGGCTCCGTCCACCGCAACCGCGGTCGCCGCCTCGTCGCGTTTTTTGCCTGCCAGCTCTACGCGGCGATGAGACCGGCCGAGGCGGTCGGCCTTAGAGAGAAGGACTGCTATCTCCCCGACACTGGATGGGGAACCCTCACGTTGAGGGAGACCCGGCCGGTGTCAGGGAAACGGTGGACAGACTCAGGGGAGCGCCACGATAAGCGTGGCCTCAAGGCTCGTGCGCCTAAGGCGGAACGCCCGGTCCCTATCCCGCCTCTCCTGGTCATGATGCTCCGAGCGCATCTGGAGGAGTTCGGCACTGTGGCGGACGGCCGTCTCTTCGCAAGCGAGCACGGCGGGGTTCTTGGCACCTCCAGCTACTGGAGGGTCTGGCAGGATGCCCGTCTGCTCGCTCTGCCGCCGGGCAAGACTGAATCTCCACTCGCTCGACGGCCGTACGACTTGCGACATACGTGCATAACGATGTGGCTGAACGCTGGAGTACCTGTCGCCGAGGTTGCCCGGCGCGCAGGAAACTCCCCGGACGTAATTCACCGGAGGTATGAGGGATGTATCGACGGGCAGGAGGAACTGAACAATGAACGGATCGAGAGGTCCATGAGTGTAGGCCATCGACGGCTGGCTTAGGCTTCGGACAGGCTAACGACTCTCGCGCGTGAGGCGTTCGTAAATATGGATAAGGTCTCCTGGGCTTATTTTGCCAAGAAGCCATGCGAGATCTCGCCAGCGGCAAAGTCGCAGTGCAGACACCAATGCTTTCCTGGCGTTCTCGGCCTCCGCAGCGATTGCGCACTGCGCTTTAGCTTGCACGTCGGGTGACGCTAGTGAGGCGGCGAGTTGTGCTGCGAGATGGAACTCACCTATCTCGGAGAGGTCTTGCACCACCTCGAAGGTGGATTCTGCTCGAAGGTCAGATTCGGTGAGAGATGAGACGATATCTCGCGCAGAGTGGAATTCTCCTATCTTGCAAAAAGTCTTTGCCGCGGTCGTCATTACATGAGCTTGAACTTCCAAGTCGGTTAGACTTCGCGCGATTTTGACGGCTTCTTCGGCGAGGTGGAGGGCGCGCTCTTTCTGCCCTGCTTCTGCTGTAGCCTGTGCGGCGGCCGCTAGAACCACTGAATGTGTTTCTGGGTCGGCTAGGGCCTGCGCGATTTTGACGGCTTCTTCGGCGAGGTGGAGGGCGCGCTCTTTCTGGCCTGCCTCTGCTGTAGCCTGCGCGGCCGCCGCTAGAGCAGTGGATCGGACCTTTGGTTTGCTTAGCGCCCGCGAGGCCGCGACAGCCTCGTCGGCAAGCTGATCCGCAACACTAATATCACCCGATCGGGCGCGGATGGATGAGATGTGTGCGAGAGCGAAGGCCTTTCTGTGAGATGTTTTCAACCGGCGCACTTGCTCGAGAGCCTTCTCGGAGTGACTCGTCCAGGCCGTGGCCTCTGAGGCCAAATCAATTATCTTGTTCCGTATCGTGGGGTCCAGATTTGGAGTCTCCGCGTGCTTGTTCATCCTGTCAATTACCGGCAATGCATCATCTGGCGATGCGGACTCGGCGAGCGCCAGCGCGATATCGCTCAGGGCCCAGGGGTCATCGGCTACGTTCTGACCCAGAGAGCGACTAAGGTCAGTGATTTCGTCGGCGAGTCGCAGACCCCGACTGAGATCACCCGACTTGGCGATCTCGGTAGCGATTTCAATCATCGCCTCCACCCTGTGCCTTTGATCTTCGATGCCACTTGCGAGATCTAGAGCATCATCGCATCTCTTAGCCTTGGAAAGCTCCTTAGCTACCGCGCTGAGAGCTCTGGATCGCTGCTGACTGTCGCCAATTTCCTTGGCAACTGAAGTAGCCTTCTCGTAGTCGCCAGATGACGCGATTTCCTCTGCGATGTATGCATGCGTCATCGCTTGCCAGGAATCGTTGCCCATGTTGTTGACGACTTCTGCGGAGTGGCCAAAGTATCGTGCTTTCGCGAAAGTTTGCGCGACAGCCGAGAGGGCGAATGTGCGATTCTTGTCTGCTGGTGCAGAAAGTGCCACATTGTAGGCTTCGTCTGTGACGACAGCGGACCAGTCAAGCTGCTCTGCGTCTATCAGTGCCTCACCGGTGGCAGCTAGCGAATGAGCTTTCTTGTTTGGATTCTCGATCGAGCGGCTCGCGGCGATAGCATCCCGAATCAGCTTCGATGCTTTTGCAGGGAGCCCTGCCTTATAGAACTCTTTGGCAATCTGCGCCAAGGCACGTGCTCTCTGGGGCTTATTTACTATCTCGTAGGTGATCTCAGTTGAACGTTGCAGGTCCCCCAAACGTGCAGCAATGGTCGCGATAGACGCGACTGTGTGGGCGCGTTCCTCCTCTCCGACGATTTTTTCGGTCTGGCTTGCTGCGAGATCCCAATCGCCGAGGTGCGCGAATGCTCTAGAAATGAGCGCATGGGTCTCGTTGTCTGCGTCAATCGGATCGATGGAAGCGATTAGGTCGGAGGCCTCCTGTGCGTGTCGTGCGGCTCTAGAGGAATCCTTGCCCCTTATGTAGGCGTGTGCAATCGCGGCACAATGATATGCCTGGTCACTTGGGTCGGGTACGGAAAGAGTAAGGCCGTACGCTTCGTTAATTAGTGACAGAAAGCTGTCAAGTTCTCCCATCTCATGCATGGTGTCCCCGATGGAGAGAAGTGCCTCAATTGTCCGGTCGCGGGAATCTTGCGCAAATGCGTGATTTACTGCTCGCTCGACCATGCCCAATCGAGCCCACAGGGAGAACAACTCGTCAGGTAGATACCTGTTGCTTTCGTGGAGGGAATCGCGGTGAAATGCGAGCTGGCTAGCAGACCTCAAAAGCGTTGCGCTGACGCCATCGGTGTTCGCCATTAGATCGAAGGACGACTCGATTTCGGTGAGTGCCGCTAGATCTGTGCCCGATTTTTTCCTCAGGCACCTGTGCCGGTGCTCGCTGGTCGCCAGTGAGATCAAACGTCTGAGGTCGCCGGTTTCCCGGAGAACCTTTGGATACCCGCGGAGGAGGTAATCAGGTGAATTTGGCGGCCAATTCTGGGAGTGATAGCGATCGGCCCATGTGTGAAGGCGCTGGCGGAACTCGCTGAGTTCAGTAGCCGATATAAGGGATAGCGCGGTCTGTTGCAATTCTTCATGGCCCAGGAGGTAGACGTCCTCGCCTGTATCCGGTGCCTGCCCCACAGGCTGCCAAGCCGACTTGCTAGTTCGGAAGACCCGCCCGGTCACTGTGCACAGGTGTCGTTCCACCATGCGGGGCGTCGTGTGAGCCAGGTGCGCTAGGTCTGCTGAGCTGAGTCCACCACCAGCGGCCGTGATCAAAGCAAGCAGTTCGTGACCTAGTGTGCCGGGCTGCAGTAGTCGTAAGAGATCGGCTTCCGCGTCGCGCCGCACTGCCTCAGCATGTTTCGAGACAGCCAGCGCATGGGCGTTGACCAGGCTGCGAATCGGGTGACCCTTAGGGACATCGTCTGGTACCGGAGGGTGAGGGCGTCCCGCGATGAGGATGCGTGAGCCATGAGGCGGCTCGGAGGGCAGCAGCGCGGCAATGCTGTAGCTCTCGGGCCCAGCAACAACGCCTCGGTCTTCATCAAGGCCGTCGACCAGCACGATGAGACGGTTACCTTGGGCGGCGCACCGCTCGGCCGCGCGTTCCCAAGCGGTCAGGAGTTGCTCATCGCGAGTGTGCTCGGTTACTGGCGGCTCTTCTTCCCCGAGGATGGCGTACAGCTGGCGCTGTAGGACTTCACAGAAGGCGCTGCGATCGCTCTGACCGGCCAGGCGGGCGGTGATGAAGAACGCTACTAGTTCGACTCCCGCGGGCGGATGGAGGGCGAAGTGCGCCATGAGAGCGGTCTTGCCGGCCCATGCTGGCGCTTGCCACCGCCAGTACGCAGCTCCGTCTGGGACCGTACAGAACAACGACATCCGGGCAAGCTCATCCTGGCGACCTTGGAAGTGGGCTGCCCCCAGTCGTCGCACCTGGTGTAGGTAGCCTGCCTGAGCCGACCGGCGAGCCGGAACGTTGATGTTGACGACAATGCCTGAGTTGGCGAAGGCGCCGGCCCCATTCGCCTCTGCTTGGCCTGTTCCCTTGGCAGACAACCTCTGCGGTGGCGACCCCACTTGGGCCCACCTCCTCTCCTGCTCCTCATGATGCGGAGCGACCGGGCTGCGACGTTTGGCAAGTGATGCGCCGTGCGCTTACCTACTGCACACGAATGCCAGTGTTCGCTTCTCCGCCGTCCCCCTCAGCATCGCCGGTTCGCTCGACGGACACTTCGCCGTGTGTGGCTCCCGCGTCGTGGATGCCTGTGTTGGCGTTCCCTCCATTCCTGGCCTTGGCTGCCCCAGTCGCGGTGACTCTGATCTGCCGGCTCCGCCCACCGCTCATCGACGCCCAGATTGCTGTCCCTAGCCCGGCCACGCTTACGAGGGCGGAAGCCACCCCGGCGATCTGACCCGCCCGATCCCAAGTAACCAGGGAGAACACACCTGCAAGGACTCCGACGAGGAGAGCCGTTGCGCCTACGACCACACGCTGTCCGCTACTCATCCCGTCATCATGACCTTGTCGGTCAGGCGGCGAGGGCGTTTTCCGCTCTGAGAGCGCTGGCGAATGAGTGGCGAACGTTTCACGCACCACTCACTCGCGACCAGTGACACACAACGATGAAGGGCCGGACTCAGTGAGACTGAGTCCGGCCCTTCATCTTCGGCACTTCAGCAGGTCAGCGGGTTGATCAGGCTGTCCGAGCTGGAGTGCCCCCGGCAGGATTCGAACCTGCGCACACGGCTCCGGAGGCCGTTGCTCTATCCCCTGAGCTACGGGGGCGTTCGTCGCTGTGGTTGTGGCGACGGGTAGAACCCTACCAGCTTGGGGGGTGTGCCTGTGAACAGGGATTTCGGGGGTGTCATGGGGGGTGGGGTCCCTCGCACGGGTCAGAAGTGGGTAAAACCCGGACGCAGCTGGTGGGCGGGTCCTACTCTCGTGGGTGTGTCAGGCATGTCCGGTCGGGTGCTCGTTGTCGATGACAACAAGGTGATCCGGCAGTTGATCAGGGTCAATCTCGAACTCGAGGGGTTCGAGGTCGTGACCGCGGCCGATGGTGCCGAGTGTCTGGATGTCGTGCATCGGGTTTGTCCTGATGTCGTCACCCTGGACGTCGTCATGCCCCGCTTGGACGGGATCAGGACCGCGGAGCGACTGCGGGCGGATCCGCGGACCAGTCATCTGCCGGTGGCGATCATCAGTGCGTGCGGAGAACACGATGCGGCCGCCGGGGCCGTGTCCGGTGTCGATGCCTTTCTCGCGAAGCCCTTCGAGCCTTCCGAGCTCGTGCGCGTGGTGCGTCAGTTGATGCATCGCGAGCGACGAGAGCGGAGGGAAACGAACGGGCAGGACGGGGGAGAGGAGCCGGCCGCAGCCGGCGTACGGCAGGAATCGAGCGGTGGGCCGGACGGTGGGAAGGTCCGGCAGGACTCCGGCGGTGGGCGCGAACGTGCGTCCACATGGCAGGACCAGGCGCCGACCCCGGCCCCGCCCCCGGCACCGACCTCGGTCCTGGCCCCGGTCCCGGCGCAGCCCCAGGTCCAGTCACCGGACCAGGCCTCCGGCGGGAGGCAGGACACCGCCGGACTGTTGGACAAGTTCGGACGATAGGCCGGGGCCAGGCCAGAACCGGGGCCAGGGCCAGGGCTAGAGCCGGGGTCAGGCCAGAACCGGGGCCGGGTCCGTGGCCAGGCCGGGCCTGTGGCCGGGGCCGGACCGAGGCGGAGTGACTCGTCGGAGCCCGTACTCCGGTGTGCGTGCGAGATCCCGTCCCCTGACCCGAGTGACGCACCCCGTACCCCGACCTGAGTGACGCACCCCGTCCCCTGACCCGAGTGACGCACCCCGTCCCCCGGCGCAGCGGACCGCAAGGTTGCTGGTCGTGGGTGTGGGTGACCGGATGGCGAAACCGGTTCGCGTGGGGCCCCCCCTTCTCCCCTAGGCTGGGAGCGTGACCCCCGCGGACCTGTCCCTGACCGTGCTGCACGCCGTGCGGCGTGCGGTCGACGACGGTGCGTTGCGGGTCCAGGTGCCGTCCTCGGTGAAGGTCGAGAGGGCGAGGCCGGGGGGTGCGGGGGAGTACGCGAGCAATATCGCGTTGACGCTCGCGCGGCCGGCCGGGCGCAGTGGGCTCGAAGTCGCCGGGATCATCGAGGAGCGGCTGCGGGACGCGCCGGGGCTCGCGGGTGTGGAGATCACCGGGCCCGGGTTTCTGAACTTCACTCTTCGGGGCGATGTGAGGCGCGGGCTGGTCCGCGCGATCGTTGGTGCGGGGAGTGCGTACGGGCACGGCACCGCCCTCGCGGGGAGCCGCGTGCGCTTCGCCGAGGTGAGCGAGGCGCGGGCCGGGGTCGTCGTCGAGACCGTCGTGGGGCTGTTGAGGAGCCAGGGGGCGGACGCCGCGTACGGCGGCGGTGACGAGCGGATGTACGTGCGTCCCGGGGCGTACGCGGTGGACGAGCTCGGGGTCGACGCCGCGCGGTGGTCGCTGTTGCGGGCCGCGCCGCAGGACCGGTCCCTGGAGGGCGCGCCGCTCCTCGTCCAGCACGAGCGCAACGGTCTGTTCCGGGTGCGGTACGCGCACTCGCGGGTGCGGAGGCTGCTGGTCAACGGCGAGCAGCTCGGTGTCACCCCCGCGTACGAGTACGAGCGTGAGAACGAGAACGAGTACGCGCACGAGCGCGAGCGCGAGAACGAGCGCACGTACACGCACGAGAACGCGCACGAGAACGCGCACGAGAACGTATACGCGTACGAGCGCGCCCTCCTCTCCGCCCTCGCCGACCACCCCCTCGTCCTGCTCGCCGCCGCGCGGCTTCGGGCGCCCGATCGGGTGGCGCGGCACTTGGAAGTGGTGGCGGATGCGCTGCTCGGGTTCCAGTACGCGGTGCTGCCGCTCGGGGGGGAGAAACCCTCGGCCGCCCATCGTTCCCGGCTGGCGGTTGCCGAAGCCGCCGGGACGGTGCTTGCCGGTGGCCTGTCCGTGCTCGGCATCAGCGCACCCGATCGGATTTGAAAGAGCAGACACATGAGCCGTTCCGCCCACCCCGCAGGCCCCCGTCACGCCGATGTCCTTCCCGAGGGCCACTACTCCGCGCCGCCCGCGGATCTGAACGAGCTCGACCCGAAGGTGTGGTCGAGGACCGTCGCGAGGGACGAGCGGGGGGTGGCGACGGTCGGGGGGATCGGCGTCGACGCGCTGGCCGAGGAGTTCGGGACGCCGGCGTACTTCCTGGACGAGACGGACTTCCGGGCGCGGTGCCGGGCGTGGGCGGAGGCGTTCGGCAAGGACGCGGACGTGTTCTACGCGGGCAAGGCGTTCCTGTCCCGGGCCATCGTGCGGTGGCTGAAGGAGGAGGGGCTGAACCTGGACGTGTGTTCCGGTGGTGAGCTGACGACGGCGCTGTCCGCCGGGATGCCCGCCGAGCGCATCGCGTTCCACGGGAACAACAAGAGCGAGGAGGAGATCCGTACGGCCGTGGAGGTCGGGGTCGGGCGGATCGTGCTCGACTCGTTCCAGGAGATCGTGCGGGTCGCCCACATCGCGCAGTCGCTGGGGAAGCGGCAGCGGGTACAGATCCGGGTGACGGTCGGCGTCGAGGCGCACACGCACGAGTTCATCGCCACCGCGCACGAGGACCAGAAGTTCGGCATCGCGCTGGCCGGCGGGCAGGCGGCGGAGGCGGTGCGGCGGGCGCTGAAGCTGGACGGCCTGGAGCTGATCGGCATCCACTCCCACATCGGCTCGCAGATCTTCGACATGGCGGGCTTCGAGGTGTCCGCCCGCCGTGTGGTGCAGCTGCTGGCCGAGGTGCGGGACGAGCACGGGGTGGAGCTGCCGGAGATCGACCTCGGTGGCGGCCTGGGCATCGCGTACACCTCCGACGACGACCCGCGCGAGCCGCACGAGATCGCCAAGGCGCTGAACGAGATCGTGGCGAGGGAGTGCGAGGCCGCGGGGCTGGCGACGCCCCGGATCTCGGTGGAGCCGGGCCGCGCGATCGTCGGGCCGACGGCCTTCACGCTCTACCGGGTGGGCACGATCAAGCCGCTCGAAGGGCTGCGGACGTACGTGAGCGTCGACGGCGGCATGTCGGACAACATCAGGACCGCGCTGTACGACGCCGAGTACAGCGTCAGTCTCGTGTCGCGGACCAGTGAGGCCGAGCCGATGCTGGCCCGTGTGGTGGGCAAGCACTGCGAGAGCGGCGACATCGTGGTGCGGGACGCGTTCCTGCCCTCGGACGTGGCGCCCGGCGATCTGATCGCGGTGCCGGCCACGGGGGCGTACTGCCGCTCGATGGCCAGCAACTACAACCACGCGCTCCGGCCGCCCGTCGTCGCGGTCCGCGACGGCGAGGCGCGGGTGATCGTGCGGCGCGAGACGGAGGAAGATCTCCTGCGCCTTGACGTGGGCTGACGAAATAGTCGCGTGGTGAAATAGTCGAGTGATGAAATCGATGTCTCAGGATCCGGACGAGGGGCGGAAACCCCCGTCCGGTGAGTGAGACTGGTTCCCACCGTAGAGATACGCAACAGAAGTACGAGAAACGAGGTCGGATGATGCGTACGCGTCCGCTGAAGGTGGCGCTGCTGGGCTGTGGAGTGGTCGGCTCAGAGGTGGCGCGCATCATGACGACGCACGCCGACGACCTCGCCGCGCGCATCGGCGCCCCGGTCGAGCTCGCCGGCGTGGCGGTCCGCCGCCCGGACAAGGTCCGCGAGGGCATCCCCGCGGAGCTGATCACCACCGACGCCACCGCCCTGGTCAAACGCGGCGACATCGACGTCGTCATCGAGGTCATCGGCGGCGTCGAGCCGGCCCGCACCCTCATCACCACCGCCTTCGAGCACGGCGCGTCCGTGGTCTCGGCGAACAAGGCGCTGCTCGCCCAGGACGGCGCGACGCTGTACGCCGCCGCCGAGAAGAACGGCCAGGACCTCTACTACGAGGCCGCCGTCGCGGGTGCGATCCCGCTGATCAGGCCGCTGCGCGAGTCCCTCGCCGGCGACAAGATCAACCGGGTCATGGGCATCGTCAACGGCACCACGAACTTCATCCTCGACAAGATGGACACGTCGGGTGCCGGCTACTCCGAGGCGCTCGACGAGGCCACCGCCCTCGGGTACGCCGAGGCCGACCCGACCGCGGACGTCGAGGGCTTCGACGCCGCCGCCAAGGCCGCCATCCTCGCCGGGATCGCGTTCCACACGCGCGTGCGCCTCGACGACGTCTACCGCGAGGGCATGACCGAGGTCACCGCCGCCGACTTCGCGTCCGCCAAGCAGATGGGCTGCACCATCAAGCTGCTCGCGATCTGCGAGCGGGCCGCGGACGGCGGGTCCGTCACCGCGCGCGTGCATCCGGCGATGATCCCGCTCAGCCACCCGCTGGCCTCCGTCCGCGAGGCGTACAACGCGGTCTTCGTCGAGGCCGACGCCGCCGGCCGCCTCATGTTCTACGGCCCCGGCGCCGGCGGTTCGCCGACCGCGTCGGCCGTGCTCGGCGACCTCGTCGCCGTGTGCCGCAACAAGCTCAACGAGGCCAACGGCCCCGGCGAGTCCGCGTACACCCAGCTGCCCGTCAGCTCCATGGGCGAGGTCGTCACGCGGTACCACATCAGCCTCGACGTGGCCGACAAGCCGGGCGTCCTCGCCCAGGTCGCGACGGTCTTCGCCGAGCACGGCGTATCCATCGATACGGTGCGCCAGCAGGGCAAGGACGGCGAGGCCTCCCTCGTCGTCGTCACCCACCGCGCGCCCGACGCCGCCCTCTCCGGGACCGTCGAGGCGCTGCGCAAGCTCGACACCGTGCGCGGTGTCGCCAGCATCATGCGTGTTGAAGGGGAGTAAGGACCCATGACCGACAAGGGCACCCACCAGTGGCGCGGCATCATCGAGGAGTACCGGGACCGCCTTCCGGTCACGGACACGACGCCGGTCGTCACGCTCCGTGAGGGCGGTACGCCGCTCGTCCCCGCTCAGGTTCTCTCCGAGCGCACGGGCTGCGAGGTGCACCTCAAGGTCGAGGGCGCCAACCCCACCGGCTCCTTCAAGGACCGGGGCATGACCATGGCCATCTCGAAGGCCAAGGAGGAGGGGGCGCAGGCCGTCATCTGCGCCTCCACCGGCAACACCTCCGCGTCGGCCGCGGCCTACGCGGTCCGCGCCGGCATGGTGTCGGCCGTCCTGGTGCCCCAGGGCAAGATCGCGCTCGGCAAGATGGGCCAGGCCCTGGTGCACGGCGCGAAGATCCTCCAGGTCGACGGCAACTTCGACGACTGCCTGACGCTGGCCCGCTCGCTCTCCGAGAACTACCCGGTGGCGCTGGTCAATTCGGTCAACCCGGTCCGCATCGAGGGCCAGAAGACCGCCGCGTTCGAGATCGTCGACATGCTCGGCGACGCCCCCGACATCCATGTGCTCCCCGTGGGCAACGCCGGCAACATCACGGCGTACTGGAAGGGGTACCGCGAGTACGCCGAGGACGGTCTCGCGACGCACCGGCCGCGCATGTGGGGCTTCCAGGCCTCCGGCTCCGCGCCGCTCGTGCGCGGCGAGGTCGTCAAGGACCCGTCGACGATCGCCACCGCGATCCGCATCGGCAACCCGGCCTCGTGGGACTACGCGATCGCCGCGCGCGACGAGTCGGGCGGCTTCATCGACGAGGTGACGGACCGTGAGATCCTGCAGGCCTACCGCCTGTTGGCGGCGCAGGAGGGCGTCTTCGTCGAGCCCGCCTCGGCCGCCTCGGTCGCCGGTCTGCTGAAGGCCGCCGCCCAGGGCAAGGTCGACCCGGGTCAGCGGATCGTCTGCACCGTGACCGGAAACGGTCTGAAGGACCCCGACTGGGCCGTGGCCGGCGCGCCGCAGCCGGTCACCGTCCCGGTCGACGCCGCGGCCGCCGCCGAGCGCCTCGGTCTGGCCTGATCTCACCCCCCTGTGCGGGGAAAGCCCTGATCGACAGCCGATCAGGAACGTACATAGGCGCACAGGTTGGCTCGCGACACGCATCGTGCGCCTCCTGTGCGCCCTATGTCGCCACAGAACCTTCCTTCGATAGGCTGTACCCAACCCGCCCCGACGCATATGCGCGGTGTCGTTGCCGTTGTCGCCTCCGTGGCCGAAACGGCCCCCGGGTTTTCGGGTGCGTCGCCCTCCGCGCTCGTTGTGCGAAGCCCCACCCGCTGTTCCAGATGTCTGTTGCCGCAATCAAGGAGAGTCAACGAGCGATGGCCGGTCCAGCGTTCCGCGCCGCCGCCGTACGGGTGCGCGTCCCCGCCACCAGCGCCAACCTCGGCCCGGGCTTCGACGCCTTCGGCCTGTCGCTGGGGCTCTACGACGACGTCGTCGTCCGGGTCGCCGACTCCGGGCTGCACGTCGACATCGCCGGTGAGGGCGCCGAGACGCTCCCGCGCGACGAGCGGCACCTGCTCGTACGCTCCCTGCGCACGGCCTTCGACCTGCTCGGCGGGCAGCCCCGCGGCCTCGAGGTCGTCTGCGCCAACCGCATCCCGCACGGCCGCGGCCTCGGCTCCTCCTCGGCCGCCATCTGCGCCGGCATCGTCGCCGCCCGCGCCGTGACCATAGGCGGGGACGCCAAGCTCGACGAGGCCGCCCTCCTCGAACTCGCCACCGAGATCGAGGGGCACCCCGACAACGTCGCTGCCTGTCTGCTCGGCGGATTCACGCTCGCCTGGACCGAGTCCGGCGCCGCGCGGGCGATCAGGATGGACCCTTCCGATTCCATCGTTCCGGTGGTTTTCGTCCCCGGGAAGCCCGTACTCACCGAGACCGCCCGCGGACTGCTGCCGCGCACCGTCCCGCACGTGGACGCCGCGGCCAACGCCGGGCGCGCCGCCCTCCTCGTCGAGGCCCTGACCCGCCGCCCCGAGCTGCTGCTGTCGGCCACCGAGGACCGGCTGCACCAGGAGTACCGGGCCCCCGCGATGCCGGAGAGCATCGCCCTCGTGAACCGGCTGCGGGCGGACGGCGTCCCCGCGGTCATCTCCGGCGCGGGCCCCACGGTGCTCGCGCTGGCCGAACACGGGACGGCCGACAAGGTCGCCCGACTGGCGGGCGAGGGCTGGGCCGCGAACCGGCTCGACCTCGACGCGTCCGGAGCGGTCGTGCTGCCGCTGGCGCCCTAGGGCGCGGCGGCGGGGGCGCCGGGCAGCGTCCCCCGTCGTGCTCCGGACACGAGATTGCCGGTGAGGGAGAGGGGGAATGTTTGTTGGAGCCGGTAGTGTTAACCTCAAGTCTGCACCCGACCTCTTTGTGGAGCGGTGCGGAGAGTCCCCATCAGGGACCACCATTCTTCCGAGAGCCTCCTCAACTGCCTGAGCAGCCTGCCTGAGCAGTTTTGAGCACGCTCCGGAACCGGCACGACACCCCTCGCTCTTCTGCGTGAGGGCCGAGCAGGGGGCGCTCGGGCCGGACCCACAGCACGTTTTCTCCCTTCCGCCGTACCCGGCGGGACCACCGCCCCGGACACGGTCCACAAGCCAGGACCGCTGCCGGACAGCACAACCGGTCGCCGAGCCAGATGGCCGACGTCCGCTCCAGGGAAGGACCCTTCGTGAGCGACACCACCGATCTGATGGGCGTGACTGCCGACAACAGTGTCGACACCGCCGCGCCCGCCGCAGGTGCTGCCACCGGCGGCACCGCACGGCGCCGCCGCTCCGGCACCGGCCTCGACGGCATGGTCCTGGCCGAGCTGCAGCAGGTCGCGTCGGGCCTCGGCATCAGGGGCACCGCGCGGATGCGCAAGAGCCAGCTGATCGAGGTCATCAAGGAGGCGCAGGCCGGGGGATCCCAGGCCGCCGCCCCGGCCAAGGCCGACGCCGCCGCCGACACCAAGCCGAAGCGCCGCGCCACCTCCAAGGCCCGCACGGGCGACACCGCCACCGAGGCCGCCGCGCCCAAGGCGGAGAAGGCCGAGAAGGCCGTCGCCCCGCAGCAGATCGACATCCCGGGCCAGCCGGCCTCCGACGACCAGCCGGCCGGTGAGCGCCGTCGTCGTCGTGCCACCGCCCCCGCCGGTTCGCCGGAGGGCGAGGCCAAGGCCGAGGCCGCCCAGGTCGTCAAGACCGAGGTCCGCACCGAGGCCAAGGCCGACGCGCAGGCCGAGGCCGCCGTCGACGGCGCCGAGGGCCGCGGCCGTCGCGACCGCGGGGAGCGCGGCGACCGCCGTGACCGCCGTGACCGTCAGCGCGACCGTGCCAAGGGCGACGAGCAGCAGGGTGGTGGCCAGGGCGGCCAGCGCCAGCGCCAGGGCGGCCAGGGCCAGGGTCAGGGCCAGCAGGTCCAGGGCCAGGGCCAGGGTCAGCAGGGCGGCCAGCAGGCCGGTCCGCAGGACGACTACGACGACGAGGCCGGCGGTCGCCGCGGGCGTCGCGGCCGCTACCGCGACCGCCGCGGCCGTCGTGGCCGTGACGACTTCCAGGCCGGCGAGCCGCAGGTCGCCGACGACGACGTCCTGATCCCCGTCGCGGGCATCCTCGACATCCTCGACAACTACGCGTTCATCCGGACCTCGGGCTACCTGCCCGGTCCGAACGACGTGTACGTCTCCCTCGCCCAGGTCCGCAAGAACGGCCTGCGCAAGGGCGACCACGTCACCGGCGCGGTGCGTCAGCCGAAGGAGGGCGAGCGCCGCGAGAAGTTCAACGCGCTGGTCCGCCTGGACTCCGCGAACGGCATGGCCGCCGACTCCGGCCGCGGCCGCCCGGAGTTCAACAAGCTGACCCCGCTCTACCCGCAGGACCGGCTCCGCCTGGAGACCGACCCGGGCGTGCTGACCACGCGGATCATCGACCTCGTGTCGCCGATCGGCAAGGGCCAGCGCGGTCTGATCGTGGCCCCGCCGAAGACCGGCAAGACCATGATCATGCAGGCCATCGCCAACGCGATCACGCACAACAACCCCGAGTGCCACCTGATGGTCGTCCTGGTCGACGAGCGTCCGGAAGAGGTCACGGACATGCAGCGGTCGGTCAAGGGCGAGGTCATCTCCTCGACCTTCGACCGCCCGGCCGAGGACCACACCACCGTCGCCGAGCTGGCCATCGAGCGCGCCAAGCGCCTCGTGGAGCTGGGTCACGACGTGGTCGTCCTGCTCGACTCGATCACCCGCCTGGGCCGCGCGTACAACCTCGCGGCGCCGGCCTCCGGCCGCATCCTGTCCGGTGGTGTCGACTCGACCGCGCTCTACCCGCCGAAGCGCTTCTTCGGTGCCGCGCGCAACATCGAGGACGGCGGCTCGCTGACCATCCTGGCCACCGCGCTGGTCGACACCGGCTCGCGCATGGACGAGGTGATCTTCGAGGAGTTCAAGGGCACCGGCAACATGGAGCTCAAGCTCGACCGGAAGCTCGCCGACAAGCGCATCTTCCCGGCGGTGGACGTCGACGCGTCCGGCACTCGCAAGGAGGAGATCCTCCTCGGCGCCGACGAGCTCGCCGTCACCTGGAAGCTGCGTCGCGTGCTGCACGCGCTCGACCAGCAGCAGGCGATCGAGCTGCTCCTGGACAAGATGAAGCAGACGAAGTCGAACGGCGAGTTCCTGCTCCAGATCCAGAAGACGACGCCCGGAGCGAGCAACAACGACTGACGTGAGAGCCGCGTCACACGACGACAGTCGGGCCCCGCGCCCGTAACCCCGTCGTGACCTGCGTGAACCACCGCGCCCACCGTGCCCCGCACGGTGGGCGCGGTGCGTTGCCCGGCGAAACCTCACAGGATGCCGTGCAACCCTTTCGGGTGCATCGCCGTCACAGAAGGTGAACCGAGGGCCCGAGGGGGGACGATGACCGAGCGGAACGGCAGCGGCGCGGGGCGCGGCGGCAGCGGCCGTCGACGCAAGCCGCAGGCCAAGCGCCGGAAGGCGCCGATCCTCATATCCGGGGCCGCCGCGGTCCTCGTGCTCGGCGGCGCCGCCCTCGGTTACGCGTACCTGAAGCTCGACGGCAACATCCAGGGCGTCGACATCAACGCCCAGCTGGGCACCGCCCGCCCCGAGAACGTCGACAACGGCTCCATGGACATCCTCGTCCTCGGCTCCGACTCCCGCTCCGGCGACAACGGCGCCTACGGCAAGGACGAGGGCGGCGCCCGCTCCGACACCGCGATGGTCGTCCACGTCTACGAGGGCCGCAAGAAGGCGAGCGTGGTCTCCCTGCCGCGCGACACCCTCGTCACCCGGCCCGCCTGCACCGACGGCGAGGGCGGCACCGTCCCCGGCGAGAAGCGGGCCATGTTCAACACCGCGTACGAGGTCGGCGGCCCCGCCTGCGCCGTGAAGACCGTCGAGGCGATGTCCGGCATCCGCATGGACCACTACATCGAGGTCGACTTCACCGGCTTCAAGAAGCTCATCGACGAGCTCGGCGGCGTGGAGATCACCACCACGCGGGCCATCAAGGACTCCAAGAGCCACCTCGACCTCGCACCCGGCACCCACACCCTCGACGGCGAGCAGTCCCTCGGCCTCGTCCGCACCCGCAAGAGCGTCGGCGACGGCAGCGACCTCGGCCGCATCCAGCTCCAGCAGGCCTTCATGAAGGCCTTCATCGAGCAGGTCAAGGACGTCGGCGTCCTCACCGACCCGAAGAAGCTCCTCGACCTCGCCGACGCCGCCACCAAGGCCGTCACCCCGGACTCCGAACTCGACTCCGTCCAGGAGCTGATGGGCTTCGCCAAGGGCCTCTCCGGCATCGGCGCCCAGAACGTCCACATGATCACCCTGCCGGTCGAGTACGACCCCCGGGACCCCAACCGCGTGGTCCCGCTGGAGGCAGCCTCCCGCCAGGTCTGGACGGCGCTCAGGGACGACCTGCCGATCCCCGCGTCGGCGACGGAGGACGCCGCCACCGGCGAGGCCGACGGCGTGGTGAGGTAGCCCGGGAATACCTTCGGCCCGACCCCCGTTTTGGGAGATGCGGCCGGTCCTGGCAGACTGGTACGTCGGCCCCGGTTCACGCTTGCCGCAACCCGCGACGGCGACCCGGAGCCCTCCCGAAACTAGGAGACACCTTGAAGCGCGAGATCCACCCCGAGTACGTCGAGACCCAGGTCAGCTGCACCTGTGGCGCGTCGTTCACCACCCGTAGCACCCTGACCGAGGGCACCATCCGTGCCGAGGTCTGCTCCGAGTGCCACCCGTTCTACACGGGCAAGCAGAAGATCCTCGACACCGGCGGCCGCGTCGCCCGCTTCGAGGCCCGCTTCGGCAAGGCCGCCGGCTCCGCCAAGTAGCGAGCCCCTGCGCCGGTCCACGGTCGCCCCGCGCGGGTGGCCGGGACCGGCGCTTTGCCGTCCCGTAGAACTGACGAAAACCAGGAGCCCCCGATGTTCGAGGCGGTCGAGGAACTGGTCGGCGAGCACGCCGACCTGGAGACGAAGCTCGCGGACCCCTCGGTCCACGCCGACCAGGCGAACGCGCGCAAGCTGAACAAGCGCTACGCCGAGCTGACCCCGATCGTCGCCACCTTCCGGGCCTGGAAGCAGACCGGTGACGACATCGAGACCGCCCGTGAGTTCGCCCACGACGACCCCGACTTCGCCGCCGAGGTCAAGCAGCTGGAGAAGGACCGGGAGGAGCTCACCGAGAAGCTCCGCCTGCTCCTCGTCCCGCGCGACCCGAGCGACGACAAGGACGTCATCCTGGAGATCAAGGCGGGCGCCGGCGGCGACGAGTCCGCGCTCTTCGCCGGCGACCTGCTCCGCATGTACCTCCGGTACGCCGAGCGCGTCGGCTGGAAGACCGAGATCATCGACGCCACCGAGTCCGAGCTGGGCGGCTACAAGGACGTCCAGGTCGCCGTGAAGACCAAGGGCGGCAACGGCGCCACCGAGCCCGGCCAGGGCGTCTGGGCCCGCCTCAAGTACGAGGGCGGGGTGCACCGCGTGCAGCGCGTGCCCGCGACCGAGTCCGCCGGCCGCATCCACACCTCCGCCGCCGGCGTGCTCGTCACGCCCGAGGCCGAGGAGGTCGAGGTCGAGGTGCACGCCAACGACCTGCGCATCGACGTCTACCGCTCGTCCGGCCCCGGCGGCCAGTCGGTCAACACCACCGACTCCGCCGTCCGCATCACGCACCTGCCGACCGGCATCGTCGCCTCCTGCCAGAACGAGAAGAGCCAGCTCCAGAACAAGGAGCAGGCCATGCGCATCCTGCGCTCGCGGCTGCTCGCCGCGGCCCAGGAGGAGGCCGAGTCGAAGGCCGCGGACGCCCGCCGCAGCCAGGTCCGCACGGTCGACCGGTCCGAGAAGATCCGTACGTACAACTTCCCGGAGAACCGCATCTCGGACCACCGGGTCGGCTTCAAGGCGTACAACCTGGACCAGGTGCTCGACGGCGACCTGGACGCCATGATCCAGGCCTGCGTCGACGCCGACTCCGCCGCCAAGCTCGCTGCGGCCTAAGTTCCGTAAGCCCCACCCCGCACCACGGAGGACCAGCGTGAACCTGCTGCTTGCCGAGGTGGCCCAGGCCACCCAGCGGCTGGCCGACGCCGGCGTTCCCTCACCGCGTTTCGACGCAGAGGAGCTCGCCGCGTTCGTGCACGGCGTCAAGCGGGGGGAGCTGCACAACGTCAAGGACGCGGACTTCGACGCCCGCTACTGGGAGGCGGTCGCCCGCCGCGAGGCGCGCGAACCGCTCCAGCACATCACCGGACGGGCGTTCTTCCGCTACCTGGAGCTCCAGGTCGGCCCCGGCGTCTTCGTGCCCCGCCCCGAGACCGAGTCGGTCGTCGGCTGGGCCATAGACGCCGTCCGCGCCATGGACGTCGTCGAACCGCTGATCGTCGACCTGTGCACCGGCTCCGGCGCCATCGCCCTCGCCATGGCCCAGGAGGTGCCGCGCTCGCGCGTGCACGCCGTCGAGCTGTCCGACGACGCCCTCGTCTGGACCCGCAAGAACGCCCAGGCCTCCCGCGTCACCGTCCACCAGGGCGACGCGCTCAGCGCGCTCCCGGAGCTGGACGGCCAGGTCGACCTGGTCATCTCCAACCCGCCGTACATCCCGCTCACCGAGTGGGAGTACGTCGCACCCGAGGCCCGCGACCACGACCCGGAGATGGCCCTCTTCTCCGGCGAGGACGGCCTCGACACCATCCGCGGCATCGAGCGCACCGCCCACCGCCTCCTGCGGCCCGGCGGCCTCGTCGTCATCGAGCACGCGGACACCCAGGGCGGGCAGGTTCCGTGGATCTTCAACGAAGAGGCCGGCTGGGCCGACGCCGCCGACCACCCGGACCTGAACAACCGGCCGCGCTTCGCGACCGCCCGCAAGGCAATGCCATGACCAAGCACCACGCGTACGAGGAGGCCGGGAACTGATGGCACGGCGATACGACTGCAACGAGGCCACCGATCGCGTGACCGGTCTGCGCGAAGCCGCGTCCGCCGTCCGCCGGGGCGAGCTGGTCGTGCTGCCCACCGACACCGTGTACGGGATCGGGGCGGACGCCTTCAGCAGCGAGGCCGTGGCGGACCTGCTCGCAGCCAAGGGCCGGGGCCGCAACATGCCCACGCCCGTGCTCATCGGCTCCCCGAACACCCTCCACGGCCTGGTCACCGACTTCTCCGAGCAGGCCTGGGAACTCGTCGACGCCTTCTGGCCCGGCGCGCTCACCCTCGTCGCCCGGCACCAGCCGTCCCTCCAGTGGGACCTCGGCGACACCCGCGGGACCGTCGCGATCCGGATGCCGCTGCACCCGGTCGCCATCGAGCTGCTCACCGAGGTCGGCCCCATGGCCGTCTCCTCCGCCAACCTCACGGGACACCCGTCCCCGGAGGACTGCGACGCGGCCCAGCAGATGCTCGGCGACTCCGTCTCCGTGTACCTCGACGGCGGCCCGACGCCCGGCATCGTCCCCTCGTCCATCGTCGACGTCACGGGCAAGGTCCCGGTGCTGCTGCGCGAGGGCGCGCTGTCCGCGGAGGAGCTCCGGAAGGTCGTACCCGACCTCGAGGTGGCCAGTTGACCGCCCCTGAGGGGCGTGGCATAGCGGGGTTCGACGACAGCAGCACCTTCCGCATCCTCCACGTCAGCACCGGCAACGTCTGCCGCTCGCCCATCACCGAGCGGCTGACCCGCCATGCCCTGTGCGACCGGCTCGGCGACCCCCTCGGCGGCGGCCTGATCGTGGAGAGCGCCGGCACCTGGGGCCACGAGGGCGCCCCCATGGAGGCCAACGCCGAACTGGTCCTCGCCGACTTCGGCGCCGACTACAGCGGCTTCGTGGGCCGCGAGCTCCTCGACGAGCACGTCATCCGCGCCGACCTCGTCCTCACCGCGACCCGCGACCACCGGGCCCAGGTCATCTCCATGGGCCACTCGGCGGGCCTGCGCACCTTCACCCTGAAGGAGTTCACCCGCCTGGTCCGGGCGATCGACCCCGCCACGCTGCCCGACCCCCGCGACGAGGGCATGGTCGAGCGCGCCCGTGCCCTGGTCCGCGCCGCCGCGGCTCTACGCGGGTGGCTCCTCGCCCCCTCCGTCGACGCCGACGAGGTCAACGACCCCTACGGCGCCCCCATCACCTTCTTCCGCTCCATCGGGGACGAGATCAACCAGGCCCTCGACCCCGTCGTCACCGCCCTGACGGGCGTCTCCGCCCGCCGCTGACGGGCGGTGCGGCGGGGGCGCGCCTACATTGGTGGCATGCCGGTCACCGCGCCCCCCGATGAGGATCTGGATGTCCTGCGCCGGCAGGACCCGGAGATCGCCGACGTGCTGCTGGGGGAGGTGCGGAGGCAGGCGGACAGCCTCCAGCTGATCGCGGCGGAGAACTTCACGTCGTCGGCGGTGCTGGCGGCCCTGGGGTCGCCGCTCGCGAACAAGTACGCCGAGGGGTATCCCGGCGCGCGCCACCACGGCGGTTGCGAGTACGTCGACGCGGCGGAGCGGATCGCCGTGGAACGGGCCACTGCGCTCTTCGGAGCCGACCACGCGAACGTACAGGCGCACTCGGGCTCCTCGGCCGTCCTGGCGGCGTACGCGGCCCTCCTGAGGCCCGGTGACACGGTCCTGGCCATGGGCCTCGACCACGGCGGGCACCTCACGCACGGGTCGCCGGCGAACTTCTCCGGCCGGTGGTTCGACTTCGTGCCGTACGGCGTCGACGCCGAGACCGGGCTCGTCGACTACGAGCAGGTCGCCGCGCTCGCCCGCCACCACCGCCCCAAGGCGATCGTCTGCGGCTCGATCTCCTACCCCCGCCACCTCGACTACGCGGTCTTCCGCGAGATCGCCGACGAGATCGGCGCCTACCTCATCGCCGACGCGGCGCACCCCATCGGCCTGGTCGCCGGGGGAGCGGCCCCCAACCCCGTCCCGTACGCCGACGTGGTGTGCGCGACCACGCACAAGGTGCTGCGCGGCCCGCGCGGCGGGATGATCCTGTGCGGCGCGGACCTGGCGGGCCGGATCGACCGCGCGGTGTTCCCGTTCACGCAGGGCGGCGCCCAGATGCACACGATCGCGGCGAAGGCGGTGGCCTTCGGCGAGGCGTCCACCCCGGCGTTCACCGCGTACGCCCATCAGGTGGTGGAACACGCGAAGGTGCTCGCCGCCGCGCTCGCCGCCGAGGGCTTCGCGGTGACCACCGGCGGCACGGACACCCACCTCATCACCGCCGACCCGTCCCCCCTCGGCGTCGACGGCCGCACGGCCCGCGCCCGGCTCGCCGCCGCCGGCATGGTGCTCGACACCTGCGTCCTGCCGTACGGGGAGGGGCGCGGGATCCGGCTCGGCACGGCCGCCGTCACCACGCAGGGGATGGGCGCCCCGGAGATGGCCAGGATCGCCGCCCTGTTCACCATCGCCCTCCGGGATGAAGCGACGGAAACGGCCCGGGTACGGGCGGAGGTACGGGAGCTGACCGGCCGATTTCCCCCGTATGGACGCTGAGCGGAGGCCGCCCGCAACCGTTCGGGCGGCCCCGGTGTCTCCAACCACATGGACGGCACGGCTAGGGTGTGGGGCTGAGATGGCCAGCGATTCCTGTGGGGCAGCCCGTGCGTGATTACCTGCTGACGCTCTGTGTCACGGCCGCGGTGACCTATCTGCTCACCGGTCCGGTGCGGAAGTTCGCCATCGCGACCGGGGCGATGCCGGAGATCCGCGCCCGCGACGTACACCGAGAACCGACTCCGCGGCTCGGTGGCATCGCCATGTTCTTCGGGCTGTGCGCGGGACTCCTCGTCGCCGCGCACCTGCAGAACCTCGGCAGCGTCTTCGAACTGTCCAACGAGCCCCGCGCGCTGCTCTCCGGCGCCGCGCTGATCTGGCTGATCGGCGTCCTCGACGACAAGTTCGAACTGGACGCGCTGATCAAGCTCGGCGCGCAGATGATCTCCGCCGGCGTGATGGTCGCGCAGGGTCTGACGATCCTGTGGCTGCCGATCCCGGGCGTCGGCACGGTCGCCCTCACCCCCGGGCAGGGCACGCTCCTCACGGTCGCCCTGGTCGTCCTCACGATCAACGCGGTGAACTTCGTCGACGGTCTCGACGGCCTCGCCGCCGGCATGGTCTGCATCGCCGCCGCGGCCTTCTTCCTGTACGCGTACCGCCTCTGGTACGGCTACACGATCGAGGCCGCCGCCCCCGCGACGCTGTTCGCCGCCATCCTCATGGGCATGTGCCTGGGCTTCCTGCCGCACAACATGCACCCGGCGCGGATCTTCATGGGCGACTCGGGCTCGATGCTGATCGGCCTGATCCTCGCCGCCTCGGCCATCTCGATCACCGGCCAGGTCGACCCCGACGTGCTGAAGCTGTTCGAGGGCTCGACCCGCGAGGCCACGCACGCCGCCCTGCCCGTGTTCATCCCGCTGGTGCTGCCGCTGACGATCATCGCGATCCCGATGGCGGACCTGATCCTGGCGATCGTGCGCCGGACCTGGAAGGGCCAGTCGCCGTTCGCCGCCGACCGCGGCCACCTGCACCACCGGCTCCTGGAGATCGGGCACTCGCACAGCCGCGCGGTGCTGATCATGTACTTCTGGTCGGCCCTGATCGCCTTCGGCACGCTGGCGTACTCGGTCCACTCGACGTCGATGTGGATCGTCCTCGGCGTCGTCGCGCTGAGCGCCATCGGCCTGGTGCTGCTCCTGCTGCCGCGGTTCGCGCCGCGCGCGCCCCGCTGGGCCGAGTCGGTCGTGCCGCCCCGGTACCGCCGGCGCAAGCGGATTTCGGCGCCCGAGCCCGTCGTGGAGGCCCCGGCGGTCGAGGAGGAGCGCGTTCCGGTGCCCGCGGGCATCAACGGCGCCACCGCCATCGGCAACCGCGCGCGCTTCCCCGACCGGCGGAAGGCCGGAACGCCGAGTTGACGAAAGCCGCATCTGCGGCCATTACCAGACACGGCGCTCTCGTGTCGTGCACACACGCGCGCTGTAACTCTCATGTGTGACGGTTGGCACACCTTATGGGTAAAGACCTATTCAAATAGTTTGTGATACCGTTCACGAGACCCGGCGACAGTGCCGAAAGACCGTAGTGCGACGGTCTGTTGGCCCCGAGACCCACCTCGGACCGGGCTTACGCTCGTCCATGACGACACCATCGCCCCCTCCATCACAAGCGGAGACACCGCCATGCCGTCCAACGACGCACGCACCCTGCTGCACACCGCCGTACCCACCGCTGCCGTCGGCGTCATCGCCACGGTCGTCAGCGGGGTGGTCGCCGGTGGCAAGGGTGCGCTCGGCGCCGTCGCCGGCACCCTGGTCGTGCTCCTGTTCATGGGTGTGGGGCTCGTGGTGCTCCAGCGGACGGCTAAGTCGCTGCCGCAGCTCTTCCAGGCCATGGGGCTCATGCTCTACACGGCCCAACTGCTGCTGCTCTTCATCTTTTTGGCCTTGTTCAAGGACACGACGCTGTTCGACTTCAAGGCCTTCGCCTTCACGCTGCTGGCGACGACCGTGGTGTGGGTCGCCGCTCAGGCCCGGGCCTACATGAAGGCCAAGATCATGTATGTCGAGCCCGAGAAGTCGGGGTCGAAGCAGTGAAGGGTAGGGCCGGGATAAAGCCGTGTTCGGCTTCCTGCTATCGTCCGGTGCCAACTGCGGCACTGCGGGCGCGGGCATCCGAGACGCCTGTCCCAGCGCGAGGCTCGATGCCGAACCGCCGCCCCCTTATCCGTAAGACCAGTCCAGTGCCGACCCGCGGCTGCGTGCCGCGCCGACACAACGAGGTTGCCGTACCTATGCGCCACGCTGAAGGAGCCCGCGGTGAGTGCTGACCAGACGCTTGCCTTCGACCCGGATTGCCACATCTTCACCGGATGTGGCTTCCCGGCGCCGGGCCTGCACACGTTCATGTACGAGCCCATCTTCTCCGTGGGTGGCTTCGACTTCACCAAGCCGATGCTGCTCGCCATCCTGGGTTCGCTCGTGGTCGTCGGGTTCTTCTGGGCCGCCTTCAACAAGCCCAAGCTGATCCCCGGCAAGATGCAGATGGTCGGCGAGGCCGGTTACGACTTCGTGCGCCGCGGCATCGTCTACGAGATCATCGGCAAGAAGGACGGCGAGAAGTACGTCCCGCTGATGGTGTCGCTGTTCTTCTTCGTGTGGATGCTGAACCTCTGGTCGATCATCCCGCTCGCCCAGTTCCCGGTCACCTCGCTGATCGCCTTCCCGGCCGCTCTCGCGCTGATCGTCTACGTCCTCTGGGTCTCGCTGACCTTCAAGAAGCACGGCTTCGTCGGCGGCTGGAAGAACATCGTCGGCTACGACAAGTCGCTCGGCCCGATCCTGCCGCTCGTCGTGGTTCTCGAGTTCTTCTCGAACCTGCTCATCCGGCCCTTCACGCACGCGGTCCGACTGTTCGCGAACATGTTCGCCGGTCACCTGCTCATCGTGATGTTCTCGCTTGCCACCTGGTACCTCATGAACGGCCTGGGCTTCGTCTACGCCGGCGCCTCGTTCGTGATGGTCCTCGTGATGACCGCCTTCGAGCTCTTCATCCAGGCCGTCCAGGCGTACGTCTTCGTGCTCCTGGCCTGCAGCTACGTCCAGGGCGCGCTCTCCGAGCACCACTGAGTCCCGCCCTGACCGGCAGCACCACCCCCCAACCAACAGTCGTCCGGTGGCCAACCCCCACCGGGTCCTTGAAAGAGAAGGAAGAACCGGCATGTCCGCTCTCGAGACTCTCGCCGCCGTCAACGGAAACGTCGCCTCCATCGGCTACGGCCTCGCGGCCATCGGCCCCGGCGTCGGCGTCGGCATCATCTTCGGTAACGGCACCCAGGCCCTCGCCCGCCAGCCCGAGGCTGCCGGCCTGATCCGCACCAACCAGATCATGGGTTTCGCGTTCTGTGAGGCGCTCGCCCTCATCGGCATCGTCATGGGCTTCGTCTACAAGTAAGCCGGACCGACAGCCCAACTTTTACGGAAGGCACTGATGTGAACGCTCTGCTTCTTGCGGCAGCGGCGGAGGAGCAGCCTCCGCTCATCCCGCATCTCGACGAGCTCGTCATCGGCCTGATCGCCTTCGTCATCGTCTTCGGTTTCCTCGCCAAGAAGCTCCTCCCGAACATCAACAACGTTCTGGAGCAGCGCCGCGAGGCCATCGAGGGTGGCATCGAGAAGGCCGAGTCGGCCCAGATCGAGGCTCAGAGCGTGCTGGAGCAGTACAAGGCCCAGCTCGCCGAGGCCCGCCACGAGGCCGCGCGTCTTCGCCAGGAGGCGACGGAGCAGGGCACCGCGATCATCCAGGAGATGAAGGCGGAGGGCCAGCGCCAGCGCGAGGAGATCATCGCGGCCGGCCACACGCAGATCGAGGCCGACCGCAAGGCCGCGTCCGCGTCGCTGCGTCAGGACGTGGGCAAGCTCGCCACCGACCTGGCCGGCAAGCTGGTCGGCGAGTCCCTCGAGGACGTCGCCCGCCAGAGCCGCACGATCGACCGCTTCCTCGAAGAGCTCGAGGAGAAGGCCGAGGCCGTCCGATGAACGGAGCGAGCCGCGAGGCACTGGCCGCCGCCCGCGAGTCCCTCGACGCGCTGACCGACAACACGTCGGCCGACGCGACGAAGCTCGCGGACGAGCTGGCCGCCGTCACCACGCTGCTCGACCGCGAGGTGTCGCTGCGCCGGGTCCTGACCGACCCCGCACAGTCGGGTGAGGCCAAGGCCGAGCTCGCGCAGCGACTCCTGAGCGGTCAGGTGGGCGGCGCGACCGTCGACCTGGTCTCGGGCATGGTGCGTTCCCGCTGGTCGCGCTCGCGCGACCTGGTCGACGCGACCGAGGAGCTGGCGAACATCGCCGACCTCACCGCGGCGCAGAAGGCGGGCGCGCTCGACAGCGTCGAGGACGAGCTGTTCCGCTTCGGCCGGATCGTGTCCTCCAGCAACGAGCTCCGCTCCGCGCTGACGGACAAGGCCGCCACGGCCACCGCCAAGGGCGAGCTGCTCCGCAGCCTGCTCGGCGGCAAGGCCCACGCGTCGACCGAGCGCCTCGTCGTCCGTCTGGTGACCCAGCCCCGGGGACGTAGCCTGGAAGCGGGACTCGAGTCCCTGTCCAAGCTCGCCGCGGCGCGCCGGGACCGGATGGTCGCCGTCGTCACCTCGGCGGTGCCGCTGTCCGACCAGCAGAAGCAGCGCCTCGGTGCCGTCCTGGCCAAGCTGTACGGCCGCCAGATGCACCTGAACCTGGACGTGGACCCCGCGGTCCTCGGCGGGATCACCGTGCAGGTCGGCGACGAGGTCATCAACGGCTCCATCGCGGAGCGCCTCGACGAGGCGACCCGCCGACTGGCCGGCTGACGCAGCCACCGCAGCACACAGCTACACAGCATCACCAGCGGCCCGGTTGGGCCGTGCAGAGATTGCAGAAGATTCCTGGGGGTCGGCCCCCAGACCCCTTAAGAAACTTCGGGCCCAACAAGGAGAGCAGGGAACCCAGATGGCGGAGCTCACGATCCGGCCGGAGGAGATCCGGGACGCACTGGAGAACTTCGTCCAGTCGTACCAGCCGGACGCGGCCTCGCGCGAGGAGGTCGGCACGGTCAGCCTGGCCGGTGACGGTATCGCGAAGGTCGAGGGTCTTCCCTCGGCCATGGCGAACGAGCTGCTGAAGTTCGAGGACGGGACCCTCGGTCTCGCCCTGAACCTCGAAGAGCGCGAGATCGGCGCGATCGTCCTCGGCGAGTTCAGCGGCATCGAGGAGGGTCAGTCGGTGCAGCGCACCGGCGAGGTCCTCTCCGTCGGTGTCGGTGAGGGCTACCTGGGTCGCGTCGTCGACCCGCTCGGTAACCCGATCGACGGTCTCGGCGAGATCGCGACCGAGGGCCGCCGCGCCCTCGAGCTGCAGGCCCCGGGCGTTATGGCCCGTAAGTCGGTGCACGAGCCGATGGAGACCGGCTACAAGGCCGTCGACGCCATGACGCCGGTCGGCCGCGGCCAGCGTCAGCTGATCATCGGCGACCGCCAGACCGGCAAGACCGCGCTGTGCATCGACACGATCATCAACCAGCGCGACAACTGGCGCTCGGGCGACGTGAACAAGCAGGTCCGCTGCATCTACGTCGCCGTCGGCCAGAAGGGCTCGACCATCGCGTCCGTGCGCGGCGCCCTGGAAGAGGCCGGTGCGCTCGAGTACACGACGATCGTCGCCGCCCCGGCGTCCGACCCGGCCGGCTTCAAGTACCTGGCGCCGTACACCGGCTCCGCCATCGGTCAGCACTGGATGTACCAGGGCAAGCACGTCCTGATCGTCTTCGACGACCTGTCGAAGCAGGCCGACGCCTACCGCGCCGTGTCGCTGCTGCTGCGCCGCCCGCCGGGCCGTGAGGCCTACCCGGGTGACGTCTTCTACCTGCACTCGCGTCTCCTCGAGCGCTGCGCGAAGCTCTCGGACGAGCTCGGTGCGGGTTCGATGACCGGTCTTCCGATCGTCGAGACCAAGGCGAACGACGTGTCGGCGTTCATCCCGACCAACGTCATCTCCATCACCGACGGCCAGTGCTTCCTGGAGTCCGACCTGTTCAACGCCGGCCAGCGTCCGGCCCTGAACGTCGGTATCTCGGTCTCGCGTGTCGGTGGCTCCGCCCAGCACAAGGCGATGAAGCAGATCTCCGGTCGCCTCCGTGTCGACCTGGCCCAGTTCCGTGAGCTGGAGGCGTTCGCCGCCTTCGGTTCCGACCTGGACGCCGCGTCGAAGGCGCAGCTGGAGCGCGGTCAGCGGATGGTCGAGCTGCTCAAGCAGGCTCAGTACCAGCCGATGCCCACCGAGAACCAGGTCGTCTCCGTCTGGGCCGGCACCACCGGCAAGATGGACGACGTCCCGGTCGCCGACATCCGTCGTTTCGAGGCCGAGCTCCTGGCGTACCTGCGCCAGAACCACTCGGGTCTCATGACCTCCATCCGTGAGGGCGGCAAGATGTCCGACGACACCCTGCAGTCCGTCGGTGACGCCATCGCGGAGTTCAAGAAGCAGTTCGAGACCTCTGACGGCAAGCTGCTGGGCGAGGACGCTCCTGCCGCCGTCAACGTCTCGAAGTGACGACGGAAGGGACCTGACTCATGGGAGCGCAGCTCCGGGTCTACAAGCGTCGCATCAAATCCGTCACCGCGACGAAGAAGATCACCAAGGCGATGGAGATGATCGCCGCCTCGCGTGTCGTCAAGGCGCAGCGCAAGGTGCAGGCGTCGACTCCGTACGCGACCGAGCTGACGCGCGCGGTCACGGCGGTGGCCACGGGTGCGAACGACAAGCACCCGCTGACCACCGAGGCGGAGAACCCGGTCCGCGCCGCGGTCCTGCTCCTCTCGAGCGACCGCGGTCTGGCCGGTGCCTTCAACTCCAACGCCATCAAGGCGGCGGAGAAGCTGACGGCGAAGCTCGAGGCGGAAGGTCGCGAGGTCACGATCTACGTCGTCGGCCGTCGTGGCATCGCGCACTACAACTTCCGTGAGCGGAAGCTGGCCGGCACGTGGACCGGGTTCACGGACCAGCCGTCGTACGGCGACGCCAAGACGATCGCGGCTCCGCTGATCGAGGCGATCGAGAAGGACACGGCGGAGGGTGGTGTGGACGAGCTCCACATCGTCTACACCGAGTTCGTCTCGATGATGACGCAGACGGCGGTCGAGGCCCGGCTGCTGCCCCTCAGCCTCGACGAGGTGGCGAAGGAGGCCGGCGACACGGAGACGCTCCGTCCGCTGTACGACTTCGAGCCGTCGGCGGAGGACGTCCTCGACGCCCTGCTGCCCCGGTACGTCGAGAGCCGGATCTACAACGCGCTGCTCCAGTCGGCCGCCTCCAAGCACGCTGCCACGCGCCGCGCGATGAAGTCGGCGACCGACAACGCGGGAGACTTGATCAACAACCTCTCCCGACTTGCCAACGCGGCCCGCCAGGCCGAAATCACCCAGGAAATCAGCGAGATCGTCGGTGGCACCGCAGCCCTGGCCGACGCGACCGCGGGGAGTGACAAGTAATGACGACCACTGTTGAGACGGCCGCCGCCACGGGCCGCGTCGCCCGGGTCATCGGCCCGGTCGTCGACGTGGAGTTCCCCGTCGACGCGATGCCGGAGATCTACAACGCGCTGAACGTCGAGGTTCCGGACCCGGCCGAGGAGGGCGCGACCAAGACGCTGACCCTCGAGGTCGCCCAGCACCTCGGTGACGGCGTCGTCCGCACCATCTCCATGCAGCCCACCGACGGTCTGGTCCGCCAGGCCCCGGTGACCGACACGGGCACGGGCATCACCGTCCCGGTCGGTGACGCCACCAAGGGCCGCGTGTTCAACACGCTGGGCCAGGTGCTGAACGCCGACGAGTCCACCGTGGCCGACGCGCCGCGCTGGACGATCCACCGCAAGGCCCCGGCCTTCGACCAGCTCGAGTCCAAGACCGAGATGTTCGAGACCGGCCTGAAGGTCGTCGACCTCCTCACCCCGTACGTCAAGGGTGGAAAGATCGGTCTGTTCGGTGGTGCCGGTGTCGGCAAGACCGTTCTGATCCAGGAGATGATCGTCCGTGTGGCCAAGCTGCACGACGGTGTCTCCGTCTTCGCGGGCGTCGGCGAGCGCACCCGTGAGGGCAACGACCTCATGGTCGAGATGGAGGAGGCCGGCGTTCTCGACAAGACCGCGCTGGTCTTCGGCCAGATGGACGAGCCCCCGGGCACCCGTCTGCGCGTGGCCCTCGCCGGTCTGACCATGGCGGAGTACTTCCGCGATGTGCAGAAGCAGGACGTGCTGTTCTTCATCGACAACATCTTCCGCTTCACCCAGGCCGGTTCCGAGGTCTCCACGCTGCTCGGCCGCATGCCCTCCGCGGTGGGTTACCAGCCGAACCTGGCCGACGAGATGGGTCTCCTCCAGGAGCGCATCACGTCGACCCGTGGTCACTCGATCACCTCGATGCAGGCGATCTACGTCCCCGCGGACGACCTGACCGACCCGGCCCCGGCCACCACCTTCGCCCACCTCGACGCGACGACGGTTCTCTCCCGTCCGATCTCCGAGAAGGGCATCTACCCGGCCGTGGACCCGCTGGACTCCACGTCCCGCATCCTGGACCCGCGCTACATCGCGCAGGACCACTACGACGCCGCCACGCGCGTCAAGGGAATCCTGCAGAAGTACAAGGACCTCCAGGACATCATCGCGATCCTCGGTATCGACGAGCTGAGCGAGGAGGACAAGCTCGTTGTCCACCGCGCCCGCCGTGTCGAGCGCTTCCTGTCCCAGAACACCCACGCGGCGAAGCAGTTCACCGGTGTGGACGGTTCGGACGTTCCGCTCGACGAGTCGATCGCCGCGTTCAACGCGATCTGCGACGGTGAGTACGACCACTTCCCCGAGCAGGCGTTCTTCATGTGCGGTGGTCTTGAGGACCTCAAGAACAACGCCAAGGAGCTCGGCGTCTCCTGAGCCCCGTGCTCGCCCGAGGGGGGTGGGATCCGTCCCGCCCCCCTCACCACGCCCACTAGAATTGACCCCAACACCCGGCACGACCGCCGGGTGGTGACCCGAGGAGCCACCCTTGGCTGCTGAGCTGCACGTCGAGCTGGTCGCCGCGGACCGGAGTGTCTGGTCCGGCGAGGCCACCTTGGTCATCGCGCGTACCACCTCCGGCGACATCGGCGTCATGCCCGGCCACCAGCCGCTGCTCGGTGTGCTGGAGTCGGGCCCGGTGACCATCCGTACGAGCGAGGGCGGGACCGTCGTCGCCGCCGTCCACGGCGGATTCATCTCGTTCGCCGACGACAAGCTGTCTCTGCTCGCGGAGATCTGCGAGCTGGCGGACGAGATCGACGCCCAGCGCGCCGAGCGCGCGCTGGAGCGTGCGAAGACGGACGAGGACGCCGCCGCCGAGCGGCGCGCCGAGGTCCGGCTGCGCGCGGTGTCGGTCCGCTGACGGTCCGCACCGACTGGTAGTGCCCTCAGCCGCGGCACGGTCCGGAACCTTCCGGACCGTGCCGCGGCTGAGGCGATGCATATGCAGGTTGTATTCGGTTCGGCCGGTCGCGCCGGCTACGGGACGCAGCGAGGAGGTCGGTGAAGATGTTCCTCGCTCTGCTCGTGTGCGGCCTGGTCGTCGCACTGGTGGTGATCGGGCTCTTCGTCTTCGGCTTGCGCCGGAGACTGATCCAGCGTGCCGGCGGCACCTTCGACTGCTCGCTGCGCTGGGACGTGCCCGACGAACCGGATCTGACCGGCAAGGGCTGGGTGTACGGCGTCGCCCGTTACAGCGGTGACGAGATCGCCTGGTTCCGAGTCTTCTCGTACGCGCCCCGTCCGCGCCGGATCCTGGAGCGTTCGTCCATCGTGGCGCTGGAGCGCCGGATGCCGGAGGGCGAGGAGGAGCTCGCGCTGCTCTCCGACGCGGTGATCCAGCCCTGTATGTACGAGGGGGTGCGTCTGGAGCTCGCGATGAGCGAGGACGCGCGGACCGGCTTCATGGCCTGGCTGGAGGCTGCGCCCCCCGGGCAGAGGGTGAACGTGGCCTAGTACGTGGCCCGGTACGTGAGAAGCGGGGGACGGTGTGCTGCACCGTCCCCCGCTTCGGCGTTTCCCCGGAGGGGTTAGTTCAGGCCGGTGTTGATGGCGCCGACGAGCTCGCCGTTGGTGGTGTCACCGCTGAACTCCCAGAAGAACGCTCCGCCGAGGCCCTGGTTCTTGGCCCAGCTCATCTTCGAGTTCACGGTGGCGGGGGTGTCGTAGCTCCACCAGTTGGTGCCGCAGTGGGCGTACGCCGTGCCCGCGACGGTGCCGTTGGCCGGGCAGGAGTTCTTGAGGACCTTGTAGTCCTCGATGCCCTGCTCGTACGTGCCCTGCGCCGGGCCGGTGGCCGTGCCGCCGGGGGCGGACTGGGTGACGCCGGTCCAGCCGCGGCCGTAGAAGCCGATGCCGAGGAGGAGCTTGTTCGCGGGGACGCCCTTCGCCTTGAACTTGGCGATCGCCTCGGCGGAGTTGAAGCCCGCCTGCGGGATGCCGGCGTACGAGGTGAGCGGGGAGTGCGGGGCCGTCGGACCCTTCGCCGCCCAGGCGCCGAAGAAGTCGTACGTCATCACGTTCAGCCAGTCGTAGTACGGCGCGGCGCCCGCGTAGTCGGCGGCGTCGATCTTGCCGCCGGCGGAGGCGTCGGCCGTGACGGCCGCGGTGACCAGGTTGTTGGCGCCGAACTTGGCGCGCATGGCCTGCATCATGTTCTTGAAGGACGCGGCGCCGCTGGTGTCACAGGTGAGACCGCAGGCGTTCGGGTACTCCCAGTCCAGGTCGATGCCGTCGAAGACGTCGGCCCAGCGCGGGTCCTCGACCAGGTCGTAGCAGGACTGGGCGAAGGCGGTCGGGTTCTGCACGGCCTGGCCGAAGCCGCCGGACCAGGTCCAGCCGCCGAAGGACCACAGGACCTTGATGTTCGGGTACGCCTTCTTCAGCTTGCGGAGCTGGTTGAAGTTGCCGCGCAGCGGCTGGTCCCAGGTGTCGGCGACGCCGTCGACGGACTGGTCGGCGGTGTAGGCCTTGTCGTAGTCGGCGTAGGCGTCGCCGATGGTGCACTTGCCGCCCTGGACGTTGCCGAAGGCGTAGTTGATGTGGGTGATCTTGGACGCGGAGCCCGAGGTCACGATGTTCTTCACGTGGTAGTTGCGTCCGTAGACGCCCCAGTTGGTGAAGTAGCCCAGCTTGACGGCCTTCGGCGGCGGCGGGGTGTCGCCCCCGGTGGTGCGCACCGGGGTCGGGCCGGCGGCGGGACCGGTCTGGTCGATGCTGTCGCGGGCGACGACCGAGTAGGTGTAGTCGGTGCCGGCGGTGAGGCCCTGGTCTGTCCAGGTCAGCGCGGTGGTGGTGGTGACCTTCGTGCCGTCGCGCAGGACGTCGTAGTTCTTGACGCTGTTGTCGTCGGTGGCCGCGCCCCAGCTGAGCTTCACCGAGGTGTTGGTGATGTCCGAGGCGACCGGGGTGCCGGGGGCCGAGGGCGGGTTGTCGCCCGGCGGGGTGGAGTCGTCGCAGGCGGCGCCGTTGATCTTGCAGCCGGTGGGGGCGCCGGATCCGGCGCCGTTGTAGCCGAAGGAGACGGAGGCGCCGGGGGCCAGGGTGCCGTTCCAGCCGACGTTCTTGGCGGTCCAGTGGTTGCCGCTGTTGGTGACGGTGGCGTCCCACGCGGAGGTGACCCGGGTGCCGGAGGGGTAGTCCCACTCCAGGTTCCACGAGCTGATCGTGGTGGTGCCGGTGTTCTTGATGGTCCAGCTGGCGCCGAATCCGGTGCCCCAGTCCTGGGTCTTGGTATAGGTCGCCGTGGCGGAGGTGGCCGCCTCGGCGGGGGTGGCGAGACCGACCATGGCGGCGAGCGGGAGGGCCAGGGCGGTCACGGCGGCTGCGGCCCGTGCCCTGATTCCTCTTCGGCGCGTCGGTGCTTGAGTGCTCAACGGTGCTCCTCAAGTTGCGGACGTTCTGGGTGGGGGTGGTCCGAGAGAGTTGCGCGCGCCCCGCGAGCGTAGGAAGGTCTGGACCAATCGTCAAGAGGTCCAGACCAACGTTGCCGATCTCGGTCAGACCCCCAACTCCTGCGCCAGCACGGCCGCTTGGACCCTGCTGCGCAGCTCCAGCTTGCTCAGCACCTTGCTGACGTGCGTCTTCACCGTCGCCTCCGCCATGTCGAGGCGTACCGCGATCTCCGCGTTCGACAGACCGCCGCCCAGCGCCGACAGCACCTCCCGCTCCCGGGGCGTCAACGCGTCGAGGACGGCCGAGTCCGTGCCCCGCGCCGCGCGCGCGGGGCGGCCGGACGCGGCGAACTCCGCGATGAGCCGCCGGGTCACCGCCGGGGCGATCAGACCCTCGCCCCGCGCCACCGTCCGCACCGCCTCGATCAGTTCGCGCGCGTCGGCGTTCTTGAGCAGGAAGCCGGCCGCCCCCGCCCGCAGTGCCCCGAACACGTACTCGTCCAGATCGAAGGTCGTCAGGACCAGCACGTCGGCCAGGCCCTCCGCGACCACGATCCCGGTCGCCGTCACCCCGTCCATCCGGGGCATCTGTACGTCCATGAGGACCAGGTCCGGGCGCAGCTCGCGCGCCAGCTCGACCGCCCGCTCGCCGTCCGCCGCCTCCCCGACCACCTCGATGTCCGGGGCGCTGCCCAGGATGAGCACGAGCCCGGCCCGTACCGCCGACTGGTCCTCGGCGACCACCACCCGCACCGTCACACCCGCTCCTCGTCGCTCGCGGCCACCGGCAGTTCCGCCCGTACCCGCCATCGTTCGCTTCCCTCGTCGTCCGTCGCCGGACCCGCCTCGAAGACCCCGCCGAGCAGGGCCACCCGTTCCCGCATCCCCACCAGACCGGCCCCCGAACCCGGCGCGGTCGGGCCCGGGCGCTCCCCGCGCGGGCTCGTCACCTCGACCGTCAGCGCCGCCGGCTCGCGCGCGAGGAGCACCCGGACCTCGCCCGGCGCCGCGTGCTTGAGGGCGTTCGTCAGGGACTCCTGCACGATCCGGTACGCGGCCAGCTCCACCGGCGCCGGCAGCGCGGTCGTGCTCTCCCGGGCGTCGACCAGGGCGAACGCCAGGCCGCTCGGTCCGCCGTTGGCGCGCGCCTGGGCGACCAGGGCGTCCACCCCGGCGAGCGTGGGCGCGGCGGCCGGCGCCGTGTCCCCGCTGCTGTCCCGCAGCAGCCCGATCAGCCGCCGCATCTCCGCCAGGCCCGCCACGCTGTTCTCCCGGATCACGGTCAGCGCCTGCCGGGTGGTGGCCGGCTCGTCGAGCGAGAGCGCCGCCGTGGAGTGGATCGCGATGGCGGACAGGTGGTTCGCCACCATGTCGTGGAGCTCGCGCGCCATCCGGGCCCGCTCGGCCACCACCGCCTGCGCCCGGTCCATCTCGGCGAGCAGCGCCGTCTGTTCGGCCCGCAGCCGGGCGGCCTCCGCCGCGTTCCGGTGGTTGCGGACGACGGCGCCGGTCAGCGCGGGCAGGAAGGAGATCATGCCCGTGATCACCCCGATGAGGAGGGCGATCGCGTTCTGCCACCAGACGAGGAAGCCGACCGTCACGCCGATGGTGATCAGCGCGGTGGTGTAGGGGACGCGGCGGGCGGAGGCGGGCGAGCCGTACACGACGGCCGCGTAGACGACGTCCGTGAACATCAGGACGGTGGCCAGGTTCCCGTTGGTGAACTGGTCCGCCACGATCGCCAGCGTGGCGACGTTCAGCGCCGTCTGCGGCAGCGTCCGGCGCACCGCCTCCGTCGCGGCCATCACCACGAGCGGGATCAGCGGCGCCCACCGCTGGTCGAAGACGCGGCCGCCGGTCGTGTAGAGGCCGTACGACCACAGGAGCAGCCCGCAGGCGAGTCCCGCGAAGGCGATGAGCAGATCGGTGCGGTGCGGGCGGGGGAGCGTCACGTACCCATCCAACACGCCCCCGCGGGCCGGGACCTCCTCGCCGGGATCGATCCGTGTCCCCGCCCGCCTCCGTCGAACGATGTAGGCGGACTTCGTCACCGGCGACGACGAAACGGGCCGGGGCCCACGGGAGGCTGGAGGGGAACCGAAAGGGGAACCGTCGTGATCGTCACGCTCATCGCCGTCTGCGAGGTCGGTTTCTGGGTTCTGCTCGCCGCCGGACTCGCCGCCCGCTACCTCCTGAAGATGCCCCGGACGGGCATCGCGCTGCTCCTGTGCGAGCCGCTCCTGGAGGTCCTGCTCCTCGTCGTCACCGCGATCGACCTCAAGAACGGTGCCGACCCCAGCTGGAAGCACGCCCTCGCCGCCCTCTACATCGGCTACACCGTCGGCCACGGCCACCGGACCGTGAAGTGGCTCGACAGCCGTGCCGCGCACCGCTTCGGCGACGGCCCGCCGCCCGTGAAGGCGCCGCGGTACGGCATGGCGCGCGCCCACCACGAGGGGAGGATCTGGCTCGGCTCGGTGGTGATGGCCTCCGTCGCCTCCGCCCTCCTGCTCGCCGCGGTCTGGTACGTCGGCGGGGACGGCGACACCTCGAAGCTGGAGGCCTCGATCGGGGGCGTCTGGCGGCTGGTCGGCATCCACGGCCTGATCGCGCTCAGCTACGCGATCTGGCCGAAGAGGGCGCCGGAGGGCGAGGACCCCGCCGAGGACGGCGCCCCGGCTCGTCAGGACGGCTCAGCGGTCCCCGCCCGGCACCCAGAGCACGTCCCCGACCTCCTTGTTCGCGGTCCGCGCGAGGATGAAGAGCAGGTCCGATAGCCGGTTGAGGTAGGTGGCGGTCAGGGCGTTCATCGTCTCGCCGTGCACCTCCAGGGCGGCCCAGGTGGAGCGCTCCGCCCGCCGGACCACCGTGCACGCCTGGTGCAGCAGCGCCGCACCGGGCGTGCCGCCCGGCAGGATGAAGGAGCGCAGCTTCTCCAGGTCCTCCAGGAAGCGGTCGCAGTCGGCCTCCAGCTTGTCGACGTACGACTGCTCGACGCGGAGCGGCGGGTACTTCGGGTCCTCCACCACCGGGGTGCAGAGGTCCGCGCCGACGTCGAAGAGGTCGTTCTGGACGCGGACGAGGACCTTCACGACCGCCTCGTCGAGCTGCCCGAGGGCCACGGCCGTGCCGATGGCGGCGTTGGCCTCGTTGGCGTCCGCGTACGCCGAGATCCGCAGGTCCGTCTTGGCGGTCCTGCTCATGTCGCCGAGGGCCGTGGTGCCCTGGTCGCCGGTACGGGTGTAGATGCGCGTCAGATTGACCATGCGGTCAGCCTAGTGAGCCGTCGGCGCTCCGGAACGCCCGTGTGCCGACCGTCACCCGGCGTCGTCGCGGGAGGCCCGCAGCCGCGGCGGGGGTGTCGCGAGTGTGACGTCCGTCAAAGAGGGCGTGACGCGCGTTACTTAGCGGTCACATGGCGCCCCGCGACCGCTAATCTCCGCCGGAGAGCCAGACGTGAACACGTGTTGAGGGGTGGAAGATCGTGGCCAGGAAGCTTGCCGTCATCGGGGCCGGACTCATGGGATCCGGCATCGCGCAGGTCTCGGCGCAGGCCGGTTGGGACGTCGTCCTGCGTGACGTCACCGACGCCGCGCTGACCCGCGGCACCGACGGCATCAAGGCGTCGTACGACCGGTTCGTCGCCAAGGGCAAGCTGGACGCCGCCGACGCCGAGGCCGCCCTCGGCCGGATCACCGCCACCACCGAGCTCGAAGCCGTCGCCGACGCGGACATCGTCGTCGAGGCCGTCTTCGAGAACCTCGACGTCAAGCACGAGATCTTCCGCTCGCTCGACAAGGTCGCCAAGGACGGCGCCGTCCTCGCCTCCAACACCTCCGCGATCCCGATCACCAAGATCGCCGCGGTGACCGAGCGCCCCGAGGCCGTCGTCGGCACCCACTTCTTCTCGCCGGTCCCGATGATGCAGCTCTGCGAGCTCGTCCGCGGCTACAAGACGAGCGACGCCACCCTCGCCACCGCGCGCGAGTTCGCCGAGTCCGTCGGCAAGACCTGCATCGTCGTCAACCGCGACGTCGCCGGCTTCGTCACCACCCGGCTCATCGCCGCCCTCGTCGTCGAGGCCGCCAAGCTCCACGAGTCGGGCGTCGCCTCCGCCGAGGACATCGACATCGCCTGCAAGCTCGGCTTCGGCCACGCCATGGGCCCGCTCACCACCGCCGACCTCACCGGCATCGACATCCTGGTGAACGCGGCCGACAACATCTACACGGAGTCCCAGGACGAGAAGTTCGCGCCCCCGGAGCTGATGCGCCGGATGGTGGACGCGGGTGACATCGGCCGCAAGAGCGGGCAGGGCTTCTACAAGTACTGAGCCGGACCCGCCACCCCGTCTCACCCCGTGGGGTGAATTTCGGTGTCGGTTCGCTGACAAGGCGCAACGTATCTGCCGATGCGGCAGTCAGTTGTTGCGAAGACGGAGCACTCTCGGGGAGCGCATATGCACATCAGGGGCGACCATGTCGAGCTGGTCGTCGGGGGCCGCCTCGACGTCCGCAGCGCGGCGGACGCCCGTACGGTCCTGCACTCGGCGGTCGACGACGGAGTCGGCGACCTGGTGCTGGACCTGACCGGCCTCGACTCCTGGGACGCGACCGGGCTCGGCGTCATCATGGGCGCCCACCGGCGGGCCGGCCGCTGCGGCCGGCGGCTCGTCCTGCGCGGGGTGCCGCCCCAGATGCAGCGGCTCCTCGTCGCCACCCGGCTGCACCGCATCCTCGCCATCGAGGGCGGCCTCGCCCTGGAGTCCCTGCCCCGGGTGTGACCCCCGGGGCCGCCCCCGTCTGTGAAGCAGCTGTGTGAACCAGGCGTCACGCTCAATCCTCACAAGACCGTGACGTCTTGGTCTCCGAGGCACCCCGCCTGTTCCCGAGCGCCTGACCACGGTCTAGGGTTCGGTCGCCTGCACATTGACGGACCCATCCGGCGGGCACCGGACACCGCTTCTTGGGGGCTTGCACCATGGACCCGATCAACCGTGGGTCGGAGGAGTACGGGCACGACACCGAAAGTGACGAGACCCGCCAGGCGCGCGGGGGCGTGCCCGCGCCGGCCCCCGCCCCCGTGCGCGCCCGCGTCGTCCAGCTCGTCTCCGGCGGACTGCTCCTCACCGTCAATCCCGTCGACGGCAGCGAGATCGAACCCTGCCCGCCGGGACGCGAACCCGCGGCCCCCCGCCCCCGCACCGCCGAGGAGCGCGCCGAGGCCGCCCGCGCCGCCGCCCCGCCCGTCCCGGCCGGACCCGCCGCGCCCGCCCTGCCCCTGCTCGAACGGCGGGAGCAGCGCGAACAGCTCACCGCGACCATCACCCGCGGCCGCTCCGCCCGGCTGACCGGCCCCGCCGGATCCGGCCGCACGGCCCTCCTCGACGCGGTCGCCGCCGACTGCGCGGAGCTCGCCCCCGACGGCGTCGTACGGCTCTCCGGCCACCACCGCACCCCCACCGAACTCCTCCACGAGCTCTTCACCGCCGTCCGCCATGCTCCCGACCAGCGGCCCGACCGGGACACCCTCCTCGACCTGGTCCGCGACATCGGCGCCGTGGTCGTCGTCGACGACCTGGAGTTCGGCGGCGCCGCCCTCGACGAGCTCCTCGACGCGGCCCCCGAATGCGCCTTCCTGTTCGCCGCGGGAACCGACGCGCCCGTCCCGACGGCCGACGCCCCCATCGAGGAACTCCACCTCGAAGGCCTCGGCCGCGCCGCCGCCCTCGAGCTCCTGGAGAGCGCCACCGGCCGCACCCTCACCGACGACGAGGCCAACTGGGCCGGCGACCTGTGGTTCGAGTCCGAAGGCCTGCCCCTGCGCTTCGTCCAGGCCGGTGCCCTGCTCCGGCAGCGCGACCGGCTGCGGGTCACCCCGGCCGAGTTCGACGCCTTCGGCGCCCTCGAAGAGGCCTTCGGGCCCACCGACCCCGAGGCGGCCGCGGCCGTCGCCGCCGCGGCCTTCGACGGCATCGACGACCCCGACGTCGAACTGCGCGAGATACCCCTGCCGAGCCTCGGCGAGGGCGCCGCCCCCGCGGCCCTCCTCGCCTCCCGCCTCAGCCGCTCCGCCCAGGCCACCCTGCGCTTC
Source organism: Streptomyces sp. NPDC093089 (assembly GCF_044754405.1). Classification (NCBI taxonomy): domain Bacteria; kingdom Bacillati; phylum Actinomycetota; class Actinomycetes; order Kitasatosporales; family Streptomycetaceae; genus Streptomyces; species Streptomyces sp. NPDC093089. The sequence continues at coordinate 76,786 of NZ_JBIVPA010000017.1, forward strand.
GCCGTCGCCCTCGGCGGCGAGCTCCCGCACCAGGCCCACCTGCCGGCCCTCGTCGGCGACACCCACGCCGACGCCGCCCTCGGCGAGCTCGTCGCCTGCGGCCTGCTCTCCCCGGTCGGCCCCCGCTACCGGCTCGCCTCCGGCGTCCTCACCCAGCTCCTCGCCCACGGGTACGAGCACGGGGCCGCCGACCGCGCCCACACCGTCGCCCAGCACTACGCCTGGTGGGCCGCCCACCCCTCCGTCACGCCCGACCGCGCCGCCGCCGAGTCCGACGCGCTGCTCGCCGCCCTCACCGCCCTCGTCTCCGGTACGACCGCCGGCTCCGGCTCCGGTACGGCCGCCGGCTCCGGCTCCGGCTCCGGTACGGCCGCCGGCTCCGGTACGGGCTCCGAAACCGCCGACGACACGGAGCGCCGGGCCACCGCCGTCCTCCTCGCCCGCGCCGCCGCGCCCGCCTTCGCCGCCGGGCTGCACTGGGGTGCCTGGGAGCGGGCCCTGCGCGCCGGACAGGAGTCCGCCCGGCACACCGGGGACGTGGCGGAGGAGGCGTACTTCCACCACGAACTGGGCGTCCTCGCGATCCTCGCCGGCAACCTGGAGCGGGCCCGCGCCGAACTGGAGGCCTCCATCGGCATGCGCGGCGTGCTCGCCGACAAGCGCGGCACCGTCGCCGGCCGCCGGGCCCTAGCCCTCGTCGCCGACCTCGCCGGGGAGCACGGCGCCCCGGCCGCGGCCCGCGCCGAGGAGCACGTCTCCCCGCCGCGCGGCGTCCCGGCCCTGCGCGGCCCCGCCTCCACCCGCCCCGCCTCCACCCGCCCCGCGCTCGGCCCGGCGGCCGCCGCCACGGCCCCGCTGCCGGGCGGACCGGTCCGGGCGAAGCCCGCCCCGAAGCCCGCGTTCCCGGCGTTCCCCGACTTCGCCGACGAGGGCCCGACGCTCCTCACGCGCCCCGGCGCCGCAGAGGACGCCGGCCGCCCCGGCCTCAAGGACAGCCTCCTCGCCGGCGCCCGCCGCAACCTCGTCGCGGTCGGCGCGGGCGCCCTCCTCGTCGCCGTCCTCGGCACCGTCGTCACCCTCGGCATCACCTCCGGCGACGACGAGGTGCCCGTCACCAACAGCGTCACCACCGAAACCACGGCGCCCGACGACGGGACCGCCGACGGCTCCGGCGACGAGCCGCCGGCCGACGGCGAGCCGGGGGAGACGGGTACGCCCACGGCCTCCGGCTCCCCGAGCCCCTCCGGCTCGGGCAGCGCGTCCCCGTCGGACTCGGCGAGCCCGGGCTCGTCCGACTCCGCCTCGCCCTCGGACAGCCCGTCGTCGACGTCCGGGTCGCCGTCGACCGGCACGACCCCGCCGCCCGGACGGCCGACCCCGACCCGGTCGTCGACCACCTCCTCCTCGCCCAAGCCGTCGTCGACCACGCCCAAGCCGCCGTCGTCCACCCCGGCCACGCCGAGCGAGACGCCGTCGTCCACGCCGCCCACCTCCACGTCGACCAGCAGCGAGGCCCCCGTCGGCATCGCCTCCTCCGCGCTCGGCGGCAGCCCGTCCGCCACGGGGACCCCCGCCTGACCCCGTACCGCGGGTCGGGAACGACGAACGGCCCCGGGCGCGTCCTTAGCGCCCGGGGCCGTCCCCGTACTCTCCGTACTCCGTGCCCCGGCTAGAACAGCCGCAGCTTGTCGTCCTCGATGCCGCGCAGCGCGTCGTAGTCGAGGACGACGCAGCCGATGCCGCGGTCGGTCGCGAGGACCTTGGCCTGCGGCTTGATCTCCTGGGCGGCGAAGACGCCCTTGACCGGCGCGAGGTGCGGGTCGCGGTTGAGCAGCTCCAGGTAGCGGGTCAGCTGCTCGACGCCGTCGATCTCGCCGCGGCGCTTGATCTCCACCGCGACCGTCCCGCCGTCCGCGTCCCGGCACAGGATGTCGACGGGGCCGATCGCGGTGGGGTACTCGCGGCGGATCAGGGTGTAGCCCTCGCCGAGGGTCTCGATGCGGTCGGCGAGCAGCTCCTGGAGGTGCGCCTCGACGCCGTCCTTGATCAGACCGGGGTCGACACCCAGTTCGTGTGAGGAATCGTGGAGGATCTCCTCCATCGTGATGATCAGTTTCTCGCCCGCTTTGTTGATCACGGTCCAGACGCCCTCCTCGCCGTCGACCCCCTCCTTGAGGGTGCACGGCGGGGACATCCAGTTGAGCGGTTTGTACGCCCGGTCGTCCGCGTGGATGGAGACGCTGCCGTCTGCCTTCACCAGGATCAGACGGGGGGCGGAGGGCAGGTGGGCCGTGAGCCGGCCCGCGTAGTCCACGGAGCAACGGGCAATGACGAGACGCATGGTCGGCAACGCTACAAGACGGGTGCTCTTCCGCGCGATTCGGGCATCGTCCGGGGACTCTCCGAGTGGTCTCCGGGGTGCGCCGGAGCACGGTCATGAGCCGAACACCCGTCGGTTATCAGCCGGTTGTGTTCCCAATCTTCTGGTGCGCTCAGGACTGCGCGCTTACCGTGGAAGCTGGAGGTCGTCGTCCGTGCACGCTGCGTGTCGGGCGGACCGGCCTTCGTCCCTGCCCGCAAGACCCCGTCCGCGGGGTCGCGAGAGGAGAACCCATGTCGCTCGACGTCTCACCGGCACTGTTGGAACAGGCCGAGCGAGGCGAGGTCGACGAAGCCGACTTCGTCGACTGCGTCCGGACCTCCCTGCCCTACGCATGGGAGATGATCAGCTCTCTGGTGGCCCAGCTGAAGGTCGACGGCGGAGAGTTCGCCGACAACCAGACGCCGCCGCCGAACGAGCAGGCACGTGGTCAGCTGCTGCGCGCGCTCGCCAGCGACGCCATCCGCGGCGCGCTCCAGCGGCACTTCGGGGTGCGTCTCGCCTTCCAGAACTGCCACCGGGTGGCGGTGTTCCCGCTGGACCCGGCGGTGGACGAGCGGCTCGCCCGCTTCACATCCGTACGGGGGCAGCTTCTCAACCAGTCGCCCGAACTCCGCGACTGCTGAGGCATGGTGCTGCCGCTCCGCATCACGGGGTCGCGATCGGTGCGCGCCGACGCGCATCGTCGCCAGGAGATGCCGGAGCGGCGGCACGGTCCCGGCCGTGCCGGGGATCACACCAGGAGCGGCAGGACCTCCGCACCGAGCCGCCGCACGTTCTCCTCGGTCGCCGCGAGGTCGCCCGAGCCCTCCGCGAGGAGGGCGAAGCGCGTGATGCCCGTCCGCTCCGAGGTCGCCGCGAGCCGGTCCGCCGCGATCCGCGGCGTGCCCACCGGGTGCATCCCGCACAGCAGCTCCGTGTACGCCACGGGGTCCCGCATCGCCCGGTGCCGGCCGTCGACCGTGACATGGGCGTCGAGCCCCTGCCGCAGCCAGCCCGGCATCGCCTTCACCAGCGCCTCGGCCGCGTCGGGACCGCGGTCGGCGAGCTGCGCCACCCCCGCGGAGACGTGGCAGGCGCCGATCCGCGCGATCTCGTCCGGGTCCCGTCCGGCCTCCCGCGCGCAGCGGGCCCAGGCCGCGACCATCTCGGCCTTGTCCTCGTCGCCGCAGTGCATCCCCAGCAGCATCGGCAGGCCCCGCTCGGCGGCGAGCCGCACGCTCTTCGGCGAGGTGCAGGCCACCACCACCTCGGGGCGGGCCGGGCCGTCGATCAGCTCGTCCGGCCGTGGCACCACCGGCACGTCGCGGAAGGAGAACCGCTCGCCCCGGGCGCCCACGCTGGGCTCGGTGAGCCAGCGCAGCAGCAGGTCGAGCGATTCGGGGAAGCCCTGCTCGTACGCGTCGAGGCCGGAGCCGAACACCTCCAGGTCGACCCAGGGGCCGCCCCGGCCCACCCCGAGGGTGAACCTGCCGCCCGAGGTCAGGTGCAGCAGCGCCGCCTGCTCGCCCAGGGCGACCGGGTGGACGCTGGGCAGCACGCTCACCGCCGTGCCGACCCGCAGCCGACGGGTGCGGCCCAGGAGCAGCGCGGCCAGTGTCACGGCCGACGGGCACACCCCGTACGGCACGAAATGGTGCTCGGCCAGCCAGACGGAGTCGAGCCCCGCCTCCTCCGCGACCTCGGCGGTCCGCACCGCACGGTGCAGCGCCTCTCCCTGCCCCTGGCCCGGGAACTGGGCGGCCAGAACGAACGTACCCACGCGCATCGCCTTCTGCCTCCTTGCGGCCGACGCGTATCTCCCCTCGCACTGGCAACAACGCCTTGCACGTGCCAAAGGCAACGGCCGTTCATGAAGTTCTTGCGATTTTCCGCTAAGCCGTCCCGGGCGGGGCCGGGGGCACCGCGTCGCGGCCCGTAGGCTGGAGGGAACGGTCCGTGTTCCCAGACCCCGTGAGGTGTGCCCGTGTCCCCGCGCCACAACCGTTCCCGAGGCGGCGAGAAGCCCGACCCGCAGGCCGACCACGGCGACCGGTACGGCGGCGTGCAGCGCACCGAGACCTGGCAGGGCGAGGAGTGGTACGTCCGCCTCGTCGCCGGCGCCAGCTCCCCCGGCAAGCGCTACCGCTGCCCCGGCTGCGACCAGGAGATCCCGCCCGGCGCCCCGCACGTCGTCGCCTGGCCGGAGTACGGCGGGGTGGACGACCGCCGCCACTGGCACAAGGCCTGCTGGAACGCGAAGGACCGCCGCACCAGCAAGGTGCAGCGGTCCCGCAACGCGCCGAAGTACTAGGGGTACCCGGCGGATTCACACGTCCCGGTTGTTCAGCAGCGCGAAGGCGCCGCCGAGCGCGACGGCCGTGACGCCCGCCAGGATGAACAGCGGCTGCCAGCCCGCCGGGCCGTCGCTCCCGAAGGGCGGCTGGTCGGCGTACAGCGCGATCATCTGCGAGGGGATGGAGTACGTGAAGAGCCACTCCTGCACCGACTTGAGCGCCTCGGAGAACATGAAGAGCGCCACCACCAGCGGCAGCAGCAGCACGCCGATCATCACCGTGATCGCGCCGGCGGAGTGGCGGATCACCGTTCCGATCGCCAGCGACAGCAGACCGAGCAGGGCCAGGTAGGCGCCCGCGCCGACCGTGGCGCGCAGGAACTCGCCCGCCGACGGGTCCGCGGCCGTGTCCACGATGGCCACCTGCGCCGCCGCGACCAGCGTCGCGACCACCGTGGTGACCGTGAAGACCAGCAGGAAGAAGACGGCCGCCTTCGCCGTCAGCACCCGCGCCCGGCTGGGGCAGGCCGTCAGGGTCGTACGGATCATGCCCGTGCCGTACTCGGAGGCGATGGTGAGCACGCCCAGCGTGATCACGCAGATCGCCGCGGGCAGCATGCCGAAGAAGCCGAACCCGAGCGCGGACTCCTCGCCCATCGGCGCGTCCGAGGCCGCGGCGATGGCCGCCACCCCCAGGCCGAGGGCCAGCATCAGCAGGATCATGACGCCGAGCGTCCACATCGTCGACCGCACCGAGCGGATCTTCGTCCACTCGGAGGCGAGCGCGTCACCCAGGTGCGCCCGGCGGACCGGGATGGGGGAGACGTACGTGTACGGCGCCGGAGCGGGGTGCTGGGCGGGGGCGGTCATCGGGCGTCCTCGGTGGTGTCGCTCGGCTGCGGGGTGGTCGGCTGGGAGACGGGCGACGGCGCGACGGCCGGCGGCGCGTACGGACCCGGCGCGGGCGCCTGCGGTGCCCCGGCGTAAGGATTCTGCCCGGGCGGCGGCGGGGCGTACCAGCCCTGCTGCGGCACGTCCTGGACCACCGGCTGCGGCGGCATCCCGTACCCCTGCTGGCCGGGGTGCGGGGCCGGCTGGAGGTGCGCGAGGCGGTCGTCGGTCGAGCGGTAGTCCACGGCGCCCTGCGTCAGCCGCATGTACGCCTCCTCCAGGGACGCCTGGTGCGGGGACAGCTCCCAGAGCCGCACGTCCGCGCCGTGCGCCAGGTCGCTGATCCGCGGCAGCGGGAGACCCGTCACCCGCAGCGCGCCGTCCGGCTCGGACAGGACCTGGCCGCCAGCCTCCGTGAGGACCGCCGTCAGCTTCTCCCGCTGCGCCGGCTCGGTCTGCGGGGTCCGCACCCGGGCGAAGTCGGCGGAGTTCGCCGAGATGAAGTCCGTGACGCTCATGTCCGCGAGCAGCTGCCCGCGGCCGATCACGATCAGGTGGTCCGCCGTCAGCGCCATCTCGCTCATGAGGTGGCTGGAGACGAAGACGGTCCGGCCCTCGGAGGCCAGCTTCTTCATCAGGTTGCGGACCCAGAGGATGCCCTCCGGGTCCAGGCCGTTGACCGGCTCGTCGAAGAGCAGCACCTGCGGGTCGCCGAGGAGCGCCGCCGCGATGCCGAGGCGCTGGCCCATGCCGAGCGAGAAGCCCTTGGAGCGGCGCTTGGCCACGTCCTGCAGGCCGACGACGCCGAGGACCTCGTCGACGCGCTGCGCCGGGATGCCGGCGAGCTGCGCGAGCGACAGGAGGTGGCTGCGCGCGCTCCGCCCGCCGTGCACGGCCTTGGCGTCGAGCAGCGCGCCGACCTGCCGGGGCGCGTTCGGCAGCTGCCGGAACGGGTGCCCGCCGATCGTCACGTGCCCGGCGGTGGGCTGGTCGAGCCCCAGGATCATGCGCATCGTCGTCGACTTGCCCGACCCGTTGGGCCCCAGGAACCCGGTGACCACACCGGGCCTCACCTGGAAGGAAAGGTTGTACACGGCCGTCTTGGCGCCGTAGCGCTTCGTCAGGCCGACTGCCTCGATCATTCTCCAGCCCCATCGACAGGTCGGTCGCATCCATGTCGGGGCGTGGCGGCCTGCGGCCGGAGCCCCCCGTATGAGCTAGGAGCTTATCCAGCCACGGACGGTTCCGGCGAAGCGGAAGGGAACCTCCGCCGAACCTCGGGGAGATTCCCTGGCCGTCCCCTACGGGATCGGGCGCCGCCTACGGGATCAGGCGTCCCGCTTCTTCAGCACCAGGTAGCCGCCGAGCAGCGAGGCGATCACCCAGAGCACCATGATCCCCAGCCCGGCCCAGGGCCCGTACGGAGCCTCCTCCGAGTTCATCGCGTCGGGGATGACCCGCATGATCTTCGCGCCGGCCTGGTCCGGGAAGTACTGGGCCACCTCCTTGGCCTTCGGCACCGCCGAGAGGATGTTGGAGACCAGGAGCAGGAAGGGCACCAGGATGCCGAGCGACAGCATCGACGAGCGCAGCATCGTCGCGACGCCCATGGAGAACACCGCGATCAGGCCCATGTAGAGCCCGGCGCCGAACACCGCGCGCAGCACGTTGTCGTCGCTGATCGAGGCGCTGTGGTCGCCGAGCAGCGCCTGCCCCAGGAAGAAGGTGACGAAGCTCGTCGCGAGCCCGACCAGCAGGGCGAGCCCGCCCGCCACCGCGATCTTCGAGAAGAGGAAGGAGGCCCGCTGCGGCACGGCCGCCAGCGAGGTGCGGATCATGCCCGACGAGTACTCGGTCCCCACCACCAGGACGCCGAAGACCACCATCGCCAGCTGGCCGAGGATCATCCCGGAGAAGCTGACCAGGGTCGGGTCGAAGGTGATCCGCTCCGCCTCGTTCAGATCGCCGAACGTGGAGTTCACCAGGGCGCTCAGCCCCGCGCCCATCGCCATCGTGACGAGGAAGGCGCTCGCCAGTGTCCAGACGGTCGACGACACCGTCCGGATCTTGGTCCACTCGGACTGGAGGACCGCGGATGCCGCTGCCATCGTTCAGGCTCCCTGGGAGGTCGAGTCGTAGGAGTCGGGGGAGTCGGGGGCCGACGCGGCGTTCGCGCCCCATCGGGGGCCCGGCGCCGGTGCGCCGTGTACGTCGGTGCCGTGCGCGTGGTACTCGACCGCACCGGCCGTCATCTGCATGAAGGCCTCTTCGAGGGAGGCGCGCTGGGCGCTCAGCTCGTGCAGGGTCAGACCGTTCTCGGCGGCCAGCTCGCCCAGCTTCTCGGTCGTCGCCCCGTCCACCTCCAGGGTGCCGTTGCCCGCCTCGACCACGATCAACCCGCTGTCGTGGAGCACGTCCCGAAGGCGTTCCTGTTGCGGGGAGCGCAAGCGCACGAAACTCCGGGAATTCTGCTGGATGAAATCCGCCATCGACGTGTCGGCCAGCAACTTTCCCTGGCCGATCACGATCAGATGATCGGCCGTCAGTGCCATTTCACTCATCAGATGACTGGAAACGAAGATCGTCCGGCCTTCGGCGGCCAACGCCTTCATCAGATTGCGGATCCAGTGAATTCCCTCGGGGTCCAGACCATTGACGGGTTCGTCGAACATCAGGATCTCGGGATCACCGAGCAACGCCGAGGCGATGCCCAGCCGCTGACCCATGCCGAGGGAGAAACCCTTCGACTTCTTCTTCGCGACCGGCGTCAGACCCACCAGGCCGAGCACCTCGTCCACCCGCCGCGCCGGGATCCGGTTGGACTGCGCGAGGCACAGCAGGTTGTTGTACGCGGAGCGGCCGCCGTGCATCGCCTTGGCGTCGAGCAGCGCCCCGATGTACTTGAGCGGCTCCGCCAGCTCCCGGTAGTGCTTGCCGTCGATCCGGACCGTCCCGCTCGTCGGGTTGTCCAGATCGAGCATCATCCGCATCGTCGTCGACTTGCCCGCCCCGTTGGGCCCCAGGAACCCGGTGACCATGCCCGGCCGCACCTGGAAGGAGAGATGGTCGACCGCTGTCTTCGTCCCGTAGCGCTTGGTCAGGCCCTCAAGCTCGATCATGCGTACCAACCTACGGGTGCGCAAAACCCCCCGCCACCGGAATGACAGGGGGTTTCGGCGGGTGCTGCCGACTCGTTACCGGGACTGCTGGGCCGGGACGCCGGCCGCGCGCTCGTCGTCGATCGGGGAGCCCGCCGCGGCGACCGCGGCACCGGTCAGCGTCGCCAGCATCTCGCGGACGTTGGTCAGCTGCGCGTTGATCGAGTCGCGGCGGTTCGTCAGCGCCGCGAGCTCGCGCTCCGACTCCGAACGGATCCGGTCGGCCTTGGCGTTCGCGTCGGCCACGATGTCCTCGGCCTGGCGCTGCGCGGTCTCCACCGTCTGGCGGGCCCGGCGCTCCGCGTCCGTACGCAGCTTCTCGGCCTCCAGGCGGAGCTGCTCGGCGCGGTGCTCGATCTCCGCGAGACGCTTCTCGGCCTTCGCCTGACGGGAGGCCAGGTCCCGCTCCGACTGCTCGCGGCGCTTCGCCAGGTTGGTCTCGAAGTCCGCGGCGGCCTGAGCGGCCTTGGCGCGGGTCTCCTCGAAGAGGGCGTCCGCCTCCTCGCGCTTCGACTGCGCGTCCTTCTGCGCCTCGGCACGCAGCGAGTTCGCCTCGCCCTGCGCCTTCTCGACGATCCGGACGCCCTCGTCCTCGGCCTTCGCCTTCCGGTCCGCCGCGAACGACTCCGCGTCGTTGCGCACCTGCTGGGCGGAGGACTCGGCCAGCTCGCGGTGCTGCTCGGCGGCGCGGCGGGCCTCCTCACGCAGGTCCTTCGCCTCCTCCTCGGCGAGCCGGAGGATCTTCTCGACCCGGGCGCCGAGGCCCGCGTACGACGGCTCGGCGTCGGTGACCTGCGCCTGCGCGTTCTGCGTCTCGAGGTGGAGCTCCTCGATGCGCTTCTCCAGCGAGGTGATACGGGACAGGGCGCTGTCGCGGTCGGACACCAGCTTGGTAATGCGGTCGTCCACCTGACCGCGGTCGTAACCGCGCCGCACGAGCTCGAAGCCGAAGGGGGAGGATGTGTCGCTCATGGGTTTCCTGTCGAATGAGACCGGTGAGGTGTTAGGGGGAATCCTAGGGGCCGAAGCGGCGTGTCATCGAGCGTATGCCCGTTTGATCTGGAGAATGTCCAGCCTTTTGAGTGGCTAGCCGTCCTGGGACTTGCCACTCGAACGGGTGGTCCCCGCCGAAGCGCCCGCCTTGGCGCCCACGCCCCCGGCCGACTTCGTTCCCGTCGACGGGGTCTCGAAAGACTCCAACGCCTCCAGTACGTCCTGGACACGGGAGATCTCGGCGTTGATGTCCTTGCGGCGGCGCACCAGGACCTCCAGCTCGCGCTGGCCCTCCGCGACGGTCTTCTCCGCCTCGGCCGCGGCCTCCGCCCGGATCCGCTCCGCCTCCGCCTTGATGCCCTCGCCCTCCGCGATGAGCGAGGCCTTCTTCTGCTCGGCCTCCTTGAGCAGCGCGTCGGCCTTCCGGACCGCGGCGATGCGGACCTTGCTCGCCTCCGAGCTCGCCTCGGAGAGCAGCTCCTTGGCCTTCTTGTCCGCCTCGGCACGCTGCTCCGTCGCGGCCGTCACCAGCTTGTCGACCCGCTCGCCCGCCGTCCGCATCTGCTCGGCCGTCTCGCGCCGCGCCCGCTCGTGCAGCTCCTCGATCTCGCCCTCGACGCGGCCCCGCAGCTCCTCGGCCCGCTCCCTTATGGCCGTCGCGTCGCCGCGCGCCCCGACGAGCAGCTCGTCCGCGTCGGTACGGGCCTTCTCCACCAGGGAGTTGCCCTCGACGGTCGCCTCGGCGACGATCCGCTCGGCCTCCTTGCGGGCCGCGCCGACCATCGTGTCCGCCTGCGACTCGGCTTCCGTGGTGGCGCGCAGCGCCTCCTCCTGGGCCTTCGCGATGAGCTGGTCGGCCTGCTCGGCCGCGTCCGAACGCTTCCGGGCGCCGGCCTCCCGCGCCTCGTCGAGCGTCCGGTCCGCCTCCTCGCGGGCCTCCGAGCGCATCTGCTCGGACGCCGCCTCGGCGTCCGCCCTGACCCGCTCCGACTCGGCACGGATCCGCTCGGCGTCCTGCTGCGCCGCGGCCAGCGCCGCGGCGCCCGCGGCCTCCGCCTCGGCCTTGGCCCGCTCGCCCTCGGCGACGGTCCGGGCGGCCTGCTCGGCGGCCTCCGCCGCGACCCGCTCGGCCTCGGCCCGCGCGTCCGCCGTGACCGCGTCGGACAGCTCGACGGCCTCGGTGGTGAGCCGCTCGGCCTCGCTCGTGGCCTCGGCGATCAGCGCGTCGGCCTGTTCGGCGGCGTCGGTACGGCGCTTGTCGGCGGCCTTGCGGGCGTCGTCGAGGACCTGCTCGCCGTCGGCCAGCGCGGCGTTCCGCAGGGCCTGGGCGTGTGCCTCGCCGTCGATCTTGACCTGTTCGGCCTCGGCGCGCAGGCGCTGGGCGTCCTGCTCGGTCGTCTCCATGAGCTCGACGGCCTCGGTGGTGAGCCGCTCGGCCTCGCTCGTGGCCTCGGCGATCAGCGCGTCGGCCTGTTCGGCGGCGTCGGCGCGGCGCTTGTCGGCGGCCTTGCGGGCGTCGTCGAGGACCTGCTCGCTGTCGGCGATGGCCGCGTCGCGCAGTGCTTCGGCGTGTGCCTCGCCGTCGGCCTTGACCTGTTCGGCCTCGGCGCGCAGGCGCTGGGCGTCCTGCTCGGTCGTCTCCATGAGCTCGACGGCCTCGGTGGTGAGCCGCTCGGCCTCGCTCGTGGCTTCGGCGAGGAGGGCGTCGGCCTGTTCGGCGGCGTCGGCGCGGCGCTTGTCGGCGGCCTTGCGGGCGTCGTCGAGGACCTGCTCGCTGTCGGCGATGGCCGCGTCGCGCAGTGCTTCGGCGTGTGCCTCGCCGTCGGCCTTGACCTGTTCGGCCTCGGCACGCAGGCGCTGGGCGTCCTGCTCGGCCTCCGTGCGGAGCACGGCCGCCTCGGCGGCGATCCGCTCCGCCTCCGCACGCGCCTCGCCGACCGCGGTCTCGGCGCGCTCGGCGGCCTCCGAACGGATCCGGTTCGCGTCGTCCCTGGCGTCGGCCCGGGTGCGGGCCGCGTCCTGCTCGGCCGAGGCGAGCGAGTCCGTCACCTCGGTGCGCACCCGCTGCGCGTACTCGGCGGTGTCCGTCCGCAGCTTCTCGGCCTCGGCGAGGGCGTCCGTGACGGTCCGCTCGGCCAGCGCCTTCGCGGCGTCCGACTCCTCCTGGGCGCGCGTCCGGGTGCGGGCCGCGTCCTCGGACGCCCGCTCCCGCTCCGCGTACGCGTCGGCGCGGACCCGGTCCGCCTCCTCCTGAGCCTCGGTACGGGTCCGCTCGGCCGCGTGCTCGGCGGCGCTGCGCAGCCCGGCGATCTCCTCGTCGGCCTGCTCGCGGAGGCCGGCGACCGAATCCCGTACCTCCTGGGCGGTCTGCTCGGCGGCGGTGACCATCTCGGTCGCCCGCGCGTCCGCCTCCTCGACCAGGCGCTGCGCCTCGGCCTGCGCGTCCTCGACGCGCTTGCGGGCGGCGGCGAGGAGCTCCTCGGACTGCTCGCGGGCGAGCTCGCGCTCCCGGCCGGCCTCGGAACGGGCCGACGCGAGGGTCTCCTCGGCCTCCCGGCGGCGCCGGTTGGCCTCCTCCTGCGCGGCGGCCAGCGCCTCGGCGGCCTCGGTGGCCACCCGCTCGGCGGCGGCGGCGGCCTCGGCCCGCACCCGGTCGGCGGTCTCCTGGGCCTCGGACTTCAGGCGCTCGGCCTCGGCCGAGGCCTCGGTGCGGAGCCGTACGGCCGCGCTCTCGGCCTCGGTACGGGTGGTCGACGCGTCCGACGCGGCCTCGGCGCGCAGCCGCTCGGCCTCCTGCTCGGCCTGCTCCCGGAGCGTGCGGATGCGCTCCGCGGCCTCGGTGCGCAGCCGCTCCGTCTCGTCGGCGGCCTCGCGCCGCATCAGCTCGCTCTCGGCGCGGGCGTCGGTCAGCTCCTCGCCCGCGGCCGCCACCTTGGCCTCGGCCTCGGCGTGCAGCCGGGTCAGCTCCTCGGCGGCCTCCGTGCGGCGGGCCTCCGCGGCCCGCTCGGCGTCGGCGCGCAGCCCGGCGGCGGCCTCCTCGGCCGCGGCCTTCACCGACTCGGCCTGCTCGTCGGCCTCGGCGCGCAGCCGCTCGGCCTCGGCGCGGGTCCGCTCCAGGGTCTCCTCGGCCTGGGTCCGGAGCGTCTGGGCGCGCTCCATCGCCTCGGACTTGATCCGCTCGCCCTCGGCGCCGGCCTTGGCCCGCTGCTCCTCGGCGTCCGTGCGGGCCTTGGTGAGGAGCTCCTCGGCGGTCTTCGCCGCCTCCTCGATCTGCTGGAGGGCCTCGCGCCGGGCCTCGCTGCGGATCCGCTCGCCCTCGTCGACGGCCTCGGCGCGCAGCTGCTCGGCCTCGCCGCGCAGCCGCCGGGCCTCCTCCTGGAGCTCGACCGTCTTGGCCCGGTACTCCTTGGTGTCGTCCTTGGCCGAGCCGAGCAGTTCGTCGGCCTGCTCGCCGGCCTCGGCGCGCAGCCGGTCCGCCTCGGTCTCGGCCTCGCGGCGGACCCGCTCGGCCTCCTCTGAGGCCTTGCGGGTGGTCTCCCGGGCGTCCTCGGACGCCTTGGTGAGGATCTCCTCGGCGCTGCGCGCGGCCTTGGCGAGCGCGGCGGCGGAGTCCTCGGCGGCGGCCGACACGGCCTTCTCGGAGGCCTCGGAGAGGATCTTCTCGGCGTGGGCGGTCGCCTCGCGGAGCTTCTCCTCGGCCTCCGCCTTCAGCGCCTCGGCGTCCTTGGTGGCCTCGCCGACGAGCCGGGCGATCTCCGTCTTGGCGGTCCGGGTCCGCTGCTCGTTGACCGACTCGGCGGAGGCGAGCTGGCGGGCGGCGGCCTCCTTGGCCTCGGAGAGGGCCTTCTCGGCCTCGGCGCGGGCCAGCCGGAGCCTCTCCTCGGCCTCCTGCATGCGCTGTTCGGCGGCGCGCGAGAGTTCGGTCGCCTGGCGGCGGGCCTGGTCGGTCTCGGCGGTGGTGGTGGAGCGGAGCTGCTCGGCGTGGCTGGTGGCCTCCTGCGCCTGGCTGGAGGCGGCGGTCAGGAGCCGTTCGGCGTCCTTGCGGGCGCGCAGCAGGATCGCCTCGGCCTCGGCGCGGGCGGACTCCGCCTCGGCGCCGACCCGGCGGCTGGTCTCCTCGGCGAGCCGGGTGGCCTCGGCGCGGGCGGTGGCGAGCGACTGCTCGGCCTCGGCGCGGGACTCCTCCATCAGGCGGCGGGCCTGGGACTCCGTGCGGGCGCGGAGCTGCTCGGCCCAGGCGACGTTCTCGTTGACGTGCGCCTCGACGGTCTGTCGGCGCTCGCTGAGCTCCTGGTCGAGCTGCTGGCGGCGCTGGACGGCCTCGTTGTGCAGCTCGGCCTGGAGCCGGGCCTGGTGCTCGGCGTGCTCCTGGAGGATGCGCTGGGTCTGGGCGCGGGCCTCGCGCAGTTCCCGTTCGGCGTCCTGGCGGAGCTGCTCGGCCTGCGCCTGCGCGTTCCGCAGCAGCTGCTCGGCCTGGTAGCCGATGTCGGCGCTGTCGTACGCGGGCCGGGACGCGATGGTGCGGCGCGCCTCGTGGAGCTTGGCACGCAAGACCTCGACCTGGTAACCGAGGTCCTCGGCGTGCTGGACGGCCTTCTCGCGCTCGGTCTTCAGCCGGTCCATCTCGGCTTCGAACCTCGCGAGATGGTCGTCCTCGGCTCGGTGGCTCTCCTGGCGTTCGTAGCCCCGCACAGCGCGGTCCATCCGTCCCCTGGTCGCAACACTCCAACGAGCACCGCCCTCACGGTCGAGGACGGACCCCCGGGGAATCGTGGCAGATCGGACGACCCCGACATCCCGACTTCGGTGCCACGCGGGGCAGCCCCGACCGGCCCCGGCCCGGAGTCGCCCACTCTACCGGGCCAGGAATCCGGGGGTCAGTGCTCCGCTGAGGAGTGGTCAGCGGACGGCTCGGCCGAGGTGACCAGTTCCGTGAGGACGCCGTGGCAGTCCTTGGGGTGCAGGAAGGTGATCCGGGACCCCATGGAGCCGATCCGCGGCTCGTCGTAGAGGACGCGGACGCCCTTCCCGCGGATCGCCTCGGCGTCGCCGTCGACGTCCGCCGTGCCGAAGGCGATGTGGTGCACGCCCTCGCCGTTCTTGGCGAGCCACTTGCCCACCGCGGAGTCCTCCCGGGTGGGCTCCAGGAGCTGGAGGTACGAGGCCCCGCCGTCGGAGGTGTCGTTGATCTTGAGCATGGCCTCGCGGACGCCCTGCTCCTCGTTGACCTCGGAGTGGAAGACCTCGAAACCGTACGTGGCACGGTAGAACTCGACAGTCTTGTCCAGGTCGAAACAGGCGATCCCGATGTGGTCGATTCGCGTCAGCATGCCTCCAGTGCACCGCCGGGAAGGTGGTGACGCAACGTGCGCGCCGTCACACCGGCAGGCCGGTGACCCGGCGCGGCGCCGCTCAGTACATTGGCGGTAAACCCTCGTTCACTCCTCATCCCAAGGGGCCGTGCCTCATGTCTGGAACGACCGGTACCACTTCAGTGATCGTCGCGGGCGCCCGGACGCCCATGGGTCGCCTCCTCGGCTCGCTCAAGTCCTTCTCGGGCGCCGACCTCGGCGGCTTCGCCATCAAGGCCGCCCTGGACCGGGCCGGCATCGGCGGCGACCAGGTGCAGTACGTGATCATGGGCCAGGTGCTCCAGGCGGGCGCCGGCCAGATCCCCGCCCGCCAGGCCGCGGTCAAGGCCGGCATCCCGATGAACGTCCCCGCCCTCACCATCAACAAGGTGTGCCTGTCGGGTCTCGACGCCATCGCGCTGGCCGACCAGCTCATCCGCGCCGGCGAGTTCGACGTCGTCGTCGCCGGCGGCCAGGAGTCGATGACCAACGCCCCGCACCTGCTGCCGAAGTCCCGCGAGGGCTTCAAGTACGGCGCGATCGAGATGCTCGACGCGATGGCGTACGACGGCCTCACCGACGCCTTCGAGGGCATCGCCATGGGCGAGTCCACGGAGAAGCACAACACCCGCCTCGGCATCCAGCGCCCGGAGCAGGACGAGATCGCCGCCCTGTCGCACCAGCGCGCGGCCGCCGCCCAGAAGAACGGCATCTTCGAGGCCGAGATCACCCCGGTCGAGATCCCGCAGCGCAAGGGTGAGCCGGTGGTCTTCTCGAAGGACGAGGGCATCCGCGCCGAGACCACCGTCGAGTCCCTCGGCAAGCTCCGCCCGGCCTTCGCCAAGGACGGCACCATCACCGCCGGCACCTCCTCGCAGATCTCCGACGGCGCCGCCGCCGTCGTCGTGATGAGCAAGGCCAAGGCCGAGGAGCTGGGTCTGGAGTGGATCGCCGAGATCGGCGCCCACGGCAACGTCGCGGGCCCGGACAACTCGCTCCAGTCGCAGCCGTCCAACGCGATCCTGCACGCGCTGAAGAAGGACGGCCTGTCCGTCGAGGACCTCGACCTGATCGAGATCAACGAAGCCTTCGCCGCGGTGGCCGTCCAGTCAATGAAGGACCTCGGCGTTACCCCCGAGAAGGTGAACGTCAACGGCGGCGCCATCGCCCTCGGCCACCCGATCGGCATGTCCGGCGCCCGTGTCGTGCTGCACCTCGCGCTGGAGCTCAAGCGGCGCGGCGGCGGCATCGGCGCGGCCGCCCTCTGCGGCGGCGGCGGCCAGGGCGACGCGCTGATCGTCCGCGTCTCCGGCAAGTAAGTCACTCCAGGCAAGGAGCCCTGCACATGGTGGACGTCCCCGCTCTGGTCACCCAGGCACGGGAGGGCAGGCCGCGGGCCGTGGCCCGGCTGATCTCGCTCGTGGAGGGGGCGTCCCCGCAGCTGCGCGAGGTGATGGCCGCGCTCGCGCCGCTCACCGGCGGCGCGTACGTGGTGGGCCTGACGGGCTCGCCCGGCGTCGGCAAGTCCACGTCGACGTCCGCGCTGGTCAGCGCGTACCGGCGGGCGGGCAAGCGGGTCGCGGTGCTGGCCGTCGACCCGTCCTCGCCGTTCAGCGGGGGAGCGCTCCTCGGCGACCGGGTCCGGATGTCGGAGCACGCCTCCGACCCGGGCGTCTACATCCGCTCCATGGCCACCCGCGGCCACCTCGGCGGTCTCGCCTGGGCGGCCCCGCAGGCCATCCGCGTCCTGGACGCGGCCGGCTTCGACGTGATCCTGGTGGAGACGGTCGGCGTCGGGCAGTCGGAGGTCGAGATCGCCTCCCAGGCCGACACCTCGGTCGTCCTCCTCGCGCCGGGCATGGGCGACGGGATCCAGGCCGCGAAGGCGGGCATCCTGGAGATCGGCGACCTGTACGTGGTGAACAAGGCCGACCGGGACGGGGCCGACGCCACCGCCCGCGAGCTCAACCACATGCTGGGCCTCGGCGAGGCGCGGGGCGCGGGCGACTGGCGGCCGCCGATCGTCAAGACGGTCGCGGCGCGCGGCGAGGGCGTCGACGAGGTCGTGGAGGCCCTGGAGAAGCACCGCGCCTGGATGGAGGAGCACGGGGTCCTCGCGGAGCGCCGCCGGGCCCGCGCCGCGGGCGAGGTCGAGGCCATCGCGGTCACGGCCCTGCGCGAGCGCATCGGCGACCTGCACGGCGACCGGCGTCTTGACGCGCTCGCCGAGCGGATCGTGGCCGGCGCCCTCGACCCGTACGCGGCCTCCGACGAGCTGATCGCGAGCCTGACCGGAAACTGACCCCGGTCCATGCGGGAAGGGCCTCTCCGGTCGTCCGGAGAGGCCCTTCGCGTTCTCTGTCAGGTCACGGCTTGCCGCGGCGGCCGCGGAGCTGCTCCGCGACCGGCTTCAGGGACTCGTGGAGGTCGCCGAGGGCCTCTCCGCTGAGCTGGTCGATGAAGTGCCTGCGCACCGACTCGACGTGGTGCGGGGCGACCTTGCGCATGGTCTCCATGCCGTCGTCGGTCAGGACGGCGTAGAGCCCGCGCCGGTCGGACTCGCAGTTCTCGCGGCGGACGAGTCCGGCGTTCTCCATCCGGGTGATCTGGTGCGAGAGCCGGCTCTTGGACTGGAGGGTGGCCGAGGCGAGGTCGCTCATGCGCAGCCTCCGCTCCGCCGACTCCGAGAGGTTCACCAGGATCTCGTAGTCGTTCATCGTCAGGCCGAACGGCTGGAGGTCCCTCTCCAGCTGGTACGTCAGCATTCTCTGGACGTCCAGGAAGGTGCGCCAGGCGCACTGCTCGCCGTCGGTGAGCCAGGGGGTGGCTGCGGTCTCGGTCTCCATATATGGATTCTACCTAAGAAGTTGAATACTTGACGAAGTCTGGGAGCGCGCGTTCGAGGACGTCACACTCCGCAGACTACCGCTCACAGACCGAAGCGACGCTGGAGGTCGCCGAGCTGGCCGGGAAGGCGCGGTACCGATCCGGGCACGCCCTGGCCGGAACCGTGCGCCGACTGCCCGCCGGGCACACCCGCCTGCGCGGGGGGCCCGCCGATCGACCGCTCCGCCATGAGGAGCTCCGTCGACTGCAGCAGCACCGTGCCCGCGCCGACGAACTCGAACTGGTGCTCCTCGCCCGAGGTGCCGCCGATGCCCGTCAGCGCCCGGAGGCCGCCCATCACGCCGGTCATGTAGCCGTGGTCGTAATGATGGCAGGGAGAGGGGCAGTCGGCCCAGCCCACGAGGGCCTGTGGATCGACCCGCATCGGCGGCTCCATGAAGACCACCGGGCCGTTCGACGCGGCCACGAACTTGCCGGTGCCGATCAGGGTCACGAAGCCCGGCACGATCGACTGCTTGAGCGCCAGTGTCGGCTGGTACGCGAGGAGGTTGCCCGAGCGGATCGTCAGGTTGCCCTGGTCCAGGTCGTACGAGTTCACGTCGAAGGCCCGGTCCGCGAGCAGCATCTTGCCGCTGCCCTCGGCCACCACCCAGTCGCTCGCGTGCAGCGGCGAGTGGAAGGACGTCCGGACCAGCCGGTCGAGCCGGCCGTGACCGATGCCGTTGAACTCGATCCGCCCGTAGTAGGCGATCATCTTCCCCTTCTGCAGGAACCACTGGGAGCCCTTGAGCTCCACGCAGAAGGTGTACGGGTTGACGTTGTCGTCCGACGGCAGGGAGTGCGGGTCGTGGATGACAGGGGTGCTCACAGCTTCTCCTCCGAGGCCTGGACGTACACCGCGCCGCTGCCGCTCAGCTCCAGCTGGAAGGCCTCGCCCGAGCCGCGCCCCACCATGTCGCGCCAGCCGAGCGCGGTGGAGAGCTTGTTGCGCACGTCGCCGTGGTGGGCCACGTACGCCTGCGGGTCGACGTGGACCGGGCGGCCCGGGGTGATGGGCAGCTCGATGACGCCGCCGTGCGCCATGACGGCCACCGAGCCGTGGCCCTTGAGCGTGGTGGTGAAGAGGCCCTGGCCGGTCACCTGGCCGCGGACCATGCCCATGACCCCGCCCTGCGAGCCCATGAACATCGTGCCCTGCTCCAGGGTGCCGTCGAAGGCGAGCAGGCGGTCGGCCTCGACGTACAGGGTGTCGCCGGTGAGCGCGATCACCTGGATGTGGTGGCCGCCGTGTCCGAACATCACGGTGCCGCTGCCCTCGACGGTCATCAGCGGGGTCGCCTCGCCGGCCACCCGGCGGCCGATCATCGACACCAGGCCGCCCTGGCCGCCCGCCGTGTTCGGCGTGAAGGTGACGTCGCCGCGGTACGCGAGCATCGCGCCGCGCTGGCTGAACATGCGCTGCCCGGGGATGACGGTCGCCTCGACCATCTTCGAGTTGATCTCGCGGAACGGCATCAGACGTCGCCCCCGATCGTGTTCCGCTCGCTCGGCTGGACGTACACGAGGCCGTCCCCCTCGAAGCGGATCTGGAAGGCCTCGCCGCCGCCCTCGCCCATGAGGGTGCGGAAGGTCACACCCGACTGGAAGTGCTGCTGGAGGTTGCCCTGGTGGGCGATGTACGCGCCTGGGTCGACCTGGAGCGGGTACTGCGGGGTCACGCGCAGCACCACGGCCGGGCCGTCGGACGTGATCGCCGCCTGGCCGGTGCCCTCGACGGTGGTGGTGAAGAGGCCGTTGCCGGTCGCGCCGCCGCGCAGCCCCGTGAAGGTGGTGCCGGTGCGCAGCCCCGCGTCGGTGCAGAGCAGGTTGCTGGCCTCCACCCAGAGCTTGTCGCCGTGCAGGGACACGAGGTTGATCTCGGAGGCGCGGTCGGCGAACCAGCAGGTGCCCTGGCCGCGTACCTCCATCACCTCCATCTGCTCACCGGTGAGCCGGCGGGTCACCATGCCGCGCAGGCCCTCACCGCCACCGCTCATCTTCTTGAACGCCATCTGGCCGTCGTAGGCGACCATCGAGCCGTTCTTCGCCTTGACGGAGTCGCCGGTCATGGAGACGGCGAGCACTTTGCTGCCTTGGAGTCGGAACGTTGCCACCCCAGGAAGGTACTGGGCCCCCGGATAAAGAGACAGCAAAGTCGGCGTGCACAATGGACGGGCCCTTGTGCATCCGTTCACAAGACCGAACGAAGGTGACCCCCTCCGTGGACATCAAGACCGCTTCCTCCCTCCACCGGCTCCGGCTCGTCTCCGCGCCGGAGGCCGTCTCGTTCCTGCTCCTGCTGGTCTGCTCGGTGCTCAAGCGGACGACGGACTTCAACGCGGTGCCGGTCATGGGCGCGGTCCACGGCCTGCTGTTCGTCCTGTACGTCCTCTTCTGGCTGGACGCCTGGAACCGCACCAAGTGGAGCTTCGGCACCGCCGCCCTCTACTTCGCCCTCTCGGTGCTGCCCTTCGGCGGCTTCTACGCCGAGCGCAAGCTCAAGCGCGAGGCCGAGGACGCGGTCATCGCCTCCCGCGCGCGGGCCGAGGCGGCCGAGGACGCGGTGAAGGCGTGATCGTCGCTTTCTCGGTCACCCCGCTGGGTGTGGGGGAAGAGGTCGGCGAGTACGTCGCCGACGCCGTCAGGGTCGTCCGTGAGTCCGGGCTGCCGAACCGCACCGACGCCATGTTCACCTCGATCGAGGGGGAGTGGGACGAGGTGATGGACGTCGTGAAGCGCGCCGTCGCCGCCGTGGAGGCCCGGGCGCCGCGCGTCTCGCTGGTGTTGAAGGCCGACATCCGCCCGGGCGTGACGGACGGTCTGACCGCGAAGGTCGAGACGGTGGAGCGCCACCTCGGCGCCTGACGTGGAGCGCCGCCTCGGCGTCTGGCGCCGAGGCGTGAACGCGGCAGCCCCCGGTCCTGGTCAAGGGCCGGGGGCTGCCTTGTGCCCGAGGGTTGAGCGACTGCTCAAAATCGGCTACCTTCAGCCGCGGGGCAGTTTTGAGCAGTCGCTCAAAATGCCGGTCGGCAAGGGGAGCGGTCATGGGTCTCTACATCGAGACGCGGGTGCGCACGGACCTGGACACGCTCTGGGAGCGCACCCAGGAACCCGGACTCCACCAGCGGTGGGACCTCCGCTTCACGGAGATCTCCCCCCTGCCGCGCGTCGGGGACGAACCCCGGCGCTTCCGGTACGCGACCCGCGTGCTGCCCTTCCTGGCCGTCGCCGGCACCGGTGTCTCCGCGGGGGAGCGCCACCGGGCCGGCGGCGACCGGGTCTCGGCCCTCCGCTTCGCCTCGCCGCACCCGCTGTCCCCGCTCGCCGAGGGCAGCGGCTACTGGAGGTACCTGCCCACCGCCGACGGCGTCCGCTTCCTCACCGGCTACGACTACCGGCCGCGCTGGGGCCCCGCGGGCCGCGTCGCCGACCGGCTCGTTCTCCGGCCCCTCATGGGCTGGGCCACGGCCTGGTCCTTCGACCGGCTGCGCCTCTGGTGCGAGCGGGGCATCACCCCGGAGCGCTCGCGGAACCGCTGGCTGCTCGAACTCCTCGCCCGGGTGCTGGCCGTGGCCGTCCCGTGGACCGCCGGCGCGCTGCCGCTGGGCTTCGCGGCGCTCGCCGCCGTGCCGCTCACCGTCCTCGGACTGGCCCTCGCCGTCCTCGTACCGCCCTCGCCACGGGCCCCCGCGGCCCGGCGCTGCCTGCGCACCCCGCCCGCCCGCACCCGGGAACCCCGACTCCTCGCCGCCCTGGAGCAGCCGTGACCGCGACCACCGCGCCCTCGATCTTCCGCACCGCCATGGGGGACGCCGAGTTCGAGCGACTGCACCCGGAGATCCGGCGCCGCTTCTCGGTGGGTCTCGCGAGCGGGGAGCTGTGCGTCGGACAGGGCGTCATGGACCGCATCTGGCACGGCCGGGCGTTCGTGAAGCCGTTCCTCGCGGTCGGCGGACTGCGCAACATCCTGCTGCCCCGCACCGGCCGCGACGTCCCCTTCCGGATCGAGAACGTGCCCTACGCCGACTCGTTCGGGCGGGAGACCGTCACCTTCGTCCGCACCTTCGCCCTGCCCGGCGGGCCCCGGCGCTTCGACGCCACGATGGTCCTCGGCCCCGGAGGCGACCGCGTCCTCGACTACCTCGGCACGCACCAGCACCTCGCCAGCGACCTGCACCCCTCCGCCGAGCCCGACGGCTCGCTCCTCATCACCTCCGGCGAGCACCGCTTCCGCGAGGGCCCGCTGGACGTGCGCGTGCCGGAACTGCTCGGCGGCCGGGCCGAGGTGCGCGAGTCCTTCGACGAGCGCACCGGCCGCTTCCGCATCGACGTCCGGGTGGTGAACCGGTACTTCGGACCGCTCTTCGGCTACCAGGGGTCGTTCACCGCCGCATACGCCGACGTACCCTCCCGTGGGGTGCGCGCGGGGCTGCGCCCGGTGCGCGAGGAGGTACGGGCATGAGCGGGGACGCCGGCGGGGGCACGAAAAGCCGCAGGACGGCGGCGCAGGACGTGCGGAGCCAGGAGACCCGGGAGAAGCTGCTCGAAGGGGCCCTGCGCACGCTCGTCGAGCAGGGCATCGCGAAGGCGTCCGCACGCGCCATCGCGGCCACCGCCGGGGTCAACCAGGCCCTGGTCTTCTACCACTTCGGCTCCGTCGACGAACTGCTCGCCGCGGCCTGCCGGCACGGCGCCGAGCAGCGGGTCGCCCGCCACCGCGAGCGCCTCCGCTCCGTCGGCAGCCTCACCGAGCTGCTCGCCTTCGGGCGCGAGATGCACGACGAGGAACGGGAGGCCGGACACGTCGCCTTCCTCGGGCAGCTGCTCGCCGGGGCGCAGGCGCACCCCCGGCTCGTGCCCGCCACCGCCGCCGGGCTCGACCTGTGGATCGCCGAGATCGAGCAGGTGCTCGTCCGCGTCCTCGCGGAGACGCCGCTCGCCGAGTTCACCGACCCCGCCGGACTCGCCCGCGCGGTCGGCGCCTCCTTCATCGGCCTCGGGCTCTACGAGGGCGTCGACCCCGCCGGCGCCGAGTCGGCCTTCGCGGCCCTGGAGCAGCTCGGCGCCCTGATGGCGGCCGTCGAGGAGCTCAACCCGGTCGCCCGGAAGGCCGTCACCTACACGCTGCGTCGGCAGAGCGGTCGCGGCCGGTAAAAACCCTCACTCGGACTACTCCAGTCGACACGCCGAACGATGTCCCCTTTTGTTGGGATATCGACTCGTTCGACGACAGCTGGAGGCACCGTGCGACCGGGAGGCTACGACTACGACACCTACAGCCGACTCGCCGGACCGCTCACGGAGCCGGACCCGGCGGCCTACAAGGTGCGGTACCGGAGTCTGCTGTCGAAGGAGCCGCACCGAATACGAGCCGTCCTGCTCATGTGCCTCGCGCCGCTCCTCTCGGCGCTGCTCCTCGCCTACCTGGTCTGGCCGACCCACTGGACCGTCCGCGAGGGCGACGACACCTGGCGCGTGCCGTACGACACCGTGATGCTCGTGTCGATCGGCCTCATCTGCTTCTTCATGCTCGTGAACGTCACGTCGATCGCCCACGCCACCATGGTCGCCCGCGACCCGATACCCGTGTACGCCGAGAAGGGCACCCGCGTCGCCTTCCTCACCACGTACGTCCCGGGCAAGGAGCCGCTCTCCATGGCACGCCGCACCCTCGAGGGCGCCGTGCGGCTGCGGCACGAAGGACCGCTCGACGTCTGGCTCCTCGACGAGGGCGACTCCGACGAGGCCAAGGCGCTCTGCGCGGAGCTCGGCGTACGCCACTTCACCCGCGCCGGCGTCCCCGAGTGGAACCGCAGGAAGGGCGTCCACAAGGCGAGGACCAAGCACGGCAACTACAACGCCTGGCTCGCCCAGCACGGCGACGACTACGACTTCCTCGCCTCCGTGGACACCGACCACGTCCCGCTCCCCAACTTCCTGGAGCGGATGCTCGGATACTTCCGCGACCCCGACATCGCCTTCGTCGTCGGCCCGCAGGTCTACGGCAACTACGACAACCTCGTCACCAAGGCCGCCGAGTCGCAGCAGTTCCTCTTCCACGCCCTCATCCAGCGGGCCGGCAACCGCTACCGCGCGCCCATGTTCGTCGGCACCAACAACGCCGTCCGCATCTCCGCCCTGAAGCAGGTCGGCGGCCTGTACGACTCCATCACCGAGGACATGGCCACCGGCTTCGAACTGCACCGCAGGAGGAACCCGGGCACCGGCCGCTTCTGGCGCTCCGTCTACACACCCGACGTGCTCGCCGTCGGCGAGGGACCGGCCTCCTGGACCGACTTCTTCTCCCAGCAGCTCCGCTGGTCCCGGGGCACCTACGAGACGATCCTCAAGCAGTTCTGGAAGGCACCCTTCCGCACCCCGCCGGGCCGCCTCCTCAACTACACCCTGATGCTCGTCTACTACCCGATGACGGCCGTCAACTGGCTCCTCGGCATCCTCAGCTGCGTCCTCTACCTGTGGCTCGGCGCCTCCGGCACCCAGGTCTCCACCCAGGTGTGGCTGATGATCTACAGCGACGCCGTCGCCCTCCAGATCGGCCTCTACCTCTGGAACCGGCGCCACAACGTCTCGCCCCACGAACCCGAGGGCTCCGGCGGCCTCGCCGGCATGGCGATGTCCGCGCTCTCCGCGCCCATCTACCTCAAGTCCCTCGGCTCGGCGCTCCTCCGCACCCGCGGCCGCTTCGTCGTCACCCCCAAGGGCGGCGAGGCCAGCCCCGACCGGGTCCCCACCTTCCGCATCCACCTCTACTGGGCGGTCGTCCTCGTCGCCTCGCTCGTCGCCTCCGTCCACTTCGGCCACACCCACGCCGCCATGCGCACCTGGGCCCTCCTCGCCCTGGCCATCACCCTGGCCCCGATCGCCGTCTGGGGCCTCACCACCGTGCGCGGGCGCCGGGCCCACCGGGTCCGCGAGGCCGCCCGCGCCCGCGTCAGGGCCCGCGGCCTCGCCGACGCCCGCGAGGGCGTCGAGGTGCGCCCCGCCGTCACGGCGATCCCTCCCACGCCCACCGCACCCGCCCCCACGACGACCGGAGGGAACTGAACCATGTCCTACCGGCCGTCGAAGAAGTTCAAGAAGACCCTGCTCGGCAGCGCGGCCGTCCTTCTCCTCGCGGCGCTCAACGCCCCCGCCGCCGTCTCCTTCGCGGAGGAGAAGTACCACGCCTACAAGATCGCCCAGCCCGAGTACATGCGGCGGTTCGGCTCCTGGGACGAGGTCGCCGTCCCCGCCCCGTACCGCGTCAACGCCATCCACGCGGCGCTCCTGCACACCGGCAAGGTGCTGCTGATCGCCGGCTCCGGCAACAGCCAGAAGAACTTCGACGCCGGGACCTTCGAGTCCGTCCTCTGGGACCCGGCGCAGAACACCTTCAAGAAGATCCCCACCCCCGAGGACTTCTTCTGCTCCGGCCACTCCCAGCTCCCCGACGGGCGGCTGCTCGTCGCCGGCGGCACCGCCCGCTACGAGATCCTCGACGGCGAGGTGAAGAAGGCCGGCGGCGGCATGCGGGTCAAGAACGAGAGCCCCGACAAGGCGGTCACCCTCAAGAAGGGCACCGTCTTCCGCTCCCCGTCCGGGGTCGAGTACGTCTCCAAGTTCGACGTCACCGTCCCCAAGGCCAAGCGCGAGTTCGAGATCTCCTACTTCAAGAGCGGCCAGATGAAGCCGTGGGAGACCAAGGTGACCGCCGCCGAGGCGCGCGTCTTCGTCGAGGCGCGCAAGGAGGGCCCGCAGGCCCTCACCACCGAGGCCGCGCAGTACGAGATCGTCGGCCTCAAGGGCGAGGCCGCCGACAACGTCTACGGCATCGCGCAGAAGCTCACCACCGAGAAGCAGGACTTCCAGGGCATCAAGGGCGCCTACGAGTTCGACCCCAAGGCGGAGAAGTACATCCCGGTCGCCCCCATGAAGGACGCCCGCTGGTACCCCACCCTCGTCACCCTCGCCGACGGCCGGGTCCTCGCCGTCTCCGGGCTCAACGACGTCGGCGACGTCGTCCCCGGCGACAACGAGTACTACGACCCCGAGACCAAGAAGTGGTCCAAGGGCCCCTTCCGCTACTTCCCCACCTACCCCTCCCTCTTCCTCACCAAGGGCGGCAAGCTCCTCTACACCGGCTCCAACGCCGGCTACGGCCCCGCCGAGAAGGGCCGCGAACCCGGCATCTGGGACCTGGAGAAGAACTCCTTCACCAAGCTCGGCGGCCTCACCCGGCCCGACCAGCTGGAGACCTCCGCCTCCCTGCTGCTGCCGCCCGCCCAGGCCCAGAAGGTCATGGTCCTCGGCGGCGGCGGGGTCGGCGAGTCCGCCAAGTCCACCGCCCGCACCTCCATCGTCGACCTCTCGAAGGACAGCCCCGCCTTCGCCGACGGCCCCCCGCTCCCGCAGGGCACCCGCTACCTCAGCAGCGTCCTGATGCCCGACGACTCCGTCTTCACCACCGGCGGCTCCGGGGACTACCGGGGCCGCAGCGGCAGCGACATCCTCAAGGCCCAGTTCTACGACCCGAAGAGCAACGCCTTCACCGAGGCCGCCGAACCCACCGTCGGCCGCAACTACCACTCCGAGGCGCTGCTGCTCCCCGACGGCCGGGTCGCCACCTTCGGCTCCGACCCGCTCTTCGACGACAAGGACAACACCAAGCTCGGCACCTTCGAGCAGCGCATCGAGGTCTTCACCCCTCCCTACCTCCACCGGGCGGGCGCCGACCGGCCCGCCCTGGGGGAGGGGGCACCGGAACTCGACCAGAACGGCCGCGCCACCTTCAAGACGAAGGACGCGGACCGGATCGTCACGGCCCGGCTCATGCGGCCGAGCGCCGTCACCCACACCACGGACGTCGAACAGCGCTCGATCGAGGTCGGCCTGACGAGGAGCCAGGACCGGATGACCGTCACCGTCGACGTGCCGCAGGACCGGACCCTCGTCCCGCCCGGCTGGTACATGCTCTTCGTCGCCGACCGCGACGGCATCCCGTCCGAGGCGAAGTGGATCCAGGTGAAGTAGGGGGACCGGAAAGCTAGGACTTCGCCCGGCGGGCGAGGCCCAGGGCGTAGTCGGGCCACCAGGTCCCGGCGGCCGGGCCGCCCCGGCACTGGCCGTCCGAGTCGCCGGGCCGCTTGACCCACAGGTAGGCGTCGACCAGATCGTCCCCGGTCCGGTCCGTCGGCGGCACGCCGAGGGACCGGCCCGGCGGATTGCACCAGGCCTCCTCCCGGTCGCCCGGGAGGGGGCCGTCGCCGTTCCGGCTCGTGTCCACCGTGAAGTGGACGCCGCCGAGCAGCCCCGAGAGCGTGGCGCCGAAACCCCGCACGACGTCGTTCCGCTGGAAGTTGGACACGTTCAGGGAGAAGCCGTCCGCGCGGGCGACCCCCGCCCGGCGCAGCGGCTCCACCAGCTTGCCCGGTTCGTCGATCCAGGCCGGATTGCCCGCGTCCAGGTACACCCGGGTGCGCGGCTGCCGCTTCAGCCGCTCGATCGCCCCGGCGAGGAGCTCGTAGCGCTCGTCGTGGTACTGGGCCGGGGTGCAGCCGTCCACGACGTGCGGCACCGCGTCCGGTTCGAGGACGACGATCGCGGAGGCCTCCCCGATCGCCGTCGCGAAGGCGTCCACCCAGTTCCGGTACGCCTGCGCGTCGTGCGAGCCACCCGCCGAGTACATCCCGCAGTCGCGGTGCGGGATGTTGTACGCGACGAACACGGCCGTACGCTTCTCGGCCGCCGCGCCCCGGACCGCACGCGTGATCTCCGGTACGGGATCGTCGCCGGCCGGCCAGTCCGCGACCGGCCGGTCCGCGATCCGCTTCAGGATCCGGGCGTCCTCGGTCCTGCCCTGCGCCTCGTACTGGCGCACCTGCCTGGCCGCGTCGCTGTCCGGGTCCACCCAGAACGGGGAGCCCGACGAGGGGGCCGCGGCCTCGCCGCGCGTGGACGGCGGGCCGACCGGTCCCGTCGGCGGCCCGTCCTCGCCGCACCCGCCCAGGAACAGCGCGGAGACGAGGGCCAGGGCGGCGGCGGTGGCGGTGCGGCGGGACATCCGGCCCCCAGGGTCGGGTACGCGACGGGACATACCGCTTCATCGTGACATGACGGTCACTTCGCGTCCGGCTGCGACACCGCGATCCCCAGCGGGGTCCGCTCGTACAGCACCTGGTGCCCGTAGCGCCGGGAGGACAGCAGCCCCGCGTCCCGCAGCACCGAGAGATGGGACGAGACCGACGACGGCGCCCTGCCGAGCAGGTGCGCGAGCGCCGTCGTCCCCATCGGCTCGTCGAGGGCGCACAGCACGTCCGCCCGCACCGGCCCGAGCAGCCGGGCCAGCGCCTCCGGCGTACGGCCCCCCGGCTCGGACCACAGCCCGCCGATCCCGCGCGCCGGATACGCCACCGTCGGCTGCCACGGCGGATCGAAGCCGCTCACCACGTCGGGCCAGGTGAACACCGACGGCACCAGCACGAGACCCTGCCCGCCCAGCGGGCGCACGTGCTCACCGGGATAGGCGACCCTCAGCGTCGCCGTCTCCGCCGCCCAGTCGAAGGCCGGATGCAGCTCCCCCAGGAGCCGTTCGAGCCCGCCCTCCGCGAGCCGCCGCGAGTGGTGCGCCACGTCCGCCTCCAGGAGCGCCCGCAGCCGGGGCCAGTCGGGCTCGATCAGCGCCTCCCACGCGGCCCGCAGCAGATCGGCGAGCCGCTCCACCGCACCGGCCGGATCGGCGAGCATCCGCCGCCCCTCCGCCGACTCCGCCGCCCCCGGCGTCTCGGCCAGCGCCCGCTCGAAGTCGACCAGGGCCAGCGCGGGGTCCGTCGCCCGCACCGCGGCGATCTCCTCGTCGAACGACGCCGCGGGACCCAGCGGCGGCGGATAGAGCGAGTCGGGACTGTGCCCCCTGTGCGGCATCAGCAGGTGCAGCGGCGCCAGGTCGAGCCCCCGCGCGGCGCCGGCGATCCGCCGCATCCACGGCAGGTGGTACCCCTGCTTCGCGGGCCGGGCGAGGACGCGCACGGCCGAGTGCGTCTCCCACAGCGGCGAGATCGCGAACCGGATCCGCAGCGGATCCGCCTCCCCGAAATGCAGGTGGTACGGCACGGAACCTCCCCGGACATTCGGCTGGAGCCGAAAGTCTAGGGCGCGGTCCCCGCGCCCGGCACGCTGCCCTCCATGCCCACGAACGACACCCGGCCGCCGGAACCGGCACCCCCGCACACCCCCGCACCCGCGCCCGACCCCGCCCCGAAGGAGGCCGCTCCCGCGCCCGCCGGGACCGCCGCGCCCGCCGAGTCCGCGGAGCCCGCCGCGTCGGCCTCGCCCGCCGGGGCCGCCGCGAGTCCCGGCTACCGCGCGGTCTTCGCCGTCCGCGAGTTCCGGTTCGTCTTCGTGGCCCACCTGTTCTCGCTGGTCGGCGTCGTCGTCAGCGAACTCGCGCTGACCGTCCTCGTCTACGACCTGACCCGCTCCCCGCTCCTCTCCTCGCTCACCTTCGCGCTCGGGTTCCTGCCCTACCTCGTCGGCGGCACGCTGCTCGCCGGACTCGCCGACCGGCTGCCGCCCCGGCGGATCCTCGTCGTCTGCGACCTCGTCTGCGCCGCCTGCGTCGCCGCGATGGTCGTCCCGGCGACCCCCGTCGCCGTCCTGCTCGTGCTGCGCTGCGCCATCGCCGTCGTCTCGCCCGTCTTCAACGGCACCCGGATGGCGACCCTCGCCGACATCCTCGGCGAGGGCGACCTCTTCGTCCTCGGCCGCTCCCTGCTGCGGATCGTCTCGCAGAGCGCCCTCCTCACCGGCTTCGCCGTCG
The DNA here is from genome assembly GCF_044754405.1 of Streptomyces sp. NPDC093089. NCBI lineage: Bacteria > Bacillati > Actinomycetota > Actinomycetes > Kitasatosporales > Streptomycetaceae > Streptomyces > Streptomyces sp. NPDC093089. The sequence goes on from NZ_JBIVPA010000017.1 coordinate 106,535, forward strand.
GCGGCGTCCTGCTCACCGCCGTACCGCCGCGCGGCGCCCTCGCCGTCACCGCCACCACCTTCGTCGTCTCCGCGCTGCTGCTCCGCCTCGGCACCGTCCGCCGTCCCGCCCGGGCCGCCGCGGAGACCCGCGGCGGGCTCGCCGGCACCTGGGACGTGCTGCGGAACCGGCGGGTGCGCGCCCTGATGCTGATGTTCTGGGTGCCGCCGCTCTTCGCCGTCGTGCCCGAGGCGCTCGCCGCCCCCTACGCCGACGAGATCGGCGTCTCCACCGCCGCGCTCGGCCTGCTCATGTGCGCGCTGCCCGTCGGCACCATCGCGGGCGAGCTCCTCGCCGGATCGTTCCTCAGCGCGGCGGCACGCTCCCGGATCGTCCTGCCGCTCGCCGTCGCCAGCGTCGTGCCGTACCTCCTCTACGCCCCCGAGCCGGGCCTCGCCCTCGCGGCCCTCGCGCTCTTCCTGGCCGGCGCCACCGGCGCGTACACCCTCGGCCTCGACGCCTGGTTCGTCGCCGCCGTCCCCGAGGAGCAGCGGGGGAGGGCGATGACCCTGATGACGGCGGGCATGATGACCGTCCAGGGCGTCGGCATGGCCGGCGCCGGGATCGCGGCCGAGTTCGCGTCCGTCCACGCGGTCGTCGCGGGCGCGGGAGTGCTCGGCACGATCGCGGTCCTCGCCGTGGTCGCCGAGCTGCGGGCGACCGAAGTTCGAGACGGGGCTGACCGGCATATGACCAGTCGGTAAGGTCGGTGCGTGCCGAAGCCGCTCAGTCTCCCCTTCGACCCCATCGCCCGCGCCGACGAACTCTGGCAGAAGCGCTGGGGCCCGGTCCCCTCGATGGCCGCGATCACCTCGATCATGCGCGCCCACCAGATCCTCCTCGCGGAGGTCGACGCCGTCGTCAAGCCGTACGGACTGACCTTCGCGCGCTACGAGGCCCTGGTGCTGCTCACCTTCTCCAAGGCCGGGGAGCTGCCGATGTCCAAGATCGGCGAGCGGCTGATGGTCCACCCCACCTCGGTGACGAACACCGTCGACCGCCTCGTGAAGTCCGGCCTCGTCGCCAAGCGCCCCAACCCCAACGACGGCCGCGGCACCCTCGCCTCCATCACCGACAAGGGCCGCGAGGTCGTCGAGTCCGCCACCCGCGACCTGATGGACATGGACTTCGGCCTCGGCGCCTACGACGCCGAGGAGTGCGCCGAGATCTTCGCCATGCTCCGCCCCCTGCGCGTCGCGGCGGACGACTTCGAGGAGAGGTAGCCCCGCGCGAAGATCGACCGGAACGTGCCGTTACGCTCGACGGCATGAAATCCAGCGTGCTGACCCGCTACCGCGTCATGGCGTACGTGACCGCCGTCATGCTCCTCGTGCTCTGCACGTGCATGGTCTTCAAGTACGGGTTCGACATGGGCGAGGACGTGACCTTCGCGGTCTCCCAGGCCCACGGCGTCCTCTACATCATCTACCTGGTCTTCGCCTTCGACCTGGGCTCCAAGGCCAAGTGGCCGTTCGGGAAGCTGCTCTGGGTGCTGCTGTCCGGAACGATCCCGCTGGCCGCCTTCTTCGTCGAGCGCAAGATCGTCGCCGAGACGCTTCCGCTGGTCAGCGGCGCGCGGCCGGAGCCGGTCAAGGCCTGACCCCCGCCTCCGCACGCATGTGCGGAGGTTTGCCGTCGACATTTACTAGGACGTCCTAGTAAATTCGAAGCATGGACGCTGACGCCATCGAGGAAGGCCGCCGTCGCTGGCAGGCCCGTTACGACAAGGCCCGCAAGCGGGACGCCGACTTCACCACGCTCTCCGGGGACGAGGTGGAGCCCGTGTACGGGCCCCGCCCCGGCGACACCTACGAGGGGTTCGAACGCATCGGCTGGCCCGGTGAGTACCCCTTCACCCGGGGGCTGCACCCGACCGGCTACCGCGGCCGGACCTGGACCATCCGCCAGTTCGCCGGCTTCGGCAACGCCGAGCAGACCAACGAGCGGTACAAGATGATCCTGGAGGCCGGCGGCGGCGGCCTCTCCGTCGCCTTCGACATGCCCACCCTCATGGGCCGCGACTCCGACGACCCCCGCGCCCTCGGCGAGGTCGGCCACTGCGGTGTCGCCATCGACTCCGCCGCCGACATGGAGGTCCTCTTCAAGGACATCCCGCTCGGCGACGTCACCACCTCGATGACGATCTCCGGCCCGGCCGTCCCGGTCTTCTGCATGTACCTCGTGGCGGCCGAGCGCCAGGGCGTCGACCCGGCCGTCCTCAACGGCACGCTCCAGACCGACATCTTCAAGGAGTACATCGCGCAGAAGGAGTGGCTCTTCGAGCCCGAGCCCCATCTGCGCCTCATCGGCGACCTGATGGAGCACTGCGCGCAGGGCATCCCCGCGTACAAGCCGCTCTCCGTCTCCGGCTACCACATCCGCGAGGCCGGGGCGACGGCCGCGCAGGAGCTCGCCTACACGCTCGCCGACGGCTTCGGCTACGTCGAGCTGGGCCTCAGCCGCGGCCTCGACGTGGACGTCTTCGCCCCCGGCCTCTCCTTCTTCTTCGACGCGCACCTCGACTTCTTCGAGGAGATCGCCAAGTTCCGCGCCGCCCGCCGGATCTGGGCCCGCTGGATGAAGGAGGTCTACGGCGCCAAGACCGACAAGGCCCAGTGGCTCCGCTTCCACACCCAGACCGCCGGTGTCTCCCTCACCGCGCAGCAGCCGTACAACAACGTCGTGCGGACCGCGGTCGAGGCCCTCTCCGCCGTCCTCGGCGGCACCAACTCCCTCCACACCAACGCCCTCGACGAGACCCTCGCGCTCCCCAGCGCGCAGGCCGCCGAGATCGCGCTCCGCACCCAGCAGGTGCTGATGGAGGAGACCGGCGTCGCCAACGTGGCCGACCCGCTGGGCGGCTCCTGGTACGTCGAGCAGCTCACCGACCGCATCGAGGCCGACGCCGAGAAGATCTTCGACCAGATCAAGGAGCGCGGCCGCCGCGCCCACCCGGACGGCCGGCACCCGATCGGCCCGATCACCTCCGGCATCCTGCGCGGCATCGAGGACGGCTGGTTCACCGGCGAGATCGCCGAGTCCGCCTTCCAGTACCAGCGGTCCCTGGAGAAGGGCGACAAGCGGGTCGTCGGCGTCAACGTGCACCACGGCTCCGTCACCGGCGACCTGGAGATCCTCCGCGTCAGCCACGAGGTCGAGTGGGAGCAGGTCCGCGTCCTCGGCGAGCGCAAGGAGCGCCGCGACGACGCCAAGGTCCGCGCCTCGCTCGACGCGATGCTGGCCGCGGCCCGGGACGGCTCGAACATGATCGCCCCGATGCTGGAGGCCGTACGCGCCGAGGCCACGCTCGGCGAGATCTGCGACGCCCTCCGCGACGAGTGGGGCGTCTACACGGAGCCCCCGGGCTTCTGACGGCCGCGTCCGACACGGCGGGGGCGGTACGGGAGGTCCCGTACCGCCCCCGCCGTACGGGGTGACCTACTTCGCGGCCGTGCCGAGGACGTTCGTCGGGGTGATCCGGACGACCACCCGAACCTCCTCCGGCGGCAGCTCCCGGTACTCCTGCCCGGCGCCCTCGCCCTCGTACTGCTCGGCGAGCGCCACCGCGAGCGCCCGACCGGCGTCCTCGGCGACCGTGGCCGTACCCCGTATCTCGGCATAGCGGAGCGGGTCGTGGCGGTCGTGGACGGTCAGGCTGACCCGGGCGTCGGACCGGATGTTCTTGATCTTCCGGCGGCCGTCCTGGCTGGAGATCAGGAGGTCGTCGCCGTCGCGGCCCACCCACACCACCGAGGTCTGGGGAGAGCCGTCGGGCTGGATGGTGGCCAGTACGGCCGGGTTGACGTCGTCGAGCAGTGCGCGGACGGAGTCCGTGAGTGGGGTCGTCACGGCTGCCACGGTAGAGGGTGACGGGTGGGCCGCGCCCGCCACTTTCAGCCCTGGGCCGCCACCGCGCCCAGGCCGCCGACGAGGAGGGCGGAGAGGCGGGCCACCCATGCCTCGTCGACGGGTTCGGCGCTGACCAGGGCGCGGTGGACGACCGCGCCCGCGATGACGTCGAAGATCAGGTCGTCGGTGGCGTCCGTGGCCACCGGGTCGCGGTGCGCCGGGAGTTCGCCGCGCTGCTGCGCCCGCATGCGGCCGGCCAGGACGAGGCGCTTCTGGCGTTCGACGATCGAGGCGCGGATGCGTTCGCGCAGCGGTGCGTCGCGGGTGGACTCGGCGACCACGGCCATCAGGGCGGTCTTGGTCTCGGGGCGTTCGAGGAGCGCCGCGAACTGGAGGACGACGTGCTCGATGTCGGCCTGGAGGGAACCCAGGTCGGGCAGTTCGAGTTCGTCGAAGAGGACGGCGACGGCGTCCACCACGAGTTCGTTCTTGTTGGCCCAGCGGCGGTAGAGGGTCGTCTTCGCCACCCCGGCACGGACGGCGACGTCCCCCATCGTGAGCTTGGACCAGCCCAGTTCGACCAGAGCGGCCCGGGTCGCCTCCAGGATGGCCGTGTCGGCCTCGGTGGAGCGGGGGCGCCCGGTACGGCTGCTGCGGGGCTTGGTGCGGCTACACATGGAAGCCGACCATACCCGCCGGTAGGTATCGCGCCAGGGGTGCGCCGTGTGAGGCAGTTCACCCGGTGGATCGCGCCCCGGCCCTCCCGCCGGCTCCCGCCCCGGAGATACGCTACGACCTGTAGCGAAAGGCATTGAGCGGCCTGAGCGACAACCACGGCGCCGGGTGGGGACCCGGCGCGAACCGAAGACGAAGAACCGTGTCGTCCACGCGTCTCGCAACCGGCGGGAGGCGTGCGGACGGCACGGTTCAGCCATGGCTTACCGGTTACGCGCGCGGAGGGGGGAGGATGTACTCATGCAGCCCCGAAACATGTCCATGAGCGGCGTCGTCGACCTCGCCGCGGTGAAGGCGGCCGGAGAGGCCAAGGCGAAGGCGGAGCAGGTGCGCGCCGAAGCCGCCCGGCAGGGTGGCACCCCCGCGGTGTCCCCCTCCGCCCTGGTGATCGACGTCGACGAGGCGGGCTTCGAGCACGATGTGCTCCAGCGATCCGCCGAGGTCCCGGTCGTCCTCGACTTCTGGGCCGAGTGGTGCGAGCCGTGCAAGCAGCTCGGCCCCCTCCTGGAGCGGCTGGCCGTCGAGTACAACGGCCGGTTCCTGCTCGCGAAGATCGACGTCGACGCCAACCAGATGCTGATGCAGCAGTTCGGCATCCAGGGAATTCCGGCCGTTTTCGCGGTGGTCGCCGGTCAGGCGCTGCCGCTCTTCCAGGGTGCGGTGCCCGAGGCCCAGATCCGGGAGACCCTCGACCAGCTGATCCAGATCGGCGAGGAGCGCTTCGGCCTCACCGGCATCGTCGTGGACGCGGACGCCGACGACTCGGCCCCCGCCGCGCGGCCCGCCGGCCCGTACGACGTGCTCCTGGAGGCGGCCATGTCCGCGCTCGACGCGGGCGACCTCGCCGGGGCCGTCCAGGCGTACAAGAACGTGCTCGCCGACGACCCGGCGCACCCCGAGGCCAAGCTCGGCCTGGCCCAGGCCGAACTGCTCCAGCGGGTGCAGGGCCTGGACGCGGGTGTCGTCCGCAAGAACGCCGCCGACAACCCGGCCGACGTGGCCGCGCAGATCGCCGCCGCCGACCTCGATCTGGTGGGCGGTCACGTGCAGGACGCCTTCGGGCGTCTGGTGGAGACCGTGCGCCGCACGGCCGGCGAGGACCGGGACGCGGCGCGGCTGCGGCTCCTGGAGCTGTTCGAGGTGATCGGCGCCGACGACCCGCGCGTGACGGCGGGCCGCCAGGCCCTCGCCCGCGTGCTGTTCTGAGGCCTTTTCCGCCCCGGCGCAGGGCGCCGAATCGTCCGGCGATTTGGCGACAGAGCGACAGACAGCGGCCGCGCTTTACCAAAACTTGGTAATCGCGGCCGCTGTTACTTGTAGTAAATCGAATCCCTGATTCTGTCCGTATTCATCCGGCGATCTGCCGATATCGGCGGTCGCGCGGCCGCACCCTGAGTGCCCGTTCGGCGCCGCCCCGCCATCGCCCGGTTATCCACCCGTTACTAGCGAGTAACGAACCCCCTTGTGCGGGGGCCCGGAATGGACCACGATCGGCGACGCTCGGTCCGAACCGCACCACCCCGGCAAACCAACCGGGAAAGCGGCGAAGGTCCCCACCGGGCGGACCGGTGCCCTGCACCGGTCGTGGACAGGGGGGTTCCCGATCTCACCGAACGGGGCCTGTCCAATCAGGTCACGCGAAAAGCGTGCCCATGGTTGTCGCTCGGGGGTGATCGCCGGTGATTCGGACGCGCAGCGCGCCGTTTGATGCCTCGGCGCTCTCCTTCCCGAGGACGTAGCTCTTCTCCCATCCCAGGACGGGCCCCTGGCCCTTCCGGAGATGTACGTCCGAGAAGGAGGAATTCTCATGAAGTCCCAGGTTCGTGGCGGAACCAGGTGGAAGCGGTTCGCCGTCGTCATGGTCCCGAGCGTGGCCGCGACGGCCGCGATCGGCGTCGGTCTCGCCCAGGGTGCGCTCGCCGCGTCGTTCGCGATCTCCGGCCAGGAGTTCAAGGTCTCGACCGACAAGCTCGAAGGCACCGAGTTCGTCCAGTACGGCAGCATCGCCAAGGGCAAGAAGCTGGACGGCACGCCGTTCGCCGCCCCGGTCGCGGTCTCCGGCTTCGACACCGCCAAGATCACCAACATGTGCCAGTCCGTCGTGACCCCGGTTCCGGGTCTCGGCGACATCACCCTCCGCCTGGAGGCCGGCACCGAGGGCGCGTCCAACCCCGACAAGCGGGTCGACGCGAAGGAGCTGTACCTCGACGTCTCGTACCTCGAGGCCGACGCCGAGTTCAAGCAGATCGACATCGGCGTCGCGGCCGGCTCCCTTCCGAAGTACAAGGAAGGCCAGGGCATCCAGCCCAACACCCAGGCCAACGAGAACGGCTTCGGGCAGCGCGCCGACAGCGTCACGCTGACCAAGGTCAAGCAGAAGGCGTGGGCCACCACGGCCGCCACCTTCAAGCTCCCCGACCTGAACCTGTCCCTGCACCGGGGCACGGCGAAGGAGTGCTTCCAGGGCTGATCCGGCCCGGGGTGCGGGCCGCTCCGGCGGCCCGCACCCGCTCCGGGGCACGTCCCCGCCTCGTACCTCTTCTCAGCAACACCGCTTCCAGGGAGCTGTTTCCATGAGCGCCGAGACCCCTGCCTCCCACGGAGTCCCCGAGCAGGACAACCGGTTCAAGGTCTGGCGGCAGACCCGGCCCTTCTGGGCGGGCCTGTTCACCATCCTCGGTGGTCTGCCGATCGCCTACCTCCCCTACGGGGACATGAGGCTCGGCAACATCACCATGGCGATGAAGACGACCGCCGGATCCGGCGCGCTGATCATCGGCGTCCTGCTGATCACGCTCGGCCTGACGATGTGGTACCAGCCCGTCGTCCGGGTCTTCGCGGGCGTCGCGACGATCGTGCTGGGACTGGTCTCCATTCCCGTGTCGAACTTCGGCGGTCTCGTCATCGGATTCCTGCTCGCCCTCGTCGGTGGCGGCATGTCCATCGCCTGGGCGCCCGCGCCGCCGGTCGAAGAGGCCCTCCCCACCGAGGACGACGGCGAGCCGGAGGCATCCGCCGAGACCGAGGCCCTGTACGCCGCCGGCGTCCCCGAGCAGCGCGAGGCGGAGCACCACCTGACCGAAACGACGACCGACGCCAACGGCGGGAGGAACAGTGCGGGGTGACGAGACTCAGTCGGCGCTCGCGAAGGGGGGACCGCGGCACGCGGCCCCGCGCAAGACGCTGCTGAACAGGATCCAGGGCCCGGCGGGCAAGGCGATGGCGCTGGCCGCCATGCCGACCGCGGTGCTCGTGGGCATGGGCCTCGCGCCCAGCCCTGCCCTCGCCGACGAGAAGGACATCCCCTTCGCCCCCGGCCCCTGCGTGACCCGCTCCGACGAGCCGACGCCGGAGGCCACGGAGACCGCGAAGCCGACCGAGACCGCGAAGCCGACGGCCACCCCCTCGGCCACGCCCTCCGGCAGCCCCTCCACCACCGCCACGCCGACGCCGACCGCGACGGCCACCGGGCAGGCGGCCGCACCGCAGGCGCGGGAGCGGGCCGAGGGCGGCGCGCCGGCCGCGACGCCGAGCGCCGCGCCCACCCCGAGCGCCACGCCCACGCCGACGAAGTCGACGAACCCGCTCGACCCGCTGGGCCTGGGCGACGCCCTCAAGGACCTCTTCGACGGCCCGGAACCGAAGCCGTCGGCCACCCCCACGACGGCGGCGCCGACGACCCAGGCCCCGGTCCGCCCGGCGGCCGACGACACCCCGGCCACCACCGCGCCGACTCCGGCGGCCACCGCCCCCACCGCGGCGAAGCCCGCCGCGGACCCGGCGGCCGACGAGACGAAGGACGCGATCCGCAAGGCGGCCCGGAAGGCCGGCGTCGAGACCTCGGAGCTGTCGGAGAAGGCCAAGGGCCTCGACGTCACGGCGGACGAGGACATACCCGAGGGCGCCAAGCCCCGCTTCCCGTGCCCCGAGCGCGACGACGCGGCCCTCGCCGCCGCCGACCTGGAGCCCGGCATCGCCCTGCTCCCGGACGAGCCGTGGCGCCTGGAGAGCTCGCTGCTCACCCTCAAGGGCCTCAAGTACCACGGCATCGTCGAGGTGAAGACCTACGGCGGCAAGATCAAGAAGGTCCTGAAGTTCACCGCCACCGGCGTGGACATCAAGGACCTGCACCAGATGACGGACCACGCCGCGGGAGTGGCGCACGTCCGGTCCCTCAAGGGCTCGACGTCGACCATCACCGACGGCACGGTGACGATGTACACGGAGGAGCTCAAGGGCAACCTCCTCGGCATCATCCCGATCACCTTCGGCCCCGAGTCCCCGCCCCCGCTCGACCTCCCGTACGTCTTCTTCACCAACGTGAAGCTCAAGCAGGCCGGCCAGTTCGGCGGCACGCTCCGCGTCGAGGGCCTCCGCAACACGGTCGAGGCGAGCTGACCCCCGTACCACTCCGGGAGCCGCACACGGCGAAGCCCCCGTCCGCACCGGACGGGGGCTTCGCCGTGCCTCAGGCGGTCTCGGCGCCGCCGAGGTGGTGGACGCGGACCATGTTGGTGGTGCCGGGGACGCCGGGGGGCGAACCGGCGGTGATGACCATGGTGTCACCGGCGTTGTAGCGCTGGAGCTTGAGGAGCTCGGCGTCGACGAGGTCGACCATGGCGTCCGTGGTCTCCACGAACGGGACGAGGAAGGACTCGACGCCCCAGCTCAGGGTGAGCTGGTTGCGGGTGCCCTCGTCGGTGGTGAAGGCGAGGATCTGCTGCTGCGTGCGGTAGCGGGAGAGGCGGCGGGCCGTGTCGCCGGACTGGGTGAAGGCGACCAGCGCCTTGCCGTCCAGGAAGTCGGCGATCTCGCAGGCCGCGCGGGCGACGGAGCCGCCCTGGGTGCGCGGCTTCTTGCCCGGGACCAGGGGCTGCAGGCCCTTGGAGAGGAGCTCCTCCTCGGCCGCGGCGACGATCTTCGACATCGTCTTCACGGTCTCGATCGGGTAGGCGCCGACCGAGGACTCGGCCGACAGCATGACCGCGTCCGCGCCGTCCAGGATCGCGTTGGCGACGTCGCTCGCCTCGGCGCGGGTCGGACGGGAGTTGGTGATCATCGACTCCATCATCTGGGTCGCGACGATGACCGGCTTGGCGTTGCGGCGGCACATCTCCACCAGGCGCTTCTGCACCATCGGGACCCGCTCCAGCGGGTACTCCACGGCGAGGTCGCCACGGGCCACCATGACCGCGTCGAAGGCCGCGACGACGGCCTCCATGTTCTCGACCGCCTGCGGCTTCTCGACCTTGGCGATGACGGGGACCCGGCGGCCCTCCTCGTCCATCACCTTGTGGACGTCCTTGACGTCGTTCGCGTCGCGGACGAAGGAGAGCGCGACCATGTCGCAGCCCATCCGCAGGGCGAAGCGGAGGTCGTCGACGTCCTTCTCCGACAGGGCGGGCACGTTGACGGCAGCGCCGGGCAGGTTGATGCCCTTGTGGTCGGAGACGACACCGCCCTCGATGACGATGGTCCGGACGCGCGGGCCGTCGACCTCGGTGACCCGGAGCTCGACGTTGCCGTCGTTGATGAGGACCTGGTCGCCCTTGGAGACGTCGCCGGGCAGACCCTTGTAGGTGGTGCCGCAGATCGACTTGTCGCCGGGGACGTCGTCGGTGGTGATGGTGAACTCGTCACCGCGCACCAGCTCGACCGGTCCCTCGGCGAAGGTCTCGAGGCGGATCTTGGGGCCCTGGAGGTCGGCGAGGACGCCGACGGCGCGCCCGGTGTCCGCGGAGACCTGCCGGACGCGGTCGTACCGCTCCTGGTGCTCTGCCTGGGATCCGTGGCTGAAGTTGAATCGGGCCACGTTCATGCCGGCCTCGATGAGAGCCTTCAGCTGCTCATACGAGTCGACGGCGGGGCCCAGCGTGCAGACGATTTTGGAACGGCGCATGAGGCGGATCCTATCGGTTTGTTTCACTGCGGAATATTCCGTCTGGCGGAAAGTACAAATGGGCGCGGGCCCGCTCAGGCGTTCACTCGTTCGAGCGCTCGGTGCCGTGAACGAGCGCGTAGCTCTGGCGCGCGATCTCCAGCTCCTCGTCCGTCGGCACCACGGCCACGACCACCCGCGCGTAGTTCGGCGAGATGATCCGCGCCTCGTCGGAACGCACGGAGTTGAGGTCCGCGTCCACCGCGAGCCCGAGCTCCTCCAGACCCGCGATCGCAGCCTCCCGCACCGGGGCCGCGTTCTCGCCGACCCCCGCCGTGAACGCCACCGCGTCCACCCGGCCGAGCACCGCGTAGTACGCGCCGATGTACTTCTTCAGACGGTGGATGTACACGTCGAAGGCGAGCGCCGCCCGCTCGTCGCCCTCGTCGACGCGCCGCCGGATCTCCCGCATGTCGTTGTCGCCGCACAGCCCCACCAGGCCGGACTTCTTGTTCAGCAGCACGTCGATCTCGTCCACCGACATGCCCGCCACCCGCTTCAGGTGGAAGGTGACCGCCGGATCGACGTCGCCCGAGCGGGTGCCCATCACCAGGCCTTCGAGGGGCGTCAGGCCCATCGAGGTGTCCACGCAGCGACCGCCCGCCACCGCCGAGGCGGACGCGCCGTTCCCCAGGTGCAGCACGATCACGTTCACCTCCTCCGGCGCCTTCCCGAGCAGCTTCGCCGTCTCGCGCGAGACGTACGCGTGCGACGTGCCGTGGAACCCGTACCGCCGGATCCGGTGCGCGTCGGCGGTCTCCCGGTCGATCGCGTACCGGGCCGCCGCCTCCGGCATCGTCGTGTGGAACGCGGTGTCGAAGACCGCCACCTGCGGCAGGTCGGGCCGCAGCGCCATCGCCGTACGGATGCCGGTGAGGTTCGCCGGATTGTGCAGCGGCGCCACCGGCACCAGCCGCTCGATCTCCGCGAGCACCTCGTCGTCGATCACCGTCGGCTCGGTGAACCGCAGCCCGCCGTGCACCACGCGGTGGCCGATCGCGGCCAGTTCGGGGGAGTCCAGGCCGAGCCCGTCCGCCGCCAGCTCCTCCGAGACCGCCTTCAGCGCGGCCGCGTGGTCCGCGATCGGACCGGTCGTCTCGCGCTTCTCGCCGCCCCCGCCCTGGAGCGGCGTGTGCACGAGCCGCGAGGTCGCCTCGCCGATCCGCTCGACGAGCCCCTGGGCGAGGCGGCTGTCGTCACCCATGTCGAGCAGCTGGTACTTCAGCGACGAGGAACCGGAGTTGAGGACGAGGACACGGGTGGGCGCGCTCGCGGGAGACGGCTGGTCGGTCATGCGGGGAGCTCCTGACCCTGGGAGGGGACCTGGGACTGGATCGCCGTGATGGCGACCGTGTTGACGATGTCGCTGACGAGCGCGCCCCGCGAGAGGTCGTTCACGGGCTTGCGCAGGCCCTGGAGCACCGGGCCGACGGCCACGGCGCCGGCCGAGCGCTGCACGGCCTTGTAGGTGTTGTTGCCGGTGTTGAGGTCCGGGAAGATCAGCACGGACGCCTGCCCGGCCACCTCCGAATCCGGCAGCTTCGTCGCCGCCACGGACGGCTCGACGGCGGCGTCGTACTGGATCGGCCCCTCGATCCGCAGCTCCGGATGGGCCTCGCGGACCAGCTTGGTGGCCTCCCGCACCTTGTCGACGTCCGCGCCCGAACCGGAGGTGCCCGTCGAGTACGAGAGCATCGCGATCCGCGGCTCCACACCGAAGCGGGCCGCGGTGGCCGCCGACTGGGCCGCGATGTCCGCGAGCTGCTCGGCGTTCGGGTCCGGGTTGACCGCGCAGTCGCCGTACACGAGGACCTTGTCGGCCAGGCACATGAAGAACACCGAGGAGACGATCGAGGCGTCCGGCTTCGTCTTGATGATCTCGAACGCCGGGCGGATCGTCGCCGCCGTCGAGTGCACCGAACCGGACACCATGCCGTCGGCCAGACCCTCCTGGACCATCAGCGTGCCGAAGTAGTTGACGTCCGAGACGACGTCGTAGGCGAGCTCGACGGTGACGCCCTTGTGGGCCCGGAGCGTCGCGTACTTCTCCGCGAACGAGTCGCGCAGCTCCGAGGTCTGCGGGTCGATCAGCTGCGTGTCGCCCAGCTCCACGCTCAGGTCGGCGGCCTTCTTGCGGATGGCCTCCACGTCACCGAGGAGCGTCAGGTCGCACACGTCCCGGCGGATCAGGACGTCGGCGGCGCGCAGCACCCGCTCCTCGGTGCCCTCGGGGAGCACGACCCGGCGCCGGTCGGCCCGCGCCTGTTCGAGGAGTTCGTGCTCGAACATCATCGGCGTGACCCGGCCGCTGCGGGCGACCGAGATCCGCTTGAGCAGGTCGGCGGTGTCGACGTGCCGCTCGAACAGGCCGAGGGCCGTCTCCGCCTTGCGCGGGGTGGCGGCGTTCAGCTTGCCTTCGAGGGAGAAGAGCTCGGCCGCCGTCGGGAAGCTGTTGCCGGGGACCGAGATGACCGGGGTGCCGGGCGCGAGGCGGGCCGCCAGGGTCAGGATCTCCTCGCCGGGCCGCTCGTCGAGGGTGAGCAGCACACCGGCGATCGGCGGGGTGCCCGCCGAGTGCGCGGCGAGCGCGCCGACCACCAGGTCGGCCCGGTCCCCGGGGGTGACGACGAGGCAGCCGGGCGTCAGCGCCTTGAGGAAGTTCGGCAGCATCGCGCCGCCGAACACGAAGTCCAGGGCGTCGCGCGCGAGGCCCGCGTCGTCGCCGAGGACGACGGAGGCGCCGAGCGCGTGGGTGATCTGGGCGACGGTGGGCGCGGCGAGCGCCGGCTCGTCCGGCAGGACGTAGCAGGGCACGGGGACCCGGGTCGCGAGCCGCTCCAGCGCCTCGAGGTCCTCGGCGGCCACCCGGTTGACGACCATCGCGAGCACGTCGCAGCCCAGCCCGTCGTACGCCCGGAAGGCGTTGCGCGCCTCGGCCCGTACGGACTCCGCCGACTGGCCCTTGGCGCCGACCACCGGTATGACGGAGGCGCCGAACTCGTTGGCGAGGCGCGCGTTGAGCGCGAGCTCGTCCGGGAGCTGCGTGGCGGCGAAGTCGGTGCCGAGGACCAGGACGACCTCGTAGTCGCGGGTGACCGCGTGGAACCGGTCGACCAGCTCGGACACCAGCGCGTCGGTGCCCCGCTCGGCCTGGAGCGCGGACGCCTCGTGGTAGTCCATGCCGTAGACCGTCGCCGGGTCCTGCGAGAGCCGGTAGCGGGCGCGCAGCAGGTCGAAGAGCCGGTCGGGACCGTCGTGCACCAGCGGCCGGAACACCCCCACCCGGTCCACCTGGCGGGTGAGGAGCTCCATGACTCCCAGCTCGACGACCTGGCGGCCGTCACCGCGGTCGATCCCGGTCACGTACACGCTGCGCGTCACGCCGTGGTCTCCTGTCCAGTCCTGCGGAAGGGCCGAGCGGTGCCTCGCGGCACTCCGCGGCCCGTGCGTCAATCGACAGTGCTCAGAAAGCCCCGATAGGGCGGCATTACCCCCTTGACAATACCTCCGCCGATGGTTACGTCGCCCGCCGGGCGAAGGGCCCGAAGCCCGGGACGAAAGGCCTTCCGAAGGCTGCCCGGAGGGACGCGCGGAAGGGCGACGAGCACGGCCCTCAGGTCCGCCGTGTGAGAATTGCCGAGGCTCACCACGGACCGCGACCGAGCAGGAGACACAGCACGATGCGCATCGGAGTTCTCACCGCAGGCGGCGACTGCCCCGGCCTGAACGCAGTGATCCGGTCGGTCGTGCACCGGGCGCTGACCGGCCACGACGACGAAGTCATCGGCTTCGAGGACGGGTTCAAGGGCCTCCTCGACGGTCACTACCGCCCCCTCGACCTCAACGCCGTCAGCGGCATCCTGGCCCGCGGCGGCACCATCCTCGGCTCGGCCCGCCTGGAGCGGAACCGGCTCCGCGAAGCCGCCGAGTCCGCCCCCGACCTGGCCCGCCAGTACGGCATCGACGTCCTCATCCCCATCGGCGGCGAAGGCACCCTGACCGCCGCCCGGATGCTCTCCGACGCCGGCATGCCCGTCGTCGGCGTCCCGAAGACCATCGACAACGACATCTCCTCCACCGACCGCACCTTCGGCTTCGACACCGCCGTCGGCGTCGCCACCGAGGCCATGGACCGCCTCAAGACCACCGCCGAGTCCCACCAGCGGGTGATGGTCGTCGAGGTGATGGGCCGCCACGCCGGCTGGATCGCCCTGGAGTCCGGCATGGCCGGCGGCGCCCACGGCATCTGCCTGCCCGAGCGCCCCTTCGAGGTCGACGACCTCGTCAAGATGGTCGAGGAGCGCTTCGCCCGCGGCAAGAAGTTCGCCGTCATCTGCGTCGCCGAGGGCGCGCACCCGGCCGAGGGCTCGATGGAGTACGCGAAGGGCGAGATCGACCAGTTCGGCCACGAGCGCTTCCAGGGCATCGGCAACCAGCTCGCCGTCGAGCTGGAGCGGCGCCTCGGCAAGGAGGCCCGCCCCGTCATCCTCGGCCACGTCCAGCGCGGCGGCACGCCGACCGCGTACGACCGGGTGCTCGCCACCCGCTTCGGCTGGCACGCGGTCGAGGCCGCCCACCGCGGCGACTTCGGCCGCATGACGGCCCTGCGCGGCACGAACGTCGAGATGGTTCCCCTGGCCGAGGCCGTCACCCAGCTCAAGACGGTCCCCGCGGACCGCATGCGCGAGGCCGAGTCGGTCTTCTGACGGGCGGGTTCGGAGGGGCGGGGCGGCGGGCCGGTCCGGTGAGGCGTCCGGCGGGGGCCTGCGGTGAGGGCCCGCGGTGGGGACCACCGCTCGGGTCCACCGGCCGGACTTGCGGTCGCGCCCTGTGGCCGGGTCCTGAGGTCGGCTCCTGCGGCCGGGTCCTGAGGTCGGCTCCTGCGGCCGGGTCCTGAGGTGGGCTCCTGTGGCCCGGCCCGTCGGGACCTCCGTCCCGAGCCGTCCCGGATCCGGACCGGGACCCCGACATCCGAGAGTGGCCCCGACCGTCCCCCGTGGACGGTCGGGGCCACTCGGCTGTCCTGCCCGGGGCGTCACCGGCCCCGGCGGAATCGCCGGGATCCACTCTTGAGTCCGGGCCCCCGATCAACAAGGCTTGGGGCCTGTCCCGGACATGTCCCAACCCTGTCCGGCGGAAGGGGGAGAGGCGATGACGCCGGGGGAACGGGTCCCTGACCCGCGGGACGCACGCGACCCCGCCGAGTTCCTCGCACGGCTCCAGGCCCTCAAGGACTGGTCCCGCCTGACCTGTCGCGACCTCTCGGCCCGCGCGCAGGCCCACGGCGACGTCCTGCCCCGCTCGACCGTGGCCAGCATGCTCGCCCGCCCCACCCTGCCCCGCGACGAACTCCTCACCGCCTTCGCCCGCGCCTGCGGGGTCACCCCGGAGGACCTGGAGACCTGGCGGACCGTACGGGCACGCCTGGCGCGCGGCGGCCGACAGCCGGCGGGGGCGGGGGCGGGAGCGGGGGAGCCGGAAGCGGTGGGGGGTTCGGAGACGGCAACGGCGGCGGGAGAGCAGGAGACGGCGGGGGTGCCGGGAGGCCCGGCGGCGCTGGACGCGACGGACGCGGCGGACGCGGCGGACGCTTCGGGCGGCTCGGGCGGCTCGGGCGGCTCGGGCGGATCGAGTGGCTCGGACGGCTCGGATGGTGCGAGCGGCTCGGGCGGCTCGGACCCGTCGCCGGTCGTGCCCCCCTGGCCGGGCGAGCCGCCGGTGGAGGAGGCGGACGGCGGGCGCGGCCCCCGCTCCCGGATACGCAGGACGCTCGTCGCGGCGGTCGCGCTGACCGGGCTCGTGCTCGCCGGGGTCAGCGTCGTGGCCGTCCTGAAGGACGGGCACGGCGGGCATCCGCCCCGTACGGTCACGGCGCCGGCCGCCGGGGACGTACGCATCCGGGTGGTCGGCACGGACCACTGCCTCGGAGAGCGGCGCGGGGCCAGGAGCGGCCAGATCCACCAGGTGCCGTGCGCGGCGGCGGGCGTCCCGCTCTACTCGCTGGCGGAGACCGGCGGGGGCCGGTGGAGGATCGTTTCGGACCACCCCGACCACGGCCCCGGCTGCTCCGGCATACCCTCGGGCGGCCGGATAGCCGGCGCCGCCTTCGAGGACTCCGAGTGCGGCGACCCGAGCCGGGTCGAGGAGTTCACCCTGGAGCCGTACGGCACCCCCGTCGAGGGCTACCGGATCGTCCCGGTCGGCTCCGCGACGCCCGGCAGCTGCGTCACGGTCACCGGCGACCGCACGACCGCCTGGGCCCGCCTCGCCCAGGCACCCTGCGCACCGGACGCCGCCGGCCAGCTCTTCGACTTCGACCGGCGGGACTGAGCGGGCCGGGGAGGGCGGCGCGATCGCCCTCAGCGGAGGGCGGCGAGTGCGCGTTCGGCGATCTGTACGGCCTCCGGTTCGCAGGTCCTCGCGGGGTCCGCCACGTCGTCCCCGTAGGAGACCGCGGCGCGGACGACGAGGTTGCCGTCGCGCACCTGCAGCGAGCAGTCCTCGTAGGCCGACGGCGGCGCCCAGTACGCCTCGTCGCCGAAGGCGAGGTCCGCGGCCCGTCCGCCGGTGGACTGCTCGGCGAAATCGGCCCGTTGGCGGTCCGTCGCGGCCCCCTTCGTGCCGGTGGGGAGCTTGAGGTTCCACCAGATCTCGGCGGCCTTGCCGTTCTTGTCGTCCGGCTTCCCGGCGGACCAGAAGCAGCGGGTCTCCGGGCCTTCTGCGCGGACGACGGAGAAGTCCCGCTCCGTCTCCCGCTCGTACGAGGGCAGTCGGAAGGCCGACTCCGCGCAGGTGGGCAGCGTGCGGTACGTGTCGCCCGCGGGCCTCAGCAGGAAGTACCCGCCGACACCGGCCCCCGCCACGACCAGCACCCCAGCGGTCACGAGGGCGAGGGTCCTTCCGCGCCTCCGCCGGGGCGCCGGCGGAGGCGGCGGGGCGTCCGGCGCGGTGGTGGGAACCCGGCCCGGGGCGGTCACGGTTGCCATGGCGGCGGGGGAGTCGGGGGCCGGAGCGGCGGCGGGGGAGGTGGGGGACGAGGCGGCGGGCGAGTCCGAAACGGCGGCCGGTGAGACGGCGGGAGCAGCCGTGGCCGAGGCCACGGGCACGGCGGCGGGGGCGGGGTCGGCGGTGGTGGCACCGGCCGGTGTCGATGCCGACGCCGGTGTCGACAGGGGTGTCGGTGTCGGTGCCTCCACCGGCGGGCGGCTGGGCGGTACGACGAGGGTGGGCTCCCGGCCGGGGGGACCGTCGAGCAACGCGGCGATGCGGGCCTGCTGTTCGGCGACCATCGTGTGGACCGCCGGGGGCCAGACGCGGGCGGCGGGCGCGACCGGGCCGAGGAGTTCGATGAGCCGGGCGGGGGTGGGCCGGGCGGTCGGGTCCTTCGCGAGGCACGCCTCGACGATCCCGCGCAGTCCGGCGGGCACGCCGCTCAGATCGGGCACGCCGTGCACCACGTTGGAGAGGATCCGGAAGGTCGAGGTGCCGGCGAACGGGGAGTCGCCGGTCAGCGCGAGCACCAGGATCGCGCCGAGCGAGAACACGTCGCTGGCGGGGGTGAGTTCCCTGCTCTCCGCCTGCTCGGGCGACATGAACGGCGGGGAGCCGATCACCCAGCCGGTCTGGGTCAGCCGCGTCGGCTCCGCGCCGCCCCCGGGCTCCGCGGCCCGCGCGATGCCGAAGTCGATGACCCGGACCCCGTCCTCGGCGAGCAGGACGTTCTCCGGCTTGAGGTCGCGGTGGATCAGTCCCACCCGGTGGATCTCGACGAGCGCCGTCGCCAGTCCGAGGGCGAGCCTGCGCACGGCCGCCTCGGGCAGCGGACCCGCCTCCCGCACCACCGAACCCAGTGAGGGGCCGGTGACGAACACCGAGGCGAGCCAAGGGAGTTCGGCGTCCGCGTCGGCGTCCATCACGGCCGCCGTGTACGCGCCGGAGACCCGTCGGGAAGCGGCGACCTCGCGCCGGAAGCGGGCCCGGAAGTCGGCGTCGGACGCGAACCGGGCGTGCACCAGCTTGACGGCCGCCAGCCGGCCGTCGTGGGCCGCGCCCAGGAGCACGCGGCCCATGCCCCCGTGGCCGAGCTCGGCGAGCAGCCGGTACGGACCGACCCGGGTCGCCTCGGAGTCGTCGAGCGGTTCCATCGCAAGCCCCCCACGGCGCCGAGGCGCCCTCTGTCCCTTTCCGCCGCCCGCCCGGCCCCGTGCCCTCCGCCGCGAACGCGGCAAGAGCCTACTGACTCGACGGGCCCCGGGTGGGACCTACGGGCCTTCCACCAGGCGGGCCCTGAGCCTCACCACCACCGCCGGGTCGAGCCCGACGTGGCCGGTGACGTACCCGTACACCGAGCCGTACCGTGCGCGCAGGTCGGCGAGGAAGAGGCGGATGACGTCGGCGGGCGCGCGGCCGTAGCCGGGCCAGCGGAGTTCGCGGCCGGGGTGGGTGGCGTGCCAGTCGGCGACGAGGCGCTCGGTGGCCAGCTCGGTCAGGGCGAAGTCGGCGAGGACGTCCTCGTCGGCGACGTCGAGGAGACCGAGGACGACGGCGGCGAGCAGCCCCGTCCGGTCCTTGCCCGAGGCGCAGTGGAAGACCAGCGGCCCGTCGGTCGCGGCGATGACCTCCAGCGCCGCACGGAGCTCCTCCGCACCGTCCTCGGCGACCTCGGCGAACCGGTCCGCGAGGTAGCGCCACGGGTCGAGCTCCGGGTCGATCTCCGCCTGGTCGTACGGGCGGTGCTCGATGGAGAAGTTGTGCCAGGCGATGCCCTCGGTCTCCGGCAGGCGCCCCTTCGCGTCGATCTCCCACGGGTAGCGCAGGTCGATCACGGTGGCCACGCCCAGCGCGCGGAACCGCTGCCGGTCCGCCGGTTCGGCGTCCGCGAGCTTGGCCAGGGAGTCGGCGCGGTAGAGGGTCTCCCACCGCACGGTCCCGCCGTCGGCGGTCCGATAGCCGCCCAGGTCACGGAAGTTGTGGAGTCGGTCGAACGTTATGTGTCGTCTCACGGGCGCCAATCTACGGCCCGGGGCCGCGGTGATCCAGGAAGCCCGCCGCCGCCCGGACCCGGCAGTCGATCAAGAAACCCGCCACCCGCCCGGAGGGCACTCGCCGAGCTGGAAACCCGCTACGGACCGGAGGGCACTCGCCGGGCCGGGAATCCGCCACGGCCCGGGAAGCGGTCGCCGAGCCGGGAACCTGCCGCGGTCCTGAAGGCGGTCGCCCGGCTAGGCGCCCACCGCCGCCCAGAAGTGGCCGGTGATGCCGTCGAGGTACGCGCGGCCCTCGTCGCCGGTCGCGCCCGACGCGCCCCAGCTGCTGGTGGCGGCCATCCGGGCGTGGTAGTCGGTGTGGAGCCGCTGGAGCACGGACTCCAGGGTCCGCTTGGGCAGCGGCAGCATCTTCACGGCCGGTTTCACATAGGCCTGCCAGCGGGTGGTGGCGGCGTCCCGCAGCAGCTCGGCGAGGGACTCGTCGCCGCCGGTCGCGGTGATGAGGGCGCGCGGGCCGAGGCCGAGGACCTCGGCGAGGGCGGCCGTCTGGCGCTCGGTGCCGCGCCACCGGCCCTCGTCCTCCATCCGCCGGTACGCGTGGGCGGCCACGCCGACGAGGCGGGCCAGGTCCTCGGAGGACAGCCCGCGGGCCATCCGGTGCTCGCGGAGGGTGGAGGCGGTGGCGATCAGCTCGGCGGGGGAGCACCACAGGACGCCCGCGAGGGCGGTGAGCTCCTGTTCGCCGGGGACGGCCCGGCCGCGCTCCCAGGCGGCGACGGTGTCGGGGGTGACGAGGATGCCGTACTGGGCGCGCAGGCCGTAGGCGACGTGGCCGTGGGCCATGCCGAGGGCCTCGCGCAGCCGGCGCGCGGCCTGGGCGTCGAAGGGTGGGGAGGGTTGGTGCACCCGGCCACGGTAGGTGCGGAGGGTGACGGCTGGCTACGGTGCGTTCGCCCAACACCCGAGGTCGTAGGAACGTCGGAACCGATCAGTAACCGCGGGCCCGTCCGTCGAGCCAGCGGTACTGGAGCTCGGGCCGCCCTATCTGCCCGTACTGCGGCGCCCGCACCGCCCGGCCCTCGGTGACCAGGTGCTCCAGATAGCGGCGCGCGGTGATCCGGGAGATCCCGACCGCCGTCCCCGCCTCCGCCGCCGTGAGCCCGGCCGGCGTGTCCCGCAGGGTGCGGGTGACCGACTCCAGGGTCGGGCCGCTGAGGCCCTTGGGGAGCGTGGCCGGCTGCGGGGCCCGCAGCGCGGCGAGCGCCCGGTCCACCTCGTCCTGCCCGGAGGCCTCCCCGGCCGCCGCCCGGAACTCCGCGTACCGGGCCAGCCGGTCCCGCAGGGTCGCGAAGGCGAACGGCTTCAGGACGTACTGCACGACGCCCAGCGACACGCCCTCCCGGACGATCGCCAGGTCCCGGGCCGACGTCACGGCGATCACGTCCGCCGCGTGCCCGGCCGCCCGCAGCGACCGCAGCAGCTGGAGCCCGTGCCCGTCCGGCAGGTACAGGTCCAGGAGGATCAGGTCGACCGGCGTCCGGTCGAGGATCCGCACCGCCGCGGCCCGCGAATGCGCCACTCCGACGACCGTGAACCCCTCGACCCGCCCCGCGTACAGCGCGTGCGCGTCCGCCGCGACGGGATCGTCCTCGACGACGAGGACCCGCAGGGGCGCGGTGCTCACGCGATCACCTCCGCCGCGGTGCCGCCGGAGGGGGCGTCGCCGGGCGCGGTGGTGCCCGTTGGAGTGGTGGTGGTGCCGGCTGTGATGGTGTCGGCCGCGGTGCCGCCCGCCGGGGTGGCGCCGGTCGCGGAGTCGCCTGACGCGGTGCCTGCCGGGGCGGCATCGGCCGTGGTGGTGCCCGCCGGGCTGCCGCCGGACGGGGTGCCGCCCGCCGCGGCCCCCGGACCTGCCCCGCCCTGCTGCGGCGGCAGGGGCAAGGTCGGCGGCGGAGGCAAGGCGGGCGACAGCGGCGCCGGCAGTGGCAGTCGTACGGTGAACTCCGCGCCGCCCGCCGCCGCGTCCGTGACGGTCAGGGTGCCGGAGGCGCGGGAGACGGCCTGGCCGACGAGGGCGAGACCCAGGCCGCGGCCGGGGCCGCGGGTCGACCAGCCGCGGCCGAGGGCGGCGTCGCGGTCGGCGGGGCGGACGCCCGGACCGTTGTCGCCGACGCGCAGCAGGAGTTCGCCGTCACCGGTCCGGGCGGCGACGGTGACGGTCACCCGCGCGTGCGGGGTGCCGCCCGCCGCCTCGACCGCGTTGTCGATGAGGTTGCCGAGGATCGTGACCAGGTCCCGCGAGGGCAGCGCCGCCGGCACCCGGCCGTCGTCGATGCGGCTGTCCTCGGTGAGGACCAGCTCGACGCCCCGCTCGTTGGCCTGCGCGGCTTTGCCGAGGAGCAGCGCCGCGAGCACCGGCTCCCCGACGGCGTCGACGACCCGGTCGGTCAGGGCCTGGGCGAGTTCCAGCTCGGCCGTCGCGAACTCCACCGCCTCCGCCACCCGGCCGAGTTCGATGAGCGAGACGACCGTGTGCAGCCGGTTCGCCGCCTCGTGGGCCTGCGAGCGGAGCGCCTCGGTGAACCCCCGCTCGGAGTCCAACTCGCCGGAGAGCAGCTGGAGTTCCGTACGGTCCCGGAGCGTGACGACGGTGCCGCGCCGCTCCCCGCCCACCACCGGGCGGGTGTTCACCACGAGGACCCGGTCGGCCGTCAGATGCGTCTCGTCGACGCGCGGCTCCGAGGAGAGGAGCGCTCCCGTCAGGGCTGCGGGCAGGCCGAGTTCGGCCGCCGGGCGGCCGACGACGCCGTCGTCGAGGCCGAGCAGCTCCCGCGCCCCGTCGTTGATGAGGGCGATCCGCCGCCGGCCGTCGAGCATCACGAGCCCCTCCCTGACCGCGTGCAGCGCGGCCTCGTGGTAGTCGTGCATCCGGCTCAGTTCCTTCGCGTTCATGCCGTGCGTGTGGCGGCGCAGACGCGCGTTCACCACGTACGTCCCCGCCCCGCCGAGCGCGAGCGCCGCGCCCGCCATGCCGAGCAGGGCGGTCACCTGCTCCCGCACCTGCTCGCTGATCCTCTCGATGGTGATGCCCGCACTGACCAGGGCGACCACCCGGCCGTCGGCGTACACCGGCGCGACCGTCCGCACGGAGGGCCCGAGCACGCCGAGATGTGTCTCGGAGTGGAAGCGCCCCTGCCGCGCCTCCTCGATGTGGCCGAGGTACGTCCGCCCGATCTGCTCCGGCTCCGGATGCGTCCACCGGGTGCCGTCCGGCGCCATGATCACCACGAAGGCGACGTCCGCGTGCCGGCGCAGCGACTCGGTGTACGGCTGGAGCACGGCCGTCGGGTCGGCGGACCGCGCGGCCGCCGCCACCGAGGGCGAGTCCGCGACCGCCGCCGCGGTCGCCGTGGACTGGCGGCGCGCGGTCTCCTCGGCCTGCGCCCGGTCCGTGACGTACGCGAAGAACGCGCACCCCGCCACGACGACGGCCACCAGCACGACCTGCATCGCGAAGAGCTGACCGGCCAGGCTGCGGGGGCGGGGGAGGGGGAGACGCATGCGGGTAAGTGTGCACGGCGGAGTTTGCGCCGCAGCATTGCGTTCCCGAATCGTTCTCTTCCCTCTCGTCCCCTTCGTCCCCCTCCCGGCCCGGCCGCCGTGAACGAAACGCACGCAACCGTGACCCCGGTCACAGGCTGCTGGATAGTCGCGGTGTCCACCGGGACGTGGACACCCACCAGCACGAGGAGGACCCCGTGGCCGCACGACGGGACCGCACCCACTATCTGTATCTGGCCGTCATCGGCGCCGTACTGCTCGGCATCGCGGTCGGCTTCCTGGCGCCCGGCGTCGCCGTCGAGCTCAAGCCGCTGGGCACCGGGTTCGTCAACCTGATCAAGATGATGATCTCGCCGATCATCTTCTGCACGATCGTCCTCGGCGTCGGCTCGGTCAGGAAGGCCGCCAAGGTCGGCGCCGTCGGCGGCCTCGCCCTCGGCTACTTCCTCCTCATGTCGACCGTCGCCCTCGCGATCGGCCTCCTCGTCGGCAACCTCCTGGAACCCGGCTCCGGACTCCACCTCACCCCGGAGGTCGCCGAGGCCGGCGCCCAGCAGGCCGAGGGCGCGAGCGAGACCACCACGGACTTCCTCCTCGGCGTCATCCCCACCACCCTCGTCTCCGCCTTCACCGGCGGCGAGGTCCTCCAGACCCTCCTCGTCGCCCTCCTCGCCGGCTTCGCCCTCCAGGCCATGGGCAGCGCCGGAGAGCCCGTCCTGCGCGGCATCGGCCACATCCAGCGGCTCGTCTTCCGCATCCTCGGCATGATCATGTGGGCCGCCCCCGTCGGCGCGTTCGGCGCCATCGCCGCCGTCGTCGGCGCGACCGGCGCCGCCGCCCTCAAGTCGCTCGCCGTCATCATGATCGGCTTCTACCTGACCTGCGGCCTCTTCGTCTTCGTCGTCCTCGGCGCCATCCTCCGGCTCGTCGCCGGGATCAACATCTGGTCCCTGCTCAAGTACCTCGGCCGCGAGTTCCTCCTCATCCTCTCCACCTCCTCCTCGGAGTCGGCGCTCCCCCGCCTCATCGCCAAGATGGAGCACCTCGGTGTCAGCAAGCCCGTCGTCGGCATCACCGTCCCGACCGGCTACTCCTTCAACCTCGACGGCACCGCCATCTACCTCACCATGGCCTCCCTCTTCACCGCCGAGGCCATGGGCGACCCCCTCTCCCTCTCCGAGCAGATCTCCCTCCTCGTCTTCATGATCATCGCCTCCAAGGGCGCCGCAGGCGTCACCGGCGCCGGCCTCGCCACCCTCGCCGGCGGCCTCCAGTCCCACCGCCCCGAACTCGTCGACGGCGTCGGCCTCATCGTCGGCATCGACCGCTTCATGAGCGAAGCCCGCGCCCTCACCAACTTCGCCGGCAACGCCGTCGCCACCGTCCTCATCGGCACCTGGACCAAAGAGATCGACACCACCCGCGTCGCCCAAGTCCTCTCCGGCCACCTCCCCTTCGACGAACAAACCCTCGTCGACGACCACGCCCCCGTCCCCTCCCCCCGCCCCTCCACCGGCGAAGAAAAAGCCCGCGCCGGCGTCTGACCCCTCCACACCCCGCCCCTCCGCGGGGCGCCGCGCCCCGCACGGGACGCGGCGCCCCGGGCCCATGCGCGGGTGGCGCGTCCGGGGCCTCGTGCGGGAGCGCGCCCCGGGCCCAGGGCCCCGCGCCACTGTCGCGCCCGAGCACATGCGTGGGCGGCACGCCCCTCGGGCCCCCACCCGGGGTGGCGCCCGCGGCCCGCTGTCACCTCCGGGGAGACCCCCACGCCCCTGGCGGACGATTGCCCACAACGCGAGCGGCGGCAGGCGGCGCGTCCTACCGCCGGAGGGGCGGGCGCGGCCCGCAGTCCCGGGCGCGGAGGCAGCGCGGCGAGGGTGACGGGGCGAAGGCTGCGCGGCCCGCACGCAAGCGGGCGGGCGCCACGCAAGCGGGCGGGCGCCACGCAAGTAGGCGGCCCCCACCCAAGCCCGCTGCCCCCACCCAAGCCCGCTGCCCCACCCGGCAGCAGGACCGCGGCCCGCGGCCGCGCACCGCGGCGGGCGAGGGCGCGCCCCGCGACCAGGCGCGAGTCCCGGGCCTTGAGCCGGATCCGGGCCTCGGGAGAGAGCGGCCCTCATGGAGTGGGGGCCGCTTTTCTCATGCGCCGGTGTCGGGGACGGCGGTGTTCAGGTCGGAGAGTTCGGTGTCCGAGAGGTGCAGGTCCGCTGCCTTCGCGGAGTCCTGGACCGTCGACGGCCGGCTCGCCCCCGGGATCGGGAGGACGGTGTCGGAACGGGTGAGGAGCCAGGCGAGGGCGACCTGTTGGGGGCTGACGTGTCGGGATCGGGCGACTCGGTGGAAGGCGGCGAAGTGTGGATCCTCCGCTTGGGTGGAGGTGCCGTCCAGGGAGGATCGGGAGATGCCGCCGAGGGGGCTCCAGGGGAGGAAGGCGAGGCCGAGGTCGGCGCAGAGGCGGAGTGGGGCCTCGCTGTCGCGTACGGCGGGGGAGTAGCGGTTCTGGACGGAGACGAGGCGGTCGCCGAGGATCTCGCGGGCCAGGAGGATCTGGGCGGAGTCGACGTTCGAGATGCCGGCGAGGCGGACGGTGCCGGCGTCGAGGAGGTCCCGTACCGCGCCGAGGGATTCGGCGTAGGGGACGGAGGGGTCGGGCTTGTGGAGTTGGTAGAGGCCGATGGTGTCGACGCGGAGCCGTAGCGCCGAGGCCTCGGCCGCCCCGCGGAGGTGATCGGGCCGGCCGTCGACCGTCCAGCCGCCGTCGGGCGTACGTCCCCGGCCGCCCTTGGTCGCCACGAGGACGTGGTCCGTGGGGCCTCGGTACGACGACAGGGCCCGGGCGACGAGGAGTTCGCCGTCGCCGGGGGTGCCGCCCGGCGGGTGGTAGGAGTCGGCGGTGTCGAGGAGGGTGACGCCTGCGTCGAGTGCGGCGTGGAGGGTGGCGACGGCCCGGTCCTCGTCGGGCCGCCCTTCGATGGACAGGGGCATCGTGCCGAACCCGACCGCCCCGACCCGTACGTCCCCGAGCATCCGGTAGCGCATCAGAGCACCGCCCCGGCAGCGCCCTCGGCGTCGGCATCCCGGGAGGCGGATCCGACGACGTCCCGGGAAGCGGACCCGGTGGCATCCCCTGCGGTGCCGTCGGTGGTGTACCCGGCAGCGTTCCCGAGGCCGTCCCCAGCCGCATCGCTGACTGCGGACCCGACGTCGGACCTGACGGCATCCCCGGCGGCGTCGCCGATCGCATCCCCGGCGGCGGACCCGATGACGTCCCCACCCCCAACCGTCTCCGCCACAGCCCTCGCGAGCCATTCCGTGGAATGGGTGAAGGAGTAACCGAGGCAGGTCGCGCGGGAGTTGTCCATGGCGTACGAGCGGGGGAAGGAGAAGGGGGAGACTTCGCCGACCTCGACGGGGTGGAAGGTGGTGCGGCCGCCGGTGAGCTGTTCGATCGCGGTGCAGATGTCGGCGGTGGTGAGGGGGCCGTGGGAGTGGGCGTTGACCGGGCCGGTGAAGTGGGAGGTGACGGTCCAGGCGAGGAAGGAGGCGATTTCGTCGACGTATATGTACGTCGCGGGGTGGTTCACGACGGGGACGGTGATCGGGTCGCCGGTGCGGACGTGTCGGGCGTAGTGGTCGAGGCGGCCGGTGAAGTCGTCGGTGCCGCCGAGTACGTGGGCGACGCGTACCGAGGTCCAGGCGAAGGGGGAGGCGGTGGCGAAGACGGCTTCGGCCTGGCGCTTGCCCTCGCCGTAGTGGGTGTCGAGGAATTCGGGGTCGTCCCAGGGCAGGTTCGTGTCGACGTGCACCGTCGCCAGGTCGAGGGCTGATTCGGGGACGGGGGTGGGGGAGTCCTCGTGCTCGTACACCTCGACCGTCGAGGTCATGACGTAGCGGCCGGTGCGGGGGCCGAAGACGCGGAGGGCGATCTCGGCTTGGCGGGGGGTGTAGCAGACCTGGTCGACGACGACGTCGAAGGTGCGGCCCGCGAGGGCGGATTCGAGGCCGGCTTCGTCGTCGCGGTCGGCGATGACCTGCTCGATTCCGGCGGGGGCGGGGGAAGAGCCGCGATTGAGCACGGTGATGTGGTGGCCGGATTCCCGGAGGAGGGTGATGAGCCGCTTTCCGAAATAGCGATTACCGCCGATGACCAGAATGTCCATGAATCCCAACTCCCTTGTTTCCGAGGTCAAGTGTTACGTTGTGCGCTCGCTGATTGAAGGGGGAAACATGGGACTCGCGGCCGCCGCACCGAAGGAACCACGGCATTCGCGGGCCGGCGCCGACGAAACGTCGGCGGTCGCTTTCGACCCCATCGACCGGCAGATCCTGGACCTCCTGCAGACCGACGGGCGGATCAAGCTCAGCGAGCTCGGCCGGCGGGTCCGGCTCAGCCCCGCGGCGGTCACCGAGCGGGTGCGCCGCCTGGAGGCGGGCGGGGCGGTCACGGGGTACGGGGCGCACGTGTCCCCGGCGCGGCTCGGCTACGGCATCCAGGCGTTCATCCGGGTGAACCCGCACGGCGGCTACACGCTCAAGCACCCGCGCACCCTGGAGCTCACCGCGCGCCCGGAGGTCCTGGAAGTGCACCACGTGGTCGGCGAGGACTGCTGGATCCTCAAGGTGGCCGTCACCGACACGATCCATCTCGAAGACGTCCTGGAGCAGACCTCGGTGCTCGGCCGGACCACGACGTCGATCGTGCTGTCGTCCCCGGTCGAGCGGAAGCCGCTGCTGCCGCCGACCTGACGCCGCCCGGCCCCGACCCCGCCCATCCCCCCGTCCCGGGTGACCGTCGGCCGGCAGGCGCATACAGAAATACCCCGACTAGAATTGACAGTCGGGGTATTGCGTCGCGTATATTCATGGATTCCGCGTCCGGGCATGCGAGAGGCGCGGAGAAGCTCAATAAACGCACTGTATCGCGCCGGGAGTCGAATTGTCAACCGAGGAATTTCGGAAAGAGCAGCAATTCATCACCGATCTGTACGCACGACTCGACGACCTCAGGGACCAGGCCGAGGCCGCCGTCGAGCGGGCCCTGCGCACGCCGGGGGTCGGCGGCAACCAGGGGCGGCTCGAACGGGATGTGCTGGTCGCCGAGCAGTCCGGCCTGCTCGCCGCGCTGAACGCGGGGGAGACCGGGCTGTGCTTCGGGCGGCTCGTGTTCAAGGACGGACGCGACCACCACATCGGGCGGCTCGGCATCCGCGAGGACGACCCGAACCGCACCCCGCTGGTCGTCGACTGGCGCGCCGAGGTCGCCCGCCCCTTCTACCTCGCCACCGGGTACGAGCCGATGGGGCTGACCCGACGCCGGCACATCACCACCCTCGGCCGCACCGTGACCGCGCTCCACGACGAGGTGCTCGACCTCGCCGACGCCACCCGCACCGGCCACGAGAGCCGGGACGCCGACGAGGTGCTGCTCGCCGCGCTCGACGCCGCCCGCACCGGCCGGATGCACGACATCGTGCAGACCATCCAGGCCGAGCAGGACGCCATCATCCGCTCGCCGCACCGCGGGGTCCTCGTCGTCGAGGGCGGCCCCGGCACCGGCAAGACCGCCGTCGCCCTGCACCGGGCCGCGTACCTCCTCTACGCCCACCGCGAGCAGCTCGCCAAGCGGGCCGTCCTCATCGTCGGCCCCAACCCGGCGTTCCTGGGCTACATCGGCAACGTCCTGCCCTCCCTCGGCGAGACCGGCGTCCTCCTCGCCACCCCCGCCGAACTCTTCCCCGGCGTCCGTGCCACCGGCACCGACACCCCGGAGGCCGCCGCGGTCAAGGGCTCCGCAGCCATGGCCACCGCCCTCGCCGCGGCCGTACGCGACCGCCAGCAGGTCCCCGAACGCGGCGAGCCGCTGATCGTCACGCACGACGACGGCGACCTGGTCATCGACTGGGACATGGCCCTGGAGGCCCGCCACAAGGCCCGCGAGACCGCCCTCCCGCACAACCTCGCCCGCCCCTACTTCGTCTTCCGGATCCTCGACGCGCTCGCCGAGCAGCTCGCCGACCGGATCGGCGCCGACCCCTACGGCGGACCCAACTTCCTCGGCCCCGACGACATCGCGCTGCTCGCCAAGGGCATCGCCGCCAACCCGGAGGTGTACGCGGCGATCGGCACGCTCTGGCCCGCGCTCACCCCGCAGGACTTCCTCGCCGACTACCTCGCCGAGCCCACCCACCTGCCCGAGGCGGACGCCGCGGCGATCCGG
This sequence comes from Streptomyces sp. NPDC093089, assembly GCF_044754405.1. Classification (NCBI taxonomy): domain Bacteria; kingdom Bacillati; phylum Actinomycetota; class Actinomycetes; order Kitasatosporales; family Streptomycetaceae; genus Streptomyces; species Streptomyces sp. NPDC093089. The sequence goes on from NZ_JBIVPA010000017.1 coordinate 135,861, forward strand.
CGCGACGGCGGCCCCTGGACCCCCGGCGACGTCCCCCTCCTCGACGAGGCGGCCGAACTCCTCGGCGAGGACGACTCGGCCGCCCGCGCCGCCGAGGAGGCCGAACGGCAGAAGCAGATCCAGTACGCGCAGGGCGTCCTCGACGTCTCCTTCGCCTCGCGCACCTACGAGTTCGAGGACAAGGAGGAGCTCGACAAGGACGCCTCCGAGGTCCTCTCCGCCCACGACATCATCGACGCGGAACGGTTCGCCGAACGCCACGAGGAGGCCGACCACCGCACCGCCGCCGAACGGGCCGCCGCCGACCGCACCTGGGCCTTCGGCCACATCATCGTCGACGAGGCCCAGGAACTCTCCGCGATGACCTGGCGGCTCCTCATGCGCCGCAGCCCCAACCGGTCCATGACGCTCGTCGGCGACCCCGCCCAGACCGGCGACCCGGCCGGCGTCGGCGCCTGGCGGAGCATCCTCGCCCCGTACGTGCAGGACCGCTGGGACCACGTGCGCCTCGGCGTCAACTACCGCACGCCCGCCGAGATCATGGCCGTCGCCGCCGAGGTGCGGCGGGCCGACGACCCCGGCTTCGAGCCGCCCAGCTCGGTGCGCTCCACCGGCGTGGAACCCTGGGACCTGACCGTCGAGGACCCGGTGAAGGAGGCCGCCGACGCGGTCGCCGCCGAAGCCCGCGCGGAGGGCCGGCTCGCCGTCATCGCCCCGCCCGCCCTCCACCCCGGACTCGTCGCCGCCCTCCCCGACGCCTCGTACGGCCCGAAGCCCGACCTCACCAGGCCGGTCGTCCTCCTCGACCCCCGGCAGGCCAAGGGCCTGGAGTTCGACACCGTCCTCGTCGTCGACCCGGACGGCATCCGGGCCGGCGCCACGCACGGCGTCAACGACCTGTACGTGGCGCTGACCCGGGCCACTCAGCGGCTCGGGATCATCCGCCCGGCGGCCGCGGAGCAGTCGACCGTCACGCCGGCGGCCACGGACCCGGCCGTCACGCCGGCCGCCGAACCAGCCACCGAGCCCGCCGTCACACCGGCCTCCGGGCAGGCCGTCACGCCGGCCTGAGCCAGACCGTCGCCAGCGGCGGCAGGGTCATGCGCAGGCTCGCCTGGCGGCCGTGCCACGGCACCGACTCGGTCTTCACCGGGTCGGTGCCGACGACGTCGCCGCCGCCGTAGCGGGCGGCGTCCGTGTTGAGGACCTCCGCCCAGGCCGCGAAGGAGTCCGGCACGCCCAGCCGGTAGTCGTGCCGGACGACGGGCGAGAAGTTGGACACGGCGAGCAGCGGCGAGCCGTACGCGTCGAAGCGGAGGAACGCGAAGACGTTGTCCTCGGCCGCGTCCCCCACCACCCACTGGAAGCCCTCCGGGGCCGTGTCCCGCTCCCAGAGCGAGGGGCTCGCCGCGTACACCGTGTTGAGGTCGCGCACCAGGTCCCGCACGCCCCGGTGGTCGGCCTCGGCACCGTACGACGGGTCGAGCAGCCACCAGTCCGGGCCGTGCTCGGCCGACCACTCCGCACCCTGGGCGAACTCCTGCCCCATGTAGAGGAGTTGCTTGCCGGGATGGGCCCACATGAACCCGAGGTAGGCCCGGTGGTTCGCCCGCTGCTGCCACCAGTCGCCGGGCATCTTCGACACCAGGGACCGCTTGCCGTGCACGACCTCGTCGTGGGAGATCGGCAGGATGTAGTTCTCGCTGTACGCGTAGACCATCGAGAACGTCATCTCGTGGTGGTGGTACTTGCGGTGCACCGGCTCCTTCCCGACGTAGCCGAGCGAGTCGTGCATCCAGCCCATGTTCCACTTCATGCCGAAGCCCAGGCCGCCGAAGCCGCCCGGCCCCACCTGGTCGGTCGCCCGCGTCACGCCGTCCCAGGCCGTCGACTCCTCGGCGAACGTCACGATGCCCGGGCAGCGCCGGTACACCGTCGCGTTCATCTCCTGGAGGAAGGCGACCGCGTCCAGGTTCTCCCGGCCGCCGAACTCGTTCGGCAGCCAGTCGCCGTGCTCCCGCGAGTAGTCGAGGTAGAGCATCGAGGCCACCGCGTCCACCCGCAGCCCGTCGATGTGGAACTCCTGGCACCAGTACACCGCGTTCGCCACCAGGAAGTTCCGCACCTCCTTGCGGCCGTAGTCGAACTCCAGCGTCCCCCAGTCGGGATGGTGCGAACGGCGCGGGTCCTCGTGCTCGTACAGCGGCCGCCCGTCGAACTCGGCCAGCGCCCAGTCGTCCTTCGGGAAGTGCGCCGGGACCCAGTCCATCAGGACCCCGATGCCCGCCGCGTGCAGCGCGTCCACCAGGAACCGGAAGTCGTCCGGAGTGCCCATGCGGGCCGTCGGCGCGTAGAACCCCGTCACCTGGTAGCCCCACGAGCCGCTGAACGGATGCTCGGCGACCGCCATGAACTCCACGTGCGTGAAGCCCAGGTCCCGCACGTAGCCCGGCAGCTGCTCCGCCAGCTGGCGGTACGTCAGGCCCGGCCGCCACGACGGCAGGTGCATCTCGTACACCGACAGCGGAGCCTCGTGGTGCGGACGCGCACCGCGCCGCTCCATCCACTCCGCGTCGTCCCACACGTAGTGCGACTCGGTGACGATCGACGCCGTGTTCGGCGGGCACTCCGTGCGGCGGGCCATCGGATCCGCCCGGACGGTGTGCGAACCGTCCGGGCGGGTGATGTCGTACTTGTAGACGGCGCCCTCGCCGATCCCCGGCACGAACAGCTCCCACACGCCCGTCGAACCCAGCGACCGCATCGGCAGCCCCGTGCCGTCCCAGTACGTGAAGTCACCCGTGACCCGCACCCCTCGGGCGTTCGGCGCCCACACGGCGAAACGGGTGCCCGCGACGCCCTCGTGCGTCATCACGCGCGAGCCCAACGCCGTCCACAGCTCCTCGTGCCGGCCCTCCCCGATCAGATGCAGGTCCAGCTCCCCGAGCGACGGCAGGAAGCGGTACGGGTCCCGCACCGCGAGCTCCTCCGCGTCCGCCTCGTACCGGACCCGCAGCTCGTACGCCGGGACCTTGCGCAGCAGCGGGATCACCGCCGAGAACAGGCCGTCGCCGTCGTCGTGCAGCACCACGCGCCGGTCCTTCGTGACCACCGCGACCTCCTGCGCCCACGGGCGCAGCACCCGGACGGCGATCCCGCCCTTCACCGGGTGCGCGCCCAGCACGCCGTGCGGATCGTGGTGCTCACCCGCCAGCAGGCGGGCCCGCTCTCCCGGGTCGAGTGGTGGCGCCTTCCTCACCGCGGTCCGGTCCGGCGTGGCCGTCTTCTGCGTACGGGACGTCTTGCCTGCGGATCGGGCGGTCACCGGGGGCCTCCTGAGGGACGGGGGAAACGGGGGGAACGGGGGTACGGATGCGCAACGTCTTCACGCCATGACTGGACACTCGGCCGAACGGGCCCCCTCCCCGTTCCCGCAGGCAGCCCCCACCCCCCACATGCTCCAAACGGGTCCCTCCCGGGCCCCGCGCCCCGCGGCACGCCGCCACCGGGACCGCGGGCCGCACCCCACACCCAGCTCCCTGGCATACGGGCTGCACCCGTACGGCCCGGGCTGCGGGCTGCGCCCCCACGCCCCAGCGGGACGATCGCCCACGCGAAGGCGGGCGGGCGGCGGGCAGCAGCCCGCACGGGGGTGGGTGGAGGTGCGGGGGCGTAGGCCCGCACGGGGACGGGTGCGGGGTGGGCCGCCCGCACGGGGGTGGGGGTCATAGGGGGGTGGAGAGGCGGTGGATGGCGGACATGGGGACGGGGAGCCAGTCGGGGCGGTGGCGGGCTTCGTAGACGACTTCGTAGACGGCTTTGTCGGTCTCGTAGGCGCGGAGGAGCGCGGGGTCGGCCCGGGGGTCGGTCCCGGACGCCTCGGCGTAGCCGGTGCAGTAGGCGGCCCGGCAGCGGGCGGCCCAGTCGGCGTTCCAGGGGCGGTGGGTGCGGGCGGCGTAGTCGAAGGAGCGGAGCATGCCGGCGACGTCGCGGACGGTGGGCTGGGGGCTGCGGCGTTCGTCGAGGGGCTTCGCGGGTTCGCCCTCGAAGTCGATGACGGCCCAGGCGCCGTCGGACCCGCGGAGCGTCTGGCCGAGGTGGAGGTCGCCGTGGATGCGCTGGAGCGCGCCCGCGCCGGCGCCGGCCGCGGCGAAGACGGCCCGGAGGCCGGGGACGTAGGGCAGGAGGGCGGGGACGGCCTGGGCCGCGGCGTGGAGGCGCCGGTCCATGGCGTCGGCGACCTCCTCGGCCTCGGCCTTGCGGAGCCGTCGGGTGGGGAGGGCTTCGGCGAGGGCGAGGTGGACCTCGGCGGTGGCGCGGCCGAGGGCGCGGGCCTCGGTGGTGAACTCGCGTCCGTCGGCGAGCGCGTCGAGTGCGAGCCGCCAGCCGTCGCGGGAGTCGCGCAGGTAGGGCTGGAGGACGCCGAGGGTGGAGGCCCCGGACTCGAACCAGGCGACGGGCGCGGGGACCCGTTCGCAGCCGGCCTGGCTGAGGGCGAGCGGGAGTTCCAGGTCGGGGTTGGCGCCGGGGCTGACCCGCCGGAAGATCTTGAGGATGAAGGAATCCCCGTAGACCAGGGACGAGTTGGACTGTTCGGCGTCGAGCATGCGGGGGGCGAGGGCGGGGGGCAGTGCGGTGGTGGCGTGGAAGCGCAGGGGGCCGGTCCGGCCCGGGGTGCGCAGCCGCTCGTAGAGGAGTCCGGCGAGCCGCGGGTCGCGCAGCCCTTCGTACACGGCTCGTCCGGCGAGCGGTCCCTGCCGGATCCGCCCGATCAGGGCGGGGGCGAGGCGGGGCGGGAGTTGGGTCCGTACGCCCAGGAGGAGCTGGTAGCAGTCGGCGGGCGTGCCGGCCGGCCGGCCGGGTTGCTCGACCCGTACGAGGAGGTGGAGGAGGCCGGGTCCCGCGCCGTCCAGGGGCAGCAGCTCGGTGGCCGCGTCCAGCGTGAATCCGGTGACCCGGCGGCCCTTGCCCGCGAACCAGCGCTGCCGTGGCAGCCATTCGTGGAGCAGGGGCGCGAGGGACGGTAGGAGGGCGTCCGGGGCCCGGGTGGTGGATGCGGTCTCCGGCATGGCATCGCGTCCTTTCCCCGGGGCGCGCAGTTGGCTTTCGTGTGCGTTCAAATGCGCAGAGTGTCCCGGATTGCGGCTATGGCTGTCCGGATGTGCGGGACGTGTCGGAAAGGGAAGATCCGTATGGGTCCGCCAAGTGGGCCCGGATGGACCTGAATCGTGTGTGGTTTCACAGTGCCCGGAGGGGGGCGGTGGAAACCGTCCCTCTCCGGGCGAGCGGGAACTGGCTGCCGCTCAGGCCTTCTTGAGACGGAACCAGTAGAAGCCGTGTCCCGCAAGGGTCAGGAGGTAGGGCAGCTGGCCGATGGCCGGGAACTGCACCCCGCCGATCAGTTCGACGGGTCGGATCCCGTCGAAGCGCCGCAGGTCGAGCTCGGTGGGCTGGGCGTGCCGCGAGAAGTTGTTCACGCAGAGGACCAGGTCCTCGCCGTCCTCGCGCAGGAAGGCGAGCACCGCCGGGTTGGACGCCGGGAGTTCCGTGTACGTCCCCGTGCCGAAGGCACGGTTCTGCTTACGGATCTCGATCATCCGCTTCGTCCAGTGCAGCAGCGAGGACGGCGAGGCCATGCCCGCCTCGACGTTGGTCACCTGGTAGCCGTGGACGGGGTCCATGATGGCCGGCAGGTAGAGCCGTCCGGGGTCGCAGGAGGAGAAGCCCGCGTTCCGGTCGGGCGTCCACTGCATCGGGGTCCTGACCCCGTCGCGGTCGCCGAGCCAGATGTTGTCGCCCATGCCGATCTCGTCGCCGTAGTACAGCACCGGGGAGCCCGGCAGGGAGAAGAGCAGCGCGGTGAACAGCTCCATCTGCTTGCGGTCGTTGTCGAGGAGCGGGGCGAGGCGGCGCCGGATGCCGATGTTGGCCCGCATCCGCGGGTCCTTGGCGTACTCGGCGTACATGTAGTCGCGCTCTTCGTCGGTGACCATTTCGAGGGTGAGCTCGTCGTGGTTGCGCAGGAAGATGCCCCACTGGCAGCCGGAGGGGATCTCCGGGGTCTTCGCCAGGATCTCCGACACGGGGTGGCGGGACTCGCGCCGGACGGCCATGAAGATCCGCGGCATGACCGGGAAGTGGAAGGCCATGTGGCACTCGTCGCCGCCGGAGCGGAAGTCGCCGAAGTAGTCGACGACGTCCTCGGGCCACTGGTTCGCCTCGGCGAGCAGCACCGTGTCCGGGTAGTGGTCGTCGATCTCCTTGCGGACCCGCTTGAGGAAGGCGTGGGTGGCCGGGAGGTTCTCGCAGTTGGTGCCCTCCTGCTGGTACAGGTACGGCACTGCGTCGAGCCGGAACCCGTCGATGCCCAGATCGAGCCAGAACTTCAGCGAGGAGAGGATCTCCTCCTGGACGGCCGGGTTCTCGTAGTTCAGGTCCGGCTGGTGCGAGAAGAACCGGTGCCAGTAGTACTGCTTGCGGACCGGGTCGAAGGTCCAGTTGGAGGTCTCGGTGTCGACGAAGATGATCCGGGCGTCCGCGTACTGCTTGTCGTCGTCGGCCCAGACGTAGTAGTCGCCGTACGGTCCCTCCGGGTCGCGCCGGGACTCCTGGAACCACGGGTGCTGGTCGCTCGTGTGGTTCATGACGAAGTCGATGACCACGCGCATCCCGCGCTGGTGGGCCGCGTCGACGAACTCGACGAAGTCGGCCAGGTCGCCGAACTCGGGGAGCACCGAGGTGTAGTCGGCGACGTCGTAGCCGCCGTCCCGCAGCGGGGACTTGAAGAACGGCGGCAGCCAGAGGCAGTCGACGCCCAGCCACTGGAGGTAGTCCAGCTTGGACGTGATGCCCTTCAGGTCGCCGACGCCGTCGCCGTTGCTGTCCTGGAAGGAGCGGACGAGGACCTCGTAGAACACCGCCCGCTTGAACCAGTCGGGATCGCGGTCCTTGGCGGGGGTGTCCTCGAAGGTGTCGGGGACGGGCTCGTTGACAGTCGTCATGAGGTGGGTGACCCTCCGGTCTGCGGGGACGGTCGCAGGACGAGGACGTGCGCGGGTGTGACACCCGGTTCCAGACGCACGTAACTGGTCCTGCCCCAGTGATAGGTCTCGCCGGTGAGCTCGTCGCGCACCGGCACGGTCTCGTGCCAGTCGAGGCCGAGTTCCGGCATGTTCAACGAGAGTGAAGCCTCCTGGGTGTGGTGCGGATCGAGGTTGACGACCACCAGGACGATGTTCGAACCCGAGCGCTTCGAGTACGCGATCACCTGGGGGTTGTCGGTGTCGTGGAAGGTCAGGTTCCGCAGCCTGCGGAGCGCCGGGTGGCGGCGCCTGGCCCGGTTCAGGGCGGTGATCAGCGGGGTGATCGTCGCCCCGGACCGCTCCGCCGACTCCCAGTCCCTCGGCCGCAGTTCGTACTTCTCCGAGTCGAGGTACTCCTCGCTGCCGTCCCGCAGCGCGGTGTTCTCGCACAGCTCGTACCCGGCGTACATGCCCCAGGACGGCGACAGCGTCGCGGCGAGCACCGCGCGCGCCTCGAACGCGGGCCGGCCGCCCTCCTGGAGGTAGGCGTGCAGGATGTCGGGGGTGTTCACGAAGAGGTTCGGCCGCATCTGCGCGGCCGTCTCCCCGGACAGCTCGGTGAGGTACTCCGTCAGCTCCTCCTTGGTGTTCCGCCAGGTGAAGTACGTGTACGACTGCTGGAAGCCGATCGCGCCGAGCGTCCGCATCATCGCCGGCCGGGTGAACGCCTCCGCCAGGAAGATCACGTCCGGATCGGCCCGGTTCACCTCGCCGATCACCCGCTCCCAGAACACCACCGGCTTGGTGTGCGGGTTGTCGACGCGGAAGATCCGGATCCCGTGGTCCATCCAGAACCGCAGCACCCGCACGGTCTCGGCGACGATCCCGTCCATGTCCCGGTCGAACGCGATCGGGTAGATGTCCTGGTACTTCTTCGGCGGGTTCTCCGCGTACGCGATCGAGCCGTCCGGGCGGTGGTGGAACCACTCCGGGTGCTTCTCCACCCACGGGTGGTCCGGGGAGCACTGGAGCGCGAAGTCCAGCGCGATCTCCAGCCGCAGCTCCCGGGCCCGCGCCACGAACGCGTCGAAGTCCTCGAACGTGCCGAGGTCCGGGTGGAGCGCGTCGTGCCCGCCCTCCGGCGAACCGATCGCCCACGGCACGCCGACGTCGTTCGGGGACGCCGACAGGGAGTTGTTCGGGCCCTTGCGGTGGGTCTCGCCGATCGGGTGCACCGGCGGCAGGTACACCACGTCGAAGCCCATCGCCGCGACCGCCGGGAGGCGTTCGGCCGCGGTGCGGAAGTTCCCCGGGACCGTACGGCCCTTGACCTTCCGCACGCCCTCCGAGCGGGGGAAGAACTCGTACCAGGAGCCGAAGAGGGCCCGCTCGCGCTCCACCTGGAGGGGCAACGCGGGCGAGGAGGAGAGGAGTTCACGCAGCGGGTGGCGGTCGAGGGCCTCGACCACGCGGGGCGCGAGCGAGGCCGCGAGCCGGACGGCGGCCGGCCGGGACACGTCGCGCAGCGCGTCCGCGGCGGCGAGCACCGCCTCCCGGCCGCCGCCCTTCTTGGGGACGCCCTTCGCGGCGCGCTCGTGCAGCTCGGCCCCCTCGGCGAGGACCAGTTCGGAGTCGATCCCGGCCGGGATCTTGATCCTCGCCGTGTGGCGCCAGGTGGCCACCGGGTCGCTCCACGCCTCGACGGTGTACGTCCACGAGCCCTCGGCGTCCGGAGTGACCTCGGCGCCCCACCGGTCGGTACCGGGGGCCAGTTCGCGCATCGGGGTCCACGGGCCGGGACGGCCGGACGGGCCGCGCAGCACGACATTGGCGGCGACCGCGTCGTGGCCCTCGCGGAAGACGGTCGCGGTCACCTCGAAGGTCTCTCCGGCGACCGCCTTCGCGGGGCGGCGACCGCAGTCGACCAGCGGGCGTACGTCCAGAACGGGAATGCGTCCCATGAGCGGATTCACAGCATCACCTGACGGGTTACGGGGGTGCGGGTGGTGGTGCGCTCTTTCTAGCTCCGTCGACGGCCGGCGGGTTGCGGGCATGGCCGCTCCTGTCCGCGTTCACTCGAATGGCGGGTCCACAGGGAGTACGGGGGTCCACGGGAAGTACGGGGGTCACGGGGGACGGTTTCGGGGGTGTACCGGAGGAGCCTTCCACGGTCGCAGGGTGGGCAATCCGGCGCTTTGTTAACTACTCGGACGTAGCCGCGGCGGCAAGCACGCGGTCCGGACAGAAAAGAGCCCCGCCTTCTGTGGGGCGGGGCTCTGTTTCCGGCCGGTCGCGAGTGCAGTGGTGGTGCTTCCGGTCCGACCGGGCGTCAGCGCCGCGGCGGTGCAGCGGTGGTGCTTCCGGTCCGGCCGGTCGTGAGTGCAGTGGTGGTGCTTCCGGTCCGGTCGGGCGTCAGCGCAGTGGTGGTGCTTCCGGTCCGACCGGGCGTCAGTGCAGCGGCGGCGCTTCCGGTCCGACCGGGGCCGTCGACCAGACCTGCCAGGGCTGGCGGGCCACCCACTCCTCCACCGGCGGCGGGGCGAGCCCCAGCGCCTCGGCCGAGACGCCGCCGTCGCCGGCCATCAGGAGCGGGTCGGCGCCGCGCGCCATGTAGTGGTAGACCCCGGCCACTCCGGCGGCCGCGGGCCGGCCCAGGAGCTGCGCGAGGCCGTCCTCGAAAGCGACCGGATCCCGCTCCTCGTACCGCACCGGGCGGCCGAGCGCGCGGCCGAACGCGGCCGCCAGCTCGCCGCCCGTCAGGGACCGCTCGCCGCCGATGTCGAACGTCCGCCCCTCCAGGCCCTCCACGGTCAGCGCGGCGAACGCCGCCTCCGCCAGGCCCCGGTGGGAGAGCCACGCCGTCCGCACCGACTCCGGCAGCGGATAGGCGAGCACGCCCTCGTCGACGAGCGCGGGACCGTTCCACGGCGAGAACAGGTTGTCCAGGTACACCGGCGGCCGGATCACCACCAGCGGCACCCCGCTGTCCCGCAGCACCCGCTCCGCCAGGCGCCGCGTCTCGAAGGCGGCGAAGTCCGTCGGGCCCGCCGGGACGCGGGTGTTGGCGTTGAACACCAGCCGGAGCGTCCCCGCCGCGAGCGCCGCCGCCGCGACGTTCCGCGCGTACGCCTCCACCCGCTCCGCCTCGTACACCAGCGGCATCGTCACGAACGCGTGCGTCGTCCCCTCGAAGAACCGCCGCACCTCCGCCGGCCGCCCCAGATCGCCGCCGGCGAAGACGGCGCCCGGCAGCGGCGGCCGGTCCGCCTCGGGGCGCCGGGTCAGCGCCCGCACCCGGTGCGTCCGCTCGGCGAGCAGACGGGCCACCGCGGAACCCTGGAAGCCGGTCGCGCCCACCACCGCCACCCGCATCGGAATCTCACTGGACATGTGTGTCGAAGGCCCTTCGATAGGCTGTCACCGCTGTCGTGTCGGCGTCGTTCCAGGCTCGCCGCGACGGCTTCGGCCGTTCAATTAACAAACCGGGGCGGAAGTTGAAGGATCGTCCATGGCAACCGTGGGAACCGACCGTCACGAGCAGCGCGAGGACCTCCTCAGCGAACTGCTGAAACCCCTCCGGCTCACCGGGGTCTTCGACAGCCGCTGGCACGTCCGGGCCCCCTGGGCCATCGAAGGCGACGCCGAGAGCAGCTGCGCCGTCCTCCACTACGTCGTCGAGGGCGACTGCTGGATCACCACCGACGACGAACCCCCCGTCGCCCTGCACGCCGGCGACCTCGTCGTCTTCCCCACCGGCACCGCGCACCGCCTCTCCGACCGGCCCGACCGCCAGGGCCTCCCCCTCAAGGCCGTCCTGCCCGAACGGCGACCCGGCACCTCCGGAGAGATCGTCATCGACGGCACCGGACCCGAGAGCCGCCTCCTGTGCGCCGGACTCCACTACGACGCCAGCGCCGCCACCGGCCTCTACACCTCGCTGCCCTGGGCCCTCGTCCTCGACGGCGCCCAGGTCGACCGGGAACCGCTGCTCCGCGACACCCTCCGGCTGCTCGCCGCACCGGACCGGCCCGTCGGACCCGGCGACCGGCTCATCACCCTCCGCGCCTTCGAGATGGCGCTCGTCCTCGCGCTCCGCCCCCTGCTGCGCGAACTCGCCGACAGCCCCTCCTCGCTGCCGCTGCTGCGCCACCCCGGGATAAGCCGGGCCGTCGTCATCATGGCGACCCGCTTCGCCGAACCCTGGACCATCGACTCGGTGGCCCGCGAGGTCGGCATGTCCCGCTCCGCGTTCACCGCCGCCTTCCGCGACCTGGTCGGCGAGTCCCCCGCCCGCCACCTCTCCGCCCGGCGCATGCAGGAGGCGGGCCGGCTGCTCGCCGAGACCTCCCTCCCGCAGTCGGCCGTGCCCTCCCGCGTCGGCTACCAGAGCGCCGTCGGCTTCCACCTCGCCTTCCGCAAGTGGTTCGGCGTGACCCCCGGCGAGTACCGGGCGGGAGAGGCCAGCGCCGCCTGACGCCCCCGACCTGACATCTTCGGACGCCCCTGGACGGTTCTTAAGGAGCCCTGGACGGACGCTCATTGTCCGGGCCGCAGCACCGGGCCAGTCTCGGGACCGGCAGTGCCGTGACACCCGAGGAGAGGCGAGGCGCCGGTGACGAGGTCCGGGCAGGAGTATCTGGAGGGGCTGCGCGACGGGCGGGCGGTCTGGCTCGACGGGGAGCGGGTCGGGGACGTCACCGCGCACCCCGCCTTCCGGACCACCGCGGCCTCCTTCGCCGGCCTGTACGACCTCGCGGACGACCCCGTCCACCGCCCCGTCCTCGTCCAGGGCGGGACGCGCCGCGCCTGCGCCGTGCCGCGCTCCTACGAGGACCTCGTCGCCCGCCGCCGGTCCTTCCGCACGACGGCCGAGGCCAGTTACGGCTTCCTCGGCCGCACCCCGGACTACATGGCCGCGGGGGTCGCCGGGTTCGCGGCCGCGCCCGGCGTGTTCACCGGCGCCTCCTTCGACGGCGCCGAGAACGCCCTCGCGCTCCACCGGCGGCTCGCCGAGGGCGACCTGCACACCGCGTTCACCCTCACCAACCCGTCGCGGGGGCGCGGCGACGACGACCGCACCCTGCGGGTCGTCGGGGAACGCGACGGCGGGATCGTCGTCCGCGGCGCGAAGACGATCGGCACCGGGGCGGTCTTCGCCGACGAACTCCTCGTCGGCACCATCGAACCGCTCGCCGACGACGACACCGACCACGCCGTCACCTTCTCCGTGCCGCTCGACGCCCCCGGCGTCAAGCTGATCTCCCGCACCTCCTACGAGCAGCGGTCCCGGTCCGTCTTCGACCACCCGCTCTCCTCCCGGTACGACGAGAACGACGCGATGCTGGTCTGCGAGGACGTCCTCGTGCCCTGGGAACGGGTCCTCACCTACCGCGACCCGGCCACCACCGCGGCCGTCTGGTGGCGGACCCCCGCCTACCTGAACCTCGTCCACCAGTCCGCCACCCGCTTCTGGACCAAGCTCGCGTTCCTCACCGGCCTCGCGATCCTCGTCGCCCGCTCCCACGGCACCGGGGAACTGCCGCCCGTCACCCAGGCCCTCGGCCGGCTCCTCGGCATGGTCGCCCAGGCCAAGGCGTTCGTCCTCGGCGCGGAGGCCTCGTACGAGGAGGTCGACGGCGGGCGCGGCGGCGTCAGCCCCGGCCGGGAGATCTCCTTCGCGCAGCGGATCATGGCCGGCGAGCTGTACCCGCGGGCGATCCAGGACATCAAACTCCTCGCCGGCGGCGCCCTCGTACAGCTGCCCGCGAGCGGCCGCGACCTCCTCCACCCCGAACTCGGGCCGCTGGTCCGCCGCTACTTCGCCGCGCCCGGCCACCCCGCCGAGGACCGCGTGAAACTCCTCAAACTGGCCTGGGACGCGCTCGGTTCGGAGTTCGCCGGCCGCCACGAGCAGTACGAGCGCTTCTACCACGGCGCCCCCCACGTCCACCTGACCATGCAGACCTGGGCCGGGTCGGCGGGGGAGTGCGAGAGCCTCGCCCAGGCCTGCCTCGACGGCTACGGCCTGGAAACCACCCGGTGACGGCCGCACCACCGGCGCCACGGCGCGGGGCGCTCGCGCTGCTCGCCTCCACCCAGCTCCTCCTCGTCACCGACACCGCGATCGTCAACGTGGCGCTGCCCTCCGTCGGCGCGGACCTCGGAGCCGGCTCCACCGGCCTGTCCTGGGTGGCCAACGCCTACCTGATCGCCTTCGGCGGGCTGCTCCTGCTCGGCGGACGCGTCGCCGACCTCCTCGGCCACCGCCGCGTCCTCCTCGGCGGCCTCACCCTGCTCGCCGCCGCCTCCGCCCTCGGCGCCCTCGCCCCCGACGCGGGCGTCCTCGTCGCCGCCCGCGCCGTCCAGGGCGCCGGCGCCGCGTTCGCGGCCCTGGCCGCCCTGCTCTCCCTGCGGCTCCACCGGCCGGAGCGGTCCCCGAAGCCCGTCCCGTCGTCCACCACCGGCGAGTGAGCCGAAGAAGAGAGGAGCCGGGACGTGCTCGGCGATCCGCGCCACCGCACCGAGGACATACGCGCCGCCGACCCGCTGGGCGCCGACGCCCTGCTCGCCGCCGTGCCCGCCATGAACGAGCGGGCCGACACGGCCGCGCTGACCGTCGCGCTGCGCGCCCTGCTGCCGGACCCCGACCGGGCGGCCCTGTGGAGCGTCTGCGGCGCGGCGGCGGCGATGCGCGACCTCGGCATCCTCCTCGGATCGCTGAAACGGCACGGGGTGCAGCCGCTGACCGCGGTGCCCGAGGCGCTGCCCGTGCTCGAACTCCTCGGCCGCCGCACGGACATGGTCCCCCGGGACACCGTCCACCACTACACGACCTGGAACCCGGTGGGCCCGCGCCGCCGCTCGTACACCGGCCATCCGACGGAGGCCCTGCTCCAGGAGGCCGTGCGGATGGTGTTCCCCGCCCTGGCCGGCGCGCTCGACGACTGCGCCCGCCTCACCGGGCTCGAACCGTACGACCCGGGCTTCGCCGCCGTCCTCGACCGGATCGCCCGCCGGGTACGGGCCATGGTCGACTCCATCGACCTCACGGTCGCCGGGGTGTCGCCGGAGTACTTCGCGCTGACGCTGCGCCCCTACTTCGAGGAGGTCGAGGTCGGGGGCCGCGACTACCTGGGCCCGGCCGCCGCGCAGGTGCCGCTCTGGCCGATCGACCTGACGCTGTGGCAGTGCGACCGCCCGGACCCGGCGTACGACGCCTTCCTCGCCGAGTCGGTGCCGTACGCGCTGCCGGCCTGGCGCGCGTTCCACGCCCGCCACCGGGGCGGGGTCTCGGCCGTCAGCAAGCTGTCGGCGGCCGTGAGCTGGGAGGGCGCCGACCGGCTCCCGCCGCGGCTCGCCGCCTCCGCGGAGGCCCTCGGCCGAGTGCTGCGGATCCTCAAGACCTTCAGGGCCCGCCACATCGGCATCGCCCGCAAGGCGTACGACGACGACGTGCGCCTGTACGAGGAGGGCAGCGGCGGCGCCCCCGTCGCGCTGCTCCGCTCGATCCTGGACCTGACCAGGGAGAACGAGACCATGGTGCGCCGCGCGACCGTGCGACACCGCCCCACCGTCGCCCCCGCCCCCGCCGGTCCGACCGCCGCCTAGGAGCAGCCGATGCCGTCCCCCGTCCCGTCCCCCGCCGCGCACCCGTACGCGTACCCCTACGGGCAGAGCCCGCACGTCGTGATCGCCGGCGGGGGTGTCGCCGGGCTCACCGCCGCGCTCGCGCTGCACGCCGCCGGGTTCGAGCGGGTGACGGTCGTCGAGGCCGCGGTCGCGATCCGACCGCTGGGCGCCGGGCTCAACCTGATGCCGAACGCGGTCCGCGAACTGGATGCCCTCGGCCTGCTCGACGCCCTGGAGGCGGGCGCCGTGCGCACCCGCGAACTGCGCTACTACCACCGCTCCGGCGGCCTTATTTCGCGTGAGCCCCGCGGCCTCGGCGCGGGCCACCGCTGGCCGCAGCTCTCGGTGCACCGCGGCCACCTCCAGCAGGTGCTCGCCGGCGCGGTACGGGCCAGGCTCGGGCCGGGCGCGCTGGTGACCGGCGTCCGGGTGCGCGGCGTCGAGCCGCTGCCGCACGGCCGGACCCGGCTGCTCCTGGAGCACCGGGAGGGCGCCGTGCGGGGCCGGGCCTCGCTCGAACCGGACGTGCTGGTGGGCGCGGACGGCATCCGGTCGGCGGTCCGCGCCGCGCTGCACCCGGGCGAGGGCGGGCCGCCGTGGAACGGGATGCTGGTGTGGCGCGGGGTGTCCCGGATGCCGGCGCGGGCGGTGGGCGCGTTCATGCTGATCGCGGGCGACGACCGGCAGAAGGCCGTGGTCTACCCGATGGGCCGGCCGACGGGGCGACGCCGGGAGGTCCTCGTGAACTGGGCCCTGGCCCGCCCTGCGGACGCCACCTGCGCGTCCGCGGCGGAGCGGCTGCGGGGCGACTGGAACCGGACCGTGCCGGTGGACACCTTCCTCCCCTTCTACGAGGGCTGGGAGTTCGACGGCGTCAGCGTCCCCGACGTCCTGCGGGCCGCCGAATCCGCGCACGAGTACCCGATGGTCGACCGCGCCCCCCTCGACCGCTGGACCCGCGGCCGGACCACCCTCATCGGCGACGCCGCCCACGCCATGTACCCGATCGGGTCCAACGGGGCGACCCAGTCGATCGTCGACGCCCGGGCCCTCGCCCACGCCCTGGCCCACCACGCCGACCCGGCCGAGGGCCTCGCCGCCTACGAGCGCGAACGCCGGCCCGTCACCACCGCGCTCCAGCGGGCCAACCGCGAGCGCGGCCCCGAGGTCGTCATCGACCTCGCCCACGCGCGCGCCCCGCACGGCTTCACCGACATCCGCGACGTCATCTCCGCCGAGGAACTCGCCGCCGTCGCCGGCCGGTACGCCGCCACCGGCGGCTTCGACCCGGCGACCGTCAACCAGGGCTCCCCGTACGAGGTGGCCGTGCCCGCCGTGTGACCCCGTGCGCCGTGGCGCCGCCGGTCGCGGTGCGCCTAACGTCGGGGCGGCACGCCGGTCGCACAGCGTGGTGCGACCGCTCCGCTCCGCACTCGCCTGCGAAGGTGGACAACGTGAAGGCAATCCGTCGATTCACCGTGCGTCCCGTCCTCCCCGACACCCTTCGACCCCTCGCCGACCTCGCGCACAACCTGCGCTGGTCCTGGCACGAGCCCACCCGGGCGCTCTTCGCGTCCCTCGACCCCCGCGCCGCGGCGACGCGGACCGGCATCGACCCCGTCCGGATCCTCGGCGCCCTCGAAACCCCCCGGCTCGCCGCACTCGCCGCCGACCGGGAGTTCCTGGACCGGCTGCGCGCCGCGGCCGAGGACCTCGACAGCTATCTGCACGCACCCCGCTGGTACCAGGGCCGGTCCGGTCACGCGCCGGCCGCCGTCGCCTACTTCTCGCCCGAGTTCGGCGTCGCCGCCGCCCTGCCCCAGTATTCCGGCGGCCTCGGCATCCTCGCCGGCGACCACCTCAAGGCGGCCAGCGACCTCGGCGTCCCGCTGATCGGCGTCGGCCTGCTCTACCGGCACGGCTACTTCCGCCAGTCCCTCGACCGCGACGGCTGGCAGCAGGAGCAGTACCCGGTCCTCGACCCCGGCGAGCTGCCGGTGCAGCTGCTGAGGGAGGCCGACGGCGAACCCGCCCGGATCACCCTGGCGCTGCCCGGCGGCCGCAACCTGCACGCCCACCTGTGGATCGCGCGGGTCGGCCGCGTCCCGCTGCTGATGCTCGACTCCGACGTCGAGGAGAACGCCCCCGGCGAACGGAGCGTCACCGACCGGCTGTACGGCGGCGGCAGCGAGCACCGGCTCCTCCAGGAGATGCTGCTCGGCATCGGCGGCGTCCGCGCCGTCCGCACGTACACCCGGCTCACCGGCACCCCCGACCCCGAGGTCTTCCACACCAACGAGGGCCACGCCGGCTTCCTCGGCCTCGAACGCATCCGCGAACTCCAGGGCGAGGGGCTGGACTTCGACAGCGCCCTGGAGACGGTCAGGGCCGGGACCGTCTTCACCACCCACACGCCCGTCCCGGCCGGAATCGACCGGTTCGACCGCAGCCTGATCGCCCGCCACCTCGGCGAGGACGGCGCGCTCCCCGGCGTCGACACCGGACGCGTCCTCGCCCTCGGCGACGAGACGCCGCTCGGCGGCGAGCCCGGCGTCTTCAACATGGCCGCGATGGGCCTGCGGCTCGCCCAGCGCGCCAACGGCGTCTCCACTCTCCACGGGGCCGTCAGCCGGGACATGTTCGCCGGGCTCTGGCCGGGCTTCGACGCCGACGAGGTGCCGATCGGCTCGATCACCAACGGCGTCCACGCCCCCACCTGGGTCGCCCCCGAGGTCGGCGAACTCGGCCCCGACCCCGCCGACCGGGACCTCTGGGAGCTGCGCCGCACCCTGCGCGAACGGCTCGTGACCGACGTGCGGGAGCGGCTGCGGGCCTCCTGGCGGCAGCGCGGCGCGGCCGCCGCCGAACTCGGCTGGACCGACTCCGTCCTCGACCCCGACGTCCTCACCATCGGCTTCGCCCGCCGGGTCCCCTCGTACAAGCGGCTCACCCTCATGCTGCGGGACAAGGACCGGCTCCGGGCGCTCCTCCTGCACCCCGAGCGGCCCGTGCAGCTCGTCGTCGCCGGCAAGGCGCACCCCGCCGACGACGGCGGGAAGCGGCTCGTCCAGGAACTCGTCCGGTTCGCCGACGATCCCCGGGTCCGGCACCGGATCGTCTTCCTGCCCGACTACGGCATGGAGATGGCCCGCGGCCTCTACCCGGGCTGCGACGTCTGGCTCAACAACCCCCTCCGCCCCCTGGAGGCCTGCGGCACCAGCGGCATGAAGGCCGCCCTGAACGGCTGCCTCAACCTGTCCGTCCTCGACGGCTGGTGGGACGAGTGGTTCGAGCCCGACTTCGGCTGGGCGATCCCCACCGCGGACGGCGCGGCCGCCGCCGACGAGGACCGCCGCGACGACCTGGAGGCCGCCGCGCTCTACGAGCTGATCGAGCGCCGGGTCGCGCCCCGCTTCTACGACCGGGGCGCCGACGGCGTACCGGCCGGCTGGACGGCCATGGTCCGGCGCACCCTCGCCGACCTCGGCCCGAAGGTCCTCGCCGACCGCATGGTCCGCGAGTACGTCGAGCGGCTCTACGTCCCCGCCGCCGATGCCCGCCGGGCCCTCACCCCGGACCGGGCACGGGACCTCGCCGCCTGGAAGGCCCGGGTCCGGGAGGCCTGGCCGCGGGTGACCGTGGACCACGTCGAGGTCGGCGACGGCCTCGCCGACGACCTCGCGGACGCGGAGCTCGGCGCCACCCCCGTCGTCCGGGTCCGGGTGGCCCTCGGCGCGCTCGGCCCCGACGACGTCGAGGTGCAGGCCGTCACCGGCCGGGTCGACGCCGACGACACCCTCGCCGCCACCCGCACCGTCACCCTCAAGCCCGCGGGCGGCCCCGACCTGGAGGGCCGACTGCCCTACGCGGGCACCCTGGAGCTCGACCGCACCGGCTCCTTCGGCTGCACGGTCCGCGTCCTGCCCGCCCACCCCCTCCTCGCCCACCCCGCCGAACCGGGCCTCGTCGCCCTCCCGGAGGAGTCGAAGGGCGAGGGCGCGGGCGTGCTCCTGAGGTAGCGCGAGCCGGGGGCGTTCGGGGGCGGCCGGCGGCCCGACCGTTTCGGCCGCCCCTACGGCACCTCGGCCTTGCCGGCGAGGTGCCCGTCGACGAAGCACAGCCGGTACACCGGGATCGCCGCGAGCATCGTGGACCGGTAGTACCGGCATTCGTCCATGCCCGGCGGCTCGTCCGGCGCCCGCTCCGGAGGGCCGTCGAGCGGCCGGTCGGGCAGGTCGTCCGCGAACTCCCCGAGCGACTGCCCCACCCGCATCCCCGCGTAGTCCTCCGGCTCCAGGTACGACTGGTGCTGGGTCCACAGCGCGACTCCCGCCATCAGCGCCCCCAGCGC
This sequence comes from Streptomyces sp. NPDC093089, assembly GCF_044754405.1. Classification (NCBI taxonomy): domain Bacteria; kingdom Bacillati; phylum Actinomycetota; class Actinomycetes; order Kitasatosporales; family Streptomycetaceae; genus Streptomyces; species Streptomyces sp. NPDC093089. The sequence continues at coordinate 154,863 of NZ_JBIVPA010000017.1, forward strand.
CACGAGCAGCGCGAGCGGGATCCAGATCGCCTGTGCCAGGCCCTTGCGCACCTGTCGTCGGGCCCGGTCGAGCTCCCGCGCCGAGGTGGGCGCGGCGGGCGCCGCCGTCGGCGGGTTCCGCGGCAGTACGGCCTCCAGGGTGAACCCGCCGTCCCCGCCCACCCGGTGCGCCAGCGTCCCGCCGGCGAGCCGCACCCGCTCGTCGAGCCCGACGAGCCCGGTCCCGCCGGAGGCGGAGCCCGCGGGGCCCGCCGGACCGGTCGCGCCGGGCGGCCCGCTGGCCACCCGGACCCGGACGGTCCCGGTGTCCTCGGCGACCGCGACGGCGACCGTGACGGCGGCGCCGGGCGCGTGCTTGGCCGCGTTGGTGAGGCCCTCCTGGACGACGCGGTGGAGCGCGAGGCCGGGCATGCCCGGGAGGGCGGGGACCGGTGCCGTCGTGAGGGCGACCGCGAGGCCGGAGGAGCGGGCGCGGGCGACGAGGTCCTCGACCGACTCGCCCGCCGGGACGGTCGGGGCGGCGGCGCCGTCCTCGCGGAGGACTCCGATGATGTCCCGCAGCCGGGCGGTCGCGTCCGCGGCCGCGCGGCGCAGCTCGCCGGCGGCCCGCTGCTGGGCGGGGCCGAGCTCCGGGTCGACCTCCAGTGCGCCGGCGCGGATCGCGATCAGCGCGAGGTCGTGGCCGAGGGAGTCGTGCATGTCGCCCGCGATCCGGGAGCGTTCCCGCAGCCGCTCCCGGTCGGCGACGGCGGCCTGTTCGCGTTCCATCCGGTCGGCCAGCTCCCAGCCGCTGCGCACCAGCCGGTCGTACTGGCGTACGTAACGGCCGATCAGCCAGGGCGCGACCACGGCGAGCGCCAGCGCGAGCAGCAGCGTGAACCACTGGCCCAGCGACGTGTGGGTGACCAGCGTCAGGAGCAGTCCCACCGCCGCCACCGCCCCGAACAGCCACAGCGCCGGCGCGGTGCGCTCCTGCCGCCGTCCGGCGAGGAAGCCGAAGGCGATCAGGGCCAGGCTGTACGAGGGGGTGAACAGTTCGAGGGAGGCGGGCAGGCTCGCCGCGACCGTGACCGCCAGCGGCACCAGCGGCCACCTGCGGCCGACCGCGACGCAGCCGGCCAGGACGGTCACGCCGACGGCGACCAGGCCCCAGCTCCCGCCGTCGTTCGGGTCGGACTTCAGCAGGACGGGGACGCAGAGCAGCAGCCAGAGCCCCAGGTCGAGCAGACGCTCACGCACCGGCGTCCCCCGCGACCACCCCCGCCTCGTGGGCGAGGACCGCGAGCTGGACGCGGTTGCGCAGCCCGAGCCTGCCCAGGACGGCGCTCACGTGCGCCTTGACCGTGCCCTCGACGACGTACATCCGGTCGGCGATCTCCTGGTTGGAGAGCCCCGCGCCGAGGAGGGCGACGACCTCCCGCTCCCGGCCGGTCAGCGGTTCGAGGCGCGCCCGCGCCTCGGCGGCCCGGGTGAACCGCTCGCCGCCGAGGGTGTCGATGACCCGCCGGGCGACCCCGGGGGAGAGCGCGGCACCGCCCCCGGCCACCGCCCGCACCCCGGCGATGAGTTCGCGCGGATCCCCGGACTTCAGCAGGAACCCGCTCACCCCGCTCCCCAGCGCCCGCGCGATGTACGCGTCCTCCGAGAACGTCGTCAGCATCACCACCGCCGCCCCGGGCAGCACCGCGCGCAGCTCCTCCGCCGCCCCCAGCCCGTCGAGCCGCGGCATCCGGATGTCGAGCAGCACCACGTCCGGCCGGTGCTCCCGCGCGAGTTCGACCGCCTCCCGGCCGTCCCCCGCCTCCGCGACCACCTCGATCCCGGGATCGGCCGCCAGGATCGCCCGCACCCCGGCCCTGATCATCGTCTCGTCGTCGGCCAGCACCACCCTGATCATGCCGCCAGCCTATGCGCACGCCCCACCTCGAGGAGGAAGCCTCGTGACGTCGTCGTGAATGGGCGACCTGACAGAGTTATTCGCGTTTCCCGGGAAATTTTTCCCCGGGCTCCCGCTTTCTCGCGATCGATAATTCAGGCCTGCTGTGGCTTCCTGTGGCGAATCCATTTCGATGGCCCTGTCCGTTGTGTGGGTCCATCGGGCGTGATCTGGTTCGCGGCCGGGCGGTGAGGTGCTATGGGCCTGCTGAGCAGCAAGTTTTGTACCTGCTGGGAGGTTCGCCCTGTTCTGGCCGCGAAGATCGACTTTGCCTGGATTTTACGCACTGGGTGGCTTTTTCAGGGGTGTCGAATGAAATAAGAATGAGCCATTTCTGCTGCTAGCCTGGCCCGAAAAATGCCAATGGAATATCCAAGGGGTGGGTGTTGAAGCGCAGGAGTTGGAGAGGGCTTTCGGTCGCACTGGCCGCAGCGGTCCTCGGCGGCGTACTGCCGACGGCGGCCGTTGCGGCGGAGGGGGGACCGGCGCTGCCGGAGGTGCGGCAGCCGAAGGCCGTTCCCGTGACGCCGATGCGCGCGGGGGGAGAGAAGCGGCCCGACGCGGCCGCCAAGCGGCTCACGCCGAAGGCCGACTGGCCCGAAGCGGGGACCGGCTCGGTCTCACCGGCGCGCGGAGGCCGGGCAGGGAGCCTGCCCGTCAGCGTCGAATCCGTCGCCTCCCGGGCGACGGCCAAGGCCCCGGGCGCCGCCCCGGCGACCGGGCGTGCCGCGACCGGAGACGTCCGGGTGAACCTCGGCAGCCGTCAGGCCGCCCGCGAGGCGGGCGTCGACGGAATCGTCCTGTCCCTCGCCCGGACCGGTGACGCCCGGACGGCGGCCGACCCGACACGGGTCGAGGTCGACTACAACGCCTTCCGCGGCGCCTACGGCGGCGACTGGGCCGGGCGACTCCGTCTGGTGGAGCTGCCGGCCTGTGCCCTGACCACGCCCGAGAAGCCGGCGTGCGGAACGCGGAAGCCGCTGGACACGGAGAACGACCCGAAGACGGGCAAGCTGTCCGCCGTCGTCTCCCTCGGCGCGGCCCCCATGGTCCTGGCCGCGACGGCCGGCGACGAGGGTTCGACGGGCACCTTCAAGGCGACGTCCCTCCAGCCTTCCGGCTCCTGGAGCGCGGGGGGATCCACCGGCGCCTTCACGTGGACCTACCCGATCGAGGTCCCCGGCGTCCCGGGCGGTGCCGCTCCGGAGATCAGCCTGGGCTACAACTCCCAGGCCGTCGACGGTCGAACGGGAGCCACCAACTCCCAGGCGTCCTGGATCGGTGACGGCTGGGACTGGGAGCCCGGCTTCATCGAGCGCAAGTACAAGTCGTGCGAGGACGACAAGACCGGCGGGACGAACACCACCAAGGTGGGCGACCTGTGCTGGTTCAACGACAACGCGACGCTCTCGCTGAACGGCCGCACCACCGAGCTCGTCTTCGAGGCGGGCAAGGGCTGGCACCCGCAGGGCGACTCCGGTGAGGACGTCGAGAAGCTGACCGGCGCCGAGAACGGCGACGCCGGCACCGACGGCGTCGACGGCAAGGGCGAGCACTGGAAGGTCACCGGCACCGACGGGACCCAGTACTTCTTCGGCCTGAACCGGCTGCCCGGCTGGACCGACGGCGGCACCATCACGCCCGACGACGACAGCCCGGTGACCAACTCCACCTGGACGGTCCCGGTCTTCGGCAACCACTCGGGCGAGCCCTGCTACAACGCCACCTTCGCCGACGCCTGGTGCAAGCAGGCCTGGCGCTGGCAGCTCGACTACGTCGTCGACCCGCGCGGCAACGCGATGGCGTACTACTGGAACACCGAGAAGAACAACTACGGCCTCAACGTCTCCGAGACCACGGGCAAGGGGACCGTCACCCCCTACATCCGGGGCGGCTGGCTCGACCACATCGACTACGGTCTGCGCGACGACGCCGTCTACGCCGGCAAGCCCATGGGGCAGGTGCAGTTCAGCGTCGACGAGCGCTGCCTGACCGGCTGCGGCACCTTCGACGAGACGAACGCCAAGAACTGGCCGGACGTTCCCTTCGACCTGTACTGCAAGGACGGCGCGACCGAGTGCAAGGACCAGTACTCGCCGAGCTTCTGGTCCCGCAAGCGCCTGACCGGCATCACCACCAAGCTGCGCACCGGCGGCGCGCTCAAGGAGGTCGACACCTGGACGCTCGACCAGAACTTCCCGCCTTCCGGCGACGGCATCTCCACGCCGATGTGGCTGAAGTCCGTCCAGCGCACCGGCAAGGCGGGCGGCACCCTCGGGCTGCCGGCCGTCACCTTCACCGGCGAGCAGCTGGCCAACCGCGTCGACAGGACGGGTGACGGCCTCGCGCCCTACGTCCGGCTGCGCATGTCGCAGATCAACACCGAGACCGGCGGCACCATCGGGGTCTACTACTCCCCGCAGGACTGCACCCCGGCGAACCTTCCGCAGCCGGACGCGACCAACACCACCCGCTGCTACCCCGTCAAGTGGGCCTGGGAAGGCGACACCGCCCAGCTCGACTGGTTCAACTCGTACGTCGTCACCCAGGTCGTCGAGGGCGACAACCTGGTCGAGTCCCCGGACACGGTGACCTCGTACGGCTACCTCGGCGGGGCCGCCTACGCCAAGAGCGAGGACGAGTTCACCAAGGCCGAGGACCGGGTGCACTCCGTCGCGCGCGGCTACGAGCGGGTCCAGACCCGCAAGGGAGCCGCCGACGACCCCCGCACCCTGACCGAGACCCGCTACTTCCGCGGCATCGACGGCGCGGCGGTCAAGGACTCCTTCAACGACTCCGTCACCGACCGTCCCGAGTTCGCGGGCATGGTCCGGCAGAGCCTGACGTACAACGGCGACGACACGACGAAGCTCGTCTCCTCGACCTCGTACACCCCGTGGCGCTCCGCCGCGGTCGCCACCCGTGCCCGGCCCGGTCTGCCGGCGCTGGTGTCGTACAGGACGAACGTCGAGAAGGACGTCACCCGCACCACGGTGACGGGCGGAACCCGCAAGACCGAGCGGACCCGCGACTTCGACGCGTACGGCATGCTCTCCACCGAGTCGTACACCGGCGACGTCGACGTGCCCGGCGACGAGCAGTGCACGACGACCAGCTACGCCCGCAACACCACCAAGCACGTTCTCGACGCCGTCAGCCGCGTCGAGAGCGTCTCCGTCCTCTGCGGCAGCACCGTCAGCCGTCCGGGCGACGTCATCGACGACGTCCGCAACTACTACGACCACGGCGCCCTCGGCACCGTCCCGGGCTCCGGCTTCCTCACCCGCACCGAGAAGATCAACGGCAAGGGCGACGGCTACGACGTCCAGTCCTCGATCCCGAAGGACTGCGGGGCGGCCAAGGACCAGTCCTGCGTCGACGTCTACGGCCGGTCCCTGTCCACCGCCGACCCGTTCGGCAAGGTGACCACCACGGCGTTCACACCGGCCACCGGCGAGGCGCCCACCGGCATGGTGGCGACGAACCCGCTCGGCCACGTGACGACCACCGTCTACGACCCGCTGCGCAGCCAGCCGACCCAGGTCACCGACCCCAACAACAGGGTGACGACCACCGCGTACGACCCGCTGGGCCGCGTCACCAAGGTGTGGCAGCCGACCCGCTCGGCGGTCACGTACCCCGACTCGCCGAACTACGCCTTCGACTACCTGGTCCGCAAGGACGGGCCGATCGTCACCACGACGAAGGTCCTCGCCCACGACTCGACCTACCGCAGCGCGTACGGCTTCCAGGACGGCCTGCTGCGCGAGCGGCAGACGCAGGAGCCGTCACCGGACGGCGCCGGCCGTCTCGTGACCGAGAAGTTCTACGACACCCGCGGCCAGGTCTGGCGCGACTCCGGCCGCTTCTTCGCGACCGGCGCGGCCGAGCCCGCCCTCGTCACCGGCCAGGACCTGAACTACCCGGCGTCCACGGACACCGAGTACGACGGCGCGGGCCGGGTCACCGCCGTGATCTCGAAGCGGTTCGGCGACGAGACGAAGCGCACGACCACGCTCCACAGCGGTGACAGCACCACGGTGATCCCCCCGCAGGGCGGCATCGCCACCACCAAGGTCGTCGACGGCATCGGACGTCCCACCGCCCTCGTCTCGTACACCGCGGCGGACCGCAGCACGTCGGAGACCACCCGGTACACCTACGACAAGCAGGGCCGGCTGAGCGGGGTCACCGACGCCGCCGGCGCCGCGTGGACGTACAAGTACGACGTCCGCGGCCGTGAGACCGAGATCAACGACCCCGACAAGGGCACCTCCAAGCTCACCTACGACGCCGCGAACCGGGTCACCGACGTGACCGAGGTCGGCCGCGGGATCACCCTGCACACCGACTTCGACGCCCTGGGCCGCAAGACCGCCCTCAAGAAGGGCACGACCCTCCTCGCGGAGTGGACCTACGACACGGCCACCAGCGGCAAGGGTCAGCCCGCCAAGTCGATCCGCTGGGTGAACGGCCAGGCGTACGAGTCCGCCACCACGTCGTACAACGGCTTCTACCAGCCGGTCCTCCAGCAGGTGACCGTCCCGTCCGTCACGGGCCGGACGGCGCTGGCGGGCACGTACAAGTGGACCAACTCCTACAACGCC